>CBIHON010000054.1:0-29665 GCA_966211965.1 uncultured Burkholderiales bacterium | reverse complement strand
CCTGCTACTCAAGCGGTTGTTCGAGTAAATTTTCATTTTCAAACAGGCTCTTAGAGCCTCTAAATAAATGCCGATGGCGTGGTTGTATCTCCTTGCCGTACGCACGTACTGTCTGCGTCGGCGCGCCTAGAGCCTGTTATGAACTCGAACAGGCTCCAGCCAGCGGCATTTATTTAGAGGCTCTTATCGTTACGGGAACGGGTACGGATGAGAGAAGTGTAGTTTCAAGCCTTGTCAGAAAATAGCTGGCAAAGCGCCGTCGTAATGTATGATTCCAATACAAATTGACCACGCAGCGAGACAATACGCACAAAATGGGCCCTGCACTCGACGACATCGACAACAAGATTCTCGCCCTCCTGCTGGACAATGCCCGCCTGCCAATATCGACCATCGCCAAGCAAGTCGGAATCGCCCGCACCACGGCTATCGCACGCATCGCCGCGCTGGAAAAGCAAGGCGTGATTGCAGGTTATGGCTTGCGCTTGAATCAAACCCTGTACCAGCCGGCTGTGCGCGCCTATGTAGGAATTTCCGTAGCGCCGCAACATGCGGCGACCCTAGTCAAGACGCTGCAGAAAATGCCCGAGGTCGAAACCTTGTGCGCCGTCAGCGGCAGCATCGATTACATGCTGACCCTGCGCTGCCAATCGACCGCCGCACTAGACCGCCTGCTCGATCAGGTCGGAGCAATCGAGGGCGTGCGCCAAACTTCGACATCAATCGTGCTGTCCAACCGGATCGACCGGAGTGCCATTTGATGTCACATCACATTATCGAAAAGGAGATTGCCATGAACCTGATCCCCGAATCCAAGAAAAGCCACCTATGGCACAAGGTGGTCTGGCACACCGATCCGGAGGAATCGCCGTTGGGGCCGATGCATTCGGTTGAAGTGTATTGCTGCGAAGAGGCCAACGGCTATTCGGTATGGTATGTGAGGCGTCTGGCCAAGGACGATGAACGAGGCCGCAAGGGGCTTGAAAACGGGGATTACCTGCTTGGCTATTTTTCCAGGCATGCGCGCGATACCGCAATCGAGCGCGCAGTCCTGATTGCCAATGCCGAAGCTTCAGCGGAAAAAATCATTGCATCGCTCGATAATCTGGCGGTGGCCGCGCAAAAGGTTTAGAGACCCTCTTTAAACCTGGAGCGGCGCCTCATCCATTAGCGCCACCTGCTCCCGCAACTCAAGAATCCGGTCCTGCCAATAGCGTTGCATGTTAAACCATGGGAAAGCCGCCGGAAACGCCGGGTCGTCCCAACGCCGCGCCAGCCATGCGGCATAGTGAATCAGACGCAAAGTCCGCAAGGCTTCGATCAAATGCAGCTCACGCCGATCGAAGTCGAAAAAGTCTTCATACCCGGCCAGCAAATCACATAATTGCCGCACCATGTCGGCCCGCTCCCCCGCCAACAGCATCCATAAATCCTGCACCGCCGGCCCCGTGCGGCTGTCGTCGAAATCGACAAAATGCGGCCCGGCGTCGGTCCACAACACGTTGCCGCAATGGCAGTCGCCATGCAAACGCAGCATGGCAACCGAACCGGCCCGATCGAAACAGCGCCGCACGCCATCCAGCGCCTGATTCACCACGCTGCGGTACGCCGCCTCCAGGTCGGGCGGAATAAAACCTTGCGCCAGCAGGTAATCGCGCGGTTCTTCTCCGAAACTAAGGATATCGAGCGCCGGCCGCTCCCGGTATTGTTGCGATGCCCCGACCGCATGAATGCGCCCGATGAAGCGACCCATCCATTCCAGCGTCGACCGGTCGTCCAGTTCCGGGGCGCGTCCGCCATGTCTTGCGAATACGGCAAAACGAAAGCCGGCGAATCGATGCAAGGTTTTGCCCCCGTCGAGTGCCAGCGGCGGCACGACGGGTATCTCGCGTACCGCCAGTTCGGCTACGAAAGCATGTTCTTCGAGAATGGCAGCATCGGCCCAACGGGCGGGACGGTAGAACTTGGCGACCAGCGGCGGGCTGTCTTCCATGCCGATTTGGTAGACGCGGTTTTCATAGCTGTTGAGGGCAAGCAGACGGCCGTCGCCGTGCAGGCCGATGCTGTTGAGGGCGTCGAGTACGACATCGGGGGACAGCGCGGAAAAAGTGGGAGAGGCAAGTGAGTTCATGTTTGCCATTGTACGGGGCAAGCATAAAACACGGGGGGAATGGAAGCTTAGAAGGGTTGCGGAGAGATCGCCAAGCAGCAAAATTTTGCCATTTAGCTATCACAAAGGACCACTGGCCAGATCATCGAAAAATACCGTCTATCAGGCAAAACAAACCAATCATCTGTTTTTTTTGCCATTCTGTTGAATTCATATAGACTAAAAACATTGCCATCCGGAAACCATTTGCATGCTTCGAAAACATGGAAAAACCATCATGAAAAGCCCAACGAGAAATGCCAGCATCGGAAAGAACAGTCGACAAGGGTTTACCCTGATCGAGATGTTAATTACCGTCGCGATCATTGGAATTCTCGCAGCAGTCGCCCTCCCTGCTTATCAAAAATACGTCCAACGCGGCAAACGCGCCGCCGCGCAGTCGCAAATGATGGATCTTGCCAATCGAGAGCAACAATATTTGTTGGCCAACCGGGTCTATCTGGCCAATACCAGCAGCACCAGTGTCGGAACCATATTCACGCTGCCCAGCGATGTCAGTGCCAATTACACCCTTACTGTTACGCCTGACCAGACCTTGAATTCCTGTACCGCGACCGCCAGCACGGTACCGTCCTTTGTGATCACCTTCACCGCCATAGGCACGCAGGCCCCCGACGGCAACCTGATGCTGAGCAGCGACGGTGCCAAGTGCCCAACCAACAAGTGGTAGCCATGCAAACTCCCTTCCCTATCGGCAATGTACAACGAGGGACTTCATTAATCGAAGTTCTCGTTACCGTCGTCATTCTGACATTCGGACTGCTGGGTTTGGTAGGTTTGCAATCGCGCCTGCAACTGTCGGAAATGGAATCCTACCAACGCGCCCAAGCGATGATTTTGCTGGACGATATGGCTAACCGCATTGCAGCCAATCGCAGTTACGCGGCAAATTATGTCACGGGAGCGGACCATCCACTCGGTACGGGTACGACTTGCCCCATCACCACGAGCACCAGAGCGCAAATCGATGCCGGCGAGTGGTGTAACGCATTGTTGGGTGCAGCGGAAAGGACGGGCACTACCAACATTGGCACCTTGATCGGCGGTCGCGGTTGCGTCGAACAGTTGGGTCCAATGGATTACATGGTTACGGTAGCGTGGCAGGGTATGGGGCCAGTTTCCGCACCTCCCACGAGCGTCGCCTGCGGCAAAGACCGCTATAACGGAGGCTCCGGATCCAACTGTACCGGCGACCTCTGCAGACGCGTCGTGACCACGCTCGTCAATGTCGCATCGCTAAAATGATCATGAAAAATCCCCGCCCTGTCCCCACGCTGCGCGTCAGTATGCCGACCCCACGGCGGCGACAGTTCGGCTTTTCTTTAATCGAACTGATGGTTGCCATCACCATTAGTTTGCTGGTCGTCGCGGGTCTTGGCGTGATGCTGGTCAACCTTTCTTCTGCCAACCGAGAGCTGTCCAAAGCCAATGACGTGATCGAAAATGGCCGTTTTGCCATACAAGTCTTGCAAGACGATGCCATGCACGCCGGCTTTTGGGGTGGATTCACACCACAATTCGACGACCATAGTTTGACGCTGGTGCCGACCGATGTACCGACTGCGGTACCCGACCCCTGCCAGGACTACACTACTTGGAATGATGCCTACAAAGACAACCTGCTCGGCATTCCCGTCCAAAGCTACTCTGCCGCTCCGACAGGTTGCAGCTCCGTCGTGACGAACAAAAAAGCCAATACCGATGTACTGGTGGTGCGCCATGCGGAACGCTGCATCGCCGGAGCCTCCAATTGCGACGCCAATACCAGCGGAAAACTGTATATCCAGAATTCGCTTTGCAGTGCAGGAACGGCCGGCCTCGCTCGAGGTGCGACGGCTACCACCATCACCTTGCAAGCACCCGGAGCAACGTCCACGACATCCTTAACCAACAACGTGTACAGCGGCATGATAATCCGGACCACTGGAGGAACCGGAGCCGGCCAATCTCGCACCATCAGCGCTTATTCCGGCACGACCAACATCGCCACGATATCCACGGCGTGGGCCACAGTCCCGGATGCCACGACGACTTACGCAATCATGGAATATATTTTGAGCGCAAGTACCAACTCCGCTGCATTTTCCCTCCACCAAAGAGGCGCAAACTGCGCGACGGCGGCGGTCACTCCTTTACGCAAATTTGTTTCCAATATTTATTACATCCGCGATTACTCCGTCACCCCGGGCGACAACACTCCCACCTTGATGCGTTCGACGTTTGACCCCACCGGTGCACCGGCTCTGGCACATCAGGCCCCAGTCGCTCTAGTTGAGAATATCGAAGGCCTGGCAGTTGAAGTCGGCATCGACAACACAATGACTCGGTGCACTCCAAACACGCCAGTGAATTACGCCGCCGCGGTCAATCTGGTTGACCCAGCCACCTGTACGGTCCAGCCCTCGCCCAACACATCGCTCAACACCTTGCCGACCAATCGCGGCGACGGAATGCCCGACAGCTTTATCCGCTGCCCTGCAGCCTCTTGCACTGCTGCACAATTGACCAACGCGGTGGCTGTCAAGCTATATGTCCTCGCCCGCAGCGCGCAAACCACTCCCGGCCATACGGATACCAAAACCTATTGCCTGGCTGCACGCGATGCCGCCGGCACTTGCGCCAATTCACTCGGCCCGTTCAATGACGGCTACCGGCGCCATGTTTTTTCCACTACCGTCCGCCTGGTCGACGTTTCCGGCAGAAGGGAGTCACCATAATGAAACCGTTTCGTTTGCCCCATAGCCAGCATGGCGCCACGCTGGTGGTTGGTCTTATCATGTTGGCGCTCATTACCGTAATGGTGACCAGCGCATATACCGTCAGCAATTCCAATCTCAAAGCGGTCGGCAATATGCAGACTCACAACGAGTCGATAGCAGCGGCCAATAAAGCCATCGAACAAGTGGTAAATTCCTGGGACTTCGCCTCTGCTCCCATGGCGGATGAAATCCGTGTCAGCATCAACAACGACAATCCGATTAACTATATCGTCAAGATCGCCACACCGGCCTGTGTAAGCTCATCGACCCGCGCAGGCAGTACGGACCCCGGGAGCGAACTCCGCACTGGTATTGACGCACTTACCAACGGCACCGGCAACTCGGGTACGACCTCTTACAGCGTCGTCTGGGACGTCGCTGCAACGGTGAGCGGTGTCGGCACCAATACCTCGCTTGTAGTGCATCAAGGTATCAATCGAACTCTTTCACAGACCCAGTGCAATGCGGCATGCCCACCGGCAGCGGGTCAGCCATGCGTTTGAAACGGTAATGACATAGGGATCTATCATGAAAACCCATTTTTTCACAAGCTTGCTGAGTGTCGCTTTGCTGATTTTTAATCTGCCAGCGCCGGCAGCGGATATAGACCTGTACACCAACAGCACTGGCAGTAATGGTCAGAGCAGTAGCGACTTGCCGAATGTACTGTTCATCATCGACAACACGGCAAACTGGAATACAGCCTTTAACAATGAAATGTCGGCCCTGGCGAACACACTGAATGGGTTGCCGGTTAATGCAGATGGATCGGCGAAATTCAATGTCGGATTCATGTTTTCCGCCGAAACAGGAAACCCCAACAACAACGTAAGCGGTGGTTATGTGCGAGCGGCGATCCGGCCGATGAGTTCAACAAACATAGGTCTTTACAAAACGCTGGTCCAAAGCTTCGACAAGCTTGCGGACAAAGGCAACGGCGGCGCGTCCGGAATAACGATGGCGGAAGTCTACTATTACTTTAAAGGACTCGCACCTTACGCTGGCAATGGGAAAGCGAAGACAGACTACACAGGCAATAACTGCTCAGAATGCAATAATCTTACTGCTAGTGCAAAAGCGGCGAATAATGCAGTCTATGCATTGCCAGGAAATGCACTCGCATCAAAGGACGCCACGATTTACCAAGCTCCTGCTGCAGGCAATTGTTCAAAATACTACATTATCTATATCAGCAACGGCCCCAACCAGGAAAACAACGCTGCGGACACACTTGCGAATACGAAGTTAACGGCAGCAGGAGGAGATGCGACGCAAATCAATCTTACGCCGAGCGGTTCCCAAGGCAATCCGAGCGATGAATGGGCACGCTTCATGAAGAATAGCAGCTTGGGTGTTACCACGTTTACCATCGACGTCGACCCGGTCACGACGGGCCAGGGGCCGGGTTGGAGCAAACTTCTCCGGAGCATGGCCGACGTGAGTGGAGGCACGTATACAGCGGTCACCAGCGGCAGTGGGGGTGCGAATATTGCGGCGGCAATCAATGATGCACTCTCCAAGATCCAATCGGTCAATAGCGTGTTCGCCGCAGTCAGCCTGCCGGCCAGTGCGACGGTCCAAGGCGCCTATCTGAACCAGATTTATATCGGCATGTTCCGGCCGGATGCGGATACCAAGCCACGCTGGATGGGGAATCTCAAGCAATATAAGTTGGATACCACCCAACTGAATTTGCGGGACGCGGATAATCAACCCGCGATCGACTCCGGGACTGGTTTCATTACCGCGTGTGCTCGTAGTTTCTGGACGCCAGGAAATGCAGATAACTACTGGGCTAACAAACCGCAAGGAGAGTGCCTCGTAGGTGATGCAGCTACCACTAAAGCGTCAAATAAGCCAGATGGCAATATCGTCGAAAAAGGCGCCCAAGCCTACGTACTGAGAAGCGGAAGCCCAACTACACGCACGGTAAAAACTTGCTCGGCAACGTTTTCTTCGTGCACTAGTCTGACCGATTTCAACAACAGCAATGTCACAGCTGCGAATCTGGGCGCAGCCAACAACACGGAGCGCGACCTGCTCATCGACTGGGCGAAAGGAAAAAATGTCGATGGCGAATTAGGCAAGACGACAACCGAGATGCGCCCCTCGGCGCATGGCGATGTGATTCATTCGAATCCACTGGCGATCAGCTATGGTTCAGACGTCGTCGTATTTTATGGCGGCAATGACGGCATGTTCCGCGCCGTCAATGGAAACCAAACAGCCGACAAGAACGGGGTTGCGCCGGGCGCTGAGTTTTGGTCTTTCATGCCGCCTGAGTTTTACGGCAGCATCAAACGCCTGCGCGACAATTCGACGCTGATCAGCTTCGCAGGCTCGACCGATCCGAACGACAAACCCAAGCCGTATTCCATTGATGGGCCGATCGCGGCGTACAAACCGAGTGATGACAAAACCTGGCTTTACGCTGCCATGCGGCGCGGCGGACGGGCATTGTATGCTTTCAATGTAACTGACCCAGCCAACCCATCGCTGCTATGGAAAAAGGGGTGCCCAGACCTCACTACCCATACTGGTTGCAGCGCGACCGGCGACCTGAATTTAAACGACCTTGGCCAGACTTGGTCTCTGCCTCAGACAGTCAGGGCACCGGGTTATGAGTCAGGTGCCAAGCCGCTGATCATCATGGGCGGCGGCTATGACGACTGTGAAGACAGCGACCCGAATACATGTTCGAGTGGCGGCCACGTCAAAATGGGCAACAAGATTTATGTGCTCGACGCGGAAACAGGCGCACTGCTCAAAGTTTTCGACACCGACCGTAGCGTGGTCGGCGACGTGAAGATCGTGCCGGACACGAACGGGCTCGCCAAGTTTGCTTATGCAGCCGACTTGGGCGGCAACATTTACCGCATTTCCGGCGTGGATGCCAATACCGGCTTCTTGAACACCGCCCCAACCAACTGGCATATAACCAAGATTGCGTCGCTCGGCTGTTCAACGACAGCAAGTTGCACCGACAATCGCAAATTCATGTTTGGTCCAAGCGTGGTACCGGAAACAGATGGCAGCTATAGCTTGTATCTCGGTTCCGGTGATCGCGAAAAACCGATCAACAATACGAGCACCGGTTTCTACGCCCATGCTGCCGCCGTGACCAACTATTTCTTCAAGGTGAAAGACAACCCTGCTGTTGCCAGCTGGTTGTCATCAGAAAAAGACAGCGGACGTTGTGATGCAGAGCTTATTTGCATTAATTCCTTGACCCAAGTCAGATCCGCCGGAAGCTGCAATGCCACGCTTGGAACTGCCACCGAAAAGGGCTGGATTTTCGGTTTGCGTACAACTGAGCAAGTGGTGACTACGGCTGCAACCCGTTTTGGGGTAACCACCTTCTCCACGCACATGCCCGCGGTGCCGACCCCTGGAAGCTGCAAACCCAACCTGGGCACAACGCGTGTGTACAACCTCAATCTTACCGACGCCACACCTGTGGCCGGCACAACTTGCGATGATCATGTGCAGGGCGATGGCCTGCCGCCGCCCCCCGAAAAACCGGACGTCTGCATGAACGCCGATTGCACCATCAAGACCCCGGTGTGTATCGGTTGCGGCAAGAATTCGGCGATCGAAGCTGGTTCCAATCCAAGCAGTTCGTATAGCCAGAGTCAAATCGGCAAACGCAGAGTGTATTGGTATATCGAGCGATAAGGGAAGGAACTGCCATGCGCAGCAGCCGGCACCAGCCATTGACAGAATACATGTGGACGCAAGTTCAGCGTGGCTTCACCCTGGTCGAAATGCTGGTCGGGGTCGCCATCGTGGCGATCCTGCTTGGCATTGCGATACCCTCGTACAACGAAGCAATACTGAATATGAAACTTACTTCGTATGCAAACAATCTTGTCGCCAGCGCGCTGCTGGCGCGCAGCGAAGCCATCAAGCGTAATGCGGTTATCTCAATGTGCGTCTCTCCTACCGGCACGGCCTGTGGGGCCGGCGGGTGGGAGCAAGGGTGGATCGTCATGTGCAGGTCCTCCGACAGCGTCAACTGCAATCCGGTCGGGAGTGGCACGATCGTTATCCAAAGCCAACCCGCCACTTCCTCCGGTTGGAAGATAACAGAAGCTTCGACGCTAACCACGATCGCCTTTCAACCAACTGGAACCGGAGCCACTACAGCCACGCTAAAGGTTTGCCGAGCCAGTCCGCTGGGCAGTTCGGAACGCCAGGTTAGCATCAGCGTTACCGGACGTCCTTCGGCAACCAAAACAACACTCGGCACCTGTCCATGAATCATGATTTGCACATGGAAACAGATAACTTCGAACATGGAACTGTACTTGGATTTAGCAGGAGGATTAAACCCGGCTTGGACCGCTTGCATATGTAACGCGTTAAACTATATCGCTTGATCAACGAAGTCTTTCCAAGTACTCGATGCAACTAGACCAACCCCTCTCCGACAAAGAATTCCAGGAACTCGACAAATTCCTCCTCTCCGACCGCAGTCCCGACGACGCAATGACGATGGACTCTCTGCACGGCTACCTGACCGCGATCGCGATCGGGCCGGAAGAAATTCCGATGTCCGAATGGCTGCCCGCCGTCTGGGGCGAAAACAAGGAAGCGCCGCATTTCAAGAATGAGAAAGAGTTCGAACGCATCGTCAATCTGATCGTGCGATTCATGAATGAAATCGTGATTACGTTCGAAGTCGCACCGAAGGAATACGAACCGCTGTTTTGCGAAACCGAATACCAAGGCAAAACCCTGATCGACGGCGAAGCCTGGGCCTGGGGTTTCTGGGAAGGCATGCAATTGCGCCAGGAAGCTTGGCAGCCGATCTGGGACTCGAACCTGGCGCCGTTGATGCGGCCGCTTTACCTGCTTGGCGCGGACGAGATCGAGGAAGATGAGCTGGCGTTGGTCGATACACCGGTCCTGTGCCATAAGCTGTCGGTCGAGATCGAGTCGAATATTCCAGAGATCCACCGCTTCTGGGCCCCGCGCCGCAAATCCGCCGTCGCCCCCATCAAGCGCGAAGAGCCCAAAGTCGGCCGTAATGACGATTGCCCCTGCGGCAGCGGTAAAAAATTCAAAAAATGCTGCGGGCAACCGACCTTGCATTAAGTAAAAGCCTATCCCGGCAGGAGCCGGTCTTGCATCTCCCTTCTTGATGCTTCAATCCTGCAGGCTGCATGCTATCTGCATGCAGCCTGCGCCATCGGCGCCGATCGTTCTCAATTTTAGATTTGCTGCAGGCATTTTTTCTTTTGTCGGATACGCGGCATCAACAAAGCTGTTTAGCGCCGCTATGTGAGGCAACACACAGACACCGGGGCATTTTCTTTCTACTCTGACCGATCATTGATTGCAAAAGCCTCCGGTGCAGTTTCAATGCGCCGTGTCAAGTGATAGGAGTCCAGAGCAATGCCGACCAGCAAAAGAAAAGACAAAGCCGGATGGCGCGCGCAAGCGCTCTTTCAAAAGTGGGAAGACGACGTGCCGCTCATCCGCCATTCTCCCAAGACAAAGATGAAAGATGAGAGCGACACGGAAATGTTCTCGTCCAGAAAAGCGATGAAGAGAAAACAGGAAAAGATGCGGATCGAGTTATAGCGTTTTCCAAGTTTTGCCCCCTCTTCTCTGCTTCCCTTCGCTTTGATCTTCACCCCCGAAAATATTTTCGCCGAACCTGACCATGCCAGAAGAAACCAATATCCTCCCGCCGCAACACCAAGACCGGCAACCCGGCCTGGAAGGAGAAATGAAGCCTAGGCCGGAATCCATACGTCCCGACTATTTAGCCGCAGGAAAATTACGCGACAAGGTCGCAATCGTCACCGGCGGCGACAGCGGCATCGGGCGCGCGGTATCGCTCACTTTCGCCAAGGAAGGGGCCGACATCGTGATCGCCTACCTCGACGAACAGGCCGACGCCGAACTCACCAAAAACAATATAGAGAATCTGGGCCGGAAATGCATCGCCTTGGCGGGCGATATCGCCGAGCCGGAATTTTGCGAAAAGCTGGTGCAGAGCGCCGTTTCCAACTTCGGCAAACTCGACATTCTGGTCAATAACGCCGCAGAACAGCATGTGCGGGGCAGTGTCGAAGAAATCGGCATAGAACAACTCGAAGAGACTTTCCGCACCAATGCCTTTTCGATGTTTTATTTGACCAAAGCCGCGCTGCCGCATCTGCAAAGCGGCGCACGCATTATCAATACCGCCTCGGTCACCGCCTACCGCGGCAGTGCGCACTTGCTGGACTATTCGGCGACCAAGGGGGCGATCGTCAGCTTCACCCGTTCGTTGTCGCAGCAACTGGTCAAGCGCGGCATCCTGGTGAATGCCGTGGCGCCGGGGCCGGTTTGGACGCCGTTGATTCCCTCGACTTTTCCGGCAGAAGAAGTCGCAAAATTCGGCAGTGATGTGCCGCTTGGCCGTCCGGCACAGCCGAGCGAAATCGCGCCTTGCTATGTTTTTCTGGCATCGAACGATTCATCCTATATGACGGGCCAAGTGCTGCATCCGAATGGCGGCGAAATCATCAACGGCTGACGGCGAAAATATATGAAATCCATCTTCAGGCGATCCACCCGCGCCGCAAGAGCCAAACCGGCCTCGCCCCCGACACCGCGCCTGCCGCATGAACACGATGAATCGGCTGATAGCCAAGCCAGCAAACCGCGCGAAGTGATGCGGCAAGCGGCGGCTGATCTCGAACGCGGCCTTGTCGATACCAGCCGTGAAGGCATACAAGGGCCGGATGATCCCGGGCGCACCGAGGCGCCTCGCAAACTGCGTAACAAGCATTCCCGGTCAAGCGATAAGTAAGGGATACGATGGAATTAAGCTTCAGGGTTCGGGAGGGATTTTCCTCTGGTTTCCTCTTGCCGCAAACTATCCATGAGGCAGAAGCCGCACCCGGCAATTTATTCACATCGATTCAATTTGACCGGCTCTCTGGAATCGTATTTTCATTTATTTCTACCACTCTGGCGGCGCGGGTCAGCATTCTCGTTCCAGCCAGCACCAACAGATCCAGCACGCAATAGAAAGCCCCGGAGCAAACCGGTGGATTGGTGTTGGAAAGCTTGAGCCAAGGCACTGTGGGTTGCCAAGTCCAATTACCGAGCCAAGTGCCGTACAACTCCAGCATCAGCGACAAGACGAACATGCTTGCATATAGCAGCCGTGCCTTGCCGCTCAGCAGGCAGAGCAGGAATATGGCAAACAGGATTCCCCCCAACCTGTCCCAACCCTGCCACAGGCCAAAAGCGACATAAGGCAGGACGGCAGCGGGCACTACCCAAATGACCCACGCAGGAACACGCCGGGACACGAGTATTCCCAGCGTCATCAGGAGAGCGTGGCCGGGCGGCACAAACATGGGGATGTTTCGGAACTGATAGTCGTACAGCCCCCAGCCAAGTGAAAGGATGACCTCTCCGAGGCCGGCAATAGCCACGCAGACAAGTAAGGCACGCTTCTCGAGGCTGCCGCCTTTCAACAGCAGCCAGGCAAACACCACCAACACCCACAAGTCGGTGACAAGTTGGCCGCGCCAGCCAAAATACATGTCGAGTGCAAGACCGCCGGTCAGGGCGGCGGCAATATGCCACGCCGCGTAAGGCGGAGGCGCGCGCCATAATTCGTCCATCCGTTTCCCTTCCTTCTGTGTGCATCCCCACCGCGAGTATGGCGCAGATAATACCCGACCATTGCCGGCACGGCGATCAAGGCAACGCGATTACTTGTCACCTTAAGCTGCAGCGAAAACCATGCATTTGAGAATACGCAAGTCAGGCCGGCGTAAATGCCAGGATGTCGCAAGCTGCGCTAAATCCGGCAAGCAAGCGCCTCTCTGGCACCTTGTCCCCTTGTACATGAATCATGGCGGTGTCAATTCGCCGCTTTCCTCCATGCCCCACAGAAAGCCACGGCGCCGACCGGCCTACCGGCAAATGCCGAAGATATAAGACCGCCTTGGAAACAAAGGATTAACCCGCAGATCTAACGTATCCAATTTTGCTTTTGGTCAGTTTCAAGAGAGGATTCAAAGTCGATGATCTTTCCCGCAAAAAGCGTGACTAGGATGAGGAGCGCCGATGGCTTACGATGATCTTCCATTGCGTCTGGAGCTTGCGCTCGAAGCCGCGCACATGGCTGTCTGGGACTCCGAAGTGTGCGGCGAGAACATCATACACAGCGACGTGGTCTGGTCGTCCAAAGGTGCCGCCCTGCTCGGTTTTTCCGAGCGCCCGCTGCAACATAGGTTCAGCGACTTTCTCGCTTGCGTCCATCCGGACGATCGGCAGCATGTGCACGATACTCTGCAACGTGCAATAGAGAACCGCAGCGGCTATGAATTGGAATACCGGGTAATCTGGCCGGATTCTTCGCTGCATTGGCTGTCGGCGAAAGCGCATATATTTTGCGGCGCGAGCGGCGTGCCGATTCGCACGCTCGGCATCATCTGGGACGTCACGGCACGCAAGCAGTCCGAAATTGCATTGGCTGAACAAAAGGAATTGGCGGAAGTGACCTTGAGTTCAATCGGCGACGGCGTAATCACAACCGATGCGGCGGGCAAGGTGCAGTACTTGAATCGCGTGGCCGAGCAGTTGACCGGCTGGACGCTCAGCCTGGCCAAAAACGCACCGATAGAAGAAGTGTTCAAGGTGGTCGATGAAGCCAGCGGCGAGTTGTTTGAGAATGCAGTAACGAAATCCCTGCGCCTGGGCCAGACCATAGGTTTGTCGGCTCGCAGCCAACTGATTTCTCGCAACAGCCGGCTGATTGCAATCGAAGATTCAGCCGCCCCCATTCGCGCTGCTGACGGTCGCGTGTTGGGCGCGGTAGTGGTCTTTCATGATGTCAGCCATGAGCGCAAACTTCGGCATGAATTATCCTGGCATGCATCGCACGACATGCTCACCGGCCTGATCAACCGGCGTGAATTTGAAACCCACGTCGCCTCGGCGCTGGCAAGCGCGAAGCACGAAGGCGACAGGCACGCCTTGCTGTATCTGGATCTCGATCAATTCAAGCTGGTCAACGACACTTGCGGCCATAGCGCCGGGGACATGCTGTTGCAGCAGCTGTCCACCATGTTGCAATCCGCCATGCGCGACAGCGACGTGTTGGCTCGCTTGGGCGGAGACGAACTCGGCGTGCTGCTGTTGAATTGCCCTACCGGCCAGGCGCATGCGATTGCCGAAAAGCTGCGGCAACTGGTCAAGGATTTCCGCTTCGTCTGGAACAATCGCACTTTTGAAGTGGGCGTCAGCATTGGCATGGTGGCGGTCGATGAAGATACCAAGTCCTTATCGGAATTGCTCAGCGCCGCCGACCAAGCCTGCTATGTGGCGAAAGAACGCGGGCGCAATCGCGTGCATTTTTACCAGGAGTCCGATCTCATCGTCGCCAGGCGGCATGGCGAAATGCTGTGGGTGTCGCGCCTCAACGAAGCCTTTGAGAAAGGCCGCTTCAAGCTCTATACCCAGCCGGTGGTCCACCTGAGCGGCAACAACGTGCCTAACCATTGCGAGATCCTGATAAGAATGGCGGACGGCGATGGCGACCTCGTTCTGCCGGGCGCATTTATTCCCGCTGCCGAGCGCTTCGACCTGATGCCATCCATCGATCGCTGGGTGATCGAATCGCTGTGCCGCCACATCAAAAAGCAGGAGCAGGAACTGCGCCAGGCCGGACGCGCCAGCCAGGCATTGGATCAGGCATTCACGTCGTATTCGGTCAATCTGTCCGGCGTGTCCTTGAACGACGATTATCTGCAAGACTTTATCGCTGAACAATTCGAGCGCTACCAGATCGCGCCCCGCCAAATCTGTTTCGAAATCACCGAAACGGCCGCGATCGCCAACTTGGCCAAGGCGCAGCTTTTCATGGAAAACCTGAAGAAGCGCGGCTGCAAATTCTCGCTCGACGATTTCGGCAGCGGCCTGTCTTCATTTGCCTATCTGCAAGCGCTACCGGTTGACTTCCTGAAAATCGATGGGTTATTCATCAGGGATATCGCGACCAATTCAATCAACCGTGCAATGGTCACCGCAATCAATGAAGTGGGACATGTGATGGGCCTGAAAACCGTTGCCGAATTTGTCGAAAGCAAGTCGATCCTGGCGGCGGTGCAGGAAATCGGACTGGATTTCGCGCAAGGCTATGCGGTCGGCGCGGTCCAGCCGTTATAGGGGATTAGTCCTTCTTCATCCACTCTTCGTCGCTTTTCACAATCTTGTCGGTATGTGCGGCCAACCGGATGGCAATGTCAACAGCCTTTTGCACATAGGCGTCTTCATTGGCTTGGTTGACTTCCTTGTTCTGGACGTAGGCAGCGAAGATCGTTGCGGACATGCCGGCTATCACCGACTCGCTGTGCTGCATGCTGAAAAAATGTTCTTTGGTCATTGGATGGGTCATTGGGTCCTCTAGAGACAATGGTCTGGCGACGGCACGGGCTCCGGTCCGCAGATGGAGCGGCGTGCCATTTTTGCAACTACCGGATCATATGCGAGAAATCCGCACCGCGCCAGTGCCGGCGCTCTTCGCCTTCACCGCTTCAAAGTTTGATGAAGTACTCGCGGTAATAACGCAATTCGTCGACCGACTCAAGTATATCGGCCAGCGCGGTATGCTTCTGGTGCTTCTTGAAGCCGGTGGCAATTTCCGGTTTCCAACGCTTGCACAATTCCTTCAATGTCGACACATCCAGGTTGCGATAGTGGAAAAATGCTTCCAGTTTCGGCATGCCGCGTGCCATGAAACGGCGATCCTGGCAAATCGTGTTGCCGCACATCGGCGACTTGCCGCTCGGGACAAAATGCTTGAGGAAATCGATCAGCGCGGTCTCGGCATCGGCCTCGGTCACGGTCGACGCCTTGACGCGGTCGATCAGGCCGGAGCGGCCGTGGGTGCCCTTGTTCCAGGCATCCATGCGGTCCAGCGTTTCATCGGATTGATGAATGGCAAACACCGGACCTTCAGCCAGGACGTTCAGATTGGAATCGGTGACGACGACGGCAACCTCTATGATGCGGTCGGTGTCGGGATCGAGGCCGGTCATCTCCATGTCGACCCAAACCAGGTTGAATTCATTGGGACGGGCGGGAATGACGGACGTGGCGTTGGTTTCTGCGGGTTGTGACATAATTGTTTTCCTTGAATGGTCCGCCATTTTCTCACAGGCACAGCATGTATTCTCTCGCGTTTTCAGTTTTGTTCGTCTGTTTTCTCGTTTTAACCCTGATCGTTCGCTTCTGGCTCGGCTCACGGCACATCCGCCACATTCTGGCGCATCGTCATGCGGTTCCCCCGCAGTTTGCCGAAAAAATCCCCCTTGCCGCACATCAAAAAGCAGCCGACTACACGATCGCCAAAACCAAGCTGGGCCTCTTGTCGATGGTGTTCAATGCCGTGGTCCTGATCGGCTTCACGCTGCTGGGCGGACTGCAATTTCTATCGGTCGCAATATTCAAGCTGACCGGCCCGGGCATGATTTACCAGATTGCCCTGCTGGTCGCGTTTGCGCTGATCTCCGGCGCCCTCGACCTGCCCTTTGAATATTACAGACAGTTCGTGCTGGAAGCACGGTTCGGCTTCAACAAGATGACGCTCGGTCTGTTTATCGCCGACATGGTGAAAGGCGGTTTGCTGGGCGCGGTGATCGGCTTGCCCTTGGTCTGGGTCATCTTGACCCTGATGGAGAAATCCGGCGATTGGTGGTGGGTATATGCATGGCTGGTATGGACCGGCTTTCAATTGCTGATGCTGGTGCTGTATCCGACCCTGATCGCGCCGCTGTTCAACAAATTCACGCCGCTGACCGACGAAAATCTCAAGGCGCGAATTGAACGCCTGATGACACGCGTCGGCTTCGCCTCGAAGGGCTTGTTCGTCATGGACGGCTCGAAGCGCAGCGCGCACGGCAATGCATATTTTTCCGGCTTCGGCGCGGCCAAGCGCATCGTATTTTTCGACACCCTGCTGTCGCGCCTGGCCGAGCAGGAAATCGAAGCGGTGCTGGCGCATGAACTGGGCCACTTCAAATTGAAGCACATCGTCAAGCGCATCGTGGTGATGTTTGTGCTGTCGCTGGGTTTTCTGGCGCTGCTGGGTTATTTGAAATCACAGGTCTGGTTTTACACTGGCCTGGGCGTCGAGCCGATGATGGGCGCGAGCAACGATGCGATGGCCCTGATCCTGTTCATGCTGGTGTTGCCGGTGTTCACATTCCTGTTTTCGCCGCTCACCTCGATCACATCGCGCAAACATGAGTTTGAAGCGGATGCCTTCGCCGCCCGGCATACCGACCCGCAAGACCTGGTGTCTGCGCTGGTCAAACTGTACGAAGACAATGCCTCGACCTTGACGCCCGATCCTATCCATTCCGCGTTTTACGATTCGCACCCGCCGGCGAGCGTACGGATCAACAAGCTTCTTTCAAGGTGAGCACCATGGTCACGTCAGCAGAACTTCTCGAAAAAAAATGCCGCCACCTGGACACAGGTTTGAACGACATCGAAGTGGCCGCTTATCTCGACGCGGTAGACGGCTGGACTCTGCAGGATGGCAAGATCGTCAAAAACTACGCCTTCAAAAATTACTATGAGACCCTGGCATTCATCAACGCCATCGCCTATGTGATCCATGCGGAAGATCACCATCCGGAACTGGTCGTGACCTACAACCGCTGCACCGTAAAATTCGATACCCATTCGGTCAATTGCGGCAAAGGCGGCCTCTCGGAAAATGACTTCATCTGCGCCGCCAAGGTGGATGCGATTTTCGTGCAATCCTTCGCTTGATGGAACAACTGAACGGCACCATCATCGCGGCGCATGGACGCCACTACCTGGCGCAGGCGGGAGCGATCAAATTGCAGTGCGTAACCCGCGGCAAAAAAAGCGACGTCGCAGTCGGCGACCTCGTCAACCTGAAGCAGACCTCGCCCGACCAGGCCGTAATCGAGTCGATCGCCGAGCGCAAGACCCTGCTATATCGATCGGATCAATACAAATCCAAATTGCTGGCAGCCAATGTTACGCAGTTGTTCATCGTAGTGGCAACCGAGCCGGGATTTTCAGATGACCTGATCTCTCGCGCGCTGGTGGCGGCAGAGGCCGCCAGCGTGGCGGCACACATCGTACTGAACAAAATCGATGTGCCGGCAGCGCTGCCGAAAACCCGCCAGCGCCTGGAGACTTATGCCGCGCTCGGTTACCCGGTGCATGAAGTGTCGGCACGCACCGCACCGCAAGCGGCTTGCGCCACCCTCAGACCGTTGCTGCAAGGCCAGTCGACCATCCTGATCGGCCAATCCGGCATGGGAAAGTCCTCTCTGATCAACCTGCTCGTGCCGGAGGCGGACATCGCTGTGCGCGAAATTTCCGCGGCGCTGGATACCGGCAAGCACACCACGACATTCACTCGCCTGTACTCGATCGATCCGGATACCGCCGTCATCGACTCTCCAGGCTTCCAGGAGTTCGGCCTCTATCACTTAAGCGAAGGCATGCTGGAACGCGCTTTCCCCGAGTTTGCGCCGCACTTGGGCAACTGCAAATTCTACAATTGCCACCACCTGAACGAACCGGCATGCGCGGTGCTCGGCGCATTGGAAGCGGGACAGATTGCGCCCTATCGGCATGCCCTCTATCAGCAGTTATTGCACGAGGCATCGCAAAAATTATATTGAGATAAGAAGATCGGCGTTTTCGGTGCGAGCTTATAGCAATCCTCATAAAAAAACGCGACTTGACTGTCGCGTTTTTTTATGAGGATTGCTATTAAGTCATTCGTGTCGCGTTATCCCAGAGCCGGCTTGTTCACCATCAGAAAATACACGCCCAGCATCGCGAAGAAAGCCGGATAGCCCAGCGCCTCCCACCAACGCGCGAAGCGCCAATAGCGTTGCGGCAGCGCGGTGCCATTTGCCAGCGCGGTTTCGGCCATGCGTTTCATTTCGATCTGCAGCCAAACCACCGGCAGCCAGCAAGCGCCTGCTATCAAGTACAGGACGATCGACCACATGATCCAGAGCGTGTTGAGCGGCCATCCTGCAATGTGCAGCAAGAGCACCCCGGTCAGCGGCTGCAGGATGATGGTAGGCGTAGTGAAGATCCAGTCAGCCAGCACCACGAAGCGTGCAACCACAGCTTGCGCTTGCAAATTCCGGCTGCGGTTGGCGCAAAACAAGTAGAAGGCCGAGCCGAATCCGGTTCCCACCAGCACGACCGAGGAAAGGATATGCACTGTTTTCAGCAAGAGATAGGTATTCATGTCGAGCTCGAACGCCGCGATGCCGGCTCCTGCGCATCCAATGCGATCAGCATCGCAAGAATGGGAATATTTTTGAGTACTGGGGCGAACGGATGCAGCCAATAGCCTGGTAAAAATAACGTGACCAACACGGTGTAGCCGAGGATTACGACGAATTGCAGGCGCCACACGATGCGGCCCGGTGTCAGCAATGCGGCAAGGCCCAGTGCACAGTCGAGCAGCGCCGCGCCATACAAGGCCGCCAGAGCGCCTGCACCGTGCAAGCCAAGCTGTTGCAATAGCTCCAAACTGCCGGCAACCGGATAAATCCCGAACGAAAGCAGGCCGGTCACGATCCACAGCAGCGCCAGCGCGATCCGGAACATCGGGAGGCTCCATCCGGCGACGGCTTGTGCGCGCAACATGTCAGACATATAGCCGCGGAACCATGCCGCCGGGCCGACCGGCATGCGTCCCAGGAGACGAGAAAAGGGTACGGGATCAGCCACATTTCCCTGTTCCAGCATGCGCAAGGTATCGGGCGAAAAAACCCGTTGCGGCAGTTTCGCCGCCAGCGCCGCGGCAGCTTTCATCAGAACCATCGGCACTGGCAACCACAGCGGTTCCGGCAAATCCATCGCGCGGCGATAAGCCTGCAGCATCGCTCGATAGCTCATCGGCGCCGGTCCCACCGCTTCCAATACGCAACGCCACATGCCGCCCGGCGCAAGGATGCGCACTACGGCCAGGCATAAGTCGTCGATATGCACCGGCTGCAATTGCTGCTCGCCGCGGCCAGGCAAACCGACTACCGGCAAGCTGGCCAAGGCGCGAAAAAAACGGCTGCTGCCGCCATCGGCGCCGATCACCAGGGACGGACGCAGGATGACCCAATCGAGCCGCGACCGCATCAAGTGCGCATCGGCTTCGCGCTTGCTGCGCATGTAAGGTGCGAAGGACGTTTCCGTCCCGCCGCCCAGCGCAGAAATCTGAATGATCTTGCGCACGCCCGCGCTTTCGCAAGCCTTGAATAATGCGATCGGCGCATCGCGATGCACGGCATCGAAGCTTGCCCCAGGCTTTTCACTCAGGATGCCGACCGCATTGATGACGACATCGATACCCTCAAGATGCGGCAGGAACTCTTCCGCGCGCAAGACATTGGCATAATCGATGGCGACCTCGCCCGGCGCCGCAGCCGACCGTACTGCCCGAACAACCCTGTGTCCTTCGCGAGTCAGCGCTATACATAAGTGGCGCCCGATGAAACCATTTGCGCCGCAGATGAGAACATTCATGGCAAGTTCCTCGGGCAGGTCAAAGCGGACAATTCCCGGATTTGCAGGCGCGCACGCGCTGTGCGGTGCGCCGCGCTGCAATCGCCTGCAGCAACCATTCAAATTTGTCCGACACGTCGTAGCGGTTACGGGCGAACCAAGCGTAGGCGCGGTCGAACCAAGGCCTCAATCCCGGCCAACCGGTCGGCGCGGTTATCCAGCCGAGGCCAACCGCAGCGTATGCAAGGCGGAATACCGCCACTCCTTTTACCATTTCGCCGTCGGCCTTGACCGCATGAATCGAAGCCCTCATGTCCGCCAATGACACGCCATACGGCGCGGGGTCGAAATCCGCGGCCGAGATGTCGACGAAACGCAGCAAACCCTTGGCATTGCGTGACTTCAGGTTGTCCATTTCAAGCCTGCACAGCGGACAGGCCTCGTCGTACAGAAGGGTAAGCGGGTAGGTGTTCATAAAAGACCTTTCAGGAGACAAACAAATCCATTGATTCTGTAATTTCTGTCTTAAGAGAAATTCATAAGCAAAAAATTTTGCCAAGGATTAGAGCATCGGCAAAATTGACTGCTCGCCGCCCTTCCCCACATTGGCCGGCTCGTCCTTTCCATCGCCGCGCACGAACTTCTGTACCGAGGCGCCCAATTTCAGCAGCTTCATCATGGTCGCCGGCTCCAGCCGCAGCATTTCATCTGTCCAGGTAGTCAGGGTTTCCATGAGAGCCAAGGTTTCTTCGATGCGTTTTTGCACCGTTTTTTCTTCTTGCGAAAGATCAGGGCTGACGAGGCATTCACGCAAGGTACGGATAGTCGGATCGAACTCGCGTTCCTTGCGTTCACGCACCACGGTACGGAACAATTCCCAGACATCGGTGGAGGTTTCAAAATGATCGCGCCGATCGCCCATGATGTGCGCGACCTTGACCAGCTTCCAACCCTGGAGCTCTTTCAGGCTGTTCGACACATTCGAACGCGCCACGCCCAAGGTATCGGCGATTTCTTCGGCTTGCAATGGCCTGCCTGCCAAGTAAAGCAAGGCGTGAATTTGACTGACGGTGCGATTCACCCCCCAACGGGTGCCCATTTCTCCCCAGTGGAGTATGAATTTTTGTGCGACAGGTTTCAGTTCCATGGGTTCAGCTTAGCCCCATCACTATCTTCTGTCAAGACAGAAATAAAAGAAATCAAATCATTGAGGCGGACTGTCTTTACGCCCATAAACCCCTTATAATTGAACAGGTTACAAACTCCGGCGGCAGGCGCCAACTTGCTGCCGTTTTCTTTTATGGCTATCAAACACTTTCTCCAGTTTTCTGATTTTGCGCTTGATGAATTCGAGTACGTGATCGAGCGTGCGCGAATCATCAAACGCAAGTTCAAGAATTACGAACCGCATCATCCTTTGGTCGACCGCACCTTGGTCATGGTGTTCGAAAAAAATTCGACCCGCACCCGCCTGTCCTTCGAAGCCGGCATGCACCAGCTCGGCGGCGCTGCCATTTACCTCAACACACGCGACAGCCAGCTTGGCCGAGGCGAACCGGTTGAGGATGCTGCGCAAGTGATGTCGCGCATGTGCGACATCATCATGATCCGTACCTTTGGCCAAGACATCATCAATCGTTTCGCCGCCAATTCGCGCGTGCCGGTGATCAACGGACTGACCAACGAGCATCATCCCTGCCAAGTGCTGGCCGATATCTACACTTATATCGAACAGCGCGGCTCGATCGCGGGCAAGACGGTGGCCTGGATCGGCGATGCCAATAACATGCTGTATTCATGGCTGCAGGCAGCGGAGGTATTCGGCTTCCATGTCAACGTCTCGACACCGAAAGGTTACGAGATCGATCCAGCCCTGGTCGCACCAGGCAACAAAAACTACACCGTGTTCGGCAATCCATCAGACGCTTGCGTCGGGGCGCATCTGGTAACAACAGATGTCTGGACCAGCATGGGCTATGAAGAAGAAAATGCTGCCCGCCTCAAAGCCTTCGAAGGCTGGATTGTCGACGGCGCGAAAATGCAGCGCGCAGAACCGGATGCGCTGTTCATGCATTGCCTGCCCGCGCATCGCGGTGAAGAAGTTTCGGCCGAAGTCATCGACGGTCCGCAATCAGTGGTGTGGGACGAAGCCGAGAACCGCCTTCACGTCCAGAAAGCGCTGCTTGAATACTTGGTCCTGGGCCGGCTCAATTAATCAGGCCCAGGCCCCACTCACCGTTTTACCCATCATCTCACCCAGCGAGCGAAGCACAAATCATGTCGACCATACTCCAGTCCGTTCCCGCCAACCAAAAAGTGGGCATCGCCTTTTCCGGCGGGCTCGACACCAGCGCAGCATTGCACTGGATGCGCCAGAAGGGCGCGATTCCGTACGCGTACACCGCAAACCTGGGCCAGCCCGACGAACCGGACTACGAGGCAATCCCGAAAAAAGCAAAGCTGTACGGTGCTGAACAGGCCCGCCTGATCGATTGCCGCGAACAACTGGTCGCGGAAGGCATCGCCGCCCTGCAAAGCGGTGCGTTCCACATCTCGACCGCCGGCGTCACCTACTTCAATACGACGCCGCTGGGCCGCGCCGTCACCGGCACGATGCTGGTCGCCGCGATGCAGGAAGACCAAGTCGACATCTGGGGTGACGGCAGCACCTTCAAGGGCAACGACATCGAACGTTTCTATCGTTACGGTTTGCTGGTGAATCCGGCGCTGAGAATCTACAAGCCCTGGCTCGATGACCGCTTCATCCAGGAACTCGGTGGCCGCAAGGAAATGTCGGAATTCCTGATCAAATCCGGCTTCGACTATAAGATGTCGGTCGAGAAGGCCTATTCGACCGACTCCAACATGCTGGGTGCGACGCATGAAGCGAAAGACCTGGAGCACCTGAACAGCGGCATGAAGATCGTCGAGCCGATCATGGGCGTCGCATTCTGGCGTGACGACGTCGAAGTCAAGCGCGAGGAAGTCAGCGTCCGTTTCGAAGAAGGGCGTCCGGTTGCGCTCAACGGCATCACCTTCGCAAATCCGGTCGACCTGATGATGGAAGCAAACCGCATCGGTGGCCGCCACGGCCTCGGCATGAGCGACCAGATCGAAAACCGCATCATCGAAGCGAAGAGCCGCGGCATCTACGAAGCTCCCGGCCTGGCGTTGCTGTTCATCGCCTATGAGCGCCTGGTCACCGGCATCCACAACGAAGACACGATCGAGCAATATCGTGACAACGGCCGCAAGCTCGGCCGCCTGCTGTACCAGGGGCGCTGGTTCGATCCGCAAGCCATCATGCTGCGCGAAGCATCGCAGCGCTGGGTGGCGCGCGCGATCACCGGCGAAGTCACGCTGGAACTGCGCCGCGGCAACGACTACTCGATCCTGAATACCGAATCGCCCAATCTGACCTATCAGCCTGAACGCCTGACGATGGAAAAAGGCGAAGGCGCATTCACGCCGCAAGACCGCATCGGGCAACTGACAATGCGCAACCTCGACATCACCGACACGCGCCAAAAGCTGGGCATCTACAGTAATGTGGGCCTGCTGTCTGCGGACTCGTCGGTTGCGCTGCCGCGCCTCGGCAAAAACAGCGGCCAATAAGAACCTGCTCTGGGGCCCGTCAAACGGGCTCCAGGCGGGTTCGTCCGGCGCGCAGGAACCGGAATGTACTCGGGTACATGAGGATTCCGAGTGCCGTACGGACCCGGATCACGTCCGTTTGGCGAGCCCTAGAGCATTTTTAGCCTGACCGTGCGGAGTCAAGGTCAGGCCGAGGAGCGGACGCGTACAGGCGTACGCAGAGCACCGGAGGCTTGAGATTGGCCCGTACGGTCAGGCTAAAAATGCTCTAGAACAAATTCTAACGAAAACCCTCCACATTGAACTCGACACCATGACCATACAATTCGACAACGTTTCCGTCATCAAGAAGGCCAACATCTATTTCGATGGAAAATGCGTATCGCATACCGTCGTTTTCCCTGACGGCACGAAGAAAACCATTGGCGTGATCTTCCCATCGTCCCTGACATTCAATACCGGTGCGCCGGAAGTCATGGAACTCAACGCCGGCCAATGCCGTATCCGCCTCAAAGGCGAAACCGAATGGAAAACCTACGAAGGCGGCCAAAGCTTCAATGTGCCGGGCAATTCCAGCTTCGATATCGAGACGATCCAGACGCTCGATTACGTCTGCCACTTTATAGCGGCCTGAAACGGCAAGTCAAGTGAGCAAATAAGCGATGGCGGCGACCGCCATCGCTCTCAAATGAAGATCGGCTCGGGTTCGAGCATCACGCCAAACTTGGCCATCACATCTGCCTTGATCGCATCGGCAAGCCGTTCAATCTCCTGTCCGGTAGCGCCGCCGCGATTGACCAGCACCAGCGCCTGCCTTTCATACACGCCGGCCTGCCCCAGGCTTTTGCCTTTCCAGCCGCACTGGTCGATCAGCCAACCTGCGGCGAGCTTGCAACTGCCATCGGCTTGCGCATAACTCACCAGTTGCGGAAAAGCGCTCAACAGCGCGTCACGCTGGGCTGTTGGTACGATGGGATTCTTGAAGAAGCTGCCGGCATTGCCGACGCGAGCCGGATCAGGCAGCTTGCGGGTGCGGATCGCGATCACCGCCGCGGCGACATCCTGCGCGGTGGGTGTCGCAATCGCTCGTGCCGCCAGTTCCTGCGCCACATCGGCATAGGCAATATCAGGCTGCCATTGCTTGGGCAAGGCAAAGGTAACATCCAGAATGACCGCGCGGTCGCGCAAAGCATGCTTGAATACGCTATCGCGATAACCAAACCGGCAAGCCGAACGATCCAGTGAGAAGACTTCGCCGGTTTCAAAATCATATGCCCGCAGTGAATGAAAGCAATCCTTGATCTCGACGCCGTAAGCGCCGATATTCTGGATCGGCGCCGCACCGACGCTGCCCGGAATCAAGGACAGGTTTTCCAGTCCACCCAATCCTTGCGCCAGAGTCCATTGCACAAAGCGGTGCCAATTTTCTCCAGCAGCCGCGCGCACATAAGTCGCATCCTTGTCCTCACTTGCAATCTCGATACCTTGCCTACACATATGAAGCACCAAGCCGGGGAAATCACGCGTCAGCAGAATATTGCTGCCGCCCCCCAGCACCAGTCGCGGTAATTTCGCCAGCGCAGCCGTCTTGCTCACCGCCGACAACATTTCGGGAGAATTCACCTGAAGATAGGCCTGCGCTCTGGCATCGATACCAAAGGTGTTTAAGGAACGCAGGGGAAAATCGTAGCGGATGGGAAGCGGAGCAGTCATAGCGCGAGGATTATAGTCCCAACGGTGGTCACCCACTATGTTGTCGGCTAAAATACCCAGTTATCCGAATTATAAGAACCCGCCGAAAGCGAGTTTTTGCCAGAAACCAAGAGGAACAGCCATGCCATCGTTTGATACCGTATCCGAAGCCAATATCGTCGAAGTCAGGAATGCCGTCGATCAAGCCAACAAGGAAATCTCGACCCGTTTCGATTTCAAAGGCAGCGACGCCCGTATCGAGCAAAAAGAACGCGAACTTACCGCCTATGCCGATTCCGAATTCCAGTTGGGTCAAGTGCGCGATGTGCTGACCAACAAGCTGGTCAAGCGTAGCGTCGATGTGCGTTTCCTGGATATCGGTAAAATCGAAAAAATCGGCGGCGACAAAGTCAAGCAAGTCATCAAGATCAAGAACGGCATCGAGACCGAAGCTGCCAAGAAAATCGTCCGCATCATCAAGGACAGCAAGATGAAAGTCCAAGCCAGCATCCAAGGCGACGCGGTCCGCGTCACCGGCGCCAAGCGCGACGACCTGCAGGCGACCATGGCGCTGCTGCGCAAGGAAGTGGCCGACCTGCCGCTGGAATTCAACAACTTCCGGGATTAGGAATCCACTTCGCCAAGAGGCTAACATGTCTCGTTACGGATTCCGCGGCTCGCCGCTTTTGCCCCCGGTCCGGGCAAGAGTGGAGGAACGCATGGAAGGTCCATCACTGGAAAAGGACTATCCGCGCGTATTTCAGGCGATTCAGGCGATGTGGGGCTTCAAGGAATTGAATGAGTATTTTCGCAAGCTCACCCTCGATGATCGGGGTAACCGAGAAGGATTTCCGCCCGAAGTGTGGGAAGAAATCTACATGCTGATGCGCATTCATGAAGCGATCGTGCCAGAATACATGTTCCAAAATTCAAATTTACGGACATGCGCCTGACACCTGTCGCTCTTTTTCTGTCCCTGTTTGCCTTGTCTTCTGCAGCAGCCGATATCAGCGTCATCGGTCTTTTTCCCGGCAAAGCCGTGCTGGTGGTAGAAGGCGCATCTCCCAAGACCTATTCGGTCGGGAATACGATTATCGAGGACACCAAGCTGGTGGCGGTCGATGAGGCGAGCGCGACGATAGAAGCAAACGGAAAACGCCAGATCATCGGCATAGGCGAACACCTCAATCGCACTGCTCCAAGCGCCACAGCCAGCGTGACCTTGCAAGCCGATGACCGCGGACACTTCGTGGCGCGCGGCCAGATCAATGGCGGTGCAATGAACATGCTGGTCGATACCGGCGCAACCATGATTGCCCTGTCGTCATCCGATGCAATCCGGCTCGGCATCAACTACAAACAGGGCGAAGCCGCCTATGTCAACACGGCCAACGGACGCGCCCCGGTGTATCGCGTCAAGCTCAACACGGTCAGGGTCGGCGATATCGAATTGAACCAGGTCGACGCCGTGGTGCAGGAAAGCGGCCTGCCTTTTGCATTGCTCGGCATGTCCTTCCTGAACCGCACCGAAATGCGCCGCGAAGGACAGCAGATGACGCTGACCAAGCGGTTTTGAATCCTGGTACTCTCGCTGTTTCCGTGTCGGGGCGAGAAGCGCAGCCGTACGAAGAGTACGGTGAGCATCGCAGGCTCGAGATGCCCCCCTTTCATACGTCGTCACACCGCTCTAGAGCAGTTTCATCCTGACCGTACGAGCCAATCTCAGGCTTCCGGTGCTCGGCGTACGCCTGTACGCGTCCGCTCCTCGGCCTGACCTTGACTCCGCACGGTCAGGCTGAAAATGCTCTAGGGAAATACCGGCACGTGCGGCTCCAGCCCGCCGAATCGGGCAACCGGATACCTCTGCGCGACCAATTCCTCGATCTCCGCTACGCGCCGTAAAGGCACGTCGACGATCAACAGAACCTGCCCTCGTTCGATCCCTGCCTGAAACGCTTTCAGCCGTGAATTCGGAATGGCCGCGGCCGCCATTCCCGAGGCCCACGCGCCAAACAGGCAGCCGCCAATCGCGGCAACCAGAATTGCCACCATTTGCAAATGGATGCCCTCCGGGGGAAACATGACCAACAAGATACCGCCCAACAAACCTGCACCTCCGCCGATCAGCATGCCGCTTTCGACGCCATGCACCAGATCGGTTTTTTGCAAAAAATTCGCTTCAGGCATGTCCGGCGGCAAAGCACCCTCTTCCGCACAGAAATGCATATGGCGCTCCTCTATCCGGGCGAGCAGAAGCGCATCGAGCAAAGCGCGTGCGCTGGGAACATCCGGCAGCATGAAATAAAGTCTGCGACGCATGATCTTCTCCTTCGACAAGGGACTCTTTTGTTATAGCAAAGCCTGGTCGAAACCACAAAGATTAGTCGTGCAGTGCAATTCGTAGGAAGCAAGAGAGATGCACAACACAGGCGCGGCCCCTATGCCGGCCTGTGCGGTGAGGCGCAGGATCAGTCTGTGTCTTTGAGACGGCGTTGTTTCACCGCTTCCGCCAGCCCTTCCAACACCTTGACGCTCGCCTCCCAATCGATGCAGCCGTCCGTAACCGATTGGCCATAGGTCAGCTCCTTGCCGGGGATCAGATCCTGGCGGCCTCCAACCAGATGCGATTCAATCATCACGCCGACGATGCGCGTATCGCCGCCCGCAATCTGGCCGGCAATATCGGCGCATACCGGCACTTGGTTCTCCGGCTTTTTCGAGCTGTTGGCATGGGAGGCATCAATCATCAGCCTTGAAGCCAGCCCATTCGCGGCGATGTCCTTGCATACCGCTTCGACGCTGGCAGCATCGTAGTTCGGCGCCTTGCCGCCACGCAGGATGATATGGCAATCCTCGTTGCCATTGGTGGAGACGATGGCCGAGTGCCCCCCCTTGGTAACGGAGAGGAAATGATGCGGCTGCGATGCCGCCTTGATCGCGTCGACCGCGATCTTGACGTTGCCGTCGGTGCCGTTCTTGAAACCCACCGGGCAGGACAGGCCGGAAGCCAATTCCCGATGCACCTGCGACTCGGTGGTGCGTGCCCCGATCGCCCCCCAGCTGATCAGATCGGCAATGTATTGCGGACTGATCACATCGAGGAATTCGGTACCGGCCGGCAAGCCCAGTTCGTTGATGTTCAACAGCAGTTCACGCGCCAGACGCAAGCCATCGTTGATGCGGAAGCTGTTATCCATGTAGGGATCGTTGATCAGGCCTTTCCAGCCGACCGTGGTACGCGGCTTTTCGAAATACACGCGCATCACGATTTCCAGTTCGCCGGCGAAACGCTCACGCTCCTTGAGAAGGCGTTGCGCGTATTCCATCGCGGCCTTGGTGTCGTGGATCGAGCAAGGTCCAATCACGACCATCACGCGATCATCCTGGCCGTGCAGGATGCGGTGCAAGGCGGTACGGCAATTGGCAGCGGTACTGGCCACCTTCTCGGAACAAGAGAATTCGCGGATGAGGTGCGAAGGTGGCGTCAATTCTTTCATTTCTCGGATTCGTAGATCATCGGTACGCGGCATGTTTTCTCCTGTTCAAAAGTAAGATGGCAATCATTGATTCGATTCGGGAATAAAAAAACCGCCATCGTTGGCGGTTTTTTAGAAATCGGTTCGGGCTCTTTTATTCGCGCGCTTACCGCTTTTCCACCGCCTTTTGGCTGGAATAGCTAAAGTAAAAATAAAAGAAAAAGCGAGCGAAAGTCATGTTTTTTCGGGGTTTTGTATCTAGTCCGAGGTAATAGTGCAATAAATCAAAAGAATTTGCAAGCAAAAGGATGACCGATTATTTTCCGACCCCGGCCTTTCCATGCTACTCGGTCTGAGGCTGCGCCAGAATGAACAAGCCGGTCGCGACTTCCCTGGTGTAATTCACCACTTCGAAATTGCTCAGCCCGGCACTGAACACGATGCGCCAT
>CBIHON010000053.1:0-31239 GCA_966211965.1 uncultured Burkholderiales bacterium | reverse complement strand
GCGTGTCTGCCAGCTAAGCGCGCCGCCGCCCAGGTGGAGCGGATGGACGCTTACCGAGCGGTTTTTAACGGTGACGCTTTATCCGGAGGCCAGTCCGCGCCTGCCCTGGATTCGCTTGCGCGGCTTGTGGCTGCTGCAGGCCGGATTCGCGCCGCAGGCGCGCATCCGCGTGCGCGTCATGCGGGGGTGCCTGGTCATTACGACCGAATAGGCATACCGCCTCGATCTGCGCCGCCAACCGGGCGGCTAAAAGAAGAAGCCACTGCATCCGGGGAAACCGGAGGTAGTGGCTTTTTTATTTTACGAAGAAGAGAGAGTTTGACGAGGCATCCGGCGCAACAGACTCTTAACCCAATATGGAATCGGGATTTGTTCCATAGGCAGTAAAAAACTCTTCGAGTCCATCAAATAATTTCTCTGGTGTTTTTTGGGGATCGAAGTAATCGATATATACGGATGAACGGTCATCCGTTTCATGCCTAAGGCGATAGCACCAGCTATCCATTAAATGATCTGCAAACAATATTCCGTATGCCGACTGTTCTGTATTACGTTCAATAATCTCAGTTAATGACCAAAGACGCCAATACGCATCATTTTCCATTTCATGCATGCCACCTATTTTCGAATAAAGCGCTATAACATCGGTGCTTACCTGGCAACCCAAATGCGCAAATGCAGCTTCAATTTCACTTACTGAATTTCCCGGAATAAGTCCAACATTTTGGACCTGCCAACGAAGGAGAATCTGATCCAATATTTTCATAGAATTGTGACGGTAAACGTTGGGAAGTCGCACTTCATTTGCAACCACAACGGTTTAGTATTTCAAGCCTCGCTTTTTGAAGTGCAATACCAGCCTCGTTACCGGTTTGCTCATACTTGGCAAGTATACGACTCGCCATTTCTCTGTATGCAGCCGCGGCTGCATCTGTCAAACCCGGAGGACGAGTTACACCGTTTTTTAATGCATTTTCCGCCCCAGACATTCCTGACCCGAAGAGGCTTCTTAACGCATTGACTCCCTCGGGGCCGATTAGCGCATTCAATTCCTTTGTTGTAAGTCCAGCCAGCGCGGAACCGGCTCCTTCAATTGCAGCAGGCCCGAAACAAAGCTTTGGCCCCCCTCCACCAGTATCAATGCAGCCATTATCGTCCACCGTCATCGGTGGAAACAACGGTTTACAAGATACGCCATCGTCATTAATCGGAGGGTCCCAAGGCCTGCCACCGGGCATAATCCCCTTCAAGCCAAGCGGATCGATGCGACTTACTGGATTCCCTCCGACATATGCGTAAGTATTTACGCCGGCCAATAACCCAATGGGATCGGACTCCAGGTACCGCCCGGTGCTCGGATCATAATTCCTAAAATAGTTGTAACGCAGTCCTGTTTCCTGGTCAAAGTACTGGCCAGGGAATCGCGGGTTAAATGTGAACGCTCCTTGATTGCTGGGATTTTCGTTGGGCAGATTGGCGCCGAACGCCTCCGCGTTCTCCCATTGCCACACCGGATTGTTGTTCGCGTCCGTGATCAGCCTCGGCGTGTTCAACTGATCGCTGTGGATGTAATACACCTGCACCGTCGCCGCATCAACCATGAACGACTGCACCACCTGCGGCGCCGGCGCAATGTTCGCATTGCCCGCCTGATCCGCCGCAATCGTGCAAGTGCCTGCTGTTACCAGGGTCACCGTAGCGTTCGCCACTGCACACACACTTGGCGTCATTGACGTGAAACTCACCGGTAAGCCCGACGAGGCCGTGGCGGTGAGTACGAACGCCGCCTCCCCCATCTTCCTGCCCACCAGCGGGTTGAACACAATGCTCTGGCTCATCTTCTCGATCACCACCGTCGCCGTCACCTGCGCCGCTGCACTGTAATTGGCGTCACCCGCTTGGTTTGCAGTCAGCGTACAGGTGCCAGCACCCAGCACGCTGGCCGTGCTACCCGCCACCGTGCATACCGCCGGCGTGGTCGAGCCAAACACGACCGGGCTGGTCGATGCTCCCCCGGTGGCCGTCAGCGCGAAGGTCTGGCCCGCGCTGTAGCTGATCGGCGTGGGCGGCGCAAAGTCCGTAATGGCTTGCGTGCCGGGTGCGACCGTGAACGATTGCGTCACTTGCGACGCAGCGGCGATGCCGCCGTTGCCGGACTGATCCGCCGCGATGGTGCATGTCCCCGTTGCGGCCAGGGTGACGGTGTTGCCGGCCACCGTGCAGACCGCCGGCGTGCTGGAACTGAAGGAGACCGGCAAGCCTGACGACGCCGTGGCGCTCAAGGTGAACACAGCATCGCCCATCTTCTTGCCTGGCAATGGGTTGAACACGATGCTCTGGCTGGCAGCATTAATGACCACATTGGCGGTCACTTGCGGCGCGGCGCTGTAGGTGGCGTTGCCGGCCTGGTTGGCCGTCAGCGTGCAGGTGCCGGCCGCCAGGACCGTGGCGGTATTGCCGGCCACCGTGCAGACCGCCGGCGTGGTGGAGGCAAAGACGACCGGGTTGCCCGAGCCGCCGCCGCTGGCGCTGAGCGCGAAACTCAGGCCATTGCTGTAGGTCACCGGCGTGCCGGGCGCGAAGCCGGTGATGGTTTGCGTGGCGGGGTTGACGGGGAACGATTGCGTCACCTGCTGCGCGGCGTTGACACTGCTATTGCCGGCCTGGTTGGCGGCAATCGTGCAGGTGCCGGTGGCGATCAGAGTGACTGTGTTGCCGGCCACGCTACAGACGCTGCCGGTGATCGAGCTGAAGGTGACCGTCAAGCCCGACGAGGCGGTGGCCGTGACGGCGAACGGCGGGTTGCCGATGGTCTTGCCGGGCAAGGCGGCGAAGCTGATGGTCTGGTTGGCGGCCTTGCCGCCGGACAGGCCCGTCACATAGGCCGGGGTGGCGCGGCTGGTGGTGCTGCCGTCGCCCAATTGCCCGCTGCCGTTGCTGCCCCAGCATTGCATCGCGCTGGCCGTGGTCAGCACGCAGGTGTAGCCGTTGCCGATGCCGATGGCCTGGACACCGCTGGTGAAGCCGGGGACGTCTTGCGGCGCGAGCGCGCTGTTGATGGCGCCCCAGCATTTGGCCCCGCCGCCTGTAGTGGTGGCGCAGGACGAGGTGGCGCTGGCGGCGATGCCGGCGATGCTGCTGCCCAGGCCATTGACGTCGATCGGGGTCAGGCTGGCGGCGGTGCCGCCGTTGCCCAACTGGCCGCTACTGTTGTTGCCCCAGCACTTGACGCCGCCTGCGCCGGTCAAGGCGCAACTGTGGCGGCTGGCGCCTTCGACCAAGGCCATACCGGCCACGCCGCTGACATCGACCGGGGTGCTGCGGCTGGTGCTGCTGCCGTCGCCGAGCTGGCCGTCGCTGTTGCGGCCCCAGCACTTGGTGGCGCCGGTGTTGGTGACGGCGCAGGTATGGTTGTCGCCGGCGCGCACGTCGGTCACGCCGCTGGCCAGGCCAAGCACGGGGACCGGGGTCAGCCGCTGCAGAGTGCTGCCGTCGCCGAGTTGGCCGTCGGCGTTCTTGCCCCAGCATTGCACCGCGCCGCTGCCGAGCAGTGCGCAGGTGTGCTGGCTGCCGAGGGTGAGCGCGATGACGTTGCCGGCCAGGCCGGCGACGGCGCGCGGGGTACTGCTTTGGTTGAGGGTGCCGTCGCCCAGTTGCCCGGCGTCGTTGCTGCCCCAGCACAGGGCAGCGCCGGCGCTGGTGATGGCGCAGGTATGGGCGATGCCGGCTTCGATGGCGACGGCGCCGCTGGTCAGGCCGCTGACGTCGACCGGGGTGCTGCGGTTGACGGTGCTGCCGTCGCCGAGCTGGCCGCTGGCGTTGGCGCCCCAGCATTGGACGCCGCCGGCATTGGTCAGGGCGCAGGCGTGGGCATAGCCGACGGCCAGGGTGATGGCGGCCTGCCCGACCAGGAAGGATTGGATGACGGGGGTTGCGGCGCCGTAATTGACGTTGCCCGGCTGGGTGGCGGTGATGGTGCAGGTGCCCAGTGCGGCCAGCGTGAGGGTGTTGCCGGAAAGCGAACAAACCGAACCGGTGGCGCTACTGAAACTGACCGGCAAGCCGGAAGTGGCGTTGGCGCTGATAGTGAAGGAGGCAGCGCCGATGCGCTGGTTCGCCAAAGCGCCGAAGTTGATGGTCTGGCTGGCCTGGGTGATGACGACATTGGCGGCGACTTGCGGCGCGGCGCTGTAGGTGGCGTTGCCGGACTGGTTGGCAGTCAGCGTGCAGGTGCCGGCGCTTTGGACGGTGGCGGTACTGCCGCTGACGCTGCAGACGGCAGGCGTGGCCGAGCCGAACACGACCGGATTGCCCGAGGCGCCGCCAGTGGCGCTGAGGGTAAAGGTTTTCGCCGGGCCGTAGACGATCGGGGTGGCTGGCGCAAAGCCGGTGATGGCTTGCGGCTTGAGCGCGGCCGCGACGTTGAAGCTTTGGCTGACCGATGGCGCGGCGTTGTAGTTGGTGTTGCCGCTTTGGCTGGCGACGATAGTGCAGGTGCCGGTTTTAAGCAGGGTCACCGTGGCGCCGGAGACCGAGCAAACGGTGCCGGTGCTGGACTGGAACGCGACGGCCAAGCCGGATGAGGCGGTGGCGCTGAGCGCAAAGGGCGCCGTGCCGAGGTTGCTGGCCGGCAGCGGGGCGAAGCTGATGGTCTGGGCAGCCTTGGCGACCGAGAAGGAACGGGTGACCTGGGTGGCCGGCTTGTAGTTGGCATTGCCCGCCTGGTTGGCTGCGATGGTGCAGGTGCCGCCGGACAGGAGGGTGACGGTGCTGCCGGCGACGCTGCAGACGGTGGCTGAGGTCGAACTGAAAGCGACCGGCAGGCCGGAGTTGGCCGTGGCCGAGACGGTGAACGGCGCCGCGCCATAGGTCTTATTCGACAGCGCGGCAAACGTGATGGTTTGGCTGGCAGGGTTGACCGTGAAGGACCGCACGACCTGCGGGGCGGCCAGGTAATTGGTGTTGCCGGTCTGATCGGCAGCGATGCCGCAAGTGCCGGCCCCGAGCAGGGTCACGGTGCCGCCGGCGACGGTGCAGACGGCCGGTGTGGTCGAGCTGAAGGCAACCGGCAGGCCGGAGCTGGCCGTGGCCGAGACGGTGAACGGCGCCGCGCCGAAGGTTTTACTGGTCGGCGCGGTGAAGCTGATGGTCTGGCTGGCCTTGTTGACGACGACGTTGGCCGTCACGGTCGGGGCAACGCTGTAGCTGGCGTTGCCGGCCTGGTTGGCGGTGAGCGTGCATGTGCCGGCGCTCTTGACCGTGGCGGTGCTGCCGGAGACGGTGCAGATGCCGGTGGTGGTGGAGGCAAACACCACCGGGTTGCCGGAGCCGCCGCCGGTGGCGCTCAAGGCAAAGGTTTTGCCGGCGCTGTAGGTGATGGGGCTGGCCGGCGCAAAGCCGGTGATGGTTTGCGCGGTCAGCGCGTGGGCCGGCGCCGTTCCGGACAGCAGCGATGCGAACAGTGCGATGGACGGCAGCGCCTTGCGCACGATGCGTGGTGTGCGTGGTGCACGTACTGCGGCGGCGCTGACGCAGCCTGCAATGAATGAAATTTGTGACACGATTTCCCCTTGGCCTTGGCGCCCGTCGTTGCGGAAGCCGGTATTGCTGACGATGGCACTGTCTGGTGCAGTGCCTTGTGTTGTTTTCCCTGATGGCGGCTGCGTCATTACTTCAGCACCGCGACCGGCATGTCATTGAGGTAGACATACTCGACGCTGGCGCCATTGCCCGCTTGCCCGTTGGTTTCGGCGATCAGCTTGCCGCTGATGTCGTAATGGAACACGGTGCTCCCGGTAGGCGCAATCTTTTGCACGCGCTGGCCCAGGCCGTTGACCTGGTATTGCACCGTGCCGCTTGCGGTGGCGGCGGAAACCATCCGGCCGCGCGCATCATAGGTGAACTGGTTGCTACCCTTGGCGGTGATGCTGCCGTTGGCGTCGGTGGCGATCACGGCGGCGCCGCTGCCGGTGATGCCGGTCAGGCGGTTGCTGGTGCTGCTGTAGGCATAGCCGGTGCTGGCCGCGCCGTTGCTGCTGTTGATGCGGTTACCGACAGGATCATAGCCATAGCCCTGGCTGGCGCCGGCCTTGACTGCGCTGGTCAGGCGGTCGAGCGGGTCGTAGCCGTAGCTGGTGCTGTTGGCGGCATTCTGCGGATCGTTGATGGCGATGATGCGGCTGGCGGCGTCGTAGCTGATCGCGTAGGCTTGGTTGTTGAGGGTGTAGCTGACGGTGCGGCCGTCGAGATCATAGCTGCGCGCATAGCTTTGCCCATTGCCATAGGTAACGGTAGCTGCCGGGCCGAAGGGCTGGTAATTCACCTGCGTGACGATCGGCTGCGTGACGCCGTCCTTGGTAGTGCTGATCTGCGCGATACGACCCAGGGCGTCGCGGGTGTAATCGATGGTGCGGCCGCTGGGGTACTGGATGCCGGACAAACGCCCTGCGGCGTCGTAGCGATAGTCGGTGATGTATGGCTGGCCGGCGATGGTGCGCCGTTCGCTGATGACGCGGCCGTGCTGATTGTAGATGTATTGGATGACGCCGGTCGCATCGCTGATCTGACTCAGGTGGCCGAGGCCGTTGAGTCCCTGGTCGTATTGGTAGTCGATCGTGTTGCCGTCGGCATAGGCGATACGGGTGACGCGGTTCAATACGTCGTATTGATAGTTGGTGATTTGGCCTTTGGCGTCGGTGCTGGTCTTGAGGTTGCCGGCTTGGTCGTAGGTCTTGAAGGTATTGCCGGTGTCGGGGCTGCTTAACGCTGTCTGGTTGCCCAGGCCGTCGATAGTGTAGGTAGTGACCAGGTTGCGCGGGTCGGTGACGCTGGTCAGTTGATCAAGCGCGTTGTAGCCGTATTGAGTCAAGCCGTTGTTGGGATCGGTGACGCGCACCAGCCGGTTGAGCGCATCGTACTGGTTGGTCGTGACATGGTTCAGCGGATCGGTGACCTTGATGCGGTTGCCGTTGGCGTCATATTCATAGTTGTAGGTGGTGTTTTGCGTCTGGGCAGCAGCGAGGCCGCACCATCCGAGCAGAATAGCGCTGGCGACAGCGCGCAGTGTGAAAGCTTGAGGCATCATTACATTCCCCCCGTGATTTGTTGTAGGCGATTGAGCGCGTCATAGACGCGAGTGGTTTGCCGCGCCAACATGCCGCCGGGGTCCTTGACTTGTTCCTTGACGCGGTTACCCATCGGGTCGAGCGTGTAGGTAATGCTGTTGCCCAGACTGTCGGCGATGCCGGTCAAGCGATGGGCGTCGTCGTAGGTGTAGGTGATGGTGGAGCCATCGGGCTGCGTGACTTTCTTCAACTGGCCCACGCCGTCGTATTCATAGCCGGTGATCTCGCCGCCGACGTTCTTCGACGTCAGCCAGCCTCTTGGACTGTACTGCAGGTCGGTGGTCAAGCCGTTGGCATCGACGATGCGCCCTACCCGTCCATTGGCGTCATAGTTCGACAGCGTGGTGAAATGGCCGGCGGCATTCTTCACCGTGGCCAAGTTGCCTTGAGCGTCGTAGGTGTAGGTGGTGACGTCGGCCACGTCGGTGCGCGGGCCGGTGACGGTCAGAACTTGGCCCAGGTTGTTGTAGGTGTAGCTCCAGGTACGGCTGCTGCCATCGGCAGTGATGGTCTTGTGCAGCAGGTTGCCCGAGGCGTCGTAGTCCATGGTGGTGAGCTTGCCGGGTTCGGTGATCGATACCGGCAGGCGGTAGGTCGGGTGCCATGCCGTGGTGATGGTGCGCGCCTGGGGTGTGCCCACGGCTTCCGTGCGGCTCGTCTCCAGATTGCGAACCAGGTCATAGAGATAGGTGGTCTTGTTGCCGTTGAAGTCAGTGCGGCTCGCGACGTTGCCGTTGACGTCGTAAGTGATCGTGGTCGATGCCGCGACGCTCCCGGACCCGCCAGGCTGACTCTCGCCACCGCTTTTCACAACGTTGAGGATTGTCTGGAAATTATAGCTGCGGGTGGCGCCCAACGAATCTGTCGTGCTGGAAGAAGCGTAATCCACAGTGACCTTCTCAGCGCCGCCCGCATGCTCGGATGAAATGGCACGGCCTTGTGAGTCGTAATTCCACGCGGCATAGCGCTTGCCGTTCTCGTCAACAATACCCGTCAGGGCGTTTGGAAAAGTCGGATGTTCGTACAGGTAGGTGCGGACCTTGTTGTCCGGGTAGGTCACGGACACGAGATTGCCGATAGCATCGTAGTCATAGGTGAGCGTGTGCCCCATCGGATCGGTAAGACTCTTAAGCCGGTTGCCATCGTCGTACGTAAAAGTCAACTTGCGGCCGAAAGAATCGGTGGCCGCACCAAGCATGCCGTTGGCGCCGTAGGTGAAACTATATTTGAGGCCGGCGCGATTTCTGATGGAGATCAGTCTTCCGTTGGCATCATACGACTCCACATCATCCTCGGGGGTGGTATAGGTCCAACCGGCGCCATCCCCGCCCTGAACCAGTTTGCCTGTGACATCGCCATCCGGCGTCCACACGCCGCCTATCAAGGTAAACGCATAAATCTTGCCGTCGGCGCGTGAAACGGTGGCGATCGGGCCGGTGGATTGCAGCACGACGGCGCGGTGGAAATTGTGGCGCCATCCAACACCAGGCGCCGTGGCCAATTTGCGATCGTTTTGCGCCTGTTCGACGGTGAACGGCGCAAGCGCATAGCTTTTGTTGCGCACCTCCGTCGTGGCGCCGGAGCCGAAATTCACCATGGGGGAGTTGGCGATATATGCACTGCTGCGCTCGCTGTTGAAATAACGTGTCAATTCCAGTGGAAAGGGGCCATTTCCTCGGAAGTCTGTTTCGATCTGGAATTTGTTGCCTGTCGCAGGATTAATTGGATTGCCGCACGAGGGGCAGGATTTGCCAAGATTTTTATCAGGTGGAAGCACGCATATGGTCGCCGTTTGACGTACAAACGGAGCGTCGCATATGTAGTTATAAATTGCCTCTACGGAACCGACATCGAAAGGATCCAGATAAGGCTCGCCAGTATCGGCGCGTACCATTTGGGTGAGGCAAGTCATGCCATCAGGACTGGAGCCAGGTTTCACCTCCAAAAAAACGTAATTGTAAGCAACCTGAGTCGGCGGCTTGGTTTCATAGGACGGCCAGGACTTGCAGGCAGATGCAGGGTCTGAAAAGACCATTCCCGGTGCAGACAAATTGGTTACCCAGCCAATCTTGATCTGGCGAGCCGGCACAGTTAAATCGGCCGCCTTGCCAATCTGCGGAAATAAGAAGGCGAACAGGGCGAAGGCGCCAATTGCCGCAATAAGGAAGCCACAGCAATGCTGCCGCAGTTTTACACCGATACGCATACATATCCTCTACTTGAATGATCGCGGCCGAAGGAAAAATTGGTATATCGGCCACTGAAGGCAGATGCTGCCCGACTGAATCGCTGGAATATTCAGAGCATTGCTGCCTGTCTTTGCACAGACGTGATTTCTTGAAGGCAACCGAGATGCAAAACACCTTGCAACTAAAGCCACCTTCAAAAAAGCAAGGGCTTCACATTGCATATTGCCAATTCAACAATTAACAAAACCGCACGGAGAATACCATGAAATACATTTAGTTTCAAATATTGTGAATTTTTATGGAACTTTTTTGAAAAATCACGCCGCTATCGCGGTTGTGGCTTGAGTGGCTGTGCGTTTCATAATTTCGGCGATATTTCAGTCGCGATTCTGCTGGCGGGTTGCCGCTTTCTTCGCGGACTTTTTCCCCTGATATGAAGGCTGAATAATCCTAGACGGTTAAAATCAGGACGTATGCCGGGCTGCAAAACCGAGCAGAATTACGGTCGAGCCGCCCACTGAAGATCAGCTTATGCGATGCATTCTCGCCCTCCCTTTTCCGTATTGCACCCCGTATTATCAAGTGCACAGACTAGCGAAACCCGCGCTGCTCAACCAATTGCCCGCCAATCGCCTGATAAATGTGCCGTGCAATAAAAATTGCCGTCGGCCACACCGCCGGCCGCCTTGATGGTGGCAGCGTCGCACATTACATCGCCGCCATGCAAAAACTGTTGCGCACGTGAGATTTTCTTTAATTCATCGTTGTTATCAGCAGAGGACGCATTTTTTCGACGAAATCGCCGAGTCCAATAGCGCCTGCCCTCTTACCGCTGGCCATGGGGACGGAAGCCTTTTGCCCTGCGCCACAAATTCGGCATAGCGCCGCCGGCCGGGCTACCGCGCGACATTTGCTGAACTGTGCCAGTATCCAGTCTGTATGGAGCCACGCCATCCCATCGATCAAACCCATGGTTGTCGGGGAGCTGCTTCGGCGGTAACGTTCAACCGATTTCACCATGCCGGCGCGGACCGGATTTAGCACGACATAGGGGCACAGCTCCAGCAGATAACGGTCCCGCTCCACCAGAATCGCCTTGAAGCGCCGTTGGAATGCATGCCCCACGCGCCCATGCTTCCGATTGAAGCGCTGCGTATAGACCCCGTTCAATTTCTATCAGCATATGATAGTGATTGCCCAGTAGGCAGTAGGCCTGGCACCGTTTTCTAGACTTGCCCTCGCGCTTTTATAGGCGCCTCCATCAGGCTACTGGCATCTGCGTGACGGACCTGATGAATTTGTGTTGCTGATGCGCCCACGATTGCGGAGCATGACCCTTTGTCAACAGCGCGTTGCTCAATATATAATTCCAAACGGCAGGCCGGCGTCACTCCCTGAGCCGGTCTCCGTCGTATTTTGCCCGGTGCGCCTATGCATCGGGCATTTTTTGTCCAGAAGAGATCGCGTCCGATGACTTTGCGTGCGTATGTGGCGTTCGCTTTCAGGGTTCTGCCATGCACCCTGTCCCGCTCCCTGCACCGCCTCGCTCCAATCCCGCTGGTTGCTGCGCACACGCGGTTCTCCGCTCAGAGAGATTTCTATCGGACCGGCTGCAGCGTAGTAGCAATTGCTGGCATTAAGGGTGCCGCCGAAAATCGAATTTGGAAAAATCGGAGGAAGCGAGCGCTTCGCTCAAATAGTATCCTTGAAATTCATCGCAGCCACGTGACTCCAGAAATTGCAATTGCGCTTTCGTTTCCACGCCTTCCGCAATAACACGGACTCTCAGGTTTTTCGCCATGGCAATGATGGCGCTCGTAATTTCAGCGTCGCTTTGGTTAGTCATTATGTCGCGGACAAAGGACTGATCGATTTTTAGTTTATCTATGGTAAAACGCTTGAGATAACTCAGGCTGGAGTAACCGGTCCCAAAATCATCGATCGCCACCCGGACGCCAATATTTCTTAATGACGTTAACGTATTAAGGGCATCATGAACATCCTCCGCAAGGATGCTTTCAGTGACCTCCAGTTCAAGATAGCCTGGCGCCAGATCGGCTAATTTCAACGCGCTTAAAACGTTCTGCACCAGATCTTTTTGCCGGAACTGAGCAACGGAAACATTGACCGAAATTATGAGGGGATAGCCTTTGTCGATCCATGTTTTTGCCTGTCTGCATGCAGAGCGCAATGCCCAGGCGCCGATGGGAGCAATGAGTCCGCAGTCCTCGGCGACGGAAATAAAACGCGCTGGCAACAATAACCCGTCGTCTGGATGCCGCCAGCGGATCAGCGCTTCCGCACCGACCGTCCTGCCGCTCATGCATTCCATTTGAGGCTGGTAGTACAACACAAATTCATTTCTATCTAATGCTTTGCGCAAACTGTTTTCAAGCGCGAGACGTTCGCCAATTTTTGTGTTCATCTCCTTGCTGAAGAATCGAAAATCGTTGCGCCCGCTTTCCTTTGCATGATACATCGCGACATCTGCGTTTTTTATCAGCGTATCGATGTCGGCCCCATCACTCGGATACATGCTGACGCCGATACTGGTGGTCAGATTGATTTCATATCCCTCGATACGATAGGGCTGTGCAACCGCAGCCATGATGCTGGCGGCAATATGGGCAACCTGGGGCATATTACCGATCTCGACAAGGATAACCACGAATTCATCCCCCCCTTGCCGGCTGATGGTATCGACGCTGCGGACGCATTTTTGAAGGCGTTGCGCCACTTCCTGTAGAAGCCTGTCGCCAACGTTGTGCCCCAACGAATCGTTCACATTCTTGAATCGATCCAGGTCCAGAAACAATACAGCCAGCTGAGATCCATTTCGCAGAGCAGAAGCTATGCCTTGCTCAAGGCGATCCAGCAAAAGCGCCCTGCTTGGCAATCGTGTCAGGAAATCGTGCTCTGCCATGAACTGAATGCGCGATTGGGCCTCTTTCCGTTCCGATATATCGGAAAATATCCCAATGTAGTTGGTGGTGGCTGTCCCGCTCCGGATAGCAGTGATTGATACCCACGCCGTGTAGGATTGGCCATTACTTTTTCTCCTTGTCACTTCGCCTTCCCAGTGCCCCGTTTCATCTATCTTCTGCCATACGTGTTCATATGAGTCATCCCCTAACAATTCGGACTGCAGGGTATTCGTCGCGCCGCCAATGATCTGCTGTTCCGAATAGCCGGTGATTTCAGTACACGCTTTATTCACTGTCAGGATGTGGCGATCCTGATCGGCAATCAAAATGCCCTCTCTGCTGGTTTCGAATACCTTCGCTGCCAGGTGCAAAGTCTGTTCGGTTTGTTTGCGTTCAGTAATGTCTCGGATGGTGCTGGAGGTCAGCAATCCTTCGGCTGTTTCAAGCGGGCTTAGACAGATCTCAACAGGAAATTCTGATCCATCCTTGCGATGCCCCGATAATTCCAGGCCCATTCCCATCCGCCGAATTTCAGGCTTGTGAAAGTAGCTCTTTCGGTAAATAGCATGGCGTTTTCTGAAACGCATTGGTATCAGCACTTCGATTTCCTTGCCCAATAGCTCCTGACGCGAATAGCCGAACAAATTTTCGGTTTGGGAATTCATCATCACGATTTCCCCGTCTTTATTGATAACGATCATCGCGTCAGGTGCATATTCGACGACATCCCTGAATCGCTTTTCCGCATCGCGCAGCAGGGCCTCCGTGGCAGCCTGTTCTGTTATATCCTGGGCAGTGCCATACATGCGCACGACCGCTCCGGTTGCATCCACAATCACAGCGCCGTAGCATATGACGGTTTTCACCGTATCGGATGGCGTGATGACGCGGTGCCGAAAATTGTATGGTTCATGGTTGAGAACGGCGTTTTGGATAGCTTGCCGGACCATGTCCCGATCCTCGGGATGAATGCACTCCAGGTATTGCTCGAAGGTGCCGGCAAATTCACCCTCGCCGATGCCAAATACCCGATAGAGCTCCGCCGACCACGTCACTACGTTTGGAATAATGTCCCATTGCCAGCTGCCCAGGCGAGCGAGACGTTGCGACTCAGCCAATTGGTGCTCGCGATTCAGGACAACTTGCTCCAGGCGCCGAACTTCTTCGAGTTCCTCAACCAATGCGGCAGTACGTTGCTTAACCCGATCTTGAAGCATGTCCCGCTCTTCTCGTAACGCTACCTCCGATTGCCTTCTTTGTTCCAGGGCGGCAACCAGCGCAAGCCCGACAACGCCAATAATGCTCAAGAAGATTTGGAGCAGCAACAGGGACTCGAATATGTCATGCGTACTGAAGGCGCCGCGTCCCATGAGGGTGTTCCATATGGCAACTACCGCGATAATGAGAACCGTCCTTGCGACGCCCGCCATACTGAATCGGAAAGCCGCCCAGATAATGAACAGCAGCGTCAGGTAAGGCCTTGCCCACGACTCCAGGGGCGTGCTGAAAACCCAATGAGTGACGCCGATCAGCATCAAGATGAAAATCGCGGCTTCCAGATTTCGCGATAAGGACCGCGTTGCCATAAACCGGTGGCGCCACGTCAGAATCACCGGCGCAACAATAACGATGCCGGTGGCATCGCCCAGCCACCATGTCAGCCAATTTTGCGCAATTGCGGTTTCACTGATGTAGCCTTGCAATACCAGGACGCCAACACCATTGGTTGCGGCAATGAGCGCGCTTACTGCTGCAATGACGGCAAAATGGATGACATTCTCGCTTCGGGAAAAAACCAGCGACGAGCCGATCAGGCGTTGAATCAGCAAGGCGGCGGCGACAGCCTCGCCCATGTTGCCCAGGCCGATAATAGTAGCCGTGGGCAACGATACTTGTGTCGTCAAATTGGCAATTGTGGCGCCGACCCAGATTGTCGGCGCCATGCGGATGCCCCATACCATGCATGTGCACAATCCGACTGCTGCCGGCGGCCAAATTGGGCTTGCGTTTCCAGGCGGGATGAGTACGTAATTGGAAAATTTTGCAATGACAAAGTAAATGCCTGCAATGAAAACGTATCTGGCGAAAAGGGAACGCCTCAATTCTCCGGCTGCTCTCAAGTAGCCGATAGTCTTGCGCATCATTGGATATTCCTTGTAATAATGTCGCCCCCATTTTGAAATGAAGGCTTACAGTCCTCCTTTAACTATGACCATTCAAGGTCTCGTTAATTGCGGTTTTTATCAAACTTCTTGCTTTCATGGATGAAGAAAGCATTTTTCAAATGTGGGGCGATCCAAGCACCGGCTATGTCTGGCCTTGTTTTTCCACGAGTAAATGATGCGCCGCTTTTATCCAACGAAATCGGCGCGATTCTCGTCATCTTTTATGCAACGAATTTACGGAACAGGACACTAGCGATGCATCAACCTGCGCCTGGACGGTTTGCAGGATGCACCCCGCCCCGGTCAACCACGCAAGATTGACGATGCGAAGGCGGAAGAGACGCACGCTACTGCGCGCGATTGCCGGATTTGCCTGCCTGTTGATGAATGATCATTTTTCCTTCTCCTTAAAAAAATAAAAAAACGCCAGCCTTGCAGCTGGCGCAACCTTAGGGAAGAAATGATCGAAACAGCCTATTAAGGATCTCCATCGACGTTTCTATTGGCGCGTCCGCAACCTTGCAAACGTCGTCCAGCGCACATAGAGCCGCAACGTCTTCATTCACTGCGGACCGTCGGCAAAATGAGAACTGCAACATAGGTCGCAAAAGCCACTGGCCCCGGCATTCTCCGGGACCGACTCGGAGTGCCGGCAATTACAGAAATCTCTGGAATCATTCCCTTGGCAAAATTGTGCAACTTACTTTTGCTCGATCTCTTAGTAGCTGGTCAGCGGGCGAGGCTCGCCTCCTTTGAATTGATAGACTGTGACCGGCGAACTCTTCAGGTCGTGGTTGCTGTCGAACTCGTAAGTGCCGGCTACGCCCTGGTACTTGATCGCCGACAGTGCCGGCGCATACTGCTTTGGCTCGACGGAATTTGCTTTCTTCATCGCTTCGGCGATCAGCATCATGCCGTCATAGAACGACACCGCATAGGTCATCGGCTTGACGTTGTAGAGCTTCTGGAAGTTGGCGGAAAATGTCTTGCCCGAGGTTTGCGCTTCCAGCATCGAACCGCCTTGGGTGCAGTACACCTTCGCATCGATTGCGTCGCCGCCAAGCTTGCCCATTTCCGCATCGCAGATCGCATCGCCGCCCATCAGGTAGGCATTGATCTCCAGTTGACGCATCTGGCGCTTCATTGCTGCGGCTTGAGGGAAATAACCGCCGTAGAATACGCCGTCCGGATTTTTCGCCTTGATCGAGGTGAGGATGGCATTGAAATCGGTCGCTTTGTCATTGGTGTATTCACGACTGATGATTTCGGCACCGCCGCTCTTCGCAGCCTTGATGAATTCTTCCGCCACGCCTTGGCCGTATGCGGTGCGGTCGTCAATCACCGCGACTTTTTTCAGTTTGATTTCCTTGGCCGCGTACTGCGCCATCTTGCCGCCCAACTGGCTGTCGCTGGCGCCGATCCGATACACATAGGGATAACCTTGCAAGGTGATTTTCGGATTCGACCCCACCGTCGCCATCACGATGCCGGCGTCGTTATATACCTTGGAAGCCGGAATCGTAACGCCCGAGTTGTAAGGGCCGACCACCGCCTTGACGCCGGCATCGACCAGCTTTTGCGCAACTTGCACCCCGGACTTGGGATCGGCCTGATCATCTTCGGACAGCAATTCGAATCGGATCTTGTTGCCGCCGACGACAATGCCCTTTTTGTTGAGCTCGTCGATCGCCATTTGGACGCCGCGCTGATTGTCCTTCCCTGCCGGTGCCTGCGCTCCGGTCAGCGGACTGCTGAAGCCGATCTTGACAACTTGCTCTCCGGCTGCGGAACACAGAACCGGAGCCGCTGCCAGCGCGACCCCACAGCTTGCCCAAACGAGCGAAATACGTTTATTCATGACATCTCCAATTGGATTAGTTTTAAAAAGGCACTGCAACATCTTCCTGTCCGGTTTTCCGGGCAGGGAAAATTGGCGGTTCACTCCCAGATCGCGACTTCACGCAACTCGCCCTTACCGCGTTGGGGGAAAAATCGATTGTTCGGTGAAAGCATGCTGTTCGTGCTGACTTTGATGCGGTCAAGCGAGAACTGGCGCAAGTAGGTGTAGACGCTCTGATTGATTCCCATCGTGGCTTGCATCATCAGCAAGTTGACCTCGCTCTGCGGACAGCCGCTCTCCAAGGAGGCTGCAGTTTGTTTATTGCAGCGCGGCTGACGTGCGATAAGACTGCGGAAAACATCCTCCAGCGTTACCTCGCTCGGGTCGCAAGCGAGCCTCCACTCGCTATCGACGGTCGGGTCGCGCTGCAATAAGCCGGCGCGCCCCAGGCTGCGGCATAGCTTGGTCAGCTCCTTCTCTGAATGTCCTGTATAGCGAGCCATGCGCTCGATGTTCAGCGAACGTGGCGCGTGCAGCACCAGCTCTCCAAGGATTTCCGCGGTGACGCACAGACGCTTGTGCAGCAGTTCATTCCCGAATATGTAGTCGTCAACATTCAGCATTTGGCGTCCCTATTTTTAACAGCAATCGACAAGATTTCGGCATTACCCGCAAAACAGTTCAGGAGAACGGCACTTTCCCAAAAAGAACTTAATTTGATTGTATTTGATACATATAAATATTTGTTCCATATATTTTGTTAAATAAAAAAATTTAATATACCCAAATCAAGTTCAACAAAATTAAATACCAAAATTGGCATACATCTTTTAGCGGCTGGGCATCGAAAAATCCAGGTAAACAGAGCGGAAAGCGAGCCAGCACACCCACCCCGAGGGGGAGGTTCCTGTTCCCATGTATGCCCGTCGCGTGCCGGCCACGACGAAAGATGGGATGAATGACGTGCTACATCCAAGGGCTCTTACTCGCCCTCCAATGATTCGTTTTCGGCAGATTCGAGCTTCTTGATCAGCAACCGGTCGATTCGATTACGATCCATATCCACGACCTCGATGCAATAGCCCTCCCACTCGAAATGCTCTGAAATCTTCGGTATGTGCCCCAGTTGCATCAGCACAAAACCCGCCAGGGTATGGTAGGTTCCCGAGCTTTCTTCCGGAAAGCGTACATCGGTTTCGAACACTTCGCGGAAGCGGTCAAAGGACATGCCGGCATCGATCAGCCAGGAACCTTCCTCGCGGCGCACGGCATCGGCTTCCTGCTCCGCATCAACTACCGACACATCCCCCACCAAGGCCCCCAGCACATCGCTCAAGGTGACCAGTCCTTCGATTTCTCCATACTCGTCGACCACCAGTGCGAGCTCTGCCCGATTCTTCTTCAGCGTCTCCAATAGCTGCATGGCGCTGATGGTTTCCGGAACAAATAAAGGGGGTTTGGTGGCGCGCGCGATGTTGATGCTTTGGATCGATTGGCCGTGAAGGGCCTGCTCAAACAGGCTGCCGGCATGGACGATGCCGATCACATTGGAAAGACCGCCTTTGGTCACAGGAAAGCGGCTATAGGCGCTCTTGGCGATTTTCATCAGGTTGTGTTCAATCGGATCTTCCAGATCCACGAAATCGACATCCATGCGTGGCGTCATCAAAGCGGCGACACGAAGGTCATCCAGGCGCAGGGCGCGCGACACGATATCGTGCTCCGTCTTCTCGAACAAGCCGGCGTCGGTCCCCTCTCTCAACAAACCGGTGATTTCTTCTTCGGTCACCGCCACGTTCCTGGCATGATGCATGCCGAGCACACGCAATATGCATTCGGTCATCGCTGTCAGCCCCTTGACCAAGGGGCCTATCAAGCGCGACAGCCACTGCATGGGGCCGGCAACAACCGAGGCGATCGATTCAGGATATTGCAATCCGATGCGCTTGGGCACCAATTCCCCCAGGACGAGCGAAGAAAACGTAATCCCCGTAACCACGATCACCAATGCGGCCTTGCTCGCGTACGCGCCGACCACAGGCAATCCGGCAAGTTGCGGGGTCAACTGCCCGACCAATGAGGCCTCACCGTAGGCGCCAATGAAAATGCCGATGAAGGTAATGCCGATTTGAATCGTGGAAAGAAAGCGGCTAGGGTTGTCTGAAAGCTCGATGCTTGCCTGCGCGCCACGATTGCCGCTTTCGGACAGCTTTTGCAAGCGGATGCGTTTCGATGAAATGACGGCGATTTCAGACATGGAAAAAATGCCGTTCAAGAGAATCAACCCGAGAATAATGAGTATGTCCACGATTGCAAGATCGAGCAGTTGCCGCATCAACCCATGTTGATAAAAAACTGGAATGAACCAGAACCTGTGCTCCGCTATTTTGGAGTTCACGGTTTATATAAGCATAGACGTTCAACACGAAAACCGCCGGGGCACGGCCCTGATTTGAGCGACGGATGATCGCGGCTTTGACGAAGTGCAATATTTGTTTAGTCGCAGCAAGCTGATGCGATGCAAGGAGAGGCACTCCCTCTTTTTTGCAGGGGATGAACAAAGCTGGAGCGCTCCGGCCATAACCCGCAAAGATCGTTGTACTTCTTGTTCCTGCGCGGATTCTCCCGCGCATGGTGTCACTATACAAGATTCATAACATGATGAAGTCGCTGGAGCGCCACGGCTTCATCCTCCGCCAACCCGGCGTGGCGCGTTCCATTCGGCTCCGGGTATCTCCTGAGAAACCACCCGTTCTCCAGCGCCACAAATGACCTTCCTACAACCCTTCACATTTCCTGAGACGAGATACTAGTGCCCATAGATGTCGGCAGGGATCTGGTTGCCCAGGTATTGCCAGATATAGCGGGTCAGCGTTTGCGGCTTGCCGAAAGCGTCTGTAGCTGACGAGAAGCCCCGCGTCGTGTCGTTGGTCGACGGAATCGCGCCGCTCGGCGAGGGATTCGGTTCCGCGAACACCGTCTTGATCTGGTCTTCGTACAGCCACGGCCACAGCAACTCGGTGGTCAACTGATCGTAGCCCTCCTCGCCCCACAGCGTGCCGCTCTTGCCGTAACGCTTGGTGACGTCGGCGCCGACGTCACCGCCGTCGGTGGCCTTGCCGGCCAGCACCGAACCGGCTTCCGCCCGCACGATGTACTTTAGCGGGGAGTTCGCCAAGGCGATGGCAGCCAAGCCTTTGCTCTGCGTCGCCGGGAAAAAACCGTTGTTGGTGATCGTGGTCCATTCGGCGTCGCTACCCTCGGACAGCGCCAAGTTGTTGACGAACAGGGAGTTGGTCAGCTTGCGAGTGCTGGCCTGGTCCTTGTTGTAATAGGCATACGGATGGCCACCGACCGTAACGTGATTGATGCCGAACGACGTGCCGTTGCTGGCGCCGTTAACCCGTAAACCGGAAGGCGCACCGGAGCCCCAGGAGACCGAATTCACCAACTGAATGTTGTCGCCTAACATCTCCTTGATGAAGAAATCGGCGTATTCGGAATCGACGTTGAGCGCGATGTTGCCCTGCAGCGTGACGTTCACCGGATTCTTCGGGAAGTAGAATGCGCCGTAAGTCACGTCGCCGGTGGTCGGCCCCTTGTGGCCATCCACCGCAATGCAGTTCTGCAGCAGGATGTCGCGGACTTCGGTATTGCCGTTGTCGTTGCCGTAGACGTTGAAGGTGGCTTTCGGCTCGGTGGAGATCGAGTAGTCGAAGCGGCCGACGCAACGGCGGACGATCAGGCGCTTCGCGACGTCGCTCGGCCCGCCGATGGCGAAGCCGTAGCGCGCCGAACCGACGCCCGCGCAGTCCTCGAGCAGGTTATCGGTGCCACCCATCCAGAACCAGCCGCCGTAGTTTTCGGTGCGTCCCACGCGTTTGTATATGGTGCGGGTAATCTGGTTGTGATCGCCAGCCATCGAGCCCACCGTTGGCGGGTACTGGCTGTCGGTCTGCTCAAAGATGAAGCCGTCGACCCGGACATAGCTGCCTTCGAGCAGCACCAGGTTGTCGTAGTAGTCGAGCTGGGTCGTGTTCTTGATGCGCACCGAGTACGGCGTCTCCGCCATGATGGTGGTGTACTTGCCCGGCGCGCCGTTGGGGATCTTGTTGATGCGCGGATTGATGAAGTTTGCCTTGTCCTGGTAGATGCCGGCCTTCACGATCAGCGTGTCGCCGCTGGCAATCTTGTTAAGGCCTGCCCCGATGGTTTTGAACGGCTTGGCCGCGCTGCCGTCACCGGTGGTGTCGTTGCCGGTGGTGGCTACGTAATAAGTATGTCCGGCAGCCGCAGAAAAAACGGCACCGACCGAACGGGCTTGCGTCATCGACACCATACAAGTCCCTGTGCCGGAGCAGGCGCCGGACCACCCGGTGAAGGTAGAGCCGGCGGCAGGCGTGGCCGTCAGCGTCACGCTGGTATTGGCTGGATAGTTCGCGCTGCAAGCCGTGGCGCAGTTGATGCCGGCCGGACTCGACGTGACCGACCCCGAACCCGACAGCGTCACCGAGAGCGGGTAAGCCGCGGCACTCACGCTGAAGGCAATGCGGAAATCGTCCTGATTGACATTACCTGCGCTGTCGCGGCACCGCACATAAAATTCATAGCTTTGTCCGGCGCTCAAATTGCCGATCTGCGCCGCATGCGTGGTCGTCCCGGTTTGAGAAAAGCTTCCGCTCATCGCGTCGTAGCCGACGCCGGCGCCAGTCGCATAGCGGCAGGTGGCATTCTCGTTGGTAGTCAAGCTGACGCTTGCGCTGCTCGTTCCGACCGGCAGAGCGCCCGAGGGAGAGCCGTTGGCGCGTATCGGCGGTGTGGTGTCCGACGGCGGCGGAGCGGCGACGACCATCACTGTCGTTGAAGCGCTGGTGGTGCCGCCCGCTCCGGTACAGGCCAGGGAAAACGTACTGGTCGCCGTCAACCCGGCCAGCGATTGCATCCCGGCGGTAGTCTTGGCGCCGGACCAGGCGCCGGAAGCATTGCACGCCGTCGCATCCGTGGAGGACCATGTCAAGTTGGTCGAGCCGCCGCTCGATATCGAGGTGGGGCTGGCGGTCAAGACCACCTTCGGTGGCGGCGTCACCGCGACACACTCGAAGGGCAGTTTTACCGTGCCCTGCGCGTTTGTGATCGTCACCAGGTGATACTTCGTGGCGCCCGATGCACTTTGATAGACCTGCTCCGGTTCGCACGGCGTGCCCACCGGCACGGAAAGCTGCAGCGAGTTGCGCGTGCTGGAACTGCCGGACGCTTTGACGCGCCACTCGGTCGCGGCGTGCACCACCAGCGGCATGCACGCCAGCATGAGGCTTGCAGAGAGTTTTTTCAGAGGTATTTTCATTATAGGTCTCCTGGGTTCTGGTTCTGGTTCTGGTTCTGGTTAATGGTAAGAGCAAGCACCGCATGTTTCCCTTGAAGCCCATTGCTTCCGATCAACCCAACCATTCTTATATTGCATTATCAGGACATCAATTGTGGATTCCACTTAGAATCTTTTATTGTATTTTCAACAAGAGCAACAGAATGCGAACACCATGAACTGCTCACTCGTATGCAGTTTGCGCTCGCAGTTCGTCCAGAGCCGGCGGCACTTTTGCGACGCCAAATTGGAGCGCCTGGAGTTCGGCCCGGCGGGACAGGTGCGAGCGGCGCACATGGCATCCGCTGCGCGCGTCGGGGCGGACATGTACGTAGTGGCCGATGGCATACATTCACGGGCCAAGCGCGCTCTGTTTCCAGACTGGACGATCCAGCAAGCACAAGTGCCGGAATTGGTCGGACCGGTCGAATGCGCCCACACCGCCCAATGGGGACGACGCAATTAAGAGGCGAAAACCAGGCCATCCGCATAAAAAACCGGATGATTCTGTTTTCTCACGCGCCGATGCTGTGGCAGCCGATCCGGATCTGTGTTTGCATCGCATCCCAGACCCTGCCCGGCTCGATCGCGGGCCGGTACGCCTGCGCGGTTTCCGCGATGCGGTCGATGATTTCACCTGGATGATCGATCTTGCAGTGACGCTTGCCGAATTCGATCAGTGCGTTTCGTGCCGGCCAGGTTTTCGTCTTCTGCATGCTGAGCGCCAGCACGTCTTTCGGGAGATAGCAAGTCGTATTGACGATGTCGTAGAGCGGCGACAGCCGCACATCTTCCGTCTGCGGCGTGGTATAGAGCAAACCGAAATTCTTCAGGTGCGCATCGCCGTTGCGCAGCGCCACCGACAGCACGATGGACTTGAATAGTTCCACCAGCGAGGCCGTCGTATATTGCGGACTGGCGAAAGTGTCGACTACCTTGGCGGCCGTCTCATAGCTCGATTCGTATTTTTGTCCGTTCTGGCGGCCGGTCAAGGCGGTCATGTCCTCGAAGCCGAGATAGTTGCCGTCCGTATCGATGTCGAAGCGCTCGACGATGAACAATTCGCGATTTTCCGAAAGCCAGAACGCCGGCGCGTCCAGGCCTGCGAGTTTGCCGATCTGCATGCAGTGGTATTCGTTTTCGGCCAGGCCGGGATAATCGGCCCCGCCTGATTTGACGATCAGGTTCTTGTCCCTGATGGCGCTTTTTTCGACGATATCCTTGTCGGGGTGCGCGGAAATAAGAACCTTGGGCTGAACACCGGAGATGCCGGAGCCCTGCGCATATTTTTTTGCCAGATGTTCGAACAGGTCTTCCGTACCTTTCCAGCTCAGCAGTTGGGACAGGCTCTCCGGCTCGGGCGCCGCGCCTGCCTTGCTGCCGTCGAGACTGCAACGCACGCGGCCGATCATTTCCCTGCCGGTCAAGGCGAGGATATTGAAATCGTCCATCTTCATGGTCTTGCCGAACTGTTCGTGTATCCAGTTGAGCAGGAAACCCTCCGGCAGGTTTTGCCGCAATACGCCCGGCAACACATTGGCCGCGTAGCTGTGCCGCGTCAAGGGCATGGTAAGGCCGATTTCGCACGCCGCGTCATCCGTGGCGTAGTTGAAGATATATTGGGACTCCCGCGTCAGCGTTCCGCTATATCCCTGCGTGCAGTGGATATGCAGCTGCTTGAATTTCGATCCCGCTTTTTTATTCATTGCCATCCCCGAACATCGCGCTCAACTCGTCTTCGGTTGGGCGCCGCCTGCCGCTCTTGACCGATAGAGCCAGACCAAGGGAATCGAGAATCCGCAATAACTTTCTCAAGCCGATATCGTGCGTACCGGCCTCGATCGCCACGATAGTGCGGCGGCTCAAACCCGCGCGCCGGGCCACTTCCTCTTGGGTAAGTCCAAGGGCACGGCGCTGAGCGGCAATGGCCGCAATGATTTCAAGGGCGTTCATTATGTGCAAAGATTTGCACATTTTTGCCATCATGTCCAGATAATGTGAAACTCTTTGCACAAAATTTATATACCACGGACGAGATGCGGGATTATTTTTATAAACCTAAAGGCACTGGCGAAGAACAAATATCCCGACTCGCCAAATCCGATTGGCAACCACTCTCGCCGGACAAACTGCGCTAGAGCATTTTTAGCCTGACCGTACGGGCCAATCTCAGGCCTCCGGTGCTCGGCGTACGCCTGTACGCGTCCGCTCCTCGGCCTGACATTGACTCCGCACGGTCGGGCTAAAAATGCTCTAGGACGCGCCGGCGTGCCGGACGATATTGGCGGCGTTATTGCTTCCTTGCTGTCGGAAGACAATCGTTGGATCAATGGACAACGCATAGAAGCGTCGGGCGGCATGATGTTGCAACACCAATCCTCGTAAAAAACGCGACAGGAAAATCGAGGGTTCTTTTTCGATTGACAAGGGTGTACCGAGGGGTGAGCGGGAGTTTAAAACGGCATGCCGTTTGCCTGCGAACAACCGCAGGGTGAAGCAGGGAATTCGCTGAGCACGCTCCGCGCCTGGGTAACGGTGACGCCTTACAAGGCGTCACTTCCTTAATCCGCTCTCGCAACGACATAGGCGTGGCGGCCTATGTGCGCCCTGCCAGGAGGAAGATGCCGCATGGCGAGCCATGCGGCGACAAACACCACGGCCAAGCCCACCTGCTGCCGGCGATGGAAAGCTCAGCGAGACTATGTGCTCATTCCGATGAGTTTGACCAAGTCCACCACCCGCGAGCTATAGCCCCACTCGTTGTCATACCAGTAGACCAGGCGCAGGTTGCGCCCATTCTTGACGATAGTCCAGCGCTGGTCGATCGCGACTGAAAACTCGCAGCCGGCATAGTCAAGCGACACCTTGGGCTCGGTGCAGTTGGTGATGATTTTCCATTTCTGTTCGCACTCGAAACGGTAAAACATCTCGATCAGTTCGGCCTGTTTGGCCTTGCCCGCAAGCGTCAGGTTGAGCACCGCACTCGAAACGATATTGGTCGGCACACGATAGGAAAACGATTCAAGTTTTTCCGACAGGCCGGGAAACACCGCGTCGGCGGCAAGCACCGCTGAGGTCGACTTCGGGATCAGATTGTTGACCGCGGAGCGTCCCAATGCATAGTGCGAATCCAAGCCGTCGAGCATCCGCGATGCAACGGCTGGCCCATCATGCAAATGCTGGTCTGACAGCCAGGGATGCAACGTGGTCAGAAAGCCCGATTCGATGCCGTAATGCTGCTCCAGCAGTTTGATCAAGGGGGCGAGTGCGATCGTGTCGCAGATACTGGCGGAAATCAGAGTATCGGCCGGCGGATCGAATTCTGTTTCATTGACTCCGAACACCAGCGTTTTGACGTTCGCCACGCCATACGCCGCGTGGGTGCGGATGTAATGCCCAACCACGTCCCGATTTTCGGACATCGTGGCAAGGCTTTCTCCGCAATTGCTGGCGTCGATCAAGACATCGACTGCATGATCCTGCCAAGGGACGTCCAGCATATGCGCTTGCTGGTGAACCGCGATTGCGCTTCCGTCGACTACCAGTGTTCCGGCATCGGCAATCACGCTACCGGAAAAAGGACCGTGCACGGAATCATAGCGCAACAGATAAGCAAGATTGGCCAGATCAGGATTGAGGTCGTTGATCGCGACTACGTCGAATACATCATACTTGCGGCTGATGCGGAATATGGCGCGGCCTATGCGTCCGAATCCGTTGATGCCGATTTTTAGTCTTTTCACCCTCTTCCCCTGATGGCTTTTTTATCGCGCTGCCGCATCGCGGACGATTTCGTCCAGCGAACGAATCACGCGAAACTCCCGTTCCGGCAGCGGATCGGCATATCCCCAACCCGCCAGGCATGTTTCTATTCCCAACGACTCTACCTGTTCGAGATGATGCCGGTTGTCGTCGACGAATACCACGCGTTGCTTGGCGGGGTCGACCCCGTTCTCGTCGAACAGCCTCTGCAGCGATACGCGCTTGTCGGTCGACACTTCCTTTGAATATATTCCCTTCAGCTTGTGCCGATAACCGTGATACGCAGCCAGCAATTCAACCGATTCCCGATCTTTGGTGGTGACGACATAAAAGGCAGGAAAATCATCCTGCAGCACCGCCCTGCTTTCCTCATACATGCGGTGCAGCGCCAGCCATTGCGCTGTGTTTTCCTTTTGTCGGCTGCGCTGTGCAAAAAATTTTTTGCCGAATTCGGCGCGCTCCTGCGTGGTCGAAGCTTGCAGTTGCGCATAGCTTGCGCGGTCGAGCTCAGCGGCGCCGCTTTCAAATGCATGGAACAACAGGAAAAAATCCTCGGCCGGACCGACCAGGTAGCGATGGCGCACAAAGTATCGGTGCAGATCGGACGGCGCCTGCGCCGGGACGTCGATGTCACGCCGGTAGCAGGCGTTATAGCCGACTACAAAACATTCATCGATACTGTCGCACAGCACGCCGTCGAAATCCAGGCAACAAATCATAATCAGAGATTTTTTCTCTTTGTCAGAGGGAGTCAGAATGATTTTCGCAAAATGCCGCGAAAAAATTATTTATAAAAATTATTGGTCGCACGCGCGAACGCTTCGTAGATCGACGGAGGAGCGATGCCGCGCCGGTCCAGCGCCGATTTGCGTACGCCAATCAGGTATTGCTCGGTCGATTTGACCGGGATTTCCTTGGGCGGCTTGCCGTTGGTGATCGCATAAGACATCTCGGCCGCGACGAGCCCCTGCTCATAGCCGGAGGTCGCGATCGAAATTGCGCCGCCGTCTTCGGTGATGACGGCGGCCATGCCGAGTACAGGGATCTTCGAGTTGGCTTCGGTCCAGGTCATCACCTCGCCGGGCTTGACGAACTCCTTGCCGCCTTTCTTGACGCGCAGTTGCCGGTAGTCGCTGACCAGCAGAATGTCTGCCGTTTCCGGTGCGCGCAGAACTTCCTGTTTCCATTCGTCGAAGGTGCCGACGGCGATCGGCTTTTTCCAGTCAATCTGCTTCCAGGTGTACTCGGGCGGCTCATAACCCGACAGCCCGGCGGTAAAGGAAAACGAGTCGTCCCCGATCAGCAAGGTCCGCGGTTTCTTTTTGGGATCGCCGCCCACGGTGCGCCACAGCATGTTGATGGTATCTTCCGATGCCGGCAGCGGCTTGCGCTCCAGTATGCCGGTGACGTTATTGGCCGTATCGTAGTGGTAGTCCTTGGCGGTTCCGTTGACGCCGCTGTAGACGATCTTGATCTTGGGATGGTTCAAGTAGCGCATCCCCACCAGCTTCTGCGCAATGTCATCGAAAATGATCAGGACGTCCGGCTGCCAGCGCTCGACCGTGGTGTTGGCGATGGTCGCGGCGGTCCGGATGAAGCTTTCGTCGCCGTGATTTTTCAGGTCCATGTAATGCCAGCGCAGCGTCACGTCCGGATGTTCGTCATAGAAGCGGTTGACGCCGACGTTGATCTCCCTGACCCAGCTATAGTCGCTGTTATAGCTATGGATGATCATGATGCGCGGCTTGTTCTGTTTGTGCAGGAACACCAGCACGCACAACAAAGCGACGAAGGACAGCTTGGCGATCAACAAAAGGGTATTCTTGGTCATAGGATATCCAGGTATTTCCAGAATGGCAGCGAGGCGTAGATCGCCAGCACGCGAACCAGCGTCAGCATGATATTGAAGCGAATCACTTTCTTCTCATCATAAAGTGCATCCTGCTGCAGCAAGGCGAGCTGGTTCTTAAGCTGGATATGGTATGGCGCCTGATAGGGAAAGATATAGGCCTCGCACATGGTCAGGATGATGAAGCCGATCAGCCAGGGCGACACGCCGGCCAGGTTAGCCAGCGGCAAAAGCAAGGTCACCAGCAGAATTTCGGTCACCATTTCCGGCAAGGCAAAGCGGATCACGACGATTGCCGCACAGAGCGCCAGCACAAACAAGGGGAGCTGGGTCTTCATGTAGATCCCGACCCAGCTGAAAGAGCTGAACACCAGTTTCTCGATCCCGGTCAGCCGCATGATCGGCACCCAGGCCACGATCGATGCAATGAAAATCAGGATGGTCCAGTCGACCCGCCTGCTGATGTCATCCTTGTGGATGCTGCCGAACAGCAGCAGCACCACCAGGATGGTCATCGACATCCAGGCGATCTCGACCTTGTGCACCGAAGCACCCAGGATTCCGCCGACCAGCAGCACGATGGCGACGAGGGCGCTCCACTCGATGCCGGTGATCGGCCCCAGCGCGCGCGTCTGGCTATGGATGACATGCTTGGGGATGCCGAACTGGTTCTTGTTCTTGAACAGGAAAACCGTCATCAGCAAATACAGGATCACCAGCACCAGGCCGGTAAAAGAAGCGGCATATAACCATTGCAGCCATGCAAACGCGAACTGGGTCTGGGTATCGAACAAGCCGAAGATGATCAGGTTGGCCGGCTTCCCGGTCAGGAAAAGCGACGCGCCCAGACCCACGCCGGCCATCGCGCTGACGATGAATTGCGACACCGCCTGATCGTTCTTCCTGCCGCCGGCCGTGTCGATCAAGGTCGACAGGAACGGCAGCACAATGGTGGTGCGACCCAGTTGGGAAGGAATCACCGGCGTCATCATCAAGCCGTACATGAACAGGCTGATGTTGTACCAGAGAGGGCTGGCCGGCACCAGCTTCAGAATGTAGAGCGAGATGCGGTAAGTCAGCCCCGACATGACCATCAACGCACCGATCGAGAAAATACTGAGCAGCATGAAGAAGCCGTTCGACGCGAAGCCGGCCAGCGCAACCTGCGGCGGCGCGATGTCAAACAGGATGGTCGCCAGTACGCTGAACAAAGGCGGCAGGAAAGCCGGCACCAGGTTGAACAGCCACATGGAGACCGCGCTGCTGACAATGGCCAGGAAATATGCCGCATCCTTATTCAGCCCGAGCGCCGCACAGCCCTTCCATACCAGCAGCGGTCCGACGATGGTGATCAGCCAGCCCAGCATCTGGATGCCGAAGCGTTCGACCGGCGCCGCTGCAGCCGGCGCATTGCCGCCCGCAGTTTTTGCGCGAACCGGCGCCTTCTCGCCATCGTAATCGGAATAGGCATTAAACAGCAGGGTCTTGATCGCATCATAATTCGCCGCCAAGGCGGACAGCGCGGCAACCGGAATCTGGTAGACGACGCTTGGCGCCTTCGCGACCACGGTCGATTTGTAGGCCGTGGCGCCAAGCACCAGCTCTTCGCCGAGAAAACCCGATCTCCTAGAGACGGAAGTCTGGTCCTTCTCCATGCGCAGTTCGCCGCTCCGGATCAAAAAAACATGCGATGCAGTGCTGGTTTCATCGAACAGGGTTTCTCCGTCCGCCAGCACCCGCAACCCGACATTCAATAGAAACCGCGCCTGGTCTTGCGCACCAATGAGGCCAAATACGGGTTCGCGCAACAGGATGTCGATGCTGGCTTGGTCAAGTGCTGTCATCGGGAAGCGATCATTCGAAAAGTTAAAAGATCTAAATAACGTCGAGGTATTCCCAGAACGGGATTGAGGCATAGATCACGCCCACCCGCAATGCAAGCATGATCAAATCGAAGCGGAAAAACTTGCTGTCGTCCGACACGTCGCTCATCTTTTGCTGGGCCAGCGCACCGTCGATCTGCAGGCGAAGCTGATCCTGGTAAGGAAACACGGTCGCTTCCGCCATCATCAGCAGGATAAATGCGATCGGCCACGGCGACATGCCGGCGTCCATTGCGATCGGCAATGCAATGGTCGCCAGCACCACCGTGGTTGCCGCAATCGGCAAGACCAGCCGCGTGACCATTACCGCCAGGCAGAATGCGCCGACGAACTGGTAAAAGTGGATCTTCATGAAGGCAGCGACGCCCGACAGCGAATTGGCGATGATGCCGTCAAGACCGATGAGAGAAATCACCGGCGTCCATGCCAGCACCGCGCCGATAAAAACCAGGATAGGCCAATCGATTTCGTTGCGAAATTCCTTTTGTCCGATCATGCCGAATATCAGCAGCGCCGTGCTGATGGTCATCATCAGCCAGGGGATATCGACCTTGTGAAACTTGAGCGTGGGGATCAGCACCACCAGCGCCACGATCGTCGCCAGCGTGACGACTTCCATGCTCGACATCGGACCGAGGACTTTTTTCTGCTCGCGCATGACATGCTTGGGGATTTGCGCCGGCCCGGCCGCCTTGAAATACAGCGCAGACAGCAAGAGAAATCCGCCGAACAGGATCAGGCCCGGCACCGAAGCGGCCAGCAGCCAGTACAGCCATTGATAGGTATAGCGTGTCTGCTCGTCGAACATCCCGTACAAGACCAGGTTGAGCGAACTCCCGGTCAGGAAAATCGGGCTCATCAGTGTTGCGCCATACAGCGCGCTGGCGATGAATTGCGTGGCCCTGACGTCATGCTTTTTGGCCTTGATCATGCCGAGCAGTTCGATCAGGAACGGCGCGGCGATAGCGGTTCTGCCGTTGCGGCTCGGTACCACCAGGCTCAACAAGACCCCCAGGACGAACAGGATGAAGCTGTACCAGGAGCGCCGTGCAGGAACGGCGAGCAGCATGTTCAGAGAGAGCCGATAGGCCAGCCCTGATTTGATCATCAGCGCGCTGATGCCGAATATGCTGAGGCACATGAAGAAGGTGCCGGATGAAAAACCGGACAGCGCAACCTTCGGCGTCGCGACGTCGAACAGGATGATCATCAGGATGCTGAACAGCGGCGGTACAAATGCCGGCACCAGCGTGAAGACCCACATCAGGACCGCATCGATAATGATGCCGCTGAAGTAGAGAATCTTGGAATCGACACCGGCCCGGCTCCCAAAATAGTAAATCAGCAGCGGCGCAGCCATCACCAGCAGCCAGGCGAGCGGCGCGGAATACGGCGACGCCGCCTTCTTGGCGACACCCGAGGATTTTTTTTTCGCCGCGGCCGGCGCTTCCTCGGGGCGCTGATGCCGATGCTCGTAGGCGGAGAAAAACTTCTTGAGGATCTTGATGTTGTTCTCGGCCAGGCTGTCAAGATAGCTGCGCGGGAAACCGATCAGCACGGTCTCCTTGTTTGCAATGGCAGTCTCGGTATAGCGGTCATATCCCACCACCCCCTCGAGCCCGACAAACCCCTCCTGCTTGTTCGACAGCGCCTGTTCGCCGCGCGACAATCCGACCTCGCCTTTTTCGATCCAGTAGACGGTGCCGGGTTCTTCGCCTTCCTTGAAAATAGCCTGTCCCGGTGCGATCGAATGGCGCACCGCGTAATTCAACAGACGCGCTATTTCCATCTTGCTGCACAATGCAAATACCGGATTGGCCAGCAGCGCTTCGGCGCTGATCACGTCCCGATTGGCGGCATGGCCGGGTGAAATATCGGCAGGCATAGTAAGTTTTGTGTTTGTTATGACGATGCTGTCGCGGTGGCCGGATTACCGGCTTTATCAGCCGCGTTTCCCCCATGCGTCCGTCCGCCCGATGAAGCCGCGCTCATCGGCGTCGAACCATCATAACGCAGCCGCCTCGAAAAACGGATTGCCAATCGAAAACTTTTTTAATTTTTTGCTGAGTCCGCAACAGGCACTAGATAGAGCAGTTTCAGCCTGACTGTACAGGAGCCAAGGTTGAGCCGAGAAGCGCAAC
>CBIHON010000052.1:0-32230 GCA_966211965.1 uncultured Burkholderiales bacterium | reverse complement strand
GCGAACTATATCAAACGTTCTCAAATCTTGGCAAGCGCTTTTCCAAAAAAGCTTTTTCGCAGTTAATTTTAGGTGCGCGCCTTCTTCTAAATGAAGCGCATCGATTAATCGCGGTGGTAACTGGTCACAATCTCGACTTCATTTTTGGAGCCCAGGAATACCGGCACGCGTTGATGCAATTTCTCAGGCTGGATATCCATGATGCGCTGCTTGCCGTTGGTTGCTGCGCCACCCGCTTGCTCCACAATAAAGGCCATCGGATTGGCTTCATACATCAAGCGCAATTTGCCCGGCATGTCAGGATCTCGCAGATCGGCTGGATACATGAAGACGCCGCCGCGATTGAGGATTCGATGCACGTCGGCCACCATTGAAGCAATCCAGCGCATATTGAAGTCCTTGCCGCGCGGACCTGTTTTCCCGGCCAGCATTTCATTGATGTAGCGAGTGACTGGCGGATACCAATGACGGGAGTTGGATGCATTGATTGCGAATTCCTTGGTCTCGGCGGGTATCTGTAACTGGCGCTGGGTCAATATCCACGAGCCCATCTCACGGTCCAGCGTAAAACAATTGACGCCATTGCCCGTGGTAAGCACCAGTAGAGTTTGCGGTCCATATACAGCATAACCAGCGGCCACCTGCTTGCTGCCCGGTTGCAGAAAATCCTTTTCACTAGGCGTGACCATGCCGTCCGGCGCCTTCAACACCGAGAAGATGGTGCCGATCGAAACATTCACATCGATATTACTGGACCCATCGAGCGGATCGAACAGCAACATGTATTCACCCATCGGGTAACGATTCGGGATCGGGTGGATGGTTTCCATCTCTTCCGATGCCATCGCTGCAAGGTGACCGCCCCATTCATTGGCTTCAAGCAGAATTTCGTTGGATAAAATGTCCAGCTTTTTCTGGACTTCACCTTGGACATTCTCGCTGCCGGCGCTGCCGAGCACTTCCCCCAATGCGCCTTTTCCAACCGCATGGCTGATGGTCTTACAGGCACGCGCAACCACTTCGATTAACAGGCGCAACTCCGCAGGGATGCTGTTGTGCAGGCGCTGCTCTTCCACCAGATATTGGGTTAGGCTGATGCGTTTCATGGCGTTTCCTCGTTCAGATTAAATAATTGCGGTTTCGAGTTTTGATAAAAACTCGAAACTAAAGATTTTCATTCACTCAACCCGCGAGCGCTTTTGTCACGACTTCCAGCACATCCTTGGAGAGCTTCGGTGTGCCGACGACGCGCTGCAAGGCCGAACGCATCTTGGCGCGCAGCGCAGGCGCATATTTGCGCCAACGATCCAGGCTGCGCGCGAGTCGAGCGGCGACTTGCGGATTGATTGCATTTAATGCAATCACCTGATCAGCCCAAAAAACATACCCGCTGCCATCGGCGGCATGGAATCCGGACGGATTGCCGTTGCAGAAGCTGAATATCAGGCTACGCGCGCGATTAGGATTTTTGAGTGTGAAGGCAGGATGCTGCATGAGCGCGCGCACCATGTCGACACTCGTTGTGCGCGCCATCGCTTGCAGCATGAACCATTTGTCGATAACCAGCGCCTCGTGTTCGAAGTCGCTGTAGAACCTCGCAAGCGCAGCGTCCTTGCCCGGCGCTTGGCTATTGGCCAGCGCAGACAATGCTGCCAGCCGGTCCGTCATGTTGTTTGCTTCATCATATTGTTGCTGTATCAACGCATGCGCGTCGGCGTCGTCCAGTTCGGCCAGATATGACAGCGCCATATTTTTCAATGCGCGCTTGCCTGCCGCTGTGGCATCGGGACTATAGATTCCTGGCGTTTGATTTCCCTTATAGGCATCGACAAAATCGGCACGCAGGGTTTGCGCCAAGGTCTTGCGCAAAAACTGACGCGCAGCATGAATGGCTTGCGGATCGATCACTTCCACCTGCTCGGCAATCATGGTTTCAGACGGCAAGGTCAAGGCAACTTCACGGAATGCAGGGTCGAGCGAATTGTCGGTCAGCGTAATTCGAAACGCGTCGCCAAGTGCAGAGTCGGCCGTCGGCGTATGCCCCCCATTCGCCTGCATCGCCTTTGTCAATGTCAACAGGCGACGCATTGCCAGGCGCTGCCCTGCTTCCCAGCGGTTGAACGCATCACTGTCATGCGCCATCAAAAATGCCAATTCGGCATCGCTATATTCAAAATCCAGAATGACCGGTGCTGAAAAATCGCGCAGAAGCGAAGGCACCGGCTTTTCGGCGACATCCCAGAATCGGAAACTCTGCTTTTTCTGTGTCAGCTCAAGCACCATCGTGGTCCGGCCGCCGGCCTCCGGGTCGGTATCGAGACGTAGGGGCATATCATGGCCCGCACTGTCCAACAAACCGACGGCAACCGGGATATGAAACGGTAACTTGCCGCTTTGTCCCGGGGTGGGCGGACAAGATTGCGACAGCGTGATCTCAAGCGTTTTATTTACAGAATCATAATCCATTTTTGCGCTGACCCGCGGCGTTCCTGCCTGGCTATACCAACGCTCGAACTGGGTCAGGTCGCGGCCATTGGCATCGACCATCGCGGCACGAAAATCGTCGCACTCGACGGCTTGGCCGTCATGCCGTGCGAAGTACAAGTCCATTCCCTTGCGAAAGCCTTCGCGGCCAAACAGGGTCTGGTACATGCGCACCACCTCTGCTCCTTTTTCATAGATCGTGACGGTGTAGAAGTTATTGATTTCGACATAGGAATCCGGCCGCACCGGATGCGCCATCGGACCAGCATCTTCAGGGAATTGCGCTTGGCGCAGAACGCGCACATCTTCAATCCTCTTGACTGCACGGCCGCTATCGGTGCCGATCATGTCTGCAGAAAATTCCTGATCGCGAAATACCGTCAAGCCTTCCTTCAAGGACAACTGAAACCAGTCGCGGCAAGTGACACGATTTCCGGTCCAGTTATGAAAGTACTCGTGCCCCACCACCGATTCGATATTCGCATAATCGGCATCGGTAGCGATGGCGGGATTGGCCAGCACGAACTTGGTGTTGAAAATATTCAAGCCCTTGTTTTCCATCGCGCCCATATTGAAATCGCCGACCGCAACGATCATGAAGCGGTCCAAATCGAGTTCCAGGCCAAAACGTTCTTCATCCCAGCGGATGCTGTTCTTCAAAGAATCCATCGCATGCTGGGTCTTGTCGAGATTACCGGCTTCGACCCACACTTGCAGCAAGACCTCACGACCGGATTTGAGCTCGAATTTTTCTTCCTGACAAACCAGCTTGCCTGCGACCAGCGCAAATAAATACGAAGGCTTCTTGAATGGATCTTCCCAGATCGCATAGTGGCGGCCATCGCCCAGATCGCCTTCCTCCATCAGGTTGCCGTTCGACAGCAAGACCGGATATTTTTCTTTGTCCGCACGCAACATGACCGTATATTTGGCCATCACGTCCGGACGATCGGGAAAGAAAGTAATCTTGCGAAAACCTTCCGCTTCGCATTGCGTGAAGAAATTGCCGTTGGAAACATACAGTCCCATCAACGACGTATTCCTATCGGGATGGACAATGGTCTCGATTTCCAGCAAGACACTATCAGGCGCATTCGTGATCCGCAAACTGCCCGGTTCGAGCTTGTAAGCGCGCTTGCTCAAAGGCTTACCGTTCATGCGCAACTGGACCAATTCCACATCCTCGCCGAACAACACCAATTCCCGCTTCAGCCCGGCTGGATTGCGTGTCAGGCTGATGCGCGTCGCAACCCGGGTCTCGGCCGGGTCCAGGTCGAAACCCATTTCGACCGTATCAACCCAATAGCTGGGCGGCATGTAATTCTTTCGATAAATCGTTGGCGGAGTGTCGGTACGCATGGGGAAGGAAGTGATAGGCGTGAGGGGAAGGAAGCAAAATATCATTTTACCTAGAAACCAACGGAGCCAAGGCGAAATTTGCCCGCCTACTCCCACTGTTTGCAACCGTGCTGCCGAGTTCCAGTGCCCAGAAACAGCAAAATAAAATCGGCCGCTCGGTCCAGAACTGGTGCGTCGCTTCTTTCACATCGACAAGATTTCGAGCGCAATGAGGACCGAGGATAGTAAGACAGACGCGCTCTTATCGCTTCGGCTATAGAGCACTGTACGAAACCTTACCTTACCCCTGCTTGCTTTCGTCGAGCGCCGAGGCAAAGGCGCGATTGACGACTGATATGAGGGTCACAATCATCGCTTTTCGGGTTCGCAAGGCGTGCGCCAGTTCGGTATCGGTGAATGTAAAAGATTCATGCCCATGCCGCTTGGCGAAGATGAAACGGCTGCGTTGCGGGCTGATCCAGGCCAGTTTGAATTTTGTGCCGACACTATCGGCGCGGACAAACTCAAGCCAACTGCCGCATTCGAGTGCGGCGACCATATCCATGAATTGGTCGCGCGGCTTTTCCTGCAATTCTTTCTCACGCATGCTGAAGCGGCGTTCGCTGGCTTTTTGTGCAGCATTTACCGCCATCTCGACTTGCCTGCGCGGCGATATTTCCAGCGGCGCGCGCACGATGGCTGTATGGCGCTCCGCCAAATTCGAAAAGAATTGGATCCGCACCGGCTCTTCCCATCTGACCGCATTGAGCCAGGCATCGATCACCGACAGCATGGAAGGCAGTTTTGCCAACAACTCCTTGCGCTCTTCCGGCGTTGTTTTCGGCTTCAGGCTCCAGATCAAATCATCCATGGCCTGCAGCGCCCTTTCGAGTACCTCCGGCTTGCTGTCCGCCACGCTATGCGCCATGGCCAAGACACGACTCCATTGCGTTTCCAAAAATACTTCGACAAAGCCGGCCACTTCGCCGGTTTCAATGCGAGACGCAACATCTTTTTCCGCAAGTCTCAATGCCTGCAGCATCTTTTCCTGTCGTATCGCGTCTGCCACCGGCTGCGCCAGTTCGCGCTGGGCCTCCTGCTCCGCTTCGGCAATGAAGGCCTCCAACTCGTCCGCCGCGCCGGAGAACAATTCGATTTGCCGTCCGGAATTATTTTCAATGCGTACAACGATCTGTTCGATGGCCTTATAAAGCGGATCACCGCGCCCCTGCTGCTGATCGCAAGCCAAGCTTGCTTCCATCAGGGTTTCGACCAAGCGCCATGCAGGATGAGTTTCGTGGAGAAAAAAATCGCGGTCTGCCAGCGCGGCTTTTAACATCGGTATCTGAAGCCGGCCTATCAATCCGCGAATATCGGCAGGAATGCTTTGCTCGGCAAATATAAAATCAAAAATCTTCGCCAATAACTCGATCGTGTTTTCATCGATCGCCGTCAATGTGCCGAGTGGGGCTTGGTCTTTTACCAGTCGTAAAACGATGGCGCCTTGCGGAGCGCCATCAGTGCTCCAGTCGCTCTGCCGCCTTTGCAGGCTTGCGAGATATCCATGCAAATCCGGATCGACGGTGACAGATGAAGATAAGGCTGGAGCAGTTGAAGGCTGCTCGCCCGGATCCTTAGGCATCAGGAATACAAGGCCTCCGACATGAAGGTAATGCCGACGATAAGCAACACCGCCAATGCCAGCACGATCAACAGGCGACCGAATTTCGGCGAGTCGTCCGAGCCGCGCACTGCCGGCTCAGGGATTGTGTCTTTCGGTTCATGTTCCGCCATGTTTGCTTTCAGGGAATCAAAATGGTTGAACCGGTGGTCTTGCGCGCCTCCAGATCGCGATGCGCCTGCGCCACGTCAGCGAGCGCATACCGCTGATTGATATCGATTTTTATCTTGCCGCTTTCGATCATGCCGAACAAGTCAGCGGCCATCGTGTCGAGATCTTCACGTTTTGCCGTATAGCTGAACAGGGTCGGACGGGTCACGTACAAGGAGCCGCGTGACGCCAACTCGTTCAGGCTGAACGGCGGCACCGGTCCGGAGGCGCTGCCGTAGCTGGCCATCAAGCCCAGCGGCGCCAGGCAATCGAGCGAGCCGATGAAGGTATCCTTGCCGATCGAATCGTAAACCACCGGCACGCCCTTGCCGCCAGTGATGTCCTTGACGCGTTCGATGAAGTTTTCCTTGTTGTAGTTGATGACGTGGGTACAGCCGTGGGCCTTGGCCAGTTCGCCTTTTTCATCCGAGCCGACCGTGCCGATCATTGTCACGCCGAGTGCTCTGGCCCACTGGCAAGCGATCAGGCCGACACCGCCGGCTGCCGCGTGGAACAAGATGGTTTCGCCGCCGTGCAGCGGAAAGGTACGGCGAAACAGATATTGCACCGTCAAGCCCTGCAACATCATCGCGGCCGCCATGTCGAAGTCGATCGTGTCCGGCAGCTTCACCAGATTGGAAGCCGGCATCACGCGGACTTGGGCATAGGCCCCGGTCGGGCGCCCGGCGTAGGCTACGCGGTCACCTGGCTTGACATGCGTCACGTCCGGGCCGACTTCCTCGATCACGCCCGCGCCTTCCATTCCCAATCCTGCCGGCAAAGGCTGCGGGTAGGTACCGTTGCGAAAATACACGTCGATATAGTTCAAACCGCAGGCAAGGTGACGGATACGCACTTCGCCCGGTCCGGGCTGACCGACCTCTACCTCGACGTATTGCATGACTTCCGGTCCGCCGACACTGAAAATCCGGATTGCTTTGGACATGATCTACTCGCTAATGTGAATGAGAATGACGCGGCGATTGCATCTGCGACAACAGCAGGCGCGCCGTCGAAACATTGGTGGCACATGCGACATTGTGCACGTCGCAAGCGCGCACCAGTGCGTTGATATCGGGTTCGTGCGGCTGCGGCGTCATCGGGTCGCGCAAAAAAATGACGATATCGATTTTACCCTCGACCAGTTCGGCGCCGATTTGCAAGTCGCCGCCATAGGGGCCGGACAATTTACGTTCTATTGTCAGGCCGACTTCCTCGGACAGGCGTTTGCCGGTGGTGCCGGTCGCCAGCAAAATGCATTGGCGCAGGAGATCGGCATACTCCGACGCCAAGTCGACCATCTCGTCTTTTTTCTTGTCGTGCGCAATCAGCGCGATCCTCTTTTTCACCATTCCTCCGCTTTAAAATGTTCCAGGATAGGCGCCGAACTCAGCCGGTGCGCCGAAACGCTGTGCAAAATTTTGCAGACGACCCACTTCGCGCCTCGCACCTAAACCGTTGTCGGCCGGTTGCGCCGCATCTGCCCACGCTTCCGCGCTGCCATACTCCATTTCTTTGCAGGCTGCGCAGACCAGCGCATGCTTGCCTCGAATTCCGGGAGCCATCTTGGGTCCTATGTCTTTTTCATTGACAACAAATATATGCCGAGAAGTACCAGCGCGGTCCCCGTCAATTGGATACCGGTGATCGGTTCGTCCAGGATCGCCGCCCCCATGAACAAGGTCGATACCGGGCCGATCATGCCCGCTTGGGAAGTCGTCCCCGCCCCGATGCGCGAAATCGCGATCATCGTCAGGAACACCGGCAGCACCGTGCAAAACACCGCATTGAACAGCGAAAGCCCATAGACCGCATTCGGCTGCACCAGCATGGCCGCTGGACGCATCAGGAAAAACTGCACGATGCAGGCCACGCTCGACACGCACATCACATATGAGGTCAGGCGCATCGCCCCAACCCGTCGCACCAACTCTCCCGACAACAGCAAATAGAGAGCATACGACATCGCGCTGCCCAGCACCAATGCACCGCCCAGCACCACGTTGGAACCGCCGGTTTTCGCGTCGTGCATGAAGACCAGGACGGTGCCGAGATAGGCAACGCCGAGCGCCAGCCATTCGAGCAAGGCGATTTTTTTCTTCAGGAATCCCAGCGACATCAGCAGCACGAAGGACGGCGTCAGAAACAGGATCAGACGTTCCAGGCCGACCGATATGTACTGCAGCCCCATGAAGTCAAGATAGCTGGAGAGGTAGTAGCCGAGCAAGCCCAGCAAGATGATCTGGCGGCGCTCCGGATTCGACAAGGGGACAGCGCTTTTCGCTTTCCACCATGCGACCGCCGCGAAAAAGGGCAGCGCGAACATCATGCGAAATGCAATCAAGGTTTCCGGGTCGACGTGATAGCGATAAATCAATTTGGCGACGACCGCCTTGGCTGAAAAAAGGATGGCTCCGGAAACTGCGATGGCGAGGCCCGTCAGAAATAGTTGGCGGGAAGAACGATTCAAGGCAGCAAGAGTCATGAGCCGATTGTAATTCGGCCTGACCGATTTCACCACAGATGCTTCGGCCGGCGCGGTCGCATTGGCCATCATGCCTACCTCTTCAAAATCGATCCCAGTACACCTCGAATGATTTCACGTCCGACTTGCGAACCGATGCTGCGCGCCGCCGATTTGACCATCGCTTCAACCGCCGTGTCCTTTCGATGCGCCAGCCCGGAACCGCCGAACAAGCCGCCCAGGGCATCCTTGATCCGGTCGCCGACTGACGGCCCCTGCGCTTGCGGCACCGGGCTTTCCGCCTGCCCGCCGGTCGGCGCCTCGCTCTCGCGCGCAGTTGCCGGCACCGGCCGTCCGGCCCGTGCCTGGTCCACGACGCGCCCCTTGATTTTTTCATAAGCGGATTCACGATCCACGGCCTTTTCATAAACGCCGGCCACGATCGAATCGGCAATCACGGCGTGGCGCTCCGCGTCGGTCAACGGACCGATTTGCGACGCCGGCGCCAGCACGAAAGCGCGCTCGACCATCATCGGCCTGCCCTTTTCGTCAAGGAAGGACACCAGCGCCTCGCCCACTTCGAGCTCGGTAATCGCCTGCGCGGTATCGAGCGCGGGATTGGGGCGAAAGGTTTCAGCGGCCGCCTGCACCGCCTTTTGATCGCGCGGCGTGTAGGCGCGCAAGGCATGCTGCACCCGATTGCCCAACTGGCCCAGCACGCTGTCGGGAATATCGAGCGGGTTTTGCGTGACGAAAAATACGCCGACGCCTTTCGAGCGGATCAGGCGCACCACCTGTTCGATTTTCTGCAGCAGGGGCCTGGGCGCTTCGTCGAACAAAAGATGCGCTTCATCGAAGAAAAACACCAGCTTCGGTTTGTCGATGTCGCCCACTTCGGGTAATTGCTCAAACAATTCGGACAACATCCATAGCAGGAAAGTCGAATACAGGCGCGGCGAATTCAACAGTTTGTCGGCGGCCAGGATATTGACGACGCCTTTGCCGCACGCATCGGTTTGCATCATGTCGTCGATGTTCAACATCGGCTCGCCAAAGAAGCGGTCGCCGCCCTGCTCTTCGATCGCCATCAAGCCGCGCTGGATGGCGCCGATGCTGGCGGCGGAAATATTGCCGTATTCGGTGCGGAAATCGGCCGCGTTGTCGCCGACGTGCTGCAGCATCGCGCGCAAGTCCTTGGTGTCGAGCAGCAGCAGGCCATTGTCGTCGGCGATCTTGAACACCAGCTGCAGCACGCCTTCCTGGGTATCGTTCAGGTTGAGCATGCGGGCCAGAAGCAAGGGCCCCAGATCGGAAATCGTTGCGCGCACCGGATGGCCCTGCTCGCCGAAGACATCCCAAAATGTCACCGGGCAGGCGGCCCACCGCGGTTCGTCCAGTTTCAGCAAGTCGAGCCGCTCCTTGATCCGCGGTGTCATCGACCCGGCTTTTGCCAAACCCGACAAATCGCCCTTGATATCGGCCATGAACACAGCCACGCCGCAATCGGACAAGGCTTGCGCGATGGTTTGCAGCGTCACCGTCTTGCCGGTGCCGGTGGCACCCGTGATGCAGCCGTGGCGATTGGCGAAGTGCGGCAGCAGCACCAGTTCATGGGTTTGGTTTTTTGCGATCAGTAGCGGATTTAACATGGCGTTATACAAACTTTGACGAATTTTGAGAGGGGGCGGTATGCTAAAATTGTAGTTTGGTTTGAGACTACGAAGGATGATTTTAGACGCAATGCGCCGATCGAATCGTCAATTTGGGTCTTCGCACACTCGACTGGGAAAGATTCCACATGGCAGGACACAGTAAATGGGCCAACATCAAGCATAAAAAGGCTGCGACCGATGCAAAACGCGGCAAGGTCTGGACCCGATTGATCAAGGAAATCACGGTTGCTGCCCGCCTGGGCGGTGGCGATATCACCTCCAATCCGCGCTTGCGCCTGGCTGTTGAAAAGGCTGCTGACGCCAATATGCCGAAAGACAACGTGCAACGCGCGATCCAGCGCGGCACGGGCGGCCTGGATGGCGCCAACTACGAAGAAATCCGCTACGAAGGCTATGGCATCAATGGTGCTGCGATCCTGGTCGATTGCATGACCGACAACCGGGTGCGCACGGTGGCAGAAGTGCGCCACGCCTTTTCCAAGTTCGGCGGCAACATGGGGACCGAAGGTTCGGTCGCCTTCCTGTTCAAGCATTGCGGCCAATTGTTTTACGCACCCGGCACCAACGAAGACGCCTTGATGGAAGCGGCATTGGAAGCCGGCGCCGAAGACGTGATCACGGACGAGGAAGGCGGCATCGAAGTGCTGACGCCGCCGCACGATTTCTCGACGGTGAAAGAAGCACTGGAAAAAGCCGGCTTCAAGGCCGAGCTGGCCGAAGTCATCATGAAACCCGCGACCGAAACCGTATTCAGCGGCGACGATGCGGTCAAGATGCAGAAATTGCTTGATGCGCTGGAGAATCTGGACGACGTGCAAGAGGTCTACACCAACGCGGTGATTGATATTTAACTCATGAAAATTCTGGTAGTCGGTTCAGGCGGCCGCGAACATGCCCTGGCTTGGAAAATTGCGCAATCCGAGCGTATTCAAATGGTTTATGTGGCCCCCGGCAATGGCGGCACGGCGCTTGATGCGCGCTTGAAGAACATCGCCATCACAGATCCGGTTGCCCTTGCCGAATTCGCCCAGCAGGAGCATATCGCGCTGACCGTGGTCGGCCCCGAAACGCCGCTGGCCGCCGGCATCGTCGACATTTTCCGCGAGCGCGGCCTGAAGATATTCGGCCCGACCAGGGAAGCCGCCCAGCTTGAAAGCTCCAAGGATTTCGCCAAGGCCTTCATGCAGCGCCATGCGATTCCGACTGCGAAATACCAGACCTTTTCAGACAGCCGCGCCGCGCATCAATACATCGAACAGGAAGGCGCACCGATCGTGATCAAGGCCGATGGCCTGGCCGCCGGCAAGGGCGTGGTAGTCGCGATGACGCTGGATGAAGCGCACGCGGCGGTCGACATGATGCTGTCGGACAACAAGCTCGGCGATGCCGGCGCGCGCGTGGTGATCGAGGAATTCCTGGCCGGAGAGGAAGCCAGTTTCATCGTGATGGTGGACGGCAAAAACATCCTGCCGCTGGCGACCAGCCAGGACCACAAGCGCCTGCTGGATAACGATGAAGGCCCGAATACCGGCGGCATGGGCGCTTATTCGCCGGCCCCGATCGTCACGCCGCAACTGCATGCGCGCGTGATGCGCGAAATCATCGTCCCCACTGTGCAGGGCATGGCCAAGGACGGCATTCCGTTCACTGGATTTCTCTATGCGGGTTTGATGATTGACGAGCAAGGCCATGCCAAGACGCTGGAATTCAATTGCCGCATGGGTGACCCGGAGACCCAGCCGATCATGGCGCGCCTGAAAACCGATTTGCTGACGGTGATGGAACATGCGGTCAACGGCACGCTGGATACCATCGAACTGGAGTGGGATCGCCGTACCGCCTTGGGCGTGGTGATGGCCGCAGCTGGCTATCCCGAAGCGCCGCGCAAGGGCGATGCGATTTCCGGCATTCCGCCCGAGTCTGCCGAATGCGTGACTTTCCATGCTGGCACGACATTGGCGGCGCACAAGCTGAGCGTCTCGGGCGGCCGCGTGTTATGCGTGGTCGGCCTGGGTGACAGTGTGAAAATGGCGCAAAAGCAGGCCTATCAGGCGGTCGAGAAGATCCGGTTCGACGGCATGCAATTCCGACGCGATATCGGTTGGCGTGCAATCAAGCGCCACGCTTGAGCACTTTTGGGCGGGCGGCGGACTTGGGTTTCGTTGCCGTTCCCGCCGCCAGTATGGCTTCGTTGGCCCAGTCCCGCAGCATTTCCTGATCGTCCAATATTTCTTCCGGCAGCGCAAAATAGCGGCGCACCTGGACCTGCCTTGTCTTGGTTGAGTAGGAAAAACACGGCATTCCAGCCTTCTCGTATCTGGCACGCGTTGCATCATTGACGACAAAATACAAGGTGTTCTCCATGATCATCGCAAATTGCGTCGCGCCCGATAGCAGACCAATACCGCCAAAGAATCTACGTGTTTCAAGTGGCCCCAGGCCTTGCAGGCGGTCAAGGATGTAGGTGGCAAATTCGCTGCTTGTACTCATGACGAGGAAGTGGCTTCTCAAATAGTGTCAACAATATAACAGCTCCTGCCGCGCTGTTCCACTAAGCCATGCCGGGGTACAATCCGTCCCTATGTCTTTTTACCTTCCAGAGCCGTGAACCCGTCCGCTACCTCCGCCGCTGCAGTCAAAACCTGGTTGTTTGACCTGCAAGCACGTATCATCGCCGCCCTGGAACGAGCCGATGGCAAACAATTTCTGAGCGATCCATGGCAGCGAGCCGAAGGCAGCGGACCGATCTCGGGCGGCGGCACCTCGCGCATCCTGGAAGAAGGCAATGTCTTCGAACGCGCCGGCGTCGGTTTTTCACACGTAACAGGCAGCAAGCTGCCGCCTTCCGCCGCCGCCAACCGCCCCGAAATCGCCGGACGCAATTGGGAAGCAATGGGCGTCTCGCTGGTGCTGCACCCGCGCAATCCATATGTGCCCACAGTTCACATGAATGTGCGTTTTTTCACCGCCACCGAAGCCGGCAAGGAGGCTGTATGGTGGTTCGGCGGCGGCATGGATTTGACGCCGTATTATGGTTTCGAGGACGATGCCGCACACTTTCATCGCACCTGCCGCGACGCGCTGGCGCCCTTCGGAGACGACCTGCATCCGCGCTTCAAGAAATGGTGCGATGACTATTTTTACCTGAAGCACCGCCTGGAGCCGCGCGGCGTCGGCGGGATTTTCTTCGACGATTTTCACGCATTGGGCTTCGAGCGCAGCTTCGCGATGACACAAAGCGTGGGCGATCATTTCCTCGATGCTTACCTGCCGCTGCTCGAAAAGCGCAAGAATACGACCTATGGCGAACGCGAGCGCGATTTTCAGGCGTATCGGCGCGGGCGCTATGTGGAGTTCAATCTGGTGTATGATCGCGGCACTTTGTTCGGACTGCAATCGGGCGGGCGGGCTGAATCGATTCTGATGTCGATGCCGCCCATCGTCAAATGGCGCTACGACTGGGTACCCGAGGCCGGCAGCGCCGAAGCAAAATTGTATTCCGACTTCCTGCTTGCGCGGGATTGGGTATAGCCCGTGGCATTGACTGAATCGCGCCCCTGCATTGCCATGCTGGGGGGAAGCTTCGACCCGGTGCACAACGGTCATGTTGCCCTTGGAGAATACTTCGTCAAGCTGTTTGCGCCGGATAGTCTGCGCGTCATCCCGGCCGGCAATCCCTGGCAAAAAGATGGTTTGCAGGCTTCTGCGCAGGACCGGGTCGAGATGCTGCATTGTGCATTCGACAAACAAACCCTGCCGATTCAGTTTGACCTGCAGGAAATCCGGCGCGACACTGCGACCTATACGATCGACACCTTGCGTGCGATCCGGGCCGAAGTGGGTGCAGAAACCTCGCTGATGTTCCTGATCGGCGCCGACCAGTTGCAGCATCTCGATACCTGGCAGGAGTGGCGGCAGCTCTTTGACTATGCGCATATCTGCGCCGCATCACGGCCGGGGTTTGCCATTGATGCAACACAGGTGTCGCCGGCGGTGACCGCCGAATTCGCGCGCCGTGCGGGGACGCCGGAACAGATTCGCAATACGCCGCACGGCTTGAGTTATTTGGCGGAAAACCTGGCGGTCGACATCTCCGCCACCGAAATCCGGGCTGCATTAAACCGCGGGGAGCGGCCTGAAACGCTGGTCCCGCGCGGGGTACTGGACTATATTGAACAACATCACCTCTATACTATAAAAAGTTAAATGGACATTAAAAAACTGCAAGCCCTGGTCATCGATGCGCTCGAAGACGTCAAGGCACAAGACATCAAAGTCTTCGATACGGCCCACCTGACCAGCCTGTTCGACCGTCTTGCAATTGCATCCGGCACCTCCAATCGCCAGACCAAGGCGCTGGCCGCTTCGGTACGCGACAAGGTCAAGGAAAGTGGTGGCGATATCCTGAGCGTCGAAGGCGAAGACACCGGCGAATGGGTATTGGTCGATCTGGGCGACATGATCGTCCACATCATGCAACCTGCGATTCGCGCCTATTACCGGCTCGAAGAAATCTGGGGCGAAAAGGAAGTCAAGCTCGGTGCCGCCAAGCGGGTTTCCAAACGCACTGCGTCCGATTCAAGCGACGGCGAAGACGGTGCAAAAAAAACCGGTCGCCATTTAACTGCGAGCCAAACCGCCGCCACCGAAGGCGCGCCCAAAAAACCTGCCGTGCGCAAGACCGCAACAAAAACCGCCACGGCCAAAACCGAAGGAACCAAGACCGCCATAAAGAAAGCGCCGGCAGCCAAGGAACCGACCGGTAAAACCGTGAAAGTAGCCGCTCCCAAGAGCGCCACCGTGGCCGCCGCAAAAAAAGCGCCGGCCAAACGTGCGCCGGCAAAATCCAAAGCCGTGGAATAAGCGGCGCCGGCCATGCAGCTCCTCATTGCTGCCGTCGGTCACAAGATGCCGGCCTGGATCGAGGCCGGTTTCGGCGAATATGCCAAACGGATGCCACCCGAATGCCGCCTCCTGCTCAAGGAAATCAAGCCGGTCGAGCGTTCCGGCAGCAAGACGGCAGAAACCGTGATGGCGCTGGAACGTGTAAAAATCGAAGCGGCCATTCCGAAAGGCGCGCGCATCATCGCCCTGGACGAACACGGCAAAGATGTGACGACAGTTCAGTTATCGCAACTCTTAACCCAGTGGCAACAAACCGGCGGTGATGTTATCTTTGTCATCGGCGGCGCAGATGGGTTGGACGCCGAATTCAAGAAAAAAGCGGATATGCTGATCCGCATCTCCAGCCTGACGCTGCCGCACGGCATGGTGCGCGTCTTGCTCGCAGAACAGCTCTATCGCGCCTGGTCAATAACGCAAAACCACCCGTATCATCGGGCATAACCATGAAACCCAACGACCAGAAGATATACCTCGCCTCGAAAAGCCCACGCAGGCGCGAGCTTCTGCGTCAGATCGGAGTCGAGTTCGAATTGCTGATGCTGCGCGATCAAACTCCGCGCGGCCCCGAAGTCAGCGAAATCGTGCACGATGGCGAAGCCGCAGCGGACTACGTGGCGCGCGTGACGCGCGAGAAAGCCGATTGCGCCTGGCGCACCATGCTGTTTCGCCGCCTGCCGCCCCACCCCATCCTGTCGGCCGACACCACGGTTACCGTCGACGGCAGGATACTCGGCAAACCGGCCGATGCCGCCGAAGCCTTTGCGATGCTGAGGCTGCTGTCGGGACGCAGCCATGAGGTAATGACCAGCATCGCGGTGCAATACGATGAAGAGGTCTGGCAAACCACGCATACTTCCGAAGTGAGCTTTGTCCACTTGAGCGACGAAACCATCCGCGCCTATTGCGCAACGGCCGAACCTTACGACAAGGCCGGCGCTTACGCGGTGCAAGGCATGGCCGCGCTGTTCATCCAGCATCTCTCGGGCAGCTATTCCGGCGTCATGGGCTTGCCGCTCTACGAAACCGCACAACTCTTACAACAAGCCGGCATTCATATTTTATGACCGAAAATATTCTGATCAACATCACCCCGCAGGAGACGCGGGTCGCCTTGATCCTGCAAGGCGCGGTACAGGAATTGCATATCGAACGCACGCTGTCGCGCGGCATGGCCGGCAACATTTATCTCGGCAAGGTGGTGCGCGTGCTGCCCGGCATGCAATCGGCCTTCATCGATATCGGCCTGGACCGCGCCGCCTTCCTGCACGTCGCCGACATCTGGGAATCGCGGGGGCATGACGGCCACGGGGCGGCAGCAACACCGATCGAGCGCCTGCTGTTCGACGGACAAGCGATCACGGTGCAAGTCATCAAAGACCCGATCGGCACGAAGGGCGCGCGACTGTCGACACAGATTTCGATCGCCGGCCGCATGCTGGTTTATTTGCCGCAGGATTCGCATATCGGTATTTCGCAGCGTATCGAAAACGAAGCCGAGCGCGAATTATTGCGCAGCAAGGTGCAGAAATTGATGCAACCCGACGAAAAGGGCGGCTTCATCATCCGCACCATGGCTGAAGATGCATCCGACGCCGATCTGGCAATGGATGTCGAATATCTGCGCAAGACCTGGTCCACCATCATGCAACAAGCCAAAACCAAGCCTGCGCCTTCGCTCCTGTACCAGGATTTGAACCTGGCGCAGCGCGTGCTGCGCGATTTCGTCTGCGACGAGACCTCCAGCATCCAGATAGATTCGCGCGAGAATTTTCTGAAGCTGCAAGAGTTCGGCGCCGCTTACACGCCCTCGGTCCTGTCAAAATTTTTGCACTATACCGGCGAGCGTCCCCTGTTCGACCTGTATGGCGTGGAAGAGGAAATCCAGCGCGCGCTGGGCAGGCGCGTCGATCTGAAATCCGGCGGCTACCTGATCGTCGATCAAACCGAGGCGATGACCACCATCGACGTCAACACCGGCAGCTTCGTGAACGGCCGCAATTTCGACGACACGATTTTCAAGACCAACCTGGAGGCAGCACACGCGATCGCACGCCAACTGCGCCTGCGCAACCTGGGCGGCATCATCATCCTCGATTTCATCGACATGGAAAATCCGGAACACCGGCAAGCCGTGCTGTCCGAATTGAACAAGGCGCTGGCGCGCGACCGCACCAAGATTTCGGTATCCGGCTTCTCAGCATTGGGCCTGGTCGAAATGACGCGCAAGCGCACGCGCGAATCGCTGGCCCACATCCTGTGCGAACCCTGCCCGGCCTGCGGCGGCAAGGGCCAGGTCAAAACCGCGCGCACCATCTGCTATGAAATCCTGCGCGAGTTGCTGCGGGAAGCCAGGCAATTCAATCCACGCGAGTTCCGCATCCTGGCGTCGCAGGTGGTGGTCGACATGTTCCTCGAAGAGGAATCGCAGCATCTGGCGATGCTGGGGGATTTCATCCGCAAGCCGATCTCGCTTCAGGTCGAGACGATTTATCACCAGGAACAGTACGACATCATTCTGATGTGATTTTTCCTGCACCTTGCGCGCCGCGCAGGCCAGCTTACGTCATTTTTTTGCCGTTTGGGAACGGATTTGTTCAAGCAATTGCTCGCCGCCAAATTGCGTGTAGTCCTTGTTGATCTCCAGAGCCACGATCGATGCCAGCTCCGGATCAAGCAATTGGCGCAATATGCCAAGGAATTGCGGCGACACAATGAGGAAAAGATGCTGGAATTGAGCTTGTTGATGTGCTTGCTGGAGAAAGCCGGCGATATCTCTCGCGAATAATTCCGCCTGATGCTTATCCGGCGTCTGGTGCGGCTCGTAGGTCTTGTTGGGCGTTGCCGCCCCGACGTTATGTTTGCTTTTTGTCGCAGCCGTCGGGCCTATCTTATCGGTTTCGCCAATTTCCGCCATGCGCAAACGAACGGCCTCATTGACCATATCGTTGATTTCCTCCAAAGGCGCTGCAGGATGCGCCTGGAAGAAGAATCGTGCTCTACTTGCATTTGCTGAAACGATACAGATTGCGTCCATATCTTCCTCGTTAATATGCAGATTCAGATAAAGATAAGGGTGCAAATTCGATGCTTGAATCTCGATAATGTTCCGAGCCCCGGCCCGATCGGTACGTCTATCAAAAGCATGGAATATTCGCCAGGTTTCGCGCCCTCCGGCTTCACGCCGAAAGCCATGCAAGCCTCTACAATTTGACGTAATCCAACGGCAGCGCCGTCGTACTCTTGACCACCTCCATCGCAAAGCTGGAACTGACGTCCTGCAGATCAGCCACCTTCACCAGCTTCTTGTACACCTTGTCATAACCGGCGATGTCCGGCACCAGCACCTTGAGCAAATAATCGATCTCGCCGCTCATGCGATAGATTTCCACGATCTCCGGGATGTCGCGTGCGCCGCTGATGAAACGGTGCATCCATTCCTCGTTGTGCTTGCTGGTCTTGAGGGCGACGAAAGCGGTCAGACCGAGGTTAAGTCGCGTCGGGTCGCACAGCACGACCTGCTGCTTGATGATGCCCTCGTCGTGCAGCTTTTGCACCCTGCGCCAGCAGGGTGTGGAAGACAGGTTGACGGCTTTGGCCAAGTCGCCCAACGCAATCGAGGCATCCTTTTGCAGCAAGGAGAGAATTTCAATATCCTTCTTATCCATGGCATCCCCTTTTTAATAAATTTTATTTCGTAGAATATTTTTCCAAAAATTATACATAGCGCACCAACATTTGGAAACCAATTCTCGCTCGATGCAATTAAGATGATGTTTATCGGAGAAAACATTTGGCGCCCCTCCTGTCCCATAATCTGCAACCGTCATGAACCAAACAAATTCTTTTACCGCCTCTTCCCTCGTGCGTCCCGGTCCTTACATGGATGTCATCCACGTGGTCCACGAGGTGACGGCGGCAGGAAACGGTACGCTTTCCCGGTGGGGCCGGCTTGATCGCCTGCATTCTTCTTTGAGGACGGCGAAAGCGTTTTTCCGGGCACGCCTGCAAAAGAGAACCATGACGGTTCCCGGCCACTATCTCGATCTCAATTCCGGCCGGACCCGTGCGATTCAGCACGTCGACGACAGTTGGGTACGTTTTTCATTTAGGCCGAATGAGGCAAACATGCGCATGGGGCTACAATGTCTGCATGACATGACTGCTGAAGCGGCATAGCACCGGCCTGATGCCGGATAAGAGGGGAGAAAACCATGCAAAACGATCTGGTAGCAAAAAAATGCAGTCCGCAATACGGTGCAGCTCTGCTGCGTGCAGCGTCTCTTTGTTTGCTGACCGGATTATGTTCGGCTCCGCCCTTGGCCAAAGCGAGCGAAAGCACGCTTCAAAAGCTGCGCGCCGGCGGGGAACTGCGCATTGGTTATCGTTCCAGCGCCGTACCGTTTTCCTACCTTGTGCCCGGCACGGAAACCCCTATCGGCTATGCCGTTGAAATCTGCCAGCGTATCGCCGTCAAGCTGCAGCAGGAATTGAAGCTGCCCAGGATGGAAATCAAATTCGTGCAAGCCGACGGGCAAAACCGTTTCGACGCATTAAAGCAGGACAAGATCGATCTCGAATGCGGCAATACGACGAATACCCGCGAGCGGCGCGAAAAGCTGGGATTTGCCTTCTCGATCCCCTACTTCATCACCGGCACGCGCCTGCTGGTGCACAGCGCTTCCAAAATCCATGATACCGGCGATCTGAGAGAGCGCGCCGTCGCCGTCGTCAAAAACACCACCGGAACGGCACAGTTGCGCAAGGAAGACGAAAACCGTTCGCTGCGGCTGCGCTATATCGAAATCAGCAATCGCGCAGAGGCATTTGAATTATTGGAAGCGCAAAAAGTAGACGCATTCCTGCAGGACGACGTCGTGCTGTACAGCCTGCGCTCCTCTGCTGGCAGGCCGTCCAACTATGCGATCGTCAACAAATTCCTCACCATCGAACCGCTCGCGATCATGTTTCGCGCCGAGGATGCCGAACTCAAGAAATTCGCCGATCTGCAGATCGCCGGCATGATCAGCAATGGCGAATTCGCGGCCTTGTATTCGAAGTGGTTCGAAAAACCGATACCGCCGAAGCATCTCAACTTCGATATGCCGATGAATTACCTGATGCGCGATTTGCTGCGTTTTCCGACCGACAAGTTAAGCATGTTTCCCGAGTAATCGGACTTGACCGGAATGCGACCCTGCGCGGTGCTACTTCACTTCGCGCAGGGCCTCGCCCACCGTGTCGAAGATACGCGCAATCTGCTCCGCCTGCACAATCAGCGGTGGCGAAAATGCCAGGATGTCGCCGGTATAACGGACCAGCACACCCTTCTCGAAGCACTTCAAGAACACTTCATAGGCGCGCGCCCCGGGCGCCCCAGGGCGCGGCTCCAGCTCGATACCGGCAACCAGGCCGAGGTTGCGGATATCCTTGACGTGCGGCGCATCGGCCAAGGAGTGTGCCGCGTCTTCAAACTGCGGCGCCAATTGTCCGGCACGCGCAAACAATTTCTCGCTGCGGTAGAGATCGATCGCGGCGATCGCCGACGCCGCGGCGACCGGATGGGCCGAGTAGGTATAACCGTGGAACAGCTCGATCGCGCCCGGCGCCCCGGCAGCAATCACGGCATCGTGGATCGCACGCTTCACCGCCACCGCACCCATCGGAATCGCCGCATTATTGATACCTTTGGCCAGCGTGATGAGGTCTGGCGTTACGCCGAAATATTCGCTCGCCGTCGCCGCGCCGAGCCGTCCGAAGCCAGTAATCACCTCATCGAAAATCAACAGCAAGCCATGCTTGTCGCACAAGGCGCGCAAGCGTTCCAGATAGCCCTTGGGCGGAATCAATACGCCGGTCGATCCCGCCAGCGGCTCGACGATCACGGCGGCAATGGTCGACGCGTCGTGCAAGGTGACCAAGCGCTCCAATTCATCGGCCAAATGGGCACCCCACTGCGGCTGGCCCCGGCTGAAGCCGGCTTCGGCGATATTGAGCGTATGCGGCAGGTGATCGACGCCGGCGATCAGGTTGGCGGAAAAAGCCTTGCGATTGGGGGAAATCCCGCCGACTGAAATGCCGCCGAAACCGACCCCGTGATAACCGCGCTCGCGTCCGATAAAGCGGGTGCGCTGCCCTTCGCCGCGGGCGCGATGATAGGCCAGCACGATCTTGAGCGCGCTGTCGACCGACTCCGAACCCGAGTTGGTGAAGAAAATGCGGTCCAGTCCGGCCGGCATCAGTTCGGCAACCTTGCCTGCGGCCTGGAATGCCAGCGGATGTCCCATCTGGAATGAAGGTGCGTAATCCATCGTCGACATCTGGCGCACCACCGCCTCGGTGATTTCATCCCGACAGTGACCGGCATTCACGCACCACAACCCGGCGGTGGCGTCGAGCACCTCGCAGCCGTCGTCGGTACGGTAGTACATGCCCTTGGCCGAAGCGAACAGGCGCGGCGCTTCCTTGAACTGGCGATTGGCGGTAAACGGCATCCAGAAAGCGGACAGGTCAAGGGCTTGGGTCTTGGTATTCATGGGGCGCACCGTCAAAGAGTGAAGGAGTGAGGATGTGGTGATTATTGCAGCTACAATCAATATTGTCAGATACAGTTTCCATTAAACCGGAAAAGTGTATTGCAATATTTAGCAAACTGTATTGCTCACCCAAACAAAAAAGACGAGATCAGCATGGCCAGAGAACCGCTCGACGCAATTCGCCTGAAGCTGGACCGGCAAGCCGGAACAGGATTGGTCGAACAAATCGCCGATGGCCTGCGCCAATTGATCGAGCACAAGAAACTGCGCGCCGGCCAGCGCTTGCCCTCGGTCCGACGGTTCGCCCTGGATCACGGCGTCAGCAACTCGACCATCGTCGATGCCTATGAAAGGCTGGTGGCGCGCGGCCTGTTGACGGCACGCCGCGGCGCCGGCTTTTTCATCGCAAAAAGGGAATCACCCGAGCCGGCCGGATTGCCTTTCGTTCGGCCCGAGCCGGTAATCGACTCAGCCTGGCTGCTGTCGGAAGTGTTTGCCGATGAGCGGGTCCCGATCAAGGCCGGCTGCGGCTGGCTGCCCGGCAAATGGCTCGACGGCAAAGGCTTGCATGAAGCCGAACGCCACATCATGCGCGCCCCGGGCGCGCAGCAAGTCGGCTACGGCCATCCGTATGGCTATGCGCCTTTGAGGCAAATCATCGCGAAGTCTTTCGAGCGCTGGTCGCTCGATCTGTCGAGCGACCAGGTGTTGACCACCCACGGCGCCACACAGGCGCTGGACCTGATCATCCGCACCCTGGTCAAACGCGGCGACACGGTCGTGGTGGAAAATCCCGGCTACTGCAACCTGATCGCCATGCTGAGGCTGGCCGACATCCATATCGTTGGAGTTCCGCGCATCCCGAGCGGCGTGGATACCGATGCGCTCGAACTGCTGGCGCGCACGCACCGACCGAAACTGTTTTTCACCAACCCGGTCCTGCAAAATCCGACCGGCACCACCTACACGCCGGCCTGCGCCATGCGGGTACTGCAGATCGCCGAGCGCTACGGATTCTGGGTACTGGAAGACGACTTGTCGCGCGCGCTGGCACAACCGACCGATCCGATGCTGGCCGCGCTGGACGCTCTGCAGCGCGTCATTTACGTCAGCGGTTTTTCCAAGACGATCGCCCCGTCGCTGCGGCTCGGCTATATCGTGTGCAGCGCCGAACTGGCGCGCGAACTGGTGCGCACCAAGATGATCCTGACCCTGACCAGTTCGGAAATCACCGAACGCCTGGTGCACGCCGCGCTGACCGAAGGGCATCACCGCAAGCACGTGGAACGGCTGTCGTCGGCGCTGCTTGCCGCCCAGGCCGAGGTTTCTGCCAAGCTGCAGGAGGTCGGCTTGATTCCTTTCGCCACGCCGCGCGGCGGGATGTTTTACTGGGCCAGGCTGGAACGCGACGACATGAGCGCGACGGAAATTGCGGACCGTGCCTTGCAAAAGGGAATCTGGCTGGCGCCGGGAGAATTTTTCCATTTATCGAAACCGGCGTTGCCGTGGTTCCGCTTTAACGTGGCGTATTCGGATGTGCCGGTTTTGTTTGAGTTTTTCAGGGGGCTTTGATCGTACGCATTCCAAGCGACAGGTAGTATGCATCACCTGCCTTCCCGCCCGACGAAGAGCCCCCCGCGCGCACGACTCCACCACCAAAAAGTAATTTCGTGCGCGCAGCGCATGCTACGAATTGATTCATCGCAGCAGCGATGAATCAATTCTTCCGAGAACCCGCTCAATTTCCGCCAGCGTATCCGCCGTCAAGCGCACACCGGAAGCAGCGGCATTGTCGATGATCTGCTCCGGCTTGGTCGCACCGATGATGGCGGCAGCGACGTTGGACTCGCGCAGAATCCAGGCCAGCGCAAGTTGCGACATCGAGAGGCCAGCTGCCGCTGCGATCGGCTTGAGTTCCTGCACTGCAGCCAGCACCCGGTCGCTGCGCAAATGATCGCGGAAAGATCTTGCCATGAATGGACTTGCCGCGCGTGAGTCGGCGGGCGGCGCCATGCCGGGCAGGTATTTGCCGGTCAACACCCCTTGCGCCAAGGGCGACCAGACTATCTGCGAAATATCGTTGGCGCGGCATAGCGGAATAATCTCGCTTTCCGGTTTCCGGCAAAGCATCGAGTATTGCGGCTGACTGGAGACGAAGCGTTCAAACCCGGACAGCGCAAGCGCCTCTTTGATATTTTCAGCCGACCAGTTGCTGAACCCGATGTAACGCACCTTGCCGCTGCGCACGACCTCGGTCAGCGCCTCCATCGTCTCTTCCAGCGGGATCGCCTCGTCGTACTCATGGCATTGATAAAGATCGATGTAGTCGGTGCGCAAGCGCTGCAGCGAAGCGTCGAGCTGCTTGAATATCTGCGCGCGGGACAGGCCGCGATCCGTATCCGACATCGGGTAAAAAAGCTTGGTGGCAAGTATGTAGGCATCGCGCGGCACGTCGGCCAAGGCCTCGCCCAGCACTGTTTCGGCCACGCCGTTGCCATAGATATTTGCGGTATCGAGGAAATTGATGCCAAGGTCCAATGCCTGCCGTACGCAACGCGTCGTTTGCTCTTGCTCAAGGCCGCCGGCATAGGTTAGCCAGGAGCCGAGAGCGATCTCGGACACGTTCAAATCGGTCGCGCCGAGTTTGCGGTATTTCATTTTATTCCTTAGTGCTGATCGTTCAAATGGCAGGCGGAAAACCGCATCGGCGCAATCTCTTTCAACTGCGGTACTTCACTGCTGCAACGCGCCGTCGCATGCGGGCAGCGCGGATGGAAATGACAGCCGGCAGGCGGATTCAGGGGCGAGGGAATCTCGCCCTTGATCGCGACGAAGGTCTTTTTCTTGACTTCCATCTTGGGCGCTTCCGCCAGCAAGGCCTGCGCATACGGATGGTTCGGCCTGCTGAAAATTTCCTCGGAAGAAGCCACCTCGACCACGCGTCCGAGATACATGATCACAACCCGGTCGGCGATGTGCTGCACCACGCCGAGATCGTGCGAGATGAACAGGTAGGTCAGATTCAGCTCGGAACGCAATTGCATGAAGAGGTTGATCACCTGCGCCTGGATCGAGATATCCAGCGCCGCCACCGACTCGTCGCACACCAGGAATTCCGGCTTGAGCGCCAGCGCCCGCGCAATCCCGACCCGTGCCCGCTGGCCGCCGGAGAATTGATGAGGAAAGCGCTTGAGCACCGCACTGTCCAGGCCGACGCGATTGAGCATGTGCTCGGTATATTCCTTTTGCTCGCTCTTGCGGATCAAGCCATGCACCAGCGGCGCCTCGCCGACAATGTCCAGCACTCTCATGCGCGGATTGAGCGAAGCATAGGGATCCTGGAAAATCATTTGCATGCCGAGCTGCTTCTTGCGGCGCTCGCGCTCGGGCAAGGCATCGATCTGCTCGCCCTTCCAGACCCGCACCCCGGAACTCAAACCATGCAATCCGACCGCCATCCGCCCCAGCGTCGATTTGCCGCAGCCCGATTCGCCGACCAGGCCGACCACTTCGCCCGGCATGATCGCGAGATCGACGCCATCGACGGCATGAACGATTTCTTCCTGCATGTTGGCGCCAAGCAGATTGCCTAATTTGGCGGCGACATCAAGCGGCTTGACAAAGCGCTTGGAGACCGAGCGGAGTTCCATTAAAGGAGATGAAGTCATGCGAATAATCCTCTTGCAATCACGTTTAAGTCGCACAGCGACCCACTATGCCGCCGCCACTTGTGCGAGCGGATGGAAGCAGCGCAGCTCATGGCCATGACGTTCGATCACCGGCGGCGCCTCCAGGCAAGCCTCGCTGGCCTGGCTGCACCGGGAGCGAAACGCACAGCCGGCAGGCAGGTTGAGCAGCGAAGGCGTGAAACCGGGAATCTGCCTGAGCGGCGTGCCGCGCGCATTGCGAGACGGCGCCGAATCCATCAAGCCCTTGGTGTAAGGATGTTGCGGCGACTCCAGCACTTCGGCCACCGTGCCTTTTTCGACGATGCGGCCGGCATACATCACGCAGACGCGATCTGCCAATCCGGCAACCACTGACAGGTCATGCGTGATCCAGATCAGGCTGGTGCCCAGTTCTTTGCAAAGCTTTTGCATCTCGAACAGGATCTGGCCCTGGATCGTGACGTCCAGTGCAGTAGTCGGCTCGTCGGCGATGATCAGGTCCGGTTTGTTCAAGAGCGCAATCGCGATCGCGACCCGCTGCCGCATGCCGCCCGAAAATTGATGCGGGTAGGCCTGCAGGCGTTCTTCCGGCGACGGAATTCCAACCCGCCCCAAGGCTTCGCGCGCCAATTCGCGCGCTGCCGACCGGCTGACCTTGTTGTGGGCCTGGACCGCTTCGATCATTTGCGTATCGATGCGCAAGACCGGGTTCAGGGTCATCATCGGGTCCTGGAAAATCATTGCGATGCGGTTGCCGCGCAAGGCGCGTAATTGATCCGGCGCCATACCGCGCAAGTTCTGCCCCTTGAACAGGATGCGCCCGTCTACCACTTCCCCGGGACGGTCGATCAAACCCAGGATCGAGTAGCCGGTGATCGATTTGCCCGAGCCGGATTCTCCAACCAGCCCCATGATTTCGCCACGCCCGACATTGAAACTGACGTCATCCACCGCCTTGACCACGCCGGCGCGGGAAAAGAAATACGTCTTCAGGCCTTCCACTTTTAATGTGATGGTCATATGGTCGTCCAATCCATTCTTGCTTCAGTCGATTGAAGCTTTATCCAATCGCGCCCTGTTCTCACCGTCTCCGCGCGGGAGAAAGCTGGGGTGAGGGGCGCAGCTTCATATTTTTTCATGCGCGCTACTGCGTTTGCAGCCGAGGGTTGAGCACATCGCGCAATTGATCCGCCACCAGGTTGATCGCCACGATCGTCAGCAGCAAGGCAAGACCGGGAAACATGCTGATCCAATAACTGCCGGACATCAGGTACTTGAAGCCGTTGGCAATCAACAGGCCCAGCGACGGCTGAGTGATCGGCAGGCCGAGTCCGAGGAAGGAGAGCGTGGCTTCCAGGCCGATCGCTGCAGCCACCTGCAGGGCAGCAACCACGATCAAGGGCGGCAGGCAGTTCAACAGCAAATGGCGGAACAGGATCCTATGCGTCGGCAAGCCGAGCAGGATCGCCGCCTCGATATACTCTTTGCGACGCTCGACCAATGCAGTCGAACGCGTGGTACGCGCGTAATAAGCCCACTGCACGGCGACCAGTGCGGTGATGACTTTGCCGACGCCTTGACCCAGCACCGAGATCAGTATCAGAGCGATCAGGATGGCGGGAAAAGAAAGCTGGATATCGGCGACGCGCATGATGATAGCTTCGATCCGTCCGCCGAAATAGCCGGCGATCAGGCCGAGCGTCATGCCGACTGCCAGCGCCAGCAGGGTGGCCGACACGCCGACCGCGATGCTGATGCGCAAGCCGTACATGATCGCCGACAGCATGTCGCGGCCCTGCTGATCGGAACCAAGGAAATACACCAGGTTGCCTTCGCTGGACGGCTTGCCCGGCGCCAGTTGCGCGTCCAGGATGTTGAGCTTGGACAGGTCGTAGGGATTCTGCGGCGACAGCCAAGGCGCGAAGATCGCGACCAGCAGTATCAAGACCAGGAGGAGCAGGCCGAATACCGCCAGCTTGCTTTCGAAGTAAGCGGCCACCAGCCGCCCGAATGGAGTTTGCTGCATTTGTTCAATGTCCCCGATTGAAATGGATGCCAAGCTGGTCGATTTACCCGGATGTGAAAACACCTGGGTATGGCTGTTGCAGGAGCGGACCACACGCGCAATAAATGTAACGCGGCACCGAATCGCGGGCATGACCCGCTCCTGCAATTATTAGCCTTTTTGTTTCGCCTGCTCCACCTTATTTTTAACCCTTGATTTCCGAAATCCGCACTCTTGGATCAAGTAATGAGTACAACAAATCCACAACCAAATTGATTCCGACAAACAGCGTCACCACGATCAGCAGATACGCGACGATCACCGGACGGTCCAGCGTGTTGATCGAATCGATCAACAGTTTGCCCATGCCAGGCCAGGCGAAAATCGTCTCGGTCACGACTGCAAACGCGATCACGGCGCCGAACTGCAAGGCAATCACGGTGACGATCGGGATCATGATGTTTTTCAACACGTGCACACCGACCACGCGCCCGTTGCTCAAGCCCTTGGCGCGCGCAAACTTGACGTAATCCTGCACCATCGCCTCCTGGGTACCGGCCCGCGTGAGGCGAATGATCATCGCGATGTTGAACAAGGCCAGCGTGAAAGCCGGCATCGCCAGATGACGCCAGCCGTCCAGCGTGAAGATCGAGAGCGGGACGCCGAACACGTCCACCGTCTCGCCCCTGCCGTTCGATGGCAGCCAGCCCAGCGTCACCGAAAACAGCAGGATCAGCATCAGGCCGATCCAGAAAGTCGGCACGCTGAAGCCGATGATCGATCCCGTCATGATGCAGCGCGAGCTGAATGCCTGCGGCCGCAAGCCGGCCCACAAGCCGAGCGGCACGCCGAACAGGATGGCGGTGCCCATCGCCACGACCGCCAGTTCCATCGTGGCCGGCATGCGCTCCAGAATCAATTGGACTGCGGGCATGCTGTGCACGAAGGATCTGCCGAAATCGCCGCTGACCGCATCCTTCAGAAAATAAAAATATTGCTGCCACAAGGGTTTGTCCAAACCCAGCGCCGCGACGGTCTTCGCGATCTCTTCCTGGGTCGCCTGCGGATCGATCAGCAAGTCGATCGGATTGCCGACGGCGAAGACGCCGACAAACACGATCAAGGACATGATCAACAGCACCCATACACTTTGAATGACCCGGCGGATCACGAAAACTATCATTGCGGTTTACTCCGGTTTGACATGGCGATGCTTTGTTGAATTCAAACTCTATCTCTGCGTGCCGTCCCAGCGCCCGCTGGGACGGCAGGAAAATTACTCAGGTTTGAACTGATGCGCCAACGTAAATTCATCGGTGCGCGGCGTGTATTTGATGCCCTTTTTCATGGCCCAGGTCACGACCTGGTTGTACAGCGGAATCAAGGCGTAATCCTTGGCGATCGCCAGTTCGGTCGCATCCTGCAGCAGCTTCTCGCGCTTGGCATCGTCCACCGTATGCATCGCATCGAGCAGCAGCGTGTCGAACTTCGGATTGCTGTACGAAGCCCAGTTGTATGCGCCCAGCCCTTTGTCCTTGTCGGTGGTCGCCAGCAAGCCGCGCAGCGCACCGGAAGGCTCGCCGCCGCCGACGCCCCAACCCAGCAGACCGAAGCCGGCCTCTTTCTTCGACGCCTTGCCGATAAAGGTGGAAATCGGCATGGTTTCGACCTTGGTTTCGATTCCGCCGCGGGTCAGCATCTGGCCGATGGTCAACGCCACCTGCTCGTCATTGATGAAGCGGTTGTTCGGCGAAAAGAAGGTGATCGCGAAGCCGTCGGGATAGCCGGCTTCGGCCAGCAGCTTCTTGGCGCCGGCGACGTCGACCGTGTCCGGTTTCAGGTTGGGGTTGTAGCCGAACATGCCGGGTACGGCAACGTTGGCAGTCGGCAGGCCAAGCTTGTCCAAGGTCTTTTCGGCCAGCACATTGCGGTCGATCAGCTTGGAAATCGCCTGGCGCACGCGCACGTCTTTCAGCGGGTTCTTGTCCAGCTTCTTGCCGCCCTTGTCGAAGGCATGGGGCGTGGTATCGCGGAAGTCGACAAAGGCGAACACGAAGCGGCTCGATGCCTTGCCGAAGACTCTCGTGTCCTGGCCGAACTTGAACTTGGAAACCATGTTGGCTTGCACGTTTTCCACCGCCTGCACGTCGCCCGACAGCAGGGCCGACATGCGCGCAGGATCGTTGGTCAGCATCTTCAGGGTAACGGCCGACCAGGCCGGCTTCTCGCCCCAGTAATGATCGTTGCGCGCCAGTTGGATGCTCTGGCCCTTGTTGTACTTGACCAGCTTGAACGGACCGGTGCCGGCCGCCACCTTGCCGAGATTGAAGTCTTCGGTGGTGGCTTTTTCCGCAGCTTTTTTCGAGACGATGAAGATGCGGTTCAAGTCATTCGGCAACACTGGATAAGGCGTCGCGGTGGTGAACTGGATGGTGTAAGGATCGACGATTTTCTTGCCGGTGATGGCTTTGGTATAGCCGGTGAAGGGCGTCGTGCTGTTCTTCAAGGTGGCAGGCCGGTCGATCGAAAAAGCGACGTCTTCGGCTGTCATCTCTTCGCCGTTATGGAATTTCACACCCTTGCGCAGCTTGAATTCCCAGGTGGTGTCGTTGATTGCCTTCCAGGAGAGCGCGAGACCGGGAGCCAGGCGCGCATCGGGATCCAAGACGACCAAAGGTTCATAAATATGCGAGCAGACCGCGCTGACCGAGTCCTGATTGGCGAAATGCGGATCGACTGTCGCGATGTCGGCACTCAAGCCGATCTTGAATTCCTGCGCCTGCGCCAGCGACACGCCCAGCGCCAGCAATGCAGCGCCTGCCAAGGTGCGTAATACATTCCGTTTCATTGAATTTCTCCTGATCGGTTAGGTGTTGAACGATGTGATCCAATTATTTTTTGCTCAGGCCGTCGCCGGCTGAGGCACTGCGCTTTGCTCGTTAAAGGGGTAGATCTGTCCGCCTTCGAATACCTTGAATTCCCCCGGCTGGAATGCATGCCATTCTTCGTTCACGGTAAGCGGCTGGGTTGCGATGACTGTGATCAAGTCGTCCTGATCGTTGACCTTGCTGAAGTCGATGCTCATATCGCAATCCAGTAATTTGGCGGTGGCGAACGGATGCTGACGTGTCACATAGTACAGGCTTGTCGAACAATGCACGAACAAGGCTTTGCCATTCGACAGCATGAAGTTGAAGATGCCGTACTCGGCGATTTCAGCCGCCAGTTCTTCCAGTACTTTGCTGAGAACGCGCAGCGGCGGTGGGTCGGGAAACCGGATGCGCAAGCGGTCGAGCAGATAACAAAAAGCTTTTTCGCTATCGGTTTCGCCAATAGGACGATAGTAATCCTTAAAAGTCGGATTGAAGGTTTTCAAATCGCCGTTGTGGGCGAAAATCCAATGCTTGCCCCACAACTCACGGCTGAAAGGATGGCAATTTTCCAGCGCGACCGTGCCTTGCGTTGCCAGCCGGATGTGCGCGATGACGTAACGCGACTTGATCGGATAGCGCTTGACCAGTTGCGCGATCGGCGAATCGGCTGCCGGCAGGTTGTCGATCATCGTGCGACAGCCGCTGTTGCCCTCAAAAAATGCAATGCCCCAGCCGTGAGAATGGTTGCCGGTACGGCCGCCGCGCTCAGCAAAACCCTCGAACGAAAAATTGATGGCCACAGGTTTCTTGCAACTCATCGCCAGTAATTGACACATAAAGCCCCCCCTTCTTGTCCCACCTGCCCGCGGGAAAATTTCAAGCAAAAAAGTTTCTTTCCGGCACAGCCTACAACAGCAACGCCAGAGTCTCAAGATGAATATCCTTGATGCGGGCCGAAGCCCGCACAAATTCAAAACTTGTGACGTATGCCGGCATTGAACAGCCGGTCGGTCGCCCCCGGCGCCCCGGCGTTGTAACTCACCAGGCTATCGTTGCCGGTGCGCGACACGCTGGCATAGAGCGCGGTGCGCTTGGACAGATCGTGGGTATAGCCGATGGCCAGCTGGTTGGCGTCGGCATTGCTTCTGAACTTGTCGGTCTTGCGGATGTAGGACGCCATGAATTTGCCCGCGCTGCCCACCGGTGCGCTTACCCCGATCAAAGCGTCGCGCGTGTCCAGCGTGCCTATGCCTTTGTTCCAGGCATAGGCGCCGAAGACCCTGAGCATGCCGAAATTGTAGTTGCCGCCCAATAAGGTCGTTTTGGCGCTGTCGTTGCCGCTGGCGTCGTTGATGCCGGTATAGGTCAGCACCGCCTGGATCGGGCCATCGCTGTAGCTGCCGAAACCGGCCACTGTACGTTTGCCGGAGCTGTTGCCCGCCACTTCGCCCAAACCATAGATCAGTTGGCCCTTGAAGCCATTGGCGGCATAGGCATAGGAAAGACTGTTGTCAACCCGGTTGCCGGAATAATTGAACATGCGCGCCGTATCGCCGGCCAGTGCATCGGCGAACGGATCGAAAATATCGGCGTTGTCATAGACCGGCAAGACTTGACGCCCGAGCTTGACGGTCCCGAAACCACCGGAGAGCCCAACCCATGCATGACGCCCGAACAGCAACCCGCCCTGCCCCATCGCGCCGGTGTCGGTGGAAAAGCCGTTTTCCAGTTGGAACATGACAGACAAGCCGCCGCCGAGATCCTCCGTGCCTTTGAAACCAAGCCGGCTGCCGTTCAGATTGCCGCTGTCCAGACGTGTGACCGAACCGGCCGCGCCGCCGTTGTTTTCATTGGCGATCCCGACGTCGACAACGCCATAAATAGTGACATTGGTTTGCGCCGATGCAGTCCCGGCGAAAGCGCCCAGCACAGCCAGGGCGAGTAGCGATTTTTTCAATTTGAAACCCCTTTTTTATAGTGATCAAGCAAAGATTTGCGTGTACGGCATGCGAGCGGGAGTAGCGGGCAGAAGCATGTCTGCCGTGTGGCATGGATTTCTTGTCCGGTTGACGCCCCCCCTTTTTTATCGGTGTTACACGATCGTCTGGTCTCCTCAAGTGCCGCCACCTGGACCGTCCTTCGGCAGAAGAAAAAGTGGATTCGGCGATTGATTAACGCAATTTTAATTCTGCACAAGGAGCAATTGTTTCCAAACTATCGCACAAAATAAATTATTTGTAGAAATATTTTCCAATATTTAGAAAATTAAAAAAAAATTAATCCAAAAATGCCTGCGCCGCACCTGGTTCGGCACAGCAGCACTCGGGAAGCAAAGAAAGGATTATTTGAAGCGTGCAAGGGGGCGCAGAAACGGCGGCGGGCGTGAAGCGAGCATTGCAAACCTAGTAGTCAGTCAGCTTGAAACAATTGGATAAAGCCGGCGCAGCTTGGTCCGC
>CBIHON010000051.1:0-35712 GCA_966211965.1 uncultured Burkholderiales bacterium | reverse complement strand
CAAGAGCTCACGCCCTCCCAACCCCCCACCGCGCCCCCCCGCCCCCCGGGCGCGGGGGGGGGGGGGGGCCCGCCGCCCCCACCGTGCGGTCGTTTAACGATGACTGCACTATGCGACGTTTCTACCCCCATCCTAACCTTCCCCCTGCAAGGGGGAAGGGACTAGGCCGCTAGCGTTTCAAAGTTCGCAGAGCTTATTTCGACACAACTATCCCAACAAAGGCGCAGAGGTTTTTTCTAAGCCAGCCAATTTTTGGAGCAGCATTTGAAATCAAGCAATCAATCCGACTGGATCACCCGCAGCCTGCACAGCGTCTGGCACCCCTGCACCCAGATGCAGCACCACGAATCGGTCCCGCTGATCCCGGTCAGCCACGGCCGCGGCGTGTGGCTCTACGATGCCGACGGCAGACGCTATCTCGATGCGATTTCCTCCTGGTGGGTCAACCTGTTCGGCCATGCCAATCCACGCATCAATGCGGCGCTCAAGGATCAACTCGACAGGTTGGAACACGCGATGCTGGCCGGCTTCACGCATGAGCCGGTGATCGCCTTGTCCGAGCAGTTGGCGGCGCGTACCGGCCATATGCTCGGCCACTGTTTCTACGCTTCCGACGGCGCATCGGCAGTGGAAATCGCGCTGAAGATGAGCTTTCATTACTGGCGCAACAGCGGGCAAGGCGATAAGCGCGAATTCGTCTGTCTGAAAAACAGCTACCACGGCGAAACCATCGGCGCGCTGGCGGTGACCGATGTTCCCTTGTTCCGCGATGCCTACGGACCATTGCTGCAGCAGGCGCACGTGGTGGCGGCGCCCGACGCGCGCACCGCCGGCGAAGGCGAATCGGCCGCCGATGTGGCGCGCCGCGCGGCCGGCGATCTGGATGCGCTGCTGCAAGAACGCGCCAAACACATCGCTGCGGTGATCGTCGAACCGCTGGTCCAATGCGCGGCCGGCATGGCGATGCACGACCCGCTTTACCTCGCTGAGGTACGCGCCTTGTGCGACCGTTACCAGGTGCATTTGATCGCCGATGAAATCGCCGTCGGCTGCGGCCGCACCGGCACCTTTTTCGCCTGCGAGCAAGCCGCGAATAAAAATGGTACTGCGTGGCCCGATTTCCTCTGCCTGTCCAAAGGCATCAGCGGCGGCTATCTGCCGCTGTCGCTGGTGATGACGCGCGACGCGATTTATCAAGCCTTCTATGATGCCGACGTCACGCGCGGCTTTCTGCATTCGCATTCCTATACCGGCAATCCGCTGGCTTGCCGCGCGGCGCTGGCGACACTGGCGATTTTCGAGGAAGACGACGTGCTCGAGCGCAACCGCGTCCGTGCCGCGCACCTGACTGCCGCGCTGCAGCCGCTGGCGATGCATCCGCGCGTGCGCCACTTCCGCCAGCGCGGCATGATCTGGGCCTTCGATGCGGTGGTCGATGATTCGGCCATCGCCGCGACGTTCTCGCGCCGCTTTTTCGCTGCAGCCTTGGCGCATGAATTATTATTGCGTCCGATCGGACGCACCGTGTACCTGATGCCGCCTTACGTGCTGGATGAAGAAGAAAGTGCCGCACTGGCGGCACGCACGCTGGCGGTATTCGAGGAAGTGATCCGGGCATGAATCATCGTTAATGGTAGTTTTAAATTATCGATTATTGGCACTTTCGCATAACCAAATCGAAGATTAGGATTACCTTCCCCGCCCGTTGCGGATCACGGACAAGACAATTAACTTGCACATCAATGAAATTACTCGAAGCACTCGACCTTGAATTGCAACAGCTCGACCTGCGCAGCCTGCGCCGCCGGCGCCGCACGGCCGATACGCCATGCGCGCCGCAGGTGCAAGTCGACGGCCGTTCGATGCTGGCGTTTTGCAGCAACGATTACCTCGGCCTGGCCGCGCATCCGGTGATGATTGAGGCGTTGCGCGAAGGCGCGAGCCTGTACGGCGCCGGCAGCGGCGGTTCCGCCTTGATCGGCGGCCATTCGCGTGCCCATGCGGTGCTGGAAGAACAGTTGGCCGATTTCGTCGGCCCGCATCTGGAAGCGCCGCGCGCCCTGTATTTCTGCAGCGGCTACATGGCCAACCTGGCGGTGCTGACTGCATTGGGCAGCCGCGATGCCGATATTTTTTCCGAATCGCTCAATCATGCATCGCTGATCGACGGCGCCCGTTTGTCGCGCGCCGCGGTGCAGATCTATGCGCACGGCGACAGCGGGCAGCTCGCCATCTTGCTGGCAGCCAGCACCGCCAAGACCAAGATCGTCGTGACCGACAGCGTGTTCAGCATGGATGGGGATTTGGCGCCGCTGCCGGCCTTGCTCGCATTGTGTGAAAAACACGGCGCTTGGCTGGTGGTGGACGATGCGCACGGTTTCGGCGTGCTCGGCGCGCATGGCCGGGGCGTATTGGAACATTTCAATTTGCGCTCACCCCACCTGGTGTACATGGGAACCTTGAGCAAGGCCGCCGGCGTCGGCGGCGCTTTCGTCGCTGCCCATGCCACGGTGATCGAATGGCTGGTGCAGCGCGCGCGGCCGTATATCTACACCACTTCTCCCGCACCGTTGCTGGCGCATGCCTTGCAAACCGGGCTCGACATCATCGCGGGCGAGGAAGGCGCGGCAAGGCGTGCTCACTTGAACCGATTGGTTGCGCAGTTGAAAACCGGCTTGCGCTTGCGGCGCTGGCAGCACATGGCTTCGAACACGGCGATCCAGCCGGTCATCGTCGGCGCCAACGACGAGGTCATGCGCGTCGCGGCCGGCCTGCACGAGCAGGGCATCTGGATTCCCGGCATCCGCCCGCCGACCGTGCCGCTCGGCACCGCACGCCTGCGTTTGACCCTGTCGGCGGCGCATACCGCCGAGCAAGTGGCGCGGGTGATCGATGCGCTCAATACACTTGAAACGGAGGCATGACATGAAACCGCAATTGTCCTGGTTCGTGACCGGCACCGACACCGGCATCGGCAAAACCCTGATTTCCAGTGCGCTCCTGCACGGCTTGACGCAATGCGGCCTGCGCGCGGCAGGCATCAAGTCGGTCGCGGCCGGCGCGGACTGGCGCGACGGCGCCTGGCGTAACGAGGATGCCGATTGCCTGGCCGCCGCCGGCAATGTCGACCTGCCGCCGGCATTGGCGACGCCCTACCTGTTGCGCGACGCGGCGGCGCCGCATATCGCGGCGGCGCAGGAAGACGTGACGATCGACCTCGGGCACATCCGTGCCTGCTATGCGCAAGTCGCCGCGCTGGCCGATGCGGTGGTGGTCGAAGGGGTCGGCGGCTTCCGCGTGCCCTTGTCTGCGCAATACGATACCGCCGACCTGGCCCAGCAACTGGGACTGCCGGTGATCATGGTGGTCGGCGTGCGGCTCGGGTGCCTGAACCATGCCTTGTTGACCGCTGACGCGATTGCTGCGCGCGGGCTGAAACTGGCCGGCTGGGCGGCGAATATCGTCGATCTCGGCATGCGCCACGGCTTGGCCAACATCGATGCTTTATCATCACGCCTGCCGGCGCCGTTTCTCGGCTGCGTGCCGCGCCTGGATGAGCCGCTGGCGGCAGCCGCTGCGGCGCACCTGGATTTTTCATGCTTGCCGGGCTGGCCGGCCGGATCGCCTGCTTGAGCGAAGCCGCGGGCGATGGCTAGAGCAGTTTCATCCTGGCCGTACACGGCCAATCTTGCGCCTGCGATGCTCACCGTACCATTCGTACGGTTGCGCTTCTCGACTCAACCTTGGCTCCTGTACAGTCAGGCTGAAACTGCTCTAAGGCCGCATTTGCCTTGCGCCATATGGCGCATGCATCGTTATTGAATTCGTTTTTTTGATATAGAGGAAGGCTGTTTATGTCGTCGCATACCGTGTCGTTTCACCCGGCTCCGAAAGCCGTTCCCGCTTCTGCTCCGCTGGCTTGGCCGGTCGATGCGGTGGTCGATCTGTTCAACCTGCCGTTCAGCGATTTGCTGTTCCGCGCGCAGCAGGTGCATCGCGAGAACTTCGATCCGCAGGAAGTCGAACTGGCGACGCTCTTGTCGATCAAGACCGGCGGCTGTCCGGAAGACTGCGGCTACTGCCCGCAGGCGGCGCGCTACGACACCGGGGTCACCGCGCAAAAAATACTGCCCCTCGATACCGTGCTGGAGGCGGCACGTCAGGCCAAATCGCATGGCGCCACCCGTTTCTGCATGGGCGCGGCATGGCGCGAGCCGAAGGACCGCGACCTCGAACAAGTCGAGGAAATGGTGCGCGAGGTCAAGGCGCTCGGACTCGAAACCTGCGTCACGCTCGGCATGCTGGGCGAAGGCCAGGCCGAACGTTTGAAGGATGCCGGCCTCGACTACTACAACCACAACCTCGACACCGCGCCCGAGTTTTACGGCAACGTGATTTCAACCCGCGACTACCAGCATCGCCTCGACACGCTGGATCGCGTGCGCGGCGTCGGCATCAAGGTCTGTTCCGGCGGCATCGTCGGCATGGGCGAGTCGCGCCGCCAGCGCGCAGGCTTGGTGGCGCAACTGGCCAACATGGACCCTTACCCGGAATCGGTGCCGGTCAATAACCTGGTGCAGATCGAAGGCACGCCCTTGTACGGTACCGAGAAAATCGACTTGCTCGAATTCGTGCGCACGATCGCGGTGGCGCGCATCACGATGCCCAAGGCCCGGGTGCGGCTATCGGCCGGGCGGCGTGAAATGGGGGAGGCGATCCAGGCCCTGTGTTTCCTGGCTGGCGCCAATTCGATTTTTTGCGGCGACAAATTGCTGACTACAGGGAATCCCGAGATGGAAGCCGATCAGGCTTTGCTCGACAAGCTGGGCATGCATGCGCTTTCATCGAGCATCGATGCGCGCTGCGACTTGACCGACAAGTAAGTCTGCCGGGACAGGCCGCCGCGCGTTCCTACCGCCCCGGCTTGTCCTTGGCGCCGGCCTCCGCTTCATTGGCATCGACTGCGCGCGCCAGCCGCAGCAGCAGCGAAGCCTGCACCATGGACAGTGCAACGTCGCTGCCGAAGCGGAAGCCGCGCATCGCTGCTTCATCCATCAACGCCAGTACTTCTTCCTGCGACATGCGCTGGGTGCCGTTCCATGCGCACAGCATGTCGCGGTTCTTCCTGCTGATTTCCACTGCAATTTCTTCGGGGGTCATTTCCGTTTCTCCTTCATGGCTTTCATTGGCTGTCATTCTTTAAACTGCAGCGAACTGCCGCAAGCAGGCCGGCCGGATCGTGCCGCTCAATGTAATTTCACGCGCGGCGCCGTTTTGCGCAGCAGCCATTGCGCCACTGTTTCGAGCATCATGCGCAGGGTTCCATGCAGCGCGATCAAATGCATGCGGTACAGCGATACGTACAGCTGGCGCGCCAGCCTGCCTTCCAACCTCAGGCTGCGGCCGATCAGTTTGCCCATCAGATTGCCGACGGTGTTGAAGCGGCTCAGCGAAATCATCGAACCGTGATCGTGGTAGCGAAACGGCGGCAATGCGCTGCCGGTCAGGCGGCACTGCACGGCTTGGTACATGAATTTCGCTTCCTGATGTGCGGCCTGTGCGCGTGGCGGCACCGCTGCGCCTTTTTCAGGCCAGGGGCAACTGGCGCAATCGCCCAGCGCAAAGATGTCCGGATCAATTTCGGTCTGCAGCGATTGCGTTACCAGCACCTGGCCCGCCTTGTTGACCGGCAGGCCGAGATTGGCCAGCACACGCGGCACCTGGATGCCGCCGGCCCATACCGTGAGATCGGCCGGCAGGGTTTTACCGCTGGCGGTCACGACCACATGCGGCCATATCCGGCTGATTCTCTCACCGGTCAGGATCTCGATATTGAGCGCGCGCAAATGCCCGGCAGTGGCTTGCGCGATTTCTTCGGGCAGCGGCCCCAGGATGCGCGGGCCGGCCTCGACCAGCGTGATGCCGATATCGCGGCCGGGCTCCAACCGATGCAGGCCGTAGGCGCCCAGTACCTGTGCCGTGTTGCGCAGTTCGGCCGCCAGCTCGACGCCGGTCGCGCCGCCGCCGACGATGACGATCTGCACGCGCGAGCGCCCCGGCAGGTCGGGCGCGTTCTGCGCGCGCATGCATGCCGCGATCAGGCGATGGCGAAAACGTTCGGCCTGGTTCAGCGTATCGATGGCAAGCGCATGTTCGGCCGCACCCGGCACGCCGAAAAAGTTGGTGACGCTGCCGATGGCCAGCACCAGCGTGTCGTATTCGAGTTCGCGTTGCGGGAGGATTTCGATGCCTTCTTCATCGAACACGGGCGCCACGACGATGTGCTTGTTGCGGCGGTCCAAACCCATCAGTTCGCCTTGCTGGAATTCAAAATGATGCCAGCGCGCCTGCGCCACGTACTCGAGCTGGTTGGTGTTGGCATCCATGCTGCCGGCCGCCACTTCATGCAGCAAGGGTTTCCACAAATGCGTGGCCTCGCGATCGACCAGTACGACGTGGGCGCGTTCGGTGCTGCCGAATTTGTCGCCGAGCCGGGTTGCCAATTCCAGCCCGCCGGCGCCGCCGCCGACAATGACGATCTGGTGCACCAGCCTTTTCCGGTGCGGCGGCGCCCGGCGCACCAGCGAGGGAGCACCCGGCCGGAAGGAGTGGGCAGCGGGGCGGCGGATAAAAGGCATGAGCATCCTGATCTCCTTTTCTCAAAAAAACAAACGCCGTGCCTGCACGAATGCGCAGCCACAGAACAGTGTGACACTGGCCCGCGCGACATGGTTGCCATCCATAGGCAATTCCCTTGAGCGTCCTCAAACCGTATCGCATGAAAGATTTATCGCGGCAAAATCAGGCACGGATCAGTGATATTCCTGGCCGGCCTGTACTTTTCCACGAAACAGCCAAAACACCAGGGCGGTGTAGCCCAGTACAAGAGGCAGCAGGATCGTGGTGCCGATCAGCATGAAGACCTGTGACGCAGGGTCGGCCGCGGCATCCCATATCGTGATCGACGGCGGTACCAGATAGGGCAGGTTCGAAATGATGAGGCCGGCATACGTCAGCAGGAATACGCCGACGGCGCAGGCAAAAGGCTGGAGCACCCTGCCGCCGCGCATACCGCGCCAGCACCCGTAGCCCAGCAGCAGCGTCGCCGCCGGCAGCGGCAGCAGCAGGAAAAAATTCGGCAAGCTGAACCAGCGTTCGGCGATGCGCGCGATCTGCAGCGGCGTCCAGAGGCTGACCAGGGCGATGAAGCCGAACGAAGCCGCCAGCAGCGGCACACCGACCTTGCGCGCGCGCTGTTCGAGTTCACCTTCGGTTTTCATCATCAGCCAAGTTGCCCCCAGCAGGGCATAGGCGACCGGCAGCGCTACACCGCACATCAGGCAAAACGGCGTCAGCCAGTCGAATGCGCCGCCGGCAAATTGGCCGCCTTCGACCCGGATCTGCTGCAGCAAGCCGCCCAGCACCACGCCTTGGGCAAACGCAGCCACGGTCGAACCGGCTGCGAACGCGATATCCCATTTGCGCTGGTGCGGCTTGGCGACCCAGCGGAATTCAAAGGCGACGCCGCGGAAAATCAACGCCAGCAGCATGACGATGACCGGCAGGTACAGCGCCGGCATGATGACCGCATATGCTTTCGGGAATGCGACCCAGAGGGCGCTGCCGCCGAGCACCAGCCAGGTCTCGTTACCGTCCCAGAACGGGCCGACCGAACGCATCATCTGGTCGCGCGCGGCCTCTTCGGGGAACAGCGGAAACAGGATGCCGATGCCGAGATCGAAACCGTCCAGCACCACGTAGAGCGCCACTGCGGCGGCAAGCACCAAGGCCCAGACCACCGGCAGCGTGTACTGCAGGCTGCTCACGTTGCCCTCCTGACCGCCGGTTCCGCCGCCGATATCGGCCGGTTCGGCAGGCCATCCGGCGGCGGCGCGGCTTCTTCCGTTTGCGGCCCGCCGTGCATCAATTTGCGGATGTAGAAAATCCCGGTCGAAAAGACGCCCAGATAGACCAGCAGGAACAAGACCAATGACAGCGCGACTGTCGATGTCCCCACCGGCGAGATCGCTTCGGCGGTGCGCAGAATGCCGTAAGCGGCCCACGGCTGGCGTCCGGTTTCCGTCACGATCCAGCCCGCCAACAGGGCGACGAAACCGAGCGGCCAGCAATGTTGCAGCACTTTCAAAAACCAGGCCGCCTGCAGCAGGCGCCCGCGCCACCACAGCAGCGCCCCGCACAAGCCGAGGGCGATCAGGATCAGGCCGATGCCCACCATCAGGCGGAACATGAAAAACACCGGCAGCACCGGTGGCCGGTCGGCCGGCTTGAAATCCTTGAGCCCGGGGAACAAGGCCTGCGCATCGTGCTTGATGACCAGGCTGCCGGCATTCGGGATCGCGATCTGCGCCAGGTTGCGTTCGGCCTGCGCGTCGGGCCAGGCGAACAGCACCAGGTCGGCCGGTTTCGAGCCATCCCAATGCGCCTCGATCGCGGCGATCTTTGCCGGTTGGTGTTCGGCAGTGTTCAGGCCGTGCAAATCACCCACCAGCAATTGCAGCGGCGCCAGGATCATCAGCATGCCCATGCCCATGCGCAGCATGGTTGCAGCCTGGCGTTCGAAGCGCTGCGCCAGCAAATAGCGCGCGCCGGTCGCCAGCACCACCAGCGAGGTGGTCAGGTAAGCCGCAATCATCATGTGCGTGAAGCGGTAGGGAAAACTGGGATTGAAGATGATCGCCGACCAAGCCAGCGGAAAGGCAATGCCGCCGCGCAGTTCAAAACCTGCCGGCGTCTGCATCCAGCTATTGGCGGCGAGAATCCAGAATGCCGATAGTGCGGTGCCGAACGCAACCAGGATCGCCGACAGCACGTGCAGCCAAGGCGGTACGCGATTTTCTCCGAACAGCAATATGCCGAGGAAGCTTGCCTCCAGAAAAAATGCGGTCAGTACTTCATAGCTGGCCAGAGGGCCGATCGTGTTGCCTGTGACTTCGGAGAAGCGGCTCCAGTTGGTACCGAATTGATACGACAGAACGATGCCGGACACCACGCCCATTGCGAACGATACGGCGAAGATTTTGATCCAGAAGCGCGCCAGCAAATGATAGTGCTGCCGGCCGCTGCGCAGCCACAGAATTTCGAGGGTCGCAATGTAAGCCGACAAGCCGATGGTGAAAGCCGGAAAGATGATATGGAAACTGATCGTGAAGGCGAACTGGATGCGCGCCAGCAGCGTTGCATCGAGTTGAGACAATAAGTCCATCGCGTTCCTCCCGAGAAAATGAAGCCTGCGCATCGGCCCCTGCAGTGCGGCAAGAGCGGCGCAGGCTGGTTTGCACCGTCACGTTACGACCCGCTGCGCAGGAAAAATGTTCACGCAATCGTCCGCGCGCCTCTTGAGGAAATGCCTCATCCACGTCACAACTTCATCCGCGCAATCGGGTCGAATCTCTTTCGCCAGGGTAGTTTGCCGAGGAAGGATTACGCCATGGACAACAAGCGCATCGCACGTTTCAAGATTTATCGCTACGACCCGGAGACCGATCGTGCACCTTACATGCAGGAGCAGGAAGTCGAACTGGAAGCGGGTGACCGGATGGTGCTGGATGCACTGGAACGTTTGCGCGGCACGGTCGACGACAGCCTGTCGTATCGGCGCTCTTGCCGCGAGGGCATATGCGGCTCGGATGCGATGAACATCAATGGCCAGAACCGCCTGGCATGCATCACCACCGTCGGCGAATTGAAACAGCCGATCGTGCTGCGCCCTTTGCCCGGCTTGCCGGTGATCCGCGACTTGATCGTCGACATGACGCTATTCTTCAAGCAGTACCACTCGATCAAACCCTACTTGATCAACGACACGCCGCCGCCGGAACGCGAGCGTCTGCAGACCCCGGAGCAGCGCGATCAATTGAACGGTTTGTATGAATGCATTCTGTGTGCATGTTGTTCTTCCGCATGCCCGAGCTACTGGTGGAATCCTGACAAGTTCGTCGGCCCGGCCGGCTTGCTGCAAGCCTATCGTTTTATTGCCGACAGCCGCGACGAAGCGATCAATCAGCGGCTCGATAACCTGGAAGATGCGTATCGCCTGTATCGCTGCCGCACCATCATGAATTGCGCCGACGTCTGTCCAAAGAATCTGAGTCCGGCGGCAGCCATCGGACAGATTCGGACCTTGCTGGTGCAGCGTGCGGTATAAGAGTCTCTCCCAGTAGGGACCAACCCTGGCCTTGCCGTCCCGCTGCCGAGGAACAGCAATCCAGGGCTGCTCCCTGCTGGGGGAGACTCTAAGGGCTCGCGCAGCAATAAGCGACGTGGAGTTACGGATTGAGCCGTACGGATTGAGCCGCAGAGGGTGGAACTTGGCGCCGCCGCCCAATCTCTCAGGAGCTGTAGACAAAACTGCTGTGCGAGCCAATTCATGGGGCCGCACAGCAGTTTTGTCTACAGTTTCTCAGGTGTTTTGGGCTGGAGGCGAGCGCGGTCGTGATACGCGCGATCGGGCTCTCGATTAATCACATGGTGGAGAAATACGATGGCTACATTGAAGCTGGACAAGCCCGCATGGCAAACCTATTTCGAGCGAGTCTCGAAGACCCTGGAAGGCAAGAGTGCCGAAATCGAAGTTGATTCGCTGGAACTGGGCAGCCAGATCGAAGCGGAATGGTCGCCGCTACTCGGCATTACTTATGACCGCAAGAGCGACCTCATCGAAATCGATTTGGAGGGCCTCGATCACCTGGTGTATCACCCGCGCGAACTGTATGTCGACCATGATGCGGCCGGATTGAAGAGCATGGAAATCATCGATGATTCAGGGGTGCGCCAGATCGTCAAGTTGCGCGATCCGATCATGTTGCCGCCGCCTTGAGGCCATGGATGTTTCGCGGAGCCCGGCAAGAGCTGTTCCAGTGTTTGCCGGGTCGACGCGGAAGGCAGGAGGGCAGGGGCCGGACAAAATTATTTGCGTACAGGCGTTGACACGCTTTCCCGGCTGGACAAGAATCTGTCGGCGATACCGAAGCCGGAACCGAGGGATCGGCAAATCCTATTTTTGTTTGATGTTGCGGATACCTGGTGTTCTGAGTCATTAATTCGTAGCGGCACACCATCTGGAGAATAGTCAATGACAAAATTATTTCAATCCATGCTGCTGGCCTTGAGCCTGACAGTCCTGATGTCCGGCGGCGTTCAAGCCAAGGACGATGCCAAACCGTCGGCTTCCGCTTCCGCGGCAGCGTCTGCCAAGCCCAAGGCTGCGCCGCTGATGGACATCAATACGGCAAGCAAGAAGGAATTGGCCAGCCTGCCGAAAATCGGCGACGCCCGGTCGGACGCGATCATCAAGGGCCGCCCCTACAAGGCCAAGGATGAACTGGTGGACAAGAAAATCCTGAGCGAAGACGTCTACAAGGAAATCAAGGATCTGATCATCGCCAAGCAACCGGCGAAGTCGGAAGAAAAAACGAAGTGATGGCGTGACGCATGCGGTAAGCGGGCCTGCCGCTTGCCCTGCGAAAGAAGGGCCGGTGCAAGCGCCGGCCCTTCTTTTTTCTCTGCTTAAATTTCGACCTGGGTTCCCAGTTCAATCACCCGGTTCGGTGGAATTTGATAGTAATCCGCCGCGCCGCGGGCATTGCGCGACATGGCCACAAAGAGGCGTTCGCGCCATGCGGTCATGCCGGAGCCTGGGGTTGAGATGAGGGTCTGGCGGGCGATGAAGAACGAAGTTTCCATCATGCTGAATTCAAGGCCGCGCTGCTTGGCCAACTCCAGCAGCAGCGGGATATCCGGCTCGTTCTTGAAGCCGTAGCGGACATTCATCTGGTAGCACTCATGCCCCAGATCGATGACCTCGACCTGCTCGTTGCGCGGTATCCATGGCACCTCCTGGATGCGCACCGTCAGGAATACCACGCGCTCGTGCAGCACCTTGTTATGCGACAGGTTGTGCAGCATCGCATGCGGCACGCCGTCGGTTTCCCCGCGTAGGAAAATCGCGGTGCCCGGCACGCGCAGCGGCGGGGCCTCCCATAACGAGTCAAGAAACTCTTCGAGCGGGATCGAGTGCTTTTGCAGATTTTCAAACACCAGTTGCCGGCCGCGCTTCCAGGTCAGCATCACGGTAAACAGGAAAGAGCCCAACAGCAGCGGGAACCATCCGCCATGCAGGATCTTGAGGATGTTGGCGGAGAAGAACGTGAAGTCGATGGCGAAGAAGAATACGGTGGCGCTCACGGACAGCACCAGGTTGTACTTCCAGCCGTGATGGATCACGAAGAAAGTCAGGATCGTGGTGACCATCATGGTCGCGGTTACGGCGATGCCGTAGGCCGCCGCCAGGTTGGATGAAGAGCCGAAGCCGATCACCGCCAGCAGTACGGCGACGAATTGGAGCCACAGGATGGTCGGAATATAGATTTGCCCGATCTGGCGTTCCGAGGTGTGAATGATCCGCATGCGCGGCAGGAAGCCCAGTGCGATCGCCTGCTTGGTCATCGAGAATGCGCCTGAAATCGTCGCCTGCGATGCGATCACGGCAGCGACGGTGGACAGCGTCACCAGCGGATAGATGCTCCATGCGCCGAGTTGTTGATAGAACGGGTTGGAGATCGCCGCCGGGTTGGTCAGCAGCAGGGCGCCTTGGCCCAGGTAATTCAGCGTCAAGGCCGGGAATACGATCAGGAACCAGGCGACGCGGATCGGCCTTTTTCCGAAATGGCCCATGTCCGCATACAGCGCTTCGGCGCCGGTGAACGCCAGCACCACGGCGCCCAAGGCGATGAAAGCGATCCAGCGGTTGCGGTTCATGAAGGCCAGCGCATGCCAGGGGTTGAGTGCCTGCAGGATGTCAGGCGCCTGCGTGACGTTGAGGATGCCCATCGCGGCCAGGGTGCCGAACCAGAGCAGCATGATCGGCCCGAACCAACGTCCGATGCCGGCGGTGCCGTGCGATTGCACCGCATACAGACCGATCAGGATCAAAACCGTGAGCGGCACTACGTAAGGTTTCAATACCGGCGTTGCGACCTCCAGGCCCTCGACCGCCGACAGCACCGAGATGGCTGGCGTGATCACGCTTTCGCCGTAAATCAGCGTGGCGCCGAACAAGCCCATCACCGTCAGCGGCAGGTACCAGCGCGAGGTTTTGGTGACCGACGACAAGGCCAGCGCCATCAAGGCCATGATGCCGCCTTCGCCACGGTTGTCCGCGCGCAGCACCAGGGTGACGTATTTGAGCGAGACGATGATGATCAAACCCCACACGATCAGCGAAACGACGCCGAGCAGGTTGGCCGGATTGAGCGCAAGGCCGTGTTCTGGAGAGAACACTTCTTTCATCGTATAAAGGGGACTGGTGCCGATATCGCCATAAACGATGCCGATGGCGCCGATGGTTAGCGCGGCCAAACTGCCGTGGGTGTGTTGTTGCGAGGACAAGGGGGACACTCAAGTGTTGTTATGATGCGTTGCACAATAAAATGCGCTCGGATAAAACGCAAGGCGATTGTTGGGCTGATGCGACAGGGATTGTAATCCAAGCAGGCCGTGTTACTGCAATGCGTGGAAAACGATGACGGCGAGCAACATGCAATCGGCGTAGAATCCCCTGCTTCGGTGCCGCTGCTCGCAGCGCGGCTATATTTCGGCTGTATTTCTCCACCCTTTTTTGACTGTTTCTCCATGCGTACTGGCGTGCTCTGCGCCACTGCATCCTATGTGATGTGGGGCTTGTTTCCGGTTTACTTCAAGGCATTGCAAGGCGTGCCGCCAATGGAAATCCTGTTGAACCGGATGCTCTGGTCGCTCCTGTTCCTGCTGCTGGTGCTGGCGTGGCGCCGGCAGTGGAAGTGGATCGGGGAAGTACGGCAGCGTCCGCTGGTGCTGGCCGGTTTTTGTGCCAGCGCGCTGCTGTTGGCCGGCAACTGGTTCATTTATATCTGGGCCGTCAACAATGACCGGGTGGTCGATGCCAGCCTCGGTTATTTCATCAATCCGCTCGTCAACGTGCTGCTGGGATTTCTCGTGCTGCGCGAACGGCTGCGGCCCGGCCAATGGGCAGCGGTCGCGCTTGCAGCCGGCGGCGTGGCTTGGCTGACCTGGCAGGGCGGGGCCGTGCCGTGGATTGCGCTGTTGCTGGCCGGCAGTTTTGGCAGCTACGGCTTGTTGCGCAAGACCGCCGCGCTCGGTGCGCTGGAGGGTTTATCGCTCGAAACCCTATTGTTGTTTCCGCTGGCGCTGGGTTACCTGGCATGGCTCACGCTGCAAGGTCACAACGCGTTCCTGAGCGCGCCGGCCTCGACCCAATGGCTGCTGGCGGCGGCCGGTCCGATCACTGCGATTCCGCTGCTGTTGTTCGCTGTCGGCGCCCGCCGCATTCCTTTTTCCACGCTCGGCTTGCTGCAATACGTCGGCCCCACGCTGCAATTGCTACTGGGCGTGTGGCTGTATCACGAGCCGTTCAGCGGCGCGCGGCTGGCCGGCTTTGCGTTGATCTGGGCTGCGCTCGCGGTGTATTGGATGGAGGGAGTGTGGCAAGCGCAGTTCGCCAAATCGCCGGCCTCCCGATAGGAGGTGACCGGGCCGTCAGCGCCGGCGTCCGACATAGGGGTGCCCAGCCGCCGGCGCCATAGGTAAATGGGCGTGATAGCTCGCTATCCCTGTGCTTTATTACGCCTTGCCCTGCCCGCCACACATGCGTCTTTTCCTTCCGGACCGGCTGTTACAGTCCGCTAGTCTCCGCGCACCACGCCCTCGCGGCGCGGATCGGCGCCGCCGAACCAGCCGCTGCCGCTGCGCTGGATGCCCTGCAAGCCCGACGTTTGCTGCATCACGCGTACATTATGGCCGCGCGCCTTCAAATCGTTCACCAGCTCGTCGCCGGCAAAGCCTTCTTCCAGTTCGGTCGGGCCGTTGCGGCTGCCGAAATTCGGCAGCGAGATCGCTTCCTGCACATTCAATCCCCAGTCCAGCGTCGCCAACAGGGTCTTGCCGACATAATTGATGATGGCCGAGCCGCCGGGCGAACCGACGCTCATCACCAGGTTGCCGCTGGCACGATCGAACACCAGGGTCGGGGACATCGACGAGCGCGGCCGCTTGTTGGGCTGGACCCGATTCGCGATCGGCCTGCCGGCTTCATCCTTGGCGGCGAAGGAAAAATCGGTGAGCTGGTTGTTGAGCAGGAAGCCGTGCACCATCAGGCGCGACCCGAAAGCATCTTCGACCGTGGTGGTCATGGAAATTGCGTTGCCGTCGGCATCGACCACCGAAATGTGCGAAGTGCACGGCAGTTCCGGACTGCGATCCGCGGCCCACGCCAGGCTTGCACCCCGCGGCATGCCGGGCCTGGCCGTACCCATCGAATTCGTACCGATCAGTTTCGCGCGCTCGTGCAAATACGCCTTGTCGGTCAAGCCGGGCGGCACGCTGACGAAATCGCCATCGGCGACATATTGGCCGCGGTCGGCATAGGCCAGCCGCGCCGCCTCGGAATACAAATGCACGGCTTCCGCCGGCAAGGACCAGCCCTTGTCGGTCTTGACCGGTTTATATTGTGCGATGGCAGTCGTTTCCAGCATGCCGAAAATCTGCGCCAGCGCGATCGCGCCGGAAGAGGGCGGCGGCATGCCGCATATGCGGTAAGCACGGTAATCGAAGCAGAGCGCAGGGCGTTCCTTGGCCCGGTAGTTGCGCAGATCGGTTTCACTCAGCTTGCCCGGATTGGTCGAATGGCCGTTGACCTTGGCCGCTATGTCGCGTGCGATAGGCCCGCGGTACAGTGCGTCGGCGCCGTCCTTGGCAATCGCACGCAGCGTCGCCGCCAGTTCCGGATTCTTGAGGATGGTGCCGACAGTTTTCGGTTTGCCATCGGCATCGAAGAAATAGGCTTTTGCCACAGGATCGTTGGCGGCCAGGTATTTTTCATCGCTCAACATCTTGAACAGTCGTGGACTGATCGCGAAACCTTGCTCGGCCAGTGTGATCGCCGGCTGGAACAGTGTCGCCCAGGGCAGTTTTCCATGGCGCTTGTGCGCCAGTTCCAGCATGCGCAACACTCCCGGCGTACCCACCGAACGGCCGCCCACTACGCCGCCGTAGAATTCCAGCGGCTTGCCGTCGGCACCCATGAACAGGTTTTCATCGACCGTGCCCGGCGCCGTTTCGCGGCCGTCGAAGGCCGTCACGTTCCTGCCGTCGCTATACAGCAGGAAGGCCCCGCCGCCGAGACCCGAGGATTGGGGCTCGACCAGGCCTAGCACCATTTGCACCGCGATTGCGCTGTCGAGGGCGGAACCGCCCGCCTTCAGCACTTGATAACCTGCATCGGTGGCCAATGGATTGGCCGCCGCCACCATGAATTTTTGCGCCGGCCAGCCCGGTTTGTCGGTATAGCCGCTGGCGCCCTCCGGGGCCTTTTGCGCATAATCGGGCGTGATATAGGTCAGCGCGGCGGCCGGCATTAAGGGATGGGATGTGCATCCGCTCAGTGCGAGGAAGATTGCCGCTGCCAGGTACATGATCCGATGCATGGGAGCTCCTTGTTGTGGAATTGACTTGCTTCAGAACCGGTCTTAACGGCCGGCACGGTTTTAGCCTTAATGTTTTTAACCTGGCGCGACTTGCAGTATAAGCAGCGTACATGCCGCCCGCCAACATGCCGCATGTATCGGAGAACAATCGTCCTTGCGATAAATTCGTGTTTTATCGAGGCGGACTTGCCGGCTTCGGTTATCCTTTCATCCTGCTTTCTTTCGCAACCCCATCATTATCCGAAATTTCATTATGGCAAATTACGTTTACACCATGAACCGCGTGGGCAAGATCGTCCCGCCCAAGCGCCAGATTCTCAAGGATATTTCGCTTTCCTTCTTCCCCGGCGCCAAGATCGGCGTGCTGGGGCTGAACGGCTCCGGCAAATCGACCTTGCTCAAAATCATGGCCGGCATCGACAAGGATATCCAGGGCGAAGCGGTGCCGATGCCCGGCTTGAACATCGGTTACCTGCCGCAGGAACCGCAGCTCGATCCCGAGCAAACCGTGCGCCAGGCGGTCGAAGGCGGGCTGGGTGAAATATTCGAAGCCAAGGCCAAACTCGATGCCGTGTATGCAGCCTATGCCGAACCCGATGCCGATTTTGACGCGCTGGCGGCGGAGCAGGCGCGGCTGGAAGCGATCATCTCGACTTCGGCCGGCGACAATCCGGAGCAGCAACTGGAAATGGCCGCCGACGCATTGCGGCTGCCGGCCTGGGATGCCAAGATCGGCGTGTTGTCCGGCGGCGAAAAGCGTCGGGTCGCCTTGTGCCGCTTGCTGTTGTCCAAGCCCGACATGTTGCTGCTCGACGAACCGACCAACCACCTGGATGCCGAATCGGTCGACTGGCTCGAACAATTCCTGCTGCGCTTCCCCGGTACCGTGGTCGGCATCACCCATGACCGCTACTTCCTCGACAATGCCGCCGAATGGATCCTGGAACTGGACCGCGGCCACGGCATTCCATGGAAAGGCAATTACAGCTCGTGGCTGGAACAAAAAAGCAATCGCCTGAAGCAGGAGGAAGCCTCCGAGTCCGCGCGCCAGAAAAACATCGCGAAGGAACTGGAATGGGTACGGCAAAATCCGAAAGGCCGCCAAGCCAAGAGCAAGGCGCGCCTGGCACGCTTCAACGAATTGAGCGAGCATGAATACCAGAAGCGCAACGAGACCCAGGAAATTTTCATCCCGGTTGCCGAGCGCCTGGGCAACGAAGTCATCGAGTTCAAGAACGTCAGCAAGGCTTTCGGCGATCGACTGCTGATCGACAATCTCAGCTTCCGCATTCCCCCCGGCGCCATCGTAGGCATCATCGGTCCGAACGGTGCCGGCAAATCGACGCTGTTCAAGCTGATCACCGGCAAGGAGCAGCCCGACAGCGGCGAAGTCGTGATCGGCACCACGGCCAAGGTCTCGATCGTCGACCAGTCGCGCGAGAACCTGGAAAACAACAAGACCGTGTTCGAGGACGTCACCGGCGGCGCCGACATCCTGACCGTCGGCCGGTTCGAAATGCCGTCGCGCGCCTATCTCGGCCGCTTCAACTTCAAGGGCGGCGACCAGCAGAAGATCGTCGGTAATTTATCCGGCGGCGAACGCGGGCGTCTGCATCTGGCCAAGACGCTGTTGCAAGGCGGCAACGTTCTACTGCTGGACGAACCGTCGAACGACCTTGACGTGGAAACCCTGCGCGCGCTGGAAGACGCCTTGCTGGAATTCGCCGGCAGCGTGCTGGTGATCTCGCATGACCGCTGGTTCCTGGACCGCATCGCGACGCATATCCTGGCTTTCGAAGGCAACTCGCAAGTGACCTTCTTCGACGGCAATTATCAGGAGTATGAAGCGGACAAGAAGAAGCGTTTGGGGGAGGAAGGCGCGAAGCCGAAGCGGATCAGGTATAAGCCGATTTCGCGCTGATCGGTGCGGGCTGCGGTGCGATGACGCTGTTCGGGCCGCAGCACGGAAGGGAGGGCTTACTGCGGCAGGGAATCCTCGCTTGCGCCGCCGCTGGCCAAGGCCTGCCGCTCCAATTCCTCGTCGCTCAAGGGCAAATTCTGCATGGCTGCAATTTCTTCTTCGAGTTCGCCGCTCAAGGCGGCGACCTCGATCGCTACCGAGCCGATGCTTGCATGGCCGAATGGCAGGGCTTCGGCTTCGTTGCTTTCTTCGGCTTGGGCCGGAATCGATGCCGGCTCTGCTTCTTCTACCCCATAATCCTCCGCGCGCCCATTGGCCATGGCCTGTTGTTCCAGCTCTTCGTCGCTCAAGGGCGGGGCCTCGTTCAGTGCGGCGATCTCTTGTTTTAATGCCGGATCCAGGTCCACTAGGTCGAACAGCATCGAAGCCAAACCGGGAGGTTCGACGATTGAAGAGCCAGGCAGGACGGCCGGTGTGGCTTCCTGCTTCAGCATTTGTTCAACGAAGCGTGAAAAATCGCCGTCTTCCGGGGTATTTGCATTGTTCATGTCTCATCCCTTGAATTCCGCTTATTGATCACTGCATGACCTTGCCCGCATGGGCACGCGTCCATGCGACGATATTGCCCGCATCCATCGCCCCGGCCTGGCGCGCCGCTTCGCGCCCATTCCTGAACAAGGCCAAGGTCGGAATGCTACGGATTGCGTAGCGTGCCGCCAAGTCTTGCGCCGCTTCGGTATTGAGTTTGGCAACGCGAAATTCCGGTTCCAGTCTTTGCGCAGCCTGCTCATAGGCCGGCGCCATCATGCGGCAGGGACCGCACCACGGCGCCCAAAAATCCACCAGGACCGGCAGGTCGCTGCGCGTAATGTGCTGGGTAAAACGGGCACTGTCGAGTTCGAGCGGACGGCCGGTGAACAAGGCTTGCTTGCACTTGCCGCAGGTCGGCTGATCACGCAGTTTGGCAGCCGGGACGCGATTGACCGTGTCGCAATGCGGGCAGACGATGTGGAGGGAGTCGTTCATACATTTCCTTCGTGGAGGCAGGTGTTGGATCGGAAGGCAAGCGCCGCCAATCATTCGCATGCCTTTATTGTAGGGCCATGCCGCCGCAAATCCAGTTCCGTGCGCCGCCTTGTTTTGAAAATGGGGGTACACTAGATAATTCAACCGAACCATCCAAAATCGGATTCATGCATGCCCGGATATCCGGTCTAAACCGACGACAGATCCAGCCGGGCGCCGTAAGGCCGTCAATCAAAGGAAGGGGTTTTATCATGAGTAAGATCGTTTATCGCGTCTATTCCGATTTCAACGAATCCGCCGGCCGGGTTGCGCCCGCAGCCGAGCACGTCGTCCAGGCCTTGCAGCAATTTCCGCTTGAAGTGGAAGCCTTGCTGAGTGAATTCGAGGCCAGTGTGACTTGCGAATCGCCTACCAGGGAAATCAATTCGGTCATTGCGGTAATCGAATCGACCGCCTCGGAAGAGCAGGTGGGCGCCGCAGTGACGGCCAGCCTGTCCAGGCTCGATCTGCAAGGAGCCAAGCTGCAGCGGGTTTGACGCAACAACAGCCGGCCTGAATCCGCAATGTGGAAATGGTTAAAGCTTTTGTTCAAAGCCGCCGCGATCGGCATCGTCAAGAAAGCAGGGGCCCAAGACCGGATCGACCTTGAACAAAGAGGCTGCCCGCACTTGACGCCTGGCCTGAAGTATCGCCTGGGGTATGGATGCGGTTTTAAGCTTCTTGCGTTTCGCACAAGAGCCGCACTGCATGCAACAGGTCGGCGTTTTCAAAAGGTTTGGTCAATGCACCATGAGCGCCGAGCGCAAGTGCCTGGTTGATGCGATCCTGGGTTTCCGCCGACACTACCAAGACCTTGAATTTGAAGGGAAACGTCGCGTGCTTCAGGAACCGCAGCACGTCTAGGCCATCCAGGCCGGGCATCCGGAGATCGAGCGTGATCAAATCCGGTTTGAACGTATAGAGCAGGGAGCCGGTCCAAAATCCATCGCTGGCGATCACCGTTTCAAAGCCGGCACGGGTAAGTACGCGCTTGATAGCGCGTGCCATGCTTGGCTCATCTTCAGCGATCAGAATCCGTTTAGGTGCTTCCACCGGTTCGTCAGGTTCTGGCATAGAGACTCCCGTTGTCTTTTAATCGCCGGCATTAGCAAGAGAACAAGACCGGCGGAGGTTTTTGCATCCACCTCACCACATTACCGATGAAGTTCCTTCTATGCAAGGTCTAGGGTCCAAATAATTAAGAGGAATTCGGCTGACGTGATCCTGTTATTAATCTTTACAGAATAAGCTCATGTTTTCGTGGAATTTTCTTTGGCTTCCCCAATATCATTTTCCCTTCAGCGGTACGCTGGCGCAGGAGGTCGCTCCCGATACCCAGTGGTTCTTCGGTTCGATCCCGCCCCGGGCCGGTGATGGCCGCATCGAAAAGGAAGTCTTCGAAGCCAATTCCTATGGCCGGCAGATCGGCATCCTGTCCGACGTGCTGATGTCGATGGTGGAGCCGGAGAGTCTTACGCCGGATGAGGCGAAACGCGCGTTGGAACGCTTCAAGGCGGTTTACCGGGACGTCGAGGCGATCAAGACGCGATATAAAAATCGCAAGAGCGAGACTGCGATCGATTTACTGGAACAGATCGAGGCGGCTGATCCGCAGGAACTCAAGCGGATCGTTGCACGTTTCCAGCGTGGTGCAAAAGAATCGTGATTCCATGCAATTGTATGCCGAGGACGCTGCGGCAATGCAGAATGAAAAGAGGCAGGAAAAACATCTGCGGCCGGAACAAGCGTTGAACCGGTCCCGGCCTACCGGTTTACTTCTTCTTGCTGGATCTTTTATTCTTCGCTGCAGAACTGGTGGCCTTGCTCTTTGCCGCGCCGCTGGTTCTGGCATTCTTCGCCGACGAACTGGTCGCCCTGCTCTTGCTGGCGCCGCTGGGCGTGGATTTGGCATAGGCTGCCGGGGCAATCAAGGCGAGCGATGCGGCGGCAACGATCAATACGCGTAGAAGTTTCATAATCCCCCCTTTTGTGTGATGGAAAAACGCCGTGGGCTCACATTGAGCCAAGGCAATTTTTCGGTTTCAGGCTAGCATCGCCACACCCGGCGGGCAAGAAAAAATTCTCGCCGTGTGCAGCCTTGCAACGCCTCCGGCCTTCTCCACCTTACTGCTGTTATGGAAAACCATGCTGCCGTGCCGGTCACGACGACAAGGGGGCAAAAAACTCATCTCACTGAAGCAGGCAGCACCGGCCTGTTACGCCTGCACATTGATGTGATACAGGCCCCAGGGACACAAGGCGAAGCGTTCGTTGACCGGCTTGGCGGCAAGTTCCGGAATGCGGTCGGCGTCGTAGACCGCCCAGAGCGGGCCGAGGCCGCCGAGCGGCATGGGCTGGCCGTCGAGATGGGTAGCGACGATGAAGCGATATTTCTGGACATCGGCCAGCGGCATCACCACCGAATAGCCGTCGATTGCGCGCAATAGTATCTTTGTATCCGGGCCGGCTTGCGCCCCTGCGGACTTGATGACGTCGAGCAGCGCCGGACCGCTCAGCGTATGCGGCTTGGCGTCGTATTCGATGGTCGGCTTGATGCTGATTGCCGGAAGCTTGGTGATGGCGGCGAAGTCGAAGCTATGGGCTTTTTCAAATGTGACCTTTTGCTTGCTCATCATCTGGTCGAGCGCCGGATCAAAAGGGCCGCGGTTGCCGCGCCCGATGGCGCCGGTCACGGTCAGCAAGACCGGACCGCGTGCCATCTTGGGAGCTTGTTGCGCCAGCGATGGCAAGGAAGCGCCGCACAGCGCGGCGGCAGTCAAGAATTGTCGTTTGTTCACAGCGGCATCCTATCGGTATTGGTGTCGGGAGCTTACCATCGGCGCTCAGGTGCGGCGGCGCGTCGATGCCGGATGATTATACTGTCCGCCTGGCTCGGACAAGCTGTCCCGATTGTTCACTGCCGAGGTGACTTTCATCGAGTCGCCATTATCTGCAACGCTGCCGGCCGACGCGGCCGCGGTGGCGCTTTCGGGGGAAATAGCAGGGTCGCCTTCCTATCGGGCTTGTCCGGTGCAGGAGCCGATTTCTTCAGGCACCGCCTGCTGCAGCGGCAAGGCGCGCCATCATGGCCGGCACGATGATCTTGTGAGCCGGCACTACAAAGAAAAGATAGGCTCGGCCGAGAAAGTTGTTGACGTGGACTACGGTGCTCGCTGCCAGCTTGTGCTTGCCCTCCGCGCTGTACTTGTAGACCGACACCCGCGCCTTGAGATGCTTGTCGAAATCGCCCAGGATGACCTCATCGTCAGACAGAAAAAGAATAGAGAAAATACCGACGCGGTCGCCGACCTTGCAGGCATCGGCGCGCATGGATTTCACATCGCTCATGCGCCCGATATTCTTGAGGCCGAACAGTGCGACGATCCGGTTGCGCATCACCATCAGAAAATCGATCCACTTCGGCGTATGCGCGACAGCGTCGAGATAAAGGGCCAGGGCGCTTTTTCCTGTGGCCTGGATGCCGGTCTCGAACGCGTCGGAAAAATACGCGTCCTCCATGAACGTGCTGATCTTGCTGTTTGCCGGAACCGGTATTGGCTGCACGATGTTCGTCCTCTGATAGTTTGAGGGTTTGTATCGGGATTATCCTTTGACCGGCTTTCCCATGCCAGTGTAGGATGCGCCATCCGGTCGGGGTATTTTACGTCGACAAATGAAGAGGAATCGCCATGAAAGCCGGCAATCTTTATCAAAACATCCCGGATGCGTTGCCAAGGGAAATGGCGGATTGCCTGCTGCAATCGGGCCGACTGAAAATCGAGCGCATCGTGTCGCGGGGCCATTGCTCCGAACCCGGCTTCTGGTATGACCAGGATGCGTCTGAATGGGTGCTGCTTCTCAAAGGCGAGGCCAAGGTGCGCTTCAGAGAAGACGACCGCGTCATCCATTTGACCGAAGGCATGTATCTGAACATTCCGGCACATGAGGCGCACCGTGTCGATTGGACCAGCGATACGGAAGACACGATCTGGCTGGCGGTGTTTTATTAAAATGCGTGAGGCGATCCGTTCCTGCCTGCAGCAAGTCAACGCCGGAACCGGCCGCGCTCGACGGCATGCGCGAACTGATGAACTTCGGCGGCCGGGTGCTGCGCTAATCTCCGCCGTTGCCGGGCCGCTCGGCCTGCCGTTCCACCGCGCCGGGAAGGTCTTTTCTCTTCCTGCTTTCGATATGATCGACATCGATATCGGCACCGTCGGGCACAACCGTATCGCGCGCAGCGGCGGCCCGTTCGCCGGTGCCGGATGAGTCGGTATCGCTGTCGAGATCGGCATCGCCGACGTCGGGACCGGCCGTATTATTCGCGGTGCTTTCTTCCGGGTCCGAGGTGGTGCCGGTGTCCAAGTCCATTTGCAGTTGATGAGCCAGTCCCGGCGCACCTTGCAAATCGCTGCCGCTATCGGAACTGTCGCTGGGTCCCAGTGCTTTCGTTCCGTGGCCAAGCCCGACCGTGCGGTCCGGGCCGGCTGTCAGGTTCTCGGGGTCAAGGGTGCTGCTTGCCATGCTGTCCTCCATCAAATCTTAGGTCGGCATAAATTTGATGGGAAAGACGTCCTTCAGTTCTCATTGAATGGCCCGGCTCGTTTGCCGATAGGCCTCTCAATTTTTATGGTGTAATACTTGCGGCCGCGTCTTTGTTGAAACGACTTTGACTTGCTGCAATCTTCCTTGATTCCATTCATTTACCAATAGGACTGTCATGAATCGCAAACAAAATTGCCTGGCTGTGCTGGTATGCGCGTTCGGTGTGGCGAGTGCCGTCCCCGTCTTTGCCCAAAGCACGGGCATCCAACGCACCATTGTGCAGAAAGCCGATGTCTCGGTCGAGAATCGCGAAGCGGTGATCGCGCGGGTGGAGATTGCTCCTGGTGTCATTGCCGGCAAGCATACCCATCCGGGCGATGAGATCAGCTATGTGCTGGAAGGCGAGGGCGAGTTGCATATCGACGGCGAAGCGCCGCGCAAGGTCAAGGCAGGCGATGGTTTCGTCATCCCGGCCGGCAAGGTGCATGACGCAAAAAATACCGGCACGGTGCCGCTCAAACTGGTCGGCGTCTATGTAGTGGAGAAGGGCAAACCGCTGGCGGCGCCGGCCAAGTAAGAAAGCAAGAGCTATATAATCTGGCGCAACGAGGGGGAATCGGCACAATGGAAATGACGCTCACGCAGCAACAGCTTGAACAGTTTCGACAAGATGGCTACCTGGTGTTTCGCGGGATGGCCGCGCCGGCAATATGCGAACAAATGCTGGCCGTCACGCAGCGGCATTTGCGCGAGGCGGTCGCACCGCTGGAATACGAAGCAGAGGTCGGTTATCCGGGCGCGCCGGATTCGCTGGATGCCCCGGGCGGCAGGACGGTACGCCGGCTGCGCCGGGCTTATGGGCGCGACCAGGTTTTTCGGACATGGGCCCAGGACTCGCGTTTGCTGACGAAATTGAATCAGCTCTTGGGTGAGCCGGCTTGCTTGACGCAAGCGCATCACAACTGCGTGATGACCAAGCATCCAAATTTCGGCACGGCTACCAGTTGGCATCGCGATATCCGCTACTGGTCCTTCACCCGGCCCGACCTGATTTCGGTATGGCTGGCCTTGGGGCCGGAATTCGCGGGCAATGGCGGATTGCAATTCATCCCCGCGTCGCACCGGATGCAAATCGAGCCGGACCAACTCGACGGACTGGATTTCTTACGACCGGATCTGGCGCAAAACCAGGCGCTGTTCAAGCAAGGCATCGGGCTCGAACTGCAGCAGGGCGACGTGGTGTTTTTCCATAGTGGACTGTTCCACGCGGCTGGCAGAAACAACAGCGACACGGTCAAGACTTCGGTGGTATTTGCATATCGCGGGCAGAGCAATTTGCCGATTCCCGGAAGCAGGTCGGCTGCCGGTGAAGAGATGGTTGATTGATCAAAAAGCGGGGCCGCCTTTTTTATCCCGCTTGGTTCATTGATCTTCGTTTGCAACCAGCAGAAAATCAGTCAGCACCACCCCCTGTACGACTGAGGTATTGAGCGCCATATTGCCGGCGTTCTTGAGCAAGTTTTGCAGCGCTTGCATACCGTCTGCCGTGAGGATGGTCTTCGGGTCGGTTTCCGCCAGCGTCTTTTGAAATACGCTTTCCAGGATTCTTCTCTGTTCCAGCGTCCAGCGATCGTTGTTCGGGCGGGTTTGCACCGCCACGGTGGTGCGGATGGTGAAGCCCTGCGTCTGCACCTTGAGCGGCCCGACCTTGGCGTAAGCCACGTCCACTCTGATTCTTTCCGTCGATTGAAAATAATACCAGCCGATACCGATCACGATCGCCAGCGCCACGATGACGACGCTGGCGACGTATGCAACGAGGTTGTCCTGTGAAGTGTCGACGGGCGATATTTTCTTCATGTTGCGGACGTTTCTTTTTCTGCAGTTAAAGCATCAACGCATGAGCAAGCCGATTACCGTGCCGATCCCCAGCGCACCGACGGATGCCATCGTCATCATGAAGCCGATATGGCGTTTGGCCGGCGCGCGGTAGTAGCCCAGTGCATACACGATGCGGCCGATGATCCAGAGTGCGCCGCCGATGGCTGCCCAACGGTCGCCCAGAAAAGAGGCGCACATCCAGAGTACAGGTAAAAACAGCACGATCTGTTCCACCGTATTGGCTTGCACGCGCACCGCGCACTGGAATCCAAGCGGCCCGTCCATCGCCGGCGCCGGCACTTTATAGGCGGCACGCGCCTTGGCGACATTCACTGCGGTCCAGAAATACACGGCCAAAGCGGCAAGCGTTACCCAGGCAGTCCATTGCATAGTCATTTCCTTGCTGGTTGATTCGAGTGGCACCATCATACTTCAGCTCGGGTCTTTTTATTGCTTTTTAGGGCTTATGCAAAACCGCCCCAGCGGCATTGCTGCCGCTTTACCCTGCCGACCGAGCCAGTGTCTCCAGTTTCAGATAGGGCGAAGCATGGGTCGAGATAAGCGAGGGCGCAGTCTATTACATTTCATACCAGTATAAGTGCTTGTCTTGTAACAGTATGGGAAATCGCTACAGTGGAGGTTCGATCAATTACCGGAGAATGACATGCGGACTCAGGATCAACTCGTAACGGAACAATTCGGCTCGGTGGCCGAGGCTTATCTGGCCAGCACGGTGCACGCGCAGGGGCGCGATCTGCAAGAGCTTGCCGACCGGGTGAAACGGCAGGTCGATCCAATGGTGCTGGACCTGGGCTGCGGCGCCGGCCATGCCAGTTTTGCGGTGGCGCCGTATGCGAAGCAGGTAGTCGCCTATGACTTGAGCGAGCAGATGCTGGCCGTGGTTGCAGGCGCGGCGCGCGAACGCGGCTTGCACAATATCGAAACGCGCCAGGGCAGCACCGAAGCCTTGCCGTTTGAAACCGCCAGCTTCGACGTGGTCTGCACCCGCTACAGCGCGCATCACTGGAGTAAATTCGAAGCCGGGCTGGCGGAAATTTTCCGTGTCCTGAAACCCGGCGGCAAATGCCTGGTGATCGACGTGGTTGCGCCGCCTGCCACAGTGGCCGACACCTATCTGCAAGCGCTCGAAGTGCTGCGCGACGCTTCGCATGTGCGCAATTACAGCGTCGCGCATTGGACCGGCCGGCTGGAACAGGCCGGCCTGCATCCGATCGATAGTCAAAGCTGGAAGTTGCACTTGAATTTCGATGCGTGGGTGGGAAGAATGCGTACCCCGGCCGAGCGGGTCGTCGCGATCCGCTCGCTGTGGGATGCGGCGCCGCAGGAGGTTGTGTCCTACTTCAAGGTGGAAAAGGACTATTCGTTTGCGATCGATGCGGCGCTGATCGAAGCGGTGCGGGTTTGAGCCTTGAGTTCCATGCGGCCTGGCCTTTAAGGCCGCGTCCTGGCGTCGTTCTTGGGCTTGTCGAAAAAGTACATCATCCGCTTGCGCGGGCTGAGATAGTCGTACACCTCGCGCGGCAGTTGTGCAGCCTTCATGCTGGCGGTGACGTTGAGCTCGGGCTCGTTGAGTAGATCGATGATCAGCGCTTCTTCCTTCGGCACCTGGGGATCGTAAATCAAGATGCTGGGACGCAGCGGTTTGCCGGAATTTACCGACACCACCATCCCCAGGCTATTGTTCGACAGCTTGACGATGGTGCCCGGCGGGTACACGCCCATGCAGCGGATAAAGACGCTCAGCGGCCCGGGATCGAACTGGGCGCGCTGGCGCGCAAACATGGTTGACAGGGCTTCGTAAGGGCTCAGCGAATCGGCGGGGTTGGGCCGGTTGCAATGATTGTCATAGGTGTTGGCGATGGCGACGATGCCGGCCAGCGGCGAGATCTGGTCGCCTTTCAAATGATTGGGGTAGCCGCTGCCGTCGATGCATTCATGGTGCTGCGTGATGATGTCGATCGCGCGCGGCGGCAGGCCGATCTTGTGCGCGATCGTTTCGCCGTATTGGCAATGCTGCTGCAGCAAATGCTTTTCCGCGCGCGTCAAAGGCGTGGTCTTCAGTACTACCCAGTCGGGGATTTCGACCTTGCCGATATCGTGAAACAGGCACCCCATCCCGAGCAGCTTGATGTCGGATGATGGCAGCGCCAGTTCTTTGCCCAGCAACATCGCCAGCACCGCGACGTTGAGCGAATGATAATAATTCTCTTCGCCGGCGCCCTTGTCGTTCATCAGGTGGATTGCGATGTCCTTGTCGGTCAGCAGCGAGTCCAGCATTTGCTGCACCAGTTGATCGGCGTCGCGATGCGCTTCCTGCGGCCTGGAAAAGAGATTGAGCGAGATGTTCTTCAGCGTATTGGCTGCTTTCAAAAACTCTTTTTTGCAATGCGCAACCGCCGCGATCTGCTGGTTCAGGCGCTCGACGCGCGCTTTTTTTGCATCGAGCAGCGCCGTTTCTTCCGGACTGAGCTGAGGGGCTTTCGGCGCTACCGGTTTGGCTGCGACAGGGGCGGACGGCGGCTGCTTGTGGTCGGACAAGGACGGGTCGATGCGGACGCGGTTCAGACCGAGTTTTTTGATTTCCTCGATCTGCGCCTTGTCCCTGATCTTGAAGCTGTTGCGCGCGAAGTTGTGCTCCATCCAGCTAAGGTCGAGATGAACATAGAGGCCGACCCGCAGTTCTTCGATCGCGACATATTCCGGTTCTGATTGCAGTTTGTCGTCCATCGCTCCGGCTATTGAATCGAGTTAAAGTATTCTAGCGCGGATATCGCAGCAAACCACTAGTTGCGCGCGTGCGAGATACGAAAACTTTCCACCCCTTCGAATTGCATCAACTCGTGCGCCAGTTTGCTGACCGGCGAACCGCTGCGCTTGCTCAGCGCGACCGCGACAAAGTGCCATTCCGGCTTGTCGTCCTGACAGCTGATCGAGATCGAACCGCCGGCCACTTCGTAGCCATGGGCCAGCGCTGTGCGCCGCAGCGCTTGTTCGTTCACTTCGAAGTGCTTGGTAAAACGCAGCACGATCGCGATCGCCTGGCGCGAGGGCAGCCAGTTCTCCAGCTTGGAGATCCAGACCATGCAAAGTGCCGATAGCAATGCCAGCATCATGGCCGATGCATAGAAGCCGACGCCGACCAGGATCCCGATGGCCGACGAAGCCCATATCGACGCCGCCGTGGTCAATCCGCTGATGTTGAATCCTTCGCGCATGATCACTCCGGCGCCGAGAAAACCGATGCCGGTGACGATGCCCTGGATGATGCGGGTCGGATCGGTGCCCAGCGCGGTCAGGTGGGTATGCCCGCCATACCATTCGGTCGGATAGCCTGCGATCACCGTCAGCGCGGCGGACGCCATGCAAACCAGTCCATAGGTGCGCATGCCGGCGGCGCGGCCGTGGTAGGAACGCTCATAGCCGACCAGGAGCCCCAGCAGCAAAGCCCCGGACAGACTGAGAAAGACCAGCAGATTGGCGGTTGCGATCGTGCCCGACCAATAGTTCGCCAGGGATTCGAGTGTAGGAAGAATCAAGATAGCCTTTGGAAAGTGATGGTTGATACTGGCTCTAAGCGCCGAACAGGCGCAGCCGGTCCAGGTCCAGGATGGTGATGCTGCCGTAATCCACTTTCAGCAAACCGTCCTTTTCCAATACCTGCAAGGCCTGGTTCGCGCGTTGCCGCGAGGTGCTGCACAGGTAGCCGATTTCTTCCTGAGAGATCTGCAGGTTGCGGCCGATGCCGGGATTGAGGTAAGGATTGAACAAGGCCGCCAAACAGCGCGCGACGCGGGCATCGGTGTCGAGCATGCGGTCGTATTCGACCAGCGAGATGAACAATCCGAGCCGTTCGTTGAGTTGCAGCAACAGGAAACGGTTGAAGGCGATGCTGTTGTCGAGCAGCCAATCGAAGGTGGCGCGCGGCATCCGTGCGATCCGGCTGTCGCGCAGGGCGACCACATCGTATTTGCGCGGCTCGGTCTTGAGCAGCGAGCCTTCGCCGAACCAGCCGCCCGTCAGCATCGCTGAGAAGGTCACGGTCTTGCCGCCGGGCGAGACACTGCTCATCTTCAGCAAACCTTCCGTTACGCCCATCCAATGCTCGACCGGTTCGCCCTTGCGGCACACGAAGTCGCCGGCGCTGACGGTGTGCTCGGTGACATCGGCTTCGACCTTGGCCATTTGTTCGGGACTGAGCGCTTGGCCCCACAGGGTTTTGCGCAAGGCGTCCTTGAATGCGGAATTACTGGAACTCATTGTGCGGTGCACAACCGATAAAGTGGAATAAAGCGTGGATTGTCAGTCAAATGACAGCACACATGAAATGATCCGTCTAGTATTCTGGCAATAAGAAATTGCTGGAGACATTGTAAGGGATCGAACGCGCTGGCTGCGTCATATCTTCTTAAAAAAGTATGCCGGCAAGCATGGGCCGCCATCGTGGACGGCTCGCCAAAAGAGAGATTGCGACAATGGTGGAGACGACAACCAGTGCGGCCGCGTCGACCTTTCCGCACCTGCTGCTGCAACATGCGCGGATGCATCCGGAGAAACCGGCTTTCCGCGAAAAGGATCTGGGGATCTGGCAGACCGCAAGCTGGGCCGAGGTCAGCGACGAAGTGCGCGCGCTGGCTTGCGGTTTGGCTGCGATGGGTTTCAAGCGCGGCATGAACCTGGCGATCATCGGCGACAACCGGCCGCGTTTGTACTGGGCGATGGCGGCGGCGCAATGCCTGGGCGGCGTGCCGGTGCCCTTGTACCAGGATGCGCCCGCCGCCGATATGAGCTTCGTGCTGGACAATGCCGAAATCGATTTCGCGGTGGTCGAAGACCAGGAGCAGGTCGACAAGCTGTTCGAGATCAAACAAACCCTGGGACGCATTTCGCATATCGTGTTCGATGACGAACGCGGCATGCGCCACTACATGCAGCCGGAACTGTGCGCCTACGCCAAGTTGCAGGAAATCGGGCGCGCATACGATCTGGCCAATCCGGATTTTTTCATGAATGCGGTGCAGGCCGGGCAGCCTGACGACATCGCGGTGATCCTATACACCTCGGGCACCACCGGCAAGCCGAAAGGCGTGTGCCACACGCATAGGGCAATGATCGCGACCGCGCGCGTGCTGTCCGAGTTCGACAATCTTGACAGCAGCAACGACATCCTGTGCTACTTGCCGCTGGCCTGGGTCGGCGATTTTTTGTATTCGTACAGCATGGCGTTGGTGACCGGCTTTTGCCTGAACTGCCCGGAGTCGCCCAATACCGTGATGACCGATTTGCGCGAAATCGGGCCGACTTATTATTTCGGCCCGCCGCGCGTGTATGAAAATATCCTGACGCAAGTGATGATCCGCATCGAGGATGCCGGCTGGATCAAGCGCAAGCTGTTCCATTTCTTCATGAACATCGCGCGGCGCGCCGGCATCCGCATCCTGGACGGCAAAGGAGGCGTCGGCCTGGCCGACCGCATTCTGTATGCGCTCGGCGAATTATGCATCTACGGTCCGTTGAAGAATGTGCTCGGCATGTCGCGTATCCGCGTCGCCTACACCGGCGGAGAGGCGATCGGCCCCGACCTGTTCGATTTTTATCGCTCGATCGGCGTCAACCTGAAGCAGTTGTACGGCATGACCGAAACCTGCGTCACCGTGTGCATGCAGGCCTCGGGCGACGTGCGGCTCGACACCGTGGGCCGCCCGATGCGGGGCGTCGAGGTCAAGATCGACGGCAACGGCGAAGTCCTGGTGCGTTCGCCCGGCTTGATGCAAGGCTACTACAAGCGGCCGGATGCAACCGCCGAAGCGATCGATCGCGACGGCTATTTTCATACCGGCGACGCCGGCTTCTTCGACCAGGACGGCCACCTGAAAATCATCGACCGCGCCAAGGACGTCGGCAAGATGGCGGACGGCATGATGTTTGCGCCCAAGTACATCGAAAATAAACTCAAGTTCTTCCCCTTCATCAAGGAAGCCGTCGCTTTCGGCGACGGCCGCGACCAATGCAACGCTTTCATCAATATCGACATGGATGCGGTCGGCAACTGGGCCGAAAGGCATCGCATCGCGTACAGCGGCTACACCGATCTGGCGGCCCAGGCGGCGGTCTACGACCTGGTCGCGGCTTGCGTGGAAAAGGTCAATGCCGACCTGGCCGGTGAAGCGATGATGGCCGGCACCCAGATCCACCGCTTCCTGGTGCTGCACAAGGAACTCGACCCGGACGACGACGAGTTGACCCGCACCCGCAAGGTCAGGCGCGGCTTCATCGCGGACAAGTACAAGGTCTTGATCGATGCGCTGTACTCCGGCAAGTCGTCCCAATACATCGAAACCCAGGTCAAGTTCGAGGATGGCCGCAAGGGCGTGGTGAGCGCGGACTTGCAGATCCGCACAGTGAAAACCTTTGCGGCGGTTCAACGTGCAGCTTGACGAAAGCACGATGGCGAACGGGCGCAACATCGGCGGCGTGATTCTGGACTTGCAGAATATCTCGCTTTCCTTCGGCGGCGTGAAAGCGCTGACCGATATTTCCTTCAACGTGCGCGAGCACGAGATCCGCGCCATCATCGGCCCCAACGGCGCCGGCAAGAGTTCGATGCTCAACGTGATCAACGGGGTGTACCACCCGCAGCAGGGCGAGATCATTTATCGCGGCAAGCATCGCAAGGACATGAACACCTATGCCGCCGCCAAAAGCGGCATTGCGCGCACCTTCCAGAACATCGCCTTGTTCAAGGGCATGACGGTGCTCGACAACCTGATGACCGGACGCAACCTGAAGATGAAATGCAATTTCCTGTTGCAGGCTTTGTACTGGGGGCCGGCGCAAAAGGAAGAGCTGGCGCATCGCGCCAAGGTCGAGCAGATTATCGATTTTCTGGAGATCCAGCATATCCGCAAGACGCCGGTCGGGCGCCTGCCTTACGGCCTGCAAAAGCGGGTGGAGCTGGGGCGGGCGCTGGCGGCCGAGCCGGAGATCCTGCTGCTGGACGAGCCGATGGCGGGTATGAATGTGGAAGAGAAGCAGGACATGTGCCGCTTCATCTTGGACGTGAACGACCAGTTCGGCACGACCATCGTGCTGATCGAGCATGACATGGGGGTGGTGATGGATATTTCAGATCGGGTGGTGGTGCTGGATTACGGCAAGAAGATCGGAGATGGGACGCCGGATGAGGTGCGGAGCAATCAGAATGTGATCGATGCTTATTTGGGGCGTACGGCGTAGGGCGCGGCGCATTCGAGCCTCTCAATAAAAGCTGCTGGCGCGGTTGCTTCTCCTTGCCGTACGTTCGTACTGTCTGGCCAGCGGCATTTATTGAGAGGCTTTTGGGGCAGACGCGCGCTGTCCTGAGAGCGTTCCCTCTTCCCTTGCGAGAGAGGGCTAGGATGAGGGGGCGGCCGCAAGAGCCGTACATGTTCAACCACCCCCTCACCCTACGCCGGGCGCCCCCAACCCTCTCCCGCAAGGAGAGAGCTGATCAGCCGAAAACCGGCATCACCGCACAAGCAGCAAAGACAAAGGCAAAACATGAACCTAAGCTTCTTCTTCGAAGTCCTCATCGGCGGCCTGCTGTCAGGCGTGATGTATGCGCTGGTCGCGCTCGGCTTCGTCTTGATCTACAAGGCCTCCGGCGTCTTCAATTTTGCCCAGGGAGCGATGGTGTTTTTCGCCGCTTTGACCTGCGTCGGCCTCGCAAGCAAGTTCAACGTCTCGCTATGGATCGCGATTCCCCTGACGATGGCGGTAATGGTGCTGCTCGGCCTGGCGATTGAAAAAGTGGTGCTGCGGCCGCTGGTCAATCAACCCGAAATCACGCTCTTCATGGCGACCATCGGCCTGAGTTTTTTCATCGAAGGTCTGGCGCAAATGATGTGGGGTTCGGAAGTGCGCAAGCTTGAACTGCCCATTGAAGACGTGCCGATCCAGTTCCTGCTCGATAAATTCAATATCGCCATTTCGCAATTCGACGTGGCGGCGGCCGGTATCTGCGCGGTGCTGGTGCTAGGCCTGGCTTTCCTGTTCTCTAAAACCAAGATCGGCCGCGCGCTGCGGGCAGTGGCGGACGACCATCAGGCGGCGCTGGCGGTCGGCATTCCTCTGCAGCAGATCTGGGCCGTGGTATGGGCGGTGGCGGGCTTCGTCGCGCTGGTGGCTGGTTTGTTGTGGGGCGCGCGCAACGGCGTGCAGTTCGCGCTCACCTTCGTCGCCCTGAAGGCGCTGCCGGTGCTGATCCTCGGCGGCTTTACCTCGGTGCCGGGCGCGATCCTAGGCGGATTGATTATCGGCGCCTCGGAAAAGCTGGCCGAGGTCTATCTCGGGCCGATGGTCGGCGGCGGGATCGAAGGATGGTTTCCGTATGTGCTGGCGCTGCTGTTCTTGCTGGTGCGGCCGGAAGGATTGTTTGGGGAAAAAATTATCCGGCGGATTTAGAACCGATGTCGTTCCAGCGAACGCTGGGACGACGACCTATCTTAGCAAGGGAAATAAAACATGTTCTACCGCGAAGCAGGCCAATTCAAATCGACCTACCAGGCCGACAGCCAGCTCTTCCCGATCCGGCAGGACCGCATCGGCATCGCCGCCATGCTGTTCGTCGCCTTTCTGCTGGTGCCGATGATCGCATCGCCTTATATTTTTTCGGCGATCCTGATTCCCTTCCTGATCTTTGCGTTGGCCGCGCTCGGCTTGAATATCCTGACCGGCTATGCCGGCCAGCTCTCGCTCGGTAGCGCGGCCTTCATGGCGGTCGGCGCTTTCGCCTCCTACAACTTCGTGTTGCGCATTCCCGGCATTCCGGTGCTGCTGGCCTTCGTGCTGGGCGGCCTGTGCGCGGCGGCGGTCGGCATCGTATTCGGCCTGCCGTCGCTGCGCATCCGCGGCTTCTACCTGGCGGCGGCGACCCTGGCGACGCAATTTTTCGTGGTCTGGTGCCTGACCAAGATCCAGTGGTTCACCAACTACAGTTCTTCCGGCGTCATCACTGCACAAAAAATAAGCATCCTCGGTTACGACTTCGATACGCCGGTCAGCAAGTACCTGCTGACGCTGGCCATCGTTTGCCTGATGGCGCTGCTGGCGAAGAACATGACGCGCTCCAGCGTCGGCCGTTCCTGGATGGCGGTGCGCGACATGGACGTGGCAGCCGAGGTGATCGGATTCCGCCTGATGCGCACCAAGCTTCTGGCCTTCGCGGTCAGCTCTTTCTACTGCGGCGTGGCCGGCGCGTTGTATGCATTCGCCTATCTCGGCACGGTCGAGCCGGAAGCCTACAACCTCGACCTGTCCTTCCGCATCCTGTTCATGATCATCATCGGCGGCGTCGGCTCGATCCTGGGCTCCTTCCTCGGGGCGGCCTTCATTATCCTGCTGCCGATCGCCCTGAACCTGATCGCGCACGGCCTGTCCCTGCCGACCTCGGTGGCATCGAACCTGGAGCTGATGGTATTCGGCGCCTTGATTATTTTCTTCCTGATTGCAGAACCGCATGGCTTGGCGCGGCTATGGCAGATCGGCAAGGAGAAATTGCGTTTGTGGCCGTTTCCGCACTAGTGGTCCGTTAACCTTAAATTTTCTGATTGAAATGGCGGAAAAAAATGGAGAATCGCAGGATGGGCGGAACCCATCATTATCAGCCGTGTGCAGGATGGGTTCCACCCATCCTGCGATTCATCTTTTTACCGTTTGCTTCAACTGGAAAAATAAAGCTTGTTGGTCCATTAGAGCAGTTTCATCCTGACCGTACACGGCCAATCTTGCGCCTGCGATGCTCAC
>CBIHON010000050.1:0-36421 GCA_966211965.1 uncultured Burkholderiales bacterium | reverse complement strand
ACAAGCCGTTGGGCAAGTCATTGATTGTTAACGAGTTTTGATGCGGTTGCCCTGGGGACTGCGTTGTTCGCCGCAGCCCAGCCGCTGCAGGCTCTTTCTCAAGTACGAAAGGATGGATCAAGGCGGTCGAGCCGGCGCAGCAAGCCCGGCCAAGCCAGCATTCCGCCCTGCGATTTGGTCACGGCTCTTGCCTGTTGCCGTGCGCCGGCGACGATCGCCGGCGGAATGCCGATCAGCTCGCCGCCACCCGATTGGGCGCGAATCTGGATGGAGCAGGCGGATTCGAATACGTACATGTTGACAAAGGCGTCGGCGATGGTTTTTCCGACAGTCAGCAACCCATGATTGCGCAGCATGAGGTAGTTCTTGTTACCAAGGTCCGCCACCAGGCGCGGCTTTTCCTCGTCGTTCAAGGCCACGCCTTCATAATCGTGATAAGCCAGGCTGGAGAGAATGAAAATCGATTGCTGCGACAGCGGCAGCACGCCGTTCTTTTGCGCCGACACCGCCACCCCGTTCAGGCTGTGCACATGCAATACGCATTGCGCATCATGCCGTGCCGCATGAATAGCAGAATGAATTGTGAAACCGGCCGGATTGACGGGGAATGGCGAGTCATCCAGCTTGTTGCCTTGCATATCGATTTTCAGCAGCGACGAGGCCGTGATTTCGTCAAACATCATGCCGTAAGGATTAATCAGGAATTGATCCTCGGCGCCAGGCACGCGCGCAGTAATATGGGTGAAGATCAGATCGCTCCAGCCGAAATCCGCGACCAGCCGGTAGCATGCGGCCAAGTCGACGCGGGTCTGCCATTCTTCCGGAGAAACGCGTTCCCGCATTGAGGGAATCCGCAACTTTTCGGGAATATTCATATGGGTTGTCTCCTTCTCTGTCAAAATACGGATAATGATCGCTTACGGCTTCAGACATAGGCATAGGCGCCGCGCAATGTCATGCCAAAGCGGTATCGCCTCATAGCAGATGGCTGGCTGCCGACTTCTTAACAATTGCCTCAGACGCTCTCAAGCCCCCGTGGAAACCCATACCAACAAAATCGCGCTGGCGAAAACCCCCGATCCGCACCCTGTCCTCCATCATACCGAGGCTCTGCGGTTTACCCATTCTTTCGCCGCACTGCCGCCGGCATTTTATACACGCCTGATGCCGACGCCCTTGCCCGCCCCTTACCTGGTCTGTGCCAGCGCGTCGGCGGCCGAACTGATCGGCCTGGACCCGGCCGAATTCGCGACGGAAGAATTTGTCCAGAGTTTCACCGGCAATCGCATTCCCGCCAATGCCCTTCCCTTGTCCGCGGTTTATTCCGGCCATCAGTTCGGAGTCTGGGCCGGACAACTCGGCGATGGCCGTGCCATCCTGCTGGGCGAAGTGCCGGCGCCCGCTACGCCGCCGCCCGGGATGATGGAAGTCCAATTGAAAGGCGCCGGCCTGACACCCTATTCGCGCATGGGCGACGGCCGCGCCGTGCTGCGTTCGTCGATACGGGAATTCCTATGCTCGGAAGCAATGGCGGCCTTGGGCATTCCGACCTCGCGCGCATTGTGCGTCACCGGTTCCGACAAGCGCGTGATGCGCGAAACGCCCGAGACCACGGCGGTTGCCACACGTCTTGCGCCGAGCTTCGTACGCTTCGGCTCATTCGAACACTGGTTCTATAGTGACAAGAAAGAAGAGCTGAAAATACTCGCGGATTACGTGATAAACCGCTTTTATCCGGCGCTTCGCGAAGCCGCCAATCCCTATCAAGCTTTGCTGGAGGAAATCACGCGCCGCACCGCGCACCTGATCGCGCAATGGCAAGCCGTCGGTTTCATGCATGGCGTCATGAATACCGACAACATGTCGATCCTGGGCCTGACCATCGACTACGGTCCGTTCGGCTTCATGGAAGCTTTCAACGCACAGCACATCTGCAACCACACCGACCAGCAGGGGCGCTACGCATACAGCATGCAACCGCGGATCGGCGAATGGAATTGCTATGCGCTGGGCCAAGCCTTGCTGCCCTTGATCGGCGACGTGGATCAGACGCATGCCGCACTGCAAATCTACCAGCCTGCCTACGCCGCGAAAATGGCGGAACTATTGCATGCCAAGCTGGGCTTGCAAACCATGCAGGCCAGTGACGACAAGCTGATCGATTCAATGTTTGCAATCATGCAGAACAGCCATGTCGACTTCACCCTGTTCTTTCGCCGCCTGAGCGATCTGCAGATTGCCAATCCGGCAGGTGACGAGCCGTTACGCGATTTATTCGTCGATCGTCCGGCTTTTGACGCATGGGCGGTACAATACCGCGGCCGCCTGGCTCAGGAGCAAAGTATCGACGCCGAGCGCAGGCTTGCAATGAAGGCGGTCAACCCCAAATACGTGCTGCGCAATTATCTGGCCCAGATTGCGATAGAAAAAGCGCAAAATAAAGACTTTTCGGAAATATCCAAGTTGCTCGCCATTCTGGAAAAGCCTTTCGACGAGCAGCCCGAAAATGACAAGTATGCCGACCTTCCCCCGGACTGGGCCGATGAACTGGAGGTGAGTTGCTCATCATGACGAAAAAAATCACGAGGACCGATGCGGAATGGCGCGCAGCGCTTGAGCCGCTCGACTATGAAGTCACCCGCCACGCCGCCACCGAGCGCGCCTTCACCGGACGCTATTGGGACCACCACGAACATGGCATCTACACCTGCGTATGCTGCAATACGCCCTTGTTCGAATCGGATGCAAAATTCGATTCCGGCTGCGGCTGGCCAAGTTACTTCAAACCCATCAATCCCGACAACGTCAGTGAGCGTGTTGACCGCACTCATGGCATGATACGCACCGAAATTCTTTGCAATGTCTGCGATGCGCACCTGGGGCATGTTTTTCCCGACGGTCCGCCGCCGACCGGTTTGCGCTATTGCATCAATTCCGCTTCCTTGCGCTTCGAAGCCCAACCTGAATCGAAAGACTAAAAAATACAATGAAGCTACTGTTCGATCTGCTGCCGGTCATCCTCTTTTTTGCCGTGTTCAAATGGGGCGAAGGCCACACCGAAGCGGCGCAGTCCCTGGTTTCGCAATACGTGGCCGGCTTTGTCTCCGGCGGCGTGGTGAGCGCAGATCAGGCCCCTATCCTGCTCGCGACCGCAGTTGCCATCGCCGTGACCGTGCTACAGATTGCCTACTTGCTGGTACGCGGAAAAAAAGTGGATGCCATGCTGTGGGTGACGCTTGCCATCATCGGCGTATTGGGCGGCGCGACGATTTATTTCCATAACGAACTCTTCATCAAATGGAAGCCGACCGTGCTGTACTGGAGCATCGCCTTGTCCTTCCTGGGCGGCCAATTCCTCTTCAAGAAAAACCTGGTGCGTCTCATGATGGAGAAGCAGATCACCTTACCCGATGGAACATGGCACCGCCTGAGCTTGGCCTACGTCGGTTTTTTCGTCGCGATGGGTTTGCTTAATCTTTACGTTGCCTTCAACTTTCCCACTTCGACCTGGGTCAATTTCAAGCTGTTTGGCGGCATGGGTTTGATGTTCGTATTTGTCATCGCCCAAACCATTTTCTTGTCGAAGCACATCAAGGATGCGAAATGAACGACCGCATGGAGAAAATCCAGGCCCGGTTGAACGCAACTTTCGCTCCTTTGCAGTGTCAACTCACCGACGAATCAGCTTTGCATGCTGGCCATGCGGGGGCCGCTTCTGGTGGCGGCCACTACCGGCTGCGCTTGGTTTCAGCCCTTTTCGAGGGGAAAAATCGCATATCCCGCCATCGGCTAGTGTATGATTGCCTGCTCGACATGATGCACGCCGACGTTCATGCCATTGCCATCACGGCCTTGGCGCCGTCCGAAGTATCCGAGTAATAATTCAACTCAGCTATTTGCTAGTACTTTTTTAATCACTTCCCCAAATTTTTAGGAACAGATAATGAATGTAAAACCTGCTCGCTTGCTGGTGGTACTTTTTGCAGCCGCCGCATTGCCCGTTTTTGCTCAGAACATCGCAGTGGTAAATGGCAAAGCGGTTCCCACTTCCCGCGCCGATGCAATGATCAAGCAAATGGCTGCGCAAGGCCAACAAGATACCCCTCAGCTGCGCGCAATGGTCAAGGAAGAACTGATCAACCGCGAAATCCTGATCCAGGAAGCGGACAAGCTGGGCTTGGGCACTAGCGCCGATGTCAAGAACCAGATCGAAATCGCGCGCCAGTCGATCGTGATCCGCGCTCTGGTCACCGACTTCATCAAGAAGCATCCGGTCAGCGACGCCGACGTCAAGGCCGAATACGAAAAATTCAAGGCTCAGGCCGGCGACAAGGAATACCATGCACGCCACATCCTGGTCGAGAAGGAAGAAGATGCGAAGGCAATTCTCGCCAAACTCAAGGGCGGCGAAAAGTTTGAAGAGCTGGCCAAACAATCCAAGGACCCAGGTTCCGCAGCCAATGGCGGCGACCTTGATTGGGCTTCTCCTGCCTCCTTCGTCAAGCCGTTCTCCGACGCGATGGTCGCACTGCAAAAAGGCCATGTTACCGAAGCGCCGGTAAAGACCCAGTTCGGCTACCACATCATCAAACTCGAAGACACCCGCGCCGCCAAGGTGCCGACGCTGGAAGAAGTGACGCCGCAAATCAAGGAATCGCTGCAGCAGAAAAAGCTGCAGGAGTTCCAGCAGGATCTGCGCAAGAAAGCGAAGATCCAATAAAAAAAGGCGCTCCTCGGAGCGCCTTTTTAGTAGGCTTGCAGGCCCGCTTTGAGCTTGTTTGGCCTGTGAATCCTTACGGGACCAAGCAGGTCGTCAAAAATTTTTTGACAGCGTAATTATTATTGCGATCCTAGCTCCCTCCCCCGCTGGCGGGAGAGGGTGAGGGAGGCTGCAAGAACATTGCTCTTGCAAGCACTATCGGCCTCACGCCCATCGGTGAATCGCGTACTTCCATCTTTACACTCGCCCTCACCCCAGCCCCGCCCACAGGAAAGGGCAACTCAATACCTGCAGCATCTTACCTGCAGCATCTTTTTCCTGTCCAAAGACTTTTGCGCACTTGCTTAGCCTACCCACTTCCGCGCATTACGGAACATGCGCATCCAGGGCGAATATTCACCCCATGAATCAGGATGCCACGACTGCTGCACGGTGCGGAACACCCGCTCCGCGTGCGGCATCAAGACAGTGAAGCGACCATCCGGGGTCGTGACCGAAGTAATACCCTGCGGCGATCCATTCGGATTGTACGGATAGCCTTCCGTGACTGCGCCTTTGTTATCGACGAAACGCAGCGCCACCAATGCTTGGCTGATATCGCCGGTTTGCGAAAAGTCCGCATAACCTTCGCCATGTGCAATCGCGATTGGGCTTTGGGTTCCCGCCATGCCTTGGAAAAATATCGAGGGCGAGTCCGCCACTTCGACCATGGCGAAACGTCCTTCGAACTGCTCGGACTTGTTGCGCGTAAATTTCGGCCAGGCTTGCGCGCCGGGAATGATCGATTTCAGGTTGCTCATCATCTGGCAGCCGTTGCAGATACCAAGCGCGAAAGTGTCGTCGCGATTGAAGAAAACCGCAAACTGTTCGGCCAGTTTGGCATTGAACAAGATGGTCTTGGCCCAGCCTTCGCCGGCACCCAGCACATCGCCGTAGGAAAACCCGCCGACCGCAATCACGCCTTTGAAATCGTCCAGCCGGGCGCGACCCGAGATCAAATCGCTCATGTGGACATCGACCGCGGTAAAGCCGGACTTGTGCATCACATACGCGGTCTCAACATGCGAATTCACGCCCTGCTCGCGCAGGATCGCAACGCGTGGCCGGACGCCAGTCGCAATGAACGGCGCAGCGATATCCAATTGCGGATCGAAGCTGAGCTTCGGGGTGATGCCCGGATCGGTAACATCAATCATGCGCGCATATTCGGCATCGGCGCAGGCCGGGTTGTCGCGCAGGCGGGCAATGCGCCAACTGGTCTCACTCCACAGCTTGCGCAACTCCGCACGCGGCTGCTTGTAAATCGATTTTGCGTCACGCGTGAATTCAATCACATCGGTCTGGTTCGGTTTACCGATGATATGGCTGCAGGAGCCCAGATTGTACGCACGCAGTATGTTCATCACCACGGATTTTTCCTCGGCGCGCACCTGGATCACCGCTCCCAACTCTTCGTTGAACAAGGCGCGCAAGGTCATCTCGTTGCGCCGTTCCGAAACCTGCGACGCCCAGTTCTTGGAGTCGCCCCAATCTGCCGCATGTTCGCCTTCCATCGTCAGGATATCGAGATTGATCGACAAGCCGCTGCGTCCGGCGAACGCCATTTCGCATAGCGTCACGAACAAGCCGCCATCGGAACGGTCGTGATATGCCAGCAGTTTTTTCGCGCGGCCGAGTTCTTGAATCGCGGCGAAGAAGCCCTTCAAATCCTCAGCGCTGTCGACATCCGGCACTTCATCGCCAAGCTGCTGCATGACTTGCGCCAAAGCCGATGCGCCCATGCGGTTTTTGCCGCGGCCGAGGTCGATCGCAATCAACACCGTTTCGCCGGCATCGGTGCGAATCTGCGGCGTCAAGGACAGACGCACGTCCTGTACCGGCGCGAATGCGGAAACAATCAGGGACACCGGCGAAGTCACCGACTTGTCGCTACCGTCGTCCTTCCAGGTGGTGCGCATCGAGAGCGAATCCTTGCCGACCGGGATGCTGATGCCGAGCGCCGGGCAGAGCTCCATGCCAACCGCCTTGACGGTGTCGAACAGGGCTGCGTCCTGTCCCGGTTGACCGCAAGCCGCCATCCAGTTGGCCGACAGCTTGATGTCGGAGATATCGGCGATCGGCGCCGCCGCGATATTGGTGATCGATTCCCCCACCGCCATGCGGCCCGACGCAGCGGCATTGATCACGGCCAGCGGCGTGCGTTCGCCCATGGCCATCGCCTCGCCGCGATAGCCCTCAAAACTCATCGCCGTCACCGCGCAATCGGCAACCGGCACCTGCCACGGTCCGACCATCTGGTCGCGCACGCTGGTAGCGCCCACCGTACGATCGCCAATCGTAATCAGGAAGGATTTATCGCCCACGGTAGGCAATCGCAGCACCCGCTGCGCCACCTCGGCCAGATCCATACCGGTCAAATCAATCTTCGTTAAACGTGTGGCAACGCGTTTAACGTCGCGGTGCATCTTCGGCGGCTTGCCGAGCAAGACTTCCATCGGCATGTCGACCGGATTATTGCCGTGTTCCGGATCGATCACTTTCAGTTGCCGCTCTTCAGTCGCCGTGCCTACCACCGCGAACAAGCAGCGTTCGCGTTCGCACAAGTATTGGAACAGCGGCAGGCTTTCAGGGGCAATGCCCAGCACATAGCGCTCTTGTGATTCATTGCTCCAGATTTCCTTGGGCGCCATGCCGCTCTCTTCCAGGGGCACCTTGCGCAAATCGAAAATCGCGCCACGCTTGGCATCATTCGTGATTTCCGGGAAAGCATTGGACAAGCCGCCGGCACCGACGTCATGGATAGAGAGGATGGGATTATTGTCGCCCAGCGCCCAGCAAGCATTGATCACTTCCTGCGCGCGCCGCTCCATCTCGGGATTGCCACGCTGAACCGAATCGAAATCAAGGTCGGCTGTATTGGTGCCCGTGGCCATCGACGAGGCCGCGCTGCCGCCCATGCCGATGCGCATGCCCGGACCGCCGAGCTGGATCAACAGGCTGCCGACGGGCAGCTCGTTTTTCTTGGTGTGTTTGGCGGAGATATTGCCGATGCCGCCGGCAATCATGATCGGCTTGTGATAGCCCTGCACCGAGCCGCCGACATTTTGTTCGTAAGTGCGGAAGTAGCCGCCCAGGTTGGGGCGGCCGAATTCGTTGTTGAACGCCGCGCCGCCGATCGGCCCGTCGATCATGATCTGCAGCGGCGAGGCGATACGGTCCGGCTTGCCGTACACGGCAGCGTAGCCGTCGCCGGGCTGGGTGACATCGGCGGCATTTTCCCAGGCTTGCTGCGCATCCGGCAACTGGAGATTGGATACCGTGAAACCGGTCAGGCCCGCTTTCGGCTTGGCACCCCGCCCGGTTGCGCCTTCATCGCGAATTTCGCCGCCGGCGCCGGTGGAGGCACCGGGAAACGGGGAAATCGCGGTCGGGTGATTATGTGTCTCGACCTTCATCAGAATGTGCGTCAGCTCTTCCGAAGCCTCATACACATTGCCTTGCGCGGCGCCGCGCGGATAGAAACGCGAAACGGTTGCCCCTTCGATGATCGAAGAATTGTCGCTGTAGGCGACCACGGTTCCCTTGGGTTGCAACTGATGCGTATTCTTGATCATCGCGAACAAGGACTTATCCTGCGTCTCGCCGTCGATAGTCCAGTCGGCATTGAAAATCTTGTGGCGGCAATGTTCACTGTTGGCCTGCGCGAACATCATCAGCTCGACATCGGTCGGGTTGCGTTTGGCTTGGGTAAACGCGTTCGCCAGATAGTCAATTTCATCATCCGAAAGCGCCAGGCCCAGCTCGCTATTGGCTTCGATCAGCGCGCCCTTGCCGCCCGCCAGCAAGTCGATGAAGGCCAGCGGTTTCGCCTCGAGTTCGCGGAACAGTCCGGCAGCATCGTTCGCGCTGCGCAGCACCGATTCAGTCATGCGGTCATGCAGCAAGGCAGCGACGGCATGGGCCGAAGCATCGGCAAGCTTCTTTGCACCGCCCAGCAAACCTGATTTCACCTGGATACGGTACGATACGCCGCGCTCGATGCGCTTGATATGAGCCATGCCGCAATTATGGGCAATGTCGGTCGCCTTGCTGGCCCAGGGCGAAATGGTACCGAAACGGGGAATGATGACGAATTCATCTCCTTCGGCATTCCCGGGAAACGGATCGCCATAGGTCAATAGCGCATCCAGCCGTGCCGAGTCGTCTTGCGTCAAGGGCGCGGTGGAATCGACGAAATGCAAATAACGCCCCGTCACTGCGACGATGCTGGGGTCAGCTACTTGAAGTTGTGACAATAAACGCTTGGTACGAAAGGCGGACAGAGCATTGGAGCCCGGCAGAATCAGCATGGCGAGAAGGAAGTTGATGCAGCGTAGCCGCCGCTTGAGCGACTGTAACTGCGGGTTGGATCAGAAAGCGTGATTATACCGAACTATGGCTTGAGCCCGGAACATCGGCGTCGCGCAACTTCGACAGCAATGGTAGATTTGCACACAAGAGATTCGATCGACCAAGCCAAGAAAATCCACCTGCTGATGAAACGCCTGATGCATTCAACAATTCTGATTCTGCTGCTGATCTATGCCATACTGTTTTTGTATGCCCATTTCCAGGCGGAGAAACTGATCTTCCAGCCGCAGCCGTCTTCCTATCGGGATACGGGGCAAATCATCAAATTACCATCAGGCGGCGGCACATTGATCTCCGCCATTCACCTGCCCAACCATGCGGCTCGCTATACGATCTTGTACAGTCATGGCAATGCGGAGGATATCGGACAATTGCACCCCGTGCTGGAGGCCATCAGGGATGCCGGCTTTTCGGTGTTTGCCTATGATTATCGCGGCTATGGGACAAGTTCGGGCTCACCTTCCGAAGCCCATGCTTATCGGGATGCCGACGCAGCTTATGAGTACCTGACGACGAAGCTGGCAATCCCGGCCGATCACATCATCGCCTTGGGCCGCTCCTTGGGCGGCGCGGTGGCGGTCGATCTGGCGCATAGGCGCACGCTGGCCGGCTTGATCGTCGAGAGTTCATTCGTATCGGCCTATCGCGTAATGACGAAGATCCCTCTCCTCCCATTCGACAAATTCAATAGCATCGCAAAAATCGGAGATATCCATTGTCCGGTGCAAATCATCCATGGAAAAGCCGACGAGGTCATCCCGTTCTGGCATGGTGAAAGTCTCTTTGGAGCAGCCAAGCAGCCGAAACGCGCGACATGGATCGAGAATGCCGGCCACAATAATTTGCTCGATATGGCCGGCAAGGACTATGGCCGGACCTTACGCGAATTCGCTGCGTTGGTCGAGAGCAAAAAGCTCAATTGAAAAACACCGTCGTCTCACCTATCCGTTTTTCGCCTTTGAAACGCTGAAAGAAGCTGCTGGCCTTGAAGTCCCTAAGCTGCCGATCCATCACCACCACCGCCACCGCTTGGTTCGGCAAACGCGAAGCAAACTGATCGGCCGAAATGATGGTGTCGTTGCTGCGCAGTTTGTTCCCCCAGAACAGGTCGTTGCTGCGCGCGTCGACGATGGCGACCGGCTTTTTCAGATAAAACGGCAGCGAAGACTTTTCTTCAAAATTGCGATACAGGTAGACTTGCCTCCCCGCCTGTTCGCTCTGCAGGTATTGCGCCACCTGCCGCGTCGAAACCAGCGGTTCCATCGCACCGAACACCAGAGCAAGAACCAGCGCGATCCAAGCCGGCAATACCAGGTAAGCGAGCACGCCGATGCGTGGCTTGCGCCAAGCCACGGCCGCACTGGCAAGCGCCAGCAGCAATACGCCGCCCAATTTCCAGAACAGGAATTCGCGCGGCGCCGCGCCCGAAACGACAAAGCCCTGGCGCGGCTCTTCACCATGCAGCAGCAGGACAAGCATCAAGATGATGGCCAGCATGCCGACCAACAATCCGGGCAATGCACGCTGCAATCCGCCAAGAAAATTCCGGTTCTCAATAGCGAGTGCCAGATGAAGTGCGGCAAACGGCATGACGGCGACCAGGTAATAATTTGCTTTGGCGCTGGAGATCGAGAAAAAAAACAAAGGCGCCACCCATGCCAGCCACAAGAAGCGCCATAGCCTGGCACTGTCCTGATCCGCCGGGCGCTGTGAACGGACCACGAGACAGGGCAGCATTAAAGACCAGGGAAACAGATAGATCACCATGCGCGGCAGGTAATACCACCACGCTCCCGCATAATAGTCGTGCGGCTCACGCTTGCCGAGAAAACGCAATACATGCTCGTTGACGAAATAAAACCAGGCAAAAATAGGCTCCACCATGCTTGCCGCCACATGCCAAGGCACGGCGATCGCAAAGAAAACCAGCAGCGCCCATGGCTCGAACCATTTGACGATACCTTGCCACAATGCAGTGACGGATCGATGCGACACCAGCATGAAGCCCACGATGACGAGGCCGAACAATACGAGGGCGACGAAACCTTTGGCCAACAGCGCAAGCGCCAGGAAAGCATACGCACAGCGCACATGGACTACCTTGCCTTCGCTCACATACCGATACGCGTACATCAGTGCGGCCGTCAGCAGGGCCGTCAGCAGCATGTCGAACATCAATACGCGCGACATCGCCGTTACGCCGACCCCGCTGACAAACATCAGTGCCGCCAGCCGCCCGGCTTGCGGCCGATTGATCCAGCCGCCGAAGCGCACCAGCATGGCAACGCAAGCCAGAGAAGACCAGGCCGGCACCAACCGCGCCGACCATTCCGATTCGCCGAATACCGCGAAGGAAAGCGCCGTCAGCCAGTACAGCAATGGCGGCTTTTCCATATATGGCAAGCCGTTCAGATGCGGAATGATCCAAAGCCGCCAATCCCGCCCCGCCAGCATTTCACGCGGGATTTCCGCGTAAAGGCCTTCGTTGTTGTCGAGGATGCCAAAGCTGCCCAGTCCTGCCAGCACAAAGCCAAGCGCGGCGATCCAGACCAGCCATAAAGGAATCCGCAGCAGCGGTTCTTCTTGCGCTCTTGCTTGCCCCCCGTTCATCGGCGTCTATCCATGCACACCTTGCCTGAGTCCTCATGAATACTGAAAATATCGTGCTCGCGCGGCCAATGCTGCATAGGTCCTCATTCGATGTGGTATTGTTTTCGTCCGGAACACCATTCTTGATGAATGTCCTTGGGGCGCATTTTCGCATGAACACACTCATTTCTAAACCGATCCCTGCCCTCGCCCAATATTCACGTCGCGCCCTCGTGGAAATCTGCCTGGAGGAAGCAGCGAAAACCCGGTCCGTCTTCACCCGCCTCTACCCTGAAGCTGCACATGCGGCGGCGGTGCACGCCGACGCCATGCGCTCTGCCGGCGTAACGGAACTGTCTCCGTTGGCCGGGCTGCCGGTATCGGTCAAGGACTTGTTCGATATCGCCGGCGAGACCACGCTGGCCGGTTCGATGATATTGAAAGACGCCCCTCCCGCGAGGGCCGATGCGCCGACGATACGGCGCCTGCGCGTTGCCGGCGCCGCTATCCTCGGCAAGACAAACATGACCGAATTCGCGTTTTCGGCGATCGGACTGAACCCCCATTACGGCACACCAGCCAATCCGGTCGATCAACAGGCCGCACGGATTCCGGGTGGCTCGTCTTCCGGCACCGCCGTTTCGGTCGCAAGCGGCTTGTGCGTGGCAGGCTTGGGATCGGATACCGGCGGCTCGATTCGCATACCAGCCGCGTTCTGCGGCCTGGTCGGATTCAAGCCGACCGCGCGCCGCGTACCGACCGCAGGCGCATTGCCATTGTCGATCACACTGGACACGGTTTGCGCGATGACCCGTTCGGTCGATGACTGCATTCTGATGGATGGCATCATCGCCGAGGGCCCGTTGCTCGTTCCAGAACTACCGTTGGAAGGATTACGTCTCGCCGTACCGCAAACCATGGTGCTGGATGGGTTGGACGCGCATGTGGCAGCGTCTTTTTCGGCCACGCTGTCGCGCCTCTCGGCAGCAGGTGCAAAAATCATCGACATTCCGCTGACCCAGCTGAATGAAATCGCCACACTGAAATTAAGTCAGTTCTCAGGTGCGGAAGCCTATGCGTGGCATCGCAAGTACCTGGCGGAACGCGAAGCCGGATACGACTTCCGCGTTGCGAAACGCATCAAACTCGGCGCTGCCATGAGCGCAGCGGACTATATCGACCTGCATGCGGCAAGACGCAACTGGATCGCCACAATGGAGCCGCTCTTGACGCCGTTCGACGCGCTCATCATGCCGACCGTCCCGGTAGTAGCACCGTTGATAGCAGATCTGGAAGCATCCGAGGAGGAATTTTTCAGGCTCAATCCGCTTCTCTTGCGCAACCCCTCATCCATCAATTTCCTGGATGGCTGCGCCATTTCGTTGCCTTGCCATGAGCCCGGCACGCTGCCGGTCGGCCTGATGGTCGGGGGCAGCGCAATGAGTGACGCCCGCGTTTTGGCGGTGGCGCGCGCCGTCGAAACCTGCCTGCAGCGCGGCTTAAATGGAAAGCCGGGTTGAACCCGGCGATGGAAGAAACTTACTTGTAAATACCGGCACCGATCAGCAAACCGCCATCGACTTTTTCAATGTAGCTGGACTTTTGCTCGACTGCCTTGGTAACCGGGTTTGGCCACTTGTAATCGACCCAGCCCTTGCCCTTGGTATTGGCGACTTCGATGAAGCGACGAATGATAAAGTTGCCGTCACTGTCTTTCATGTCCAGCAGATTCTTGCCGACCATTTTGGGATTATTGCCGTGGGCGACGGCAATGCCGTTCATATCGTAGACAAACAGGTACAAGTCGCGATCATGAAATTCCGTATTTGCCGGGTTGGCGAATTCGGCGAAAGCTTTTTCCTTTCCGTTTTCTTTCAGGTACGCGACCGCCTTTTTGACCATCGCCGCAGCTTCATCGGCAGTCCCTTTGTCACCGGCAGCAAACGCCGAAAAATTCAGAGCAGCGGTCAGCAGCCCAAACATCACCAACTTGACTATAGTTTTCATTTTATATCTCCATCATTAAATGTTTGAAAATCCAGAACCGCATAATGTTTCACGATATGAAGCCATCAGGCCAAAAGATCTCTTCGGACATAATGAACTTGAGTGAGCCATATCGATCTGCAAGTATTGACAGAAAATCGCAAAGCGGCAAGCCGTAGTACTACGCAAGTTATCTAAGTAGTATTACCGCATACCGTACGGGCAACGCGACTTCGCCACGGAAATTCAGAACAATGATGCCGTAAAGCATGATTCCAGCATACGCAATATTGCCGGCAATGAGAAGTTTTTTTGAGGTTCAACATGTATTTGATAAGCCCTCCAAGTCTGCGACAATTGAGCGCATTGCGACGGCCACGATTGATCAATTGATTGGATCAGTTGCAGTTTTTTTCTGAGATAGGTTTCTATGCAGGTTGCTGTTATCGGTGGGGGCGTGGTCGGCGTCTGTACCGCATATTTTCTGGTGCAGGCAGGGCATGAGGTAGTGGTGATCGAGCGGCGCGGCAACGTCGCGGAGGAATCGAGTTTCGGTAACGCTGGCGTAATTGCCCCTGGCTATGTCGCGCCATGGGCGACACCCGACATGCCTCGGAAAATTCTCTCCTACCTGTTCAAATCGGCGGCACCGGTCTTGTTCAAGCCGACACTCGATCCTGCGCTGTGGCGTTGGATACGTCTTTGGCTGTCCGAATGCGAACTGGAGCGCTATCGCATCAATAAAACCCGCATGCAACGTATCGCCTTTTATAGCAAGGACGTGTTGCAGCATCTGCGCCACCGGTACCAACTCGATTATGAGCAAACGCAAGGCTATCTGCAGTTGTTCCGCAGAGAACGGGATCTGGCCCTGGCTCAACCTGCCATTGCTCTACTCGCCGAAAACAATGTGCCTCATCAGTTAGTGGATGCAGAGACTGCACGCGCGATCGAACCCGCTTTATCACCCGCCACGCCACTGGCCGGCGGCCTGCACTTGGCGCAGGATGAGTCCGGCAATTGCCCGCTTTTCACAAAGCAGTTGAAACTGATCACGCAATCGCTGGGCGTCCAATTCCGCTTTGCCAGCGAAGTTCGCAGCCTGCGCCAGGAAGCGCGCAGCGTATCCCTGCACCTGCAGGAAGACGGCAATGAAAAAATATTCGATGCCGATGCGGTGGTGATCGCGGCCGGCGTCGAGAGCGTGCAATTGCTGGAGCCGCTCGGCATTCATATCCCGCTGTATCCGGTAAAAGGCTATTCCGCAACCGCATCGATCAAGAACTTCGACGAGGCGCCGCTGGCCGCATTGATGGACGAATCCTACAAGACCGCCATCACCCGCATGGGCAACCGTGTCCGGATCGCCGGCACCGCCGAACTCGGCACACGGACGCTCGACTTGCGCGATGCGGCATTACGCACCTTGGTTAAAGTCGGCAATGACTGGTTCCCGAACGCCGCCAATTACGGCAACGCGACTTTCTGGTGCGGTGCCAGGCCGATGTTGCCGGATGGCCCGCCTTTGCTTGGCCGCACCCAGCACAAGGACATCTTCATCAACCTCGGGCATGGGTCATCCGGCTGGGCCATGGCGGCGGGTTCTGGAAAGGTTCTGGCGGATATGATCTCAGGCTATGTTCCCGAGATCGATCTGGATGGCCTGACCTTGACGCGCTATGGATGACGCCGATTATCAAGGCATTGCACTATTCGCCGCTGAATAACGCGTTCGCAAAGCTGCAGAACATTAGTAGAATCACAGGATGATGCATGAGTAGATGCCGCCGTACTGACCATTTCCAGTCAAGATTGATATGACCGCGCTTTATTCCGTTGCAGAACTCAGAGAAATCGAACAGGCCGCATTAGCCAGCTTACCCGAGGGCACGTTGATGCAACGGGCCGGACAAGCGGCGGCAAAAGCAATTCTGGAACTGATCCCGAAACCCCATGGCGATGCCAAGGTGCTAGTCTTGGCCGGTCCCGGCAACAACGGCGGCGATGCGCTGGAAACGGCCTTCCGTCTTGAACAAGCCGGTCTGCAGGTAACCGTCCTGCATTATGCAAAGCCCGGCCTTCAATCGGCCGAAGCACAGCAGGCGCTGCAACGCGCAAAAAGCAGTTCGGTACGCTTTGGCGATCCCTTCTTTTTACCAGGCATTACGTCGACCCGCTGGACCATGATCGTCGATGGCTTGTTCGGCATCGGATTGACGCGGCCGATCACCGCAGCTTTGCGCGGCGTAATCGAAGCCGTCAATGGATTGAACTGTCCAGTCTTTTCGCTCGACATTCCCAGCGGTCTGAATGCCGATACCGGCAAGATCGTGGGCGACGATGGCGTGGCCGTGCATGCGACCTGCACCCTCACCTTCATCGCGGACAAGCCAGGCCTCCATACCGGTGAGGGGCGAGATTACGCCGGCATCATACAAATCGCCCGGCTGGATATCGAACGCAAGCATTTCAAGGCGGCACATGCGAATCTGAACGAGGTCAAGCTGTTCGCCGGCTCCCTGCAGCGTCGCATGCACAACTCGCACAAGGGCAGCTACGGTGACGTTGCGGTGGTGGGCGGCGCACATGGCATGAGCGGCGCACCGATACTGGCGGCACGCGCTGCGGCAAAATGCGGGGCTGGCCGCGTTTTTGCAGTCTTCCTGGAAGAGCCTCCGTCCTACGACAGTGCGCAACCTGAGTTGATGTGCCGCCTGGGTCGGGATTTCGATTTTTCATCCGCCACACTGGTGGCGGGGCCGGGTCTGAGTACATCGAGCGCGGCCCAGAGCGTGCTGGCCAAGGTACTGAAAGCCGATACACCGCTGGTGCTCGATGCCGATGCCTTGAACCTGATTTCACTTGAACCCGCTCTGCAATACACGCTGGAGCAACGTGGCAGCCCCGCGATCCTGACGCCGCATCCGCTTGAGGCTGCACGCTTGCTTGCGATCTCGAGTGCCGATGTGCAGGCCGATCGCCTCACCGCGGCGCGCGAACTGGCCCGGCGCTTTCGCGCAATCGCCGTGTTGAAAGGTTCAGGTACCGTAATTGCACGTCCGAACGGCAATGTCGTCGTCAACCCCACCGGCAATCCGGCCTTGGCAACAGCAGGCACCGGCGATATTTTGGCCGGTATGTGCGGCGCCCTGCTGGCGCAGAACTGGCCGGAATGGGAGGCAGCACTCGGTGCGGTCTGGCTGCACGGTCACGCCGCCGACGTACTGGTCGAACAAGGCATCGGCCCGATCGGATTGAGCGCGAGCGAGCTGCTGCCCGCGATACGCAGCGGCTTGAATCAATTGATCACTCAATACGGGAAATAGGACAGATAAAAGCGAATTAAACCAGCCTACCCGCCGCGATCGTAATCGTCCTCTGGCACAAGGCCGCAATTGAGGGATCATGCGTGACCAGCACCAGCGTCGAGGCGCGCTCGTGATTCAACTCGAACATCAACTGAATGATCGATTCGCCGGTAGCGGCATCGAGGCTGCCGGTCGGTTCGTCGGCAAACAGTAAAGGCGGTTCGCACACAAACGCGCGGGCCAGTGCAACCCGCTGCTGCTCGCCACCGGAAAGATATTTCGGATAATGCTTCAATCTGCTGGACAAACCGACCCTATCCAGCATTGCCTCGGCCTTTTGCCGCGCCCGGCCATCGTTGCGCAACTCGAGCGCCAGCATCACGTTCTCCAGCGCATTGAGATGCGCCAGTAACTGGAAGGACTGAAATACAAAACCAAGTTTGATCTTGCGCAATCCAGCGCGGCCATCTTCATCCAATGCGAAGATATCGATGTCATCCAGCTTGACCGTTCCTTCCGAAGGCGTATCCAGTCCGGCCAGCAAGCCCAGCAAGGTCGACTTGCCTGAACCGGACGCACCCACGATCGCAACCGTGCCTCCCGCATGCACGGTAAAATTGACGTCTTGCAGAATGGTGAGTTCGCCGCTCGCATCGGCGACCTGTTTGCTCAGATGGATCGCCTCAATCGCTGGAGCAAGTGTGGAGGGTTCAGGCATGCAGTTCAGTTTCAAAAAATATGGGGGGCTGCTTCGGCGAACGCGAGTCCTGATCTTGATTGTATTTGCGCTGTCCGCATCGAGCGCTTATTCTGCATCAAAAACAGTGCTTGTGCTCGGAGACAGCTTGTCTGCCGAATACGGTTTGGCGCGCGGCAGCGGCTGGGTCGCACTATTGCAAGACCGGCTGCGAACAGAAAAAATCGACGCGCGGCTCATCAACGCGAGCATCAGCGGCGACACTACCAGCGGCGGCAAGGTGCGCTTGCCGGCCTTGCTCGACCAATACCAACCGTCCGTGGTAGTGATCGAACTGGGTGCCAATGACGGCTTGCGAGGCTTATCGCTGGTCGCCATAGAAAGCAACCTGCGCACGATGATTTCAGCAGCGCAAAAGGCTAAGGCCAAAGTGCTTTTGATCGGCATGAAACTACCGCCCAATTACGGCCGCGCATACACCGACCAATTCTTCGCGTTGTACGGCAAGCTGGCCAAGGAAACCCGCTCGCCGCTGGTTCCCTTCCTGCTGGATCGAGTTGCTGAGCAGCCCCAGCTGTTCCAGGCCGACCGGCTTCACCCAAACGCCGATGCGCATCCGATCATATTGCAAAATGTCTGGCCGCAGTTATACGCCCTCTTGAAAAAATGAGTACATGAAATACCCCGCCCTTCTCTCTTTCGACGATTTGCTGCCGCAACTCGACCAGTTCGATGCCATCATCGACGTGCGCAGTCCTTCAGAGTATGCCGAGGACCACATCCCGGGTGCGATCAACTGTCCGGTCCTCAACGACGAAGAACGTATTCGAATCGGAACCATGTACAAGCAAGTCAACGCGTTCGAGGCAAAGAAAGTGGGTGCGGCACTGGTGGCACGCAATATTGCCCACCACATCGACACCGCATTCAGCCTGCAGCCCCGCGAGTGGAAGCCTTTGGTTTATTGCTGGCGCGGCGGCAACCGCAGCGGATCGGTGGCGCATATCCTGGCAAAGATCGGGTGGCCGGTAGTACAACTGGACGGCGGTTACAAAGAGTACCGACGTCACGTGAATACAAACCTGGCGCAATTGCCGGCCCGTTTCACGTTCAAAGTGGTATGCGGCCCGACCGGCAGCGGGAAAAGCCGCTTACTGCGGACACTAGCTGCGCAAGGTGCGCAGGTGCTGGACCTGGAAAAATTGGCTGCGCATCGTGGCTCGGTACTTGGCAATTTGCCTGCGGAGCCGCAGCCCACACAAAAAACTTTCGAGAGCGTACTCTGGCATACCCTTCGGCATTTCGATGCCGGACGCGAGGTGTTTGTCGAATCCGAAAGCAAAAAAGTCGGCAACCTGCGTGTTCCGGATGCGCTGATGGAAAAAATGCGAGCCTCATCCTGCATAGCGCTGCAGCTTTCGCCTACCAACCGGATCAAACTGCTGATGCAGGACTACGCGCACTTCATCACGAATCCGGCAATGCTGAATACCCAGCTCGATTGCCTGGTTGCCTTGCATGGAAGAGAACAAATTTCGCGCTGGCAGGCGATGGCTTTGTCCGGCCAGATGGAAGCGCTGGTCGGTGCCTTGCTCGTCAATCATTACGATCCTGCTTATATCCGTTCGATTGATCGGAACTTTGCATTATTCGCACAAGCGCAACAACTCGAACTGCCGGACATTACCGATGAAGCATTCGGCAACGCGGCGCGAATCTTGCAGCCGACCTCCTGACAGAGGCGGCCTTATTCAAGGCATAAAAAAAGCCGCTCTTGAGCGGCTTTTTTGAGTAGTAAAAGAGGCTAAATGCCCTCGTTGAGCTATTTGATATCCGTATCGCCCTGGTCCTTGGGTCCTGTCGAAACCAATCCCGCAGGCTTGAGGATTTGCACCTTTGTTTTTTGTTTCAACAAGTCGATGTACGCTGCCATTTCCTGCTGCGCCATCGTATTGGTCACTTGCTGCTGTTCAGCTTGACGGCGTGCAGTGTCGAGGGTAGCCGGTTGCGCAACTTTGCTCAAACGATAGACGTTATAACCCTGCCCCGGCAGTTCGACCCCGACATAAGCCGGCAGCTTGCTCGCATCGGCCTTCATGATTGCGGTCAATGCCGTTCTGTCGACGCCTTGCTTGGCGCGGGAGACCGTTTTGATCTCGCCAAAACCTGCCGTATCATCCTTCGCCTTGAGTGCGGCCAGCTTAGCTTCACCGGCCTTTTTGGCAAGCTTTTTCGCCTCGGCTTGCGTGACGTTTTCCTTCACCTCCGCTTGCACTTCCTCGAAGGGACGCTTGGAAGCGGGCTTGTATTCGACTACATGTGCCGCGATCAGGGTATTCGGCCCCACTTCGACGGCTTCGGTATTGCGCTTGTTCTTGATTGCGTCATCCGAGAACAATGCTTTCAAAAACTTCGGATTGTTGAACGGTGCGGTAGGCGCAACCGAAGGATTGGGCTGACGCGTCAAATTCGCAGCGGTTTCAATCTTGAGTTTCAGTTTCTCGGCGACCGGTTTCAGGCTGTCCGCCTGCTCGTAGACGGTGTTAGTGAAAGTCTCTGCCAATTCCGCGAATTTTTTTGCAGCCTGCTGCTTTTTGATTTCAGCAGTAATTTCGCCTTTCACTTCATCCAGAGTTTTGACCGCCGACGGCTTAATGCCTGTCACCTGAATAATATGGTAGCCAAAATCCGACTGCACCAGATCGCTGATCTCATTTTGCTTGAGCTGATAAGCGGCCTCTTCGAAAGGTTTGACCATCATGCCTTTACCGAAGAAATCAAGATCGCCGCCGCGTGCTGCGGAACCCGGGTCCTCGGAATTTTCCTTGGCAAGCTTGGCGAAATCCGCAGGATTTTTACGCACTTGCGCCAGCAATTTTTCCGCCTTGGCTTTGGCTGCAGCCTTGTCCGCCGCCGAAGCATCCTTTTTCGCTGCTACCAGAATGTGGCTTGCACGGCGCTGTTCTTCAACGGTATAGCGCTTCAGATTCTGGTCATAGAAACTCTTGATATCCCCATCGTTGACCGTGATCTGCGAGATAAGCGCATCCATGTTCAAGACCACGTATTCGGCCTTTGCCTGTTCGGGAATTTCGAACTGCCGGCCGTTCTGGTTGTAGTACGTCTTGAGCATCTCGTCGGTGACTTTTACCTGCGATATGAAATCAGCGGCCTTGAAACTGAGTTCCTGCACTTCGCGTTCCTGGTCGTTCAGGTCGGACAATCGGCTTGCCACCGCTTTCGGCGCAAATGCGGTGGATTGAATCGCCGCACTCACCTGCTGCAAAGCCAAGTCATGGCGCAGACGCGATTCATACATGGCCGGCGTCATGCCCTGGGCCGACAACAGCGAAACATAGCGCTCATTGTCGAATTTTCCTTCCGGCGTCTTCAGGCCGGGAATGCCGAGAATGGTCTGCTGCAAAGCCTGGTCTGAAACCGAGAGATTCTCTTGTGCGGCGGTTGCGGCGAGCACCCGCTGTGCAATCAGGTTGTCAAGAATGTTCTGCTTTGCTTCCGGCGTATCGAACATTTTCGGATCAAATTGCGCGCCGAATTTCTGACGCAGATTCTCTATTTGTTCGCGTTGCGCAGCATCCCATTCCTGCTGCGTAATCGATTGGCCAGCGACTTTCGCCACTACGCTGTCACTGTCGCGCAAACGCGTATAACTCTCAAGCCCAAATAATACGAAAGAAGGAAGAATGATCAACATCAGCAACAATTGCATCAGGCGCTGATGATTACGAATAAATTCAAACATGGTCTTTGCTCATGGACAGATTGCGCTATTTCTAGCACATATGAAAAAAGGCGAACTTTCGTTCGCCTTTTTGATTTTGGCGGAGTGGACGGGACTCGAACCCGCGACCCCCGGCGTGACAGGCCGGTATTCTAACCGACTGAACTACCACTCCTAACAACTTAAACTTTACAGCGTCCGATAATCTGGCTGTTGGTGGGTGCTGAGAGGCTCGAACTCCCGACCTACGCCTTGTAAGGGCGCCGCTCTACCAACTGAGCTAAGCACCCTTTCTTCAACTTAGCCAGCCAACTACCAATTGACGTTTGTCACCACGTCAAAGAAGCTAGTTTACCGCATCTTTCAATGCTTTGCCAGGCTTAAATTTCGGAACCTTGGCTGCCTTGATCTTGATTGCGTCACCGGTACGGGGATTGCGCCCGGTCCGTGCAGCGCGTTTTCCCACTGAAAATGTACCGAACCCAACAAGGGTCACGGTACCATTTTTTTTCAGCGTGGTTTTAACAGCACCGATCAGCGCTTCGAGTGCGCGCGTTGCCGCTGCCTTGGATATATCCGCAGTCTTGGCAATGTGATCGATTAGTTCGGTTTTATTCACTTACGCCCCCTCACAAAGGTTGAATTCCGCCATGGTGCTCTTCACTCGTTTTCCATCATGCATCCAGAACGTAATGCAGAGAAAATCTGCAGCAGGTATTAAACAAGTGCCCCAGTCTCATGTCAAGCTGTTTGACGGCGCAAGCCTTGTCACAGCTTGTTTCCAGCCGTTTCAATGTCTGTGTTTTAGCAGCCGAACCGGCCACTTGGAACACCATAAAAAAAAGCGCTCCAAGGAGCGCTTTTTTTAGCATTAAAGCTCAGTGTTTCACCACGGTCGAGTCGGTTGGTGCTGCCGGCTGAGCGACGCTAGTCGCCACTGCAGCCTCTTCCTCGGTCAAGGGAACGGGTTGTCTTTCCAGCGCAACCTCAAGCACCTTGTCAATCCAACGCACAGGAACAATCTCAAGTTTGTTCTTGACGTTGTCGGGGATTTCCGCGAGATCCTTGACGTTCTGCTCGGGGATCAAAACGGTTTTGATGCCACCGCGATGTGCTGCCAGCAGCTTCTCTTTTAACCCACCGATCGGCAATACTTCGCCTCGCAGCGTAATCTCACCCGTCATCGCCACATCGGCACGCACCGGTATACCGGTGAATACCGAAACCAAGGCCGTCGTCATCGCAATACCTGCGGACGGACCATCCTTCGGCGTCGCACCTTCCGGTACGTGAATGTGAATGTCACTCTTTTCGAAGATGTCATTCTTGATGCCGAGCTTCTTGGCGCGGCTGCGCACCACAGTCCGCGCCGCCTCGATCGACTCCTTCATCACATCGCCCAGAGTACCCGTACGTATGACCCCGCCTTTGCCGGGCATCGTCATGGCCTCAATCGTCAGCAAATCACCACCGACTTCGGTCCACGCCAGCCCCACCACTTGGCCGACCTGATTTTCCTTTTCCGCCATACCGAAGTCGAAGCGCCGCACACCAAGAAACTTGTCGATGTTCTTCGAAGTGACGACAACCTTTTTGTCCTGCTTTTTGAGCAGCAGCATTTTCACGACCTTGCGGCAGATTTTCGACACCTCGCGCTCAAGAGAGCGCACGCCGGCTTCTCGCGTGTAGTAGCGAATAATATCGCGCACGGCCGATTCGGAAACGCTGATTTCCTCTTCCTTCAAGCCGTTGTTTTTGATCTGCTTCGGCAGCAGGTAACGTTGCGCGATGCTGGTCTTTTCATCTTCGGTATAGCCCGACAGCCGAATCACTTCCATCCGATCCAGAAGTGCCGGCGGAATGTTGTAGGAATTCGAGGTCGCCACAAACATCACGTCCGACAAGTCGAAATCGACTTCGACGTAGTGGTCGGAGAAGGTGTGATTCTGCTCCGGATCCAGCACCTCCAGCAGTGCCGAAGAGGGATCTCCTCTGAAATCCATGCCCAGCTTGTCAATTTCATCAAGCAGGAACAAGGGGTTGCGCACACCGGTTTTCGCCAAGCTTTGCAAAATCTTGCCAGGCATCGATCCGATATAGGTACGGCGATGTCCACGAATTTCCGCCTCATCGCGCACGCCACCCAAGGCCATTCGCACGAACTTGCGATTGGTAGCGCGCGCAATCGATTGTCCGAGCGAAGTCTTGCCGACACCGGGAGGCCCGACGAAGCAGAGGATCGGCGCTTTCAGCTTGTCGACGCGTTGCTGGACCGCGAGATACTCCAGGATGCGTTCCTTTACCTTTTCAAGCCCGTAGTGATCGTCTTCCAACACCTTTTCAGCATTGGCGAGATCGTTGTTCACCTTGGATTTTTTCTTCCAAGGGAGCCCGAGCAGCGTATCGATGTAGTTACGCACCACCGTCGCTTCGGCTGACATCGGCGACATCAGCTTGAGTTTTTTCAACTCGCTGTCGGCCTTCTCTCGCGCTTCCTTCGGCATCTTGGCCGCGATGATCTTCTTTTCGAGATCATCCAGATCGGCACCTTCCTCGCCCTCGCCGAGTTCCTTCTGAATCGCCTTGACCTGCTCGTTCAAGTAATACTCGCGCTGCGATTTTTCCATCTGCCGCTTGACGCGTCCGCGGATGCGTTTTTCGACCTGCAGAATGTCGAGTTCTCCCTCGAGCTGTCCAAGCAAATGCTCGTAGCGCTTCGCAACGTTGAAGATTTCAAGAATGACCTGCTTCTGTTCCAGCTTCAGCGGCAAATGCGCCGCGATGGTATCGGCCAAGCGGCCGGCATCATCAATCCCTGCCAGAGAGGTCAAAATCTCGGGCGGGATTTTTTTATTCAGTTTTACGTACTGATCGAACTGTTGAACAATCGCGCGGCGCATCGCCTCGACTTCAGACTCATCGCCCGTTTCGGATTCAACCGGAGTCAATTCGGCCACGAAATGCGTGTCCAGTTCGCTGATGTGATGAATACGTGCGCGCTGCGCGCCCTCGACCAGCACTTTTACCGTGCCGTCCGGGAGCTTCAGCATTTGCAGGATATTCGCCACGCAGCCGATTTCATAAATATCATCGGCGGAAGGCTCGTCTTTCGCCGCAGCTTTCTGTGCCGCGAGCATGATGCTTTTGCCCTGCTCCATCGCCGCTTCAAGAGCCTTGATCGACTTCGGGCGCCCAACGAATAAGGGTATTACCATATGCGGAAAAACAACGACATCCCGCAGAGGCAACAACGGAAGTTGGGTTTGTTCAGTGAGTGTAGTAGTTGTCATGACGGGCCTTATCAAAAAACACGTTAATGATGTTGGCGCGAGAGCTTGAAACACAAGCCCAGTTTCCAACAAAAATCACTGCAGGAACGCAACAAATGTGCAACAAGCCAACAAAAAAGCCACGCACGAAGTCGCCCTCGGGTGGCTTTACTATGGAAGCCTGAGTGATCCTTGTTGGATTAAATTGTACTGCTTCCGCAAAAAATAACAGCCCTAAACTGCTGCTTTTTCACAAGATTTTTTACCTTTACTGCTTCCCTCCGGAAACCTTAGGCTGTTCGTGGTAAATCAACAAAGGTTTGGCGCCGTTGGTAATCGTGTTTTCGTCAATGACCACCTTGGCGACATTCTGCTGATTGGGTAATTCATACATCACATCCAGCAAGGCATGTTCGAGAATCGAACGCAAACCGCGGGCACCAGTCTTGCGTGCCAACGCTTTTCTTGCGATGGCGTGCAATGCTGCAGGCCGTACTTCGAGCTCAGCGCCTTCCATTTGCAACAGCTTGGAATATTGCTTGATCAACGCATTCTTTGGCTCAAGCAATATTTGGATCAGCGCTTCTTCGGTTAGTTCGCTCAGTGTTGCAACAACCGGCAACCGCCCAACCAATTCGGGAATCAAACCAAACTTAATCAAATCTTCCGGCTCGGCTTCCATCAGCACTTCACTGGCGGTACGTTCCTTCTGGCTTTTGACCGTGGCAGAAAATCCAATGCCGCTCTTTTCCGAGCGATTCGAAATAATCTTTGCCAAACCGTCGAAAGCGCCACCGCAAATGAACATGATATTCGTCGTATCAATTTGCACGAAATCCTGGTTCGGGTGCTTGCGACCGCCCTGTGGCGGCACCGAAGCCATGGTGCCTTCTATCAACTTCAGCAAGGCTTGCTGCACACCCTCACCCGATACGTCGCGGGTAATGGAGGGGTTGTCCGATTTACGTGAAATCTTGTCGATCTCATCGATATAGACGATGCCTTTTTGTGCTTTTTCAACTTCATAATTGCAGTTTTGCAAAAGCTTTTGAATGATATTCTCGACATCTTCGCCAACGTAGCCGGCTTCCGTCAGAGTGGTGGCGTCGGCAATTACAAACGGCACATTCAACATGCGCGCCAAGGTTTGGGCCAGCAATGTCTTGCCAGAGCCGGTCGGACCAACGAGTAGAATGTTACTCTTCGCCAGCTCGACATCATCTTTCTTACCGAGATGCTTTAGCCGCTTGTAATGGTTGTACACTGCGACGGAGAGAATACGCTTGGCGGTCTCTTGCCCAATCACGTATTGACCGAGCAATTCGCAGATCTCATGGGGCGTCGGCAAATCGGATTTACCGCCCGTCACCGGCTCTATACTGGATGCTTCATCGCTGATGATGTCGTTACATAAATCGATACACTCATCACAGATGAATACGGACGGCCCGGCAATGAGCTTTTTTACCTCGTGTTGGCTTTTGCCGCAAAACGAGCAATAAAGCAATTTTTCGCCGCTGGAGGATTTTTTGTCTGACATGGCAAAGTATGGTTGTAGGTTGGTTTGATATTACCCGCGAATTCCTGATTCGTCACGCCGCTACGCAAGAAAATCGCAAAAGTTGAAAAGAAGTCGCCCTAAAAAAAACGCCCGAACGTATTCGCGTCCGGGCATTTTCCGCATGGACTCTGCGATTAGGCGCGGCTGGTCAATACCTTGTCGATCATGCCATATTCTGCCGCCTGATCGGCAGACATGAAATTATCACGTTCGGTATCTTTACGAATTTCCTCGATGTTCCGACCGGTTTTTTCCGCCAGGATTCCATTCAAACGCTCGCGTAAGTACAAAATCTCCCGCGCCTGGATTTCGATGTCCGTCGCTTGACCTTGCGCACCGCCTGACGGCTGGTGAATCATGATGCGCGAATTCGGCAGCGAAAAACGTTTCCCCTTTGCGCCGGCAGCCAGCAGGAAAGCCCCCATCGACGCTGCCAAACCAGTACAGAGAGTGGAAACTTCCGGTTTAATGAATTGCATGGTGTCATAAATCGCCATGCCGGCCGAAACCGAGCCGCCGGGAGAGTTGATATACAACGAAATATCCTTGTCCGGATTTTCGCTTTCCAGAAACAGCAACTGCGCGACGATCAGGTTTGCGGCATGGTCATTAACCGGCCCGACCAGAAAAATTACGCGCTCTTTCAACAGCCGCGAATAGATGTCGTAAGCACGTTCGCCGCGGCCGCTTTGTTCAATAACCATCGGCACCATACCGAGCATTTCGGTATCAAGCGCAGAATTACGTGTTGTACTGGTCATGTACTTTCCTTATGGAGAGCGCTTTTTACGCTTGTGCGTTTTGCGCCATCAAATCGTCGAATGCAACCAACTTTTCGGTTACCTTGGCTTTGCTCAGCACGTAATTGACGACGTTTTCTTCCAAAACAAGGGCTTCTACCTCAGCCAAGCGACGGCGATCGCTAAAATAATATTTCAGAACTTGCTGCGGATCTTCATAGCTCTGCGCAAAATCTTCCACTTGCGCCTTGACCTGTTCCTGCGTCGCCTGCAAATTGTTGGCCTTCACGATCTCGGCCAGAATCAGCCCCAAGCGTACCCGGCGCTCTGCCTGTGCGGTAAACAGTTCCGGCGGGAATGGCATGTCCTTGACGTTCATGCCACGTTGCGCCATGTCCTGGCGTGTCATTTCCACCAGACGCTCAACATCCTGATCGATCAAGGCTTTCGGCACATCCATCTCGGTGATTTTGATCAGCGCATCCATCACGCTGTCCTTGGTCTTGCCTTTGACCCGGCCGCCGACTTCGCGCTCCAGGTTCATCTTAATATCGGCACGCATTTTTTGCAGATCGCCGTCTTCCACACCCAGCGACTTGGCAAATTCCGCATCGACTTCAGGCAGGTGCGCCCATTCGAGCTTTTTCAGCTTGATGGTGAATTCCGCAGTTTTGCCGGCAACGTCCTTGCCGTGATAATCGGCAGGAAAAGCCAGCGAGAAGGTTTTGGATTCGCCGACCTTCAGGCCGATCGCCGCCGCCTCGAATTCAGGCAGCATACGCTCTTCCCCCAGAACAAAAGCGTAGTCGTCTGCTTTGCCGCCCTGGAACTCAACGCCGTCGATCTTGCCGACGAAATCGATGGTGACGCGATCGCCATTTTGTGCAGACTGGTCGGCGCCGCCGTCACCATGTGCGCCCTGCTCGCCTTTGACATGGTAGTGCACGCGTTGCTTGCGCAGAATACCGATGGTCTTGTCGATTTCAGCATCGCCGACTTCGGTCTTGGCCTTCTCGACTTCTGCAGTCGACAGATCGCCGATCTTGACTTCTGGATAGATTTCAAACGTAGCATCGAATCTGATCAAACCGTCTGTGGCATCCGGAGCAGTTTTCGCTTCGATCTTCGGATAACCGGCAACGCGCAGGTTGTTTTCGTTAGCGGCGTCATTGAACGCGCGGCTGACCTTGGCGTTCAACACTTCGGTTTCAACTTGATAGCCGTACTGGGCCGCGACCATTTTCAGAGGCACTTTGCCCGGACGAAAGCCTGCCGCTTTTGCGGTGCGAGCGCGGACTTTAAGCTGCTTTTCAACTTCCGCCTGCACATCGGCCAGCGGCAGCGTAATCGTGATACGACGTTCAAGTTTGTCCAGAGTTTCGACTGCAGTTGCCATGTGAATCATCCAAAAAATAAAGAATTCTGTGGTGCGAGGAGGGGGACTCGAACCCCCACACCATTGCTGGCGTCAGGACCTAAACCTGGTGCGTCTACCAATTTCGCCATCCTCGCGGGAATGTGCACCGACCAAAAGCAAAGGGCGACCCTGAAGTGAAAGAATGGTCGCCCTACGCAGCCCTTGCCAGTGGCTTTTCAACTTCAACCGAACATTTTACTGGATTTTTCTACCCTTCGCCGTGATTTTTGACAGAATCGCAAATGTCGCTTTAAACCGGCTTATTGACCCGGAACCATGCGGCGTACAGTGCCGGCAGAAACAACAGCGTCAATGCCGTAGCGACAATCAGGCCGCCCATGATGGCGACCGCCATCGGCCCCCAGAACACTGAACGCGACAACGGGATCATTGCGAGCACTGCCGCCGCTGCCGTCAAAATGATGGGGCGGAAACGCCGCACCGCCGATTCGACAATTGCATTCCAAGGCGCAGCACCGCCAGCGATGTCCTGCTCGATCTGGTCGATCAGGATGACCGAGTTGCGGATAATCATACCGAACAGCGCGATCACGCCCAACTGCGCGACGAATCCAAACGGGCGCTGCAATACCAGCAGCGCAACAGCCGCGCCGGCCACCCCCAGGGGTCCGGTCAGGAAAACCAGCAAAGCACGCGAAAAGCTATGCAATTGCAACATCAACAGCGTGAAAATAATGAAAATGACCAGCGGAACATTGGCGGCAATCGACTGTTGCGCCTTGCCGCTGTCGGCGGCCGCACCTGCCAAGTCGATCCCATAGCCCGCCGGCAGCGCTTGGCGCAACTTGTCGAGCTTGGGATTGATCTGGCTTGAAACCGTCGGACCTTGAATGCCGTCGACCACGTCCGACTGCACCGTTATCGCCCATTCGCGCCCTTCGCGCCATACCACGCCGGGTTCCCATACGAATTGCGCACGCGCCAGTTGCGACAAGGGAACCGACCTGCCATTGGGAGCCTGAATGTTGGCCTCATTCAGCGCCGTGATAGTGGAGCGCTCTTCAACCGGTTGCCGGATCACGATATCGATCAGCTTGTTGCTGTCCCGATACTGGCCGATTGGCGTCCCAGTCAAAATAGTATTGGCAGCACGCATCACCGTCTGGGAGCTGATGCCAAGTGCCCGTAACTTGTCCTGGTCGAGATCGAGACGCAACACCTTTACCGATTCATTCCAGTTGTCATTAACGCCGATCGTATTCGGATTGGCGCGCATGATTTCCTTGACTTGGTCGGCAATGGCACGGACTTTCTCGACTTCGCCGCCGGTGACACGGAATTGCACGGGATACGGGACAGGAGGCCCGTTCGGCAGCAGCTTGACGCGACCGCGCACTTCAGGAAACGCTGTCTTGAATGCTGCGACGATCTTCAGGCGCAAGGCTTCACGCGCTTTCAGATCCTTCGGCAACACGACGATTTGCGATACGTTGGTTTGCGGGAAAATCTGGTCAAGCGGCAAGTAGAAACGCGGACTGCCTGTACCGACGTAACTGGTGACGCTCTCGACGCCATCCTGTTGACGAATGAACGCCTCAAATTTTTTCGCCTGCGCTTCGGTGGCGGCAAACGCACTGCCTTCCGGCATCCAAAGCTCAACCATTAATTCCGGCCGGCTCGAATCCGGAAAAAATTGCTGCTCGATGAATTTGAAACCGAACACGCCCAAGCCGAATGCGGCCAAGGTCAGCAGGATCGTTGTCTTGCGCCATTCCACGCACCAGTTCACCAACTTGCGGAAGCGGCTGTAAAACGGCGTATCGAACAATTCATGATGGCCATCGGCGCTCGCCGCCGGCTTTATCTTCAGCAAAACATAGCCGATATAAGGCGTAAACAATACTGCCGCCAGCCAAGAGATCAACAGCGCGAGGGCGTTGACCGAGAACATCGAAAAGGTGTATTCGCCAGCGGCCGATTTCGCCAAGCCGATCGGCAAAAAACCAGCCGCAGTAATCAAGGTCCCGGTCAGCATCGGCATCGCAGTAGAAGTGTAGGCGAAGGTCGCGGCGTCAAAGCGCGACATGCCTTCCTCCATCTTGCGCACCATCATTTCGACCGCAATGATTGCATCGTCCACCAGCAAGCCGAGCGCGATGATCAAGGCGCCAAGCGAAATCTTGTGCAGATCGATGTCGAAAATCCGCATGAACAGAAAGGTCACAGCGAGTACCAGCGGTATCGTCAGCGCAACCACCAAGCCTGGGCGCACATCGAGGCGGAAAGGTTTGGTATGCAGGCCCAGCGACAGAAAACTGACCGCCAGCACGATCAGGACTGCCTCGGTCAAGGTACGCAGAAATTCGCTCACGGACGAAGCGACTGCCTTGGGTTGATCGGCCACGCGCTCCAACTCGATGCCGACGGGAAGTTTGCCCCTGATGACGTCGGCCGTTTTCTGCAAATTCCTGCCCAGTTCGATGATGTCCCCACCCTTTTCCATCGAGATGCCAAGGCCGATGACCTCCTTGCCGTTGTAGCGCATTTTGTCCTGCGGAGGATCCTTGTATTCGCGTTTGATTGTCGCAAAATCACCCAGCCGGAAAGTGGTGCCGTTTGCCCGCAATTCGAGCTCCTCCAGGTCCTTGAGCGATTTCATTGCTCCGGTTACCCGCACCTGCAAATTGTCGGTCGGCGTCACCAGCACACCGGTCGACTCGACCGTGTTTTGCGCGTTGAGTTGGCCGACAATGGCATCAAACGGAATGCCGAGTTGCGCGAATTTTTTATGCGAAAACTCAATATTGATTTTTTCATCCTGCACGCCGTACAACTCGACCTTGGCCACGGAAGGCACCTGCAGCAATTGCTGCCGCACGAAATCGGCATAATCCTTCACCTCGGCATAGGTAAAGCCGTCACCCGATAGCGCGAAGATCGAGCCGAAGGTGTCGCCGAATTCGTCGTTGAAAAAGGGGCCGATCACGCCCGGCGGCAAAGTGCCGCGGATGTCGCCGATTTTCTTTCTTACTTGGTACCAGGATGCCGCGATTTCCTTGGGCGGCATCGACTCGCGCAGTTGCAGGATGATGAGTGTTTCGCCCGGCTTGGAATAGCTGCGGATCTTGTCGATATAAGGCGTTTCCTGCAGCTTTTTTTCCAGTTTGTCGGTAACCTGATCCGCCATCTGGAGCGCAGTAGCGCCCGGCCAGTTGGCCCGCACCACCATCGCCCGGAAGGTAAAAGGCGGATCTTCATCCTGCCCCAGACGGCCATAGCTGAGTATGCCGCCGATCAACAGTACCACGATCAAATAACGCGTCAGCGGAATGTGCTCCAGCGCCCAGCGCGAAAGGTTGAAACCGCCCTTCATTTGGCAGCTCCGGCGTTGGCATCGCCGATCAGGTTGACCGATGCAGCCTGCGCGGCGGCGTTCGGGCTGGATGCCGTGTCTTTGCCGCCGGCAAGCGCCTTGGGAGCAGCTTTGGTTACCGAATCCTCACCCAGTATTTTCACTTTCTGACCGGGTTTGAGCAGGTTGACGCCTGCCGTTACGACGGTCTGCCCGGGGGAAACACCGGCGGCGATGAGGATATCGTTGCCGGCCGGTGCCGCAACCTGGACCGGGACCAGCTTTACAGTGCCGTTTTCAACCACCCACACCGCGGTGCCGGCCTTTTCCTGGAACAGCGCGGTAAGCGGCACCTTGAGCATTGCGTTTGGAGTTTTGTCGGCGAAGATTACATAGGCTGTCATCCCCAGCCGTACATCGGCGGGCGCATCAGGAATCGAAATTTTTGCGGTATATGTACGGGTGGCCGGGTCGGCTATCGGCGACAGTTCGCGGATCTTGCCAGCAATCGTCGCATTCGGATTTGCCCAGATGCGTACCCGCACGTCGCCGATGCGACGCAGCGTGTCGACCTTGTCTTCCGGAATCCCGATCACGATTTCCTTTTCGCCCAATTGCGCGACGCGCACGACGGGGCTGCCGGCAGCAACCACCTGCCCGACTTCCGCATCGACGCTGGTCACGACGCCGTCGACGTCGGATACCAGGGCGGTATATGCAGTCTGGTTGGATTGATTTTTATAGGCGGCCAAGGCTTGCTCGTAGGTGGCTTGGGCCGCTTTGAAGGTGGTCATTTTGCCGTCCAATACGGCTTGGCTGACGAAATTCTTTTCCCGCAGCTCCTGGTAGCGCTTGAGTTCCGCACGCGCCAGATCGCGGTTGCTTTCAGCCGCTTTCAGTCCCGCGTTCGACTGCGCCTGTGCAAGCTGCAGGTCCTGCGGATCCAGTTGCATCAGCACTTGGCCTCGTTTCACCGTAGCGCCCACATCCACCTTGCGCGCGACGATCTTGCCGCCGACCCGGAAGCCAAGCCTGGACTCCACTCTTGGCCGCACTTCACCAGAAAACTCGGCCGCCACATCAACCTTTTCTGCCGCCAATTGGATGACCCGGACCGGGCGAATATCCTCAACCTTTTCGGCCGGCTTCGAACAGGCCGTCAACAAAACGGCGCTTGACAGGAGTAGCAGTGCCAGCCGCCTTAGCATCAAATCGGAACGGGAAAACTGGAAAGTATTGTTTAGGACGGCCACCGCTTTTCCTTTACTATTCGGGCTGAAAAGAACCATCGCCATGAAGAAAGATCGTAACGCGACGGTTACGGAACAATTACTGACTTACCGGTTAGTTATTATATGCGAGCCTTTCGCAATTGCATATGACTTTCTGGTCAGCAACCCCAAGGTTATCTTTTTGCCATAATGTCGACTTTCTCGCCTCACCAAATGTTGGCGCAAAAAAACCCCTAAATGACGCCCCCGACTCAACATTTCTTGCTGGGACAATTGCTAAAAAGCGTATCCCGCTCCTTTTACCTGACCCTGCGCGTGCTGCCTGCCGGGCTGCGCGAACCGATCGGGATCGCCTATCTGTTGGCAAGGGCTGCGGATACGATTGCCGACACCTCCCTCATTTCCCCCGAACATCGAATCGAATTGCTGCTTGCCCTGCGGGCTCAGATCAATGGATTGGACGTCGGCGGGGACCTGAGTCAGATACAGGACCGGATTGCACGGCAACAGAATGACTCGCGTGAAGGCCAACTTCTCGCCGCAATCGAACCTGTGATGTTGCTGCTGCATGCATTGGAGCAGAAGGACCGTGATGCCGTGCGCCAGGTTTTATCGACGCTGACAGCTGGAATGGAGTTCGACCTGCGCCGTTTTCCCGATGAGCGTGCAGCCCGCGTCTCCGCCCTTGATTCGCTTGCGGAACTCGATCGCTATACCTATATGGTGGCAGGCTGTGTCGGCGAATTCTGGACCATGATGAGTTGCCGCCATCAGCCAGCTTTGAGCGGATGGGAGGTTGAAGAGATGTCGCGTTGCGGCGTGGATTTCGGAAAAGCGCTGCAGATGGTCAACATTCTGCGCGACTGCGGGAAAGATCTGCGCATAGGCCGCTGTTACCTGCCGCTTGAGACACTGGCCGAAGCCGGCCTGACACCGGAGATGCTGCTGCAGTCTTCCAATTCCCTGGCGGCGCGCCCGGTCCTGATTGCATTGACGCACCACACACTCGCTCTCTTCCGCGAAGCGATGCGCTATACGCTGGCGATTCCCAGACGCTGCATGCGCCTGCGGCTGGCTTGCCTGTGGCCTATCCTGATCGGGCTGGAAACGCTTGCTTGCCATCTGCGCAACGACGCCTGGCTCGATCCAATGCGCGCTTCCCGAATTGGCCGGGGCGCCGTCTACCGGATCGTAGCGGTGTCGATTGCCACAGGAGGATCGAATACCCTGGTACGGCGCCGGATCGAAGGCCTGATATCAGGCATCGAAGCGCAATTGGGCAATTGAGCAGTTGTCCTGTAACCTCCAGTCGGCTAGCATAGCGGCTTCGTTCCGTCTTACCCTCTCCCATGTCCCCCGACGATTACTGCCAACAAAAAGCCGCACAGAGCGGATCCAGCTTCTACTACAGCTTCCTGTTCCTGCCAGCCGAACGCCGACGCGCAATTACCGCACTCTATGCGTTCTGCCGCGAAGTGGATGACGTAGTAGATGAATGCACCGATGCCGCTGTTGCACAGACCAAGCTGATCTGGTGGCGCAAGGAAATCAACGCGATGCTGGTGGGAAACCCGACCCATCCGGTGACCAAGGCAATGCATCCGCATCTGGCAGCATATGCGTTGGAAGGCAAATATCTGCTGGCGATCATCGACGGCATGGAAATGGATTTGAACCAGACACGCTATCTCGACTTCACCGCATTGCAGCGCTATTGCTGGCATGTAGCTGGAGTGGTTGGGATCTTGTCAGCCAGTATTTTCGGCGTCACGCGTCCGGAAACCTTGCAATACGCAGAGAAACTCGGCCTCGCATTCCAGATGACCAACATCATTCGCGATGTCGGGGAAGATGCGCGTATCGGACGCATTTATCTGCCTGTCAATGAACTGCAGCAATTCAACGTTACCGCCGCCGATATCCTGAACGCGCGGCATAGCGAGAATTTCGAGAAGCTGATGCGTTTCCAGGCCCAGCGCGCGCAGAAGCTATATGACGAAGCCTTCGCGTTGCTACCTGCCGAGGACCGCAGAGCGCAACGTACCGGCCTGATCATGGCTGCCATCTACCGCGCCTTGCTCGGCGAAATAGAGCGGGACGGTTTTCATGTACTGAGCCAGAAAATTTCGCTGACGCCGATACGCAAACTTTGGCTGGCTTGGAAAACCTATGTGCGCGGCTAGAGCATTTTTAGCCTGACCGTACTGGCCAATCTCAGGCCTCCGGTGCTCGGCGTACATCTGTACGCGTGTACGCGTCCGCTCCTCGTCCTGACCTTGACCCCGCACGGTCAGGCTAAAAATGCTCTAGTGGACGTAACAATCGACTTGGAAGTGAAAGGTGCGTATCCGGCGCGCAGGGCAAGGCACAGAGCACAGTGACACCGCGCTATCGCGAGCATAGGCAACGCGGCCATTCATGCCGAGCACGCGACAGGCTCTTTCGAATTGGCTGTTGTTACAGTCCACTAGTGTAGCGATTCGCCGCATATCCTACCCACTCGGGCTGAAGCGCCAACTCATGCCATAAGAGTACAACGCAACAAACGCCCTCACGTCGAAGAACAGCCCGGAGACCAAATACAGCACAGGCATGAACAATAACGATGCGTGCGCGATCAGGTTAGCGTGGAGCAGGTACTGAAGCAGCAGCGCAAGTACGAAGAAGCCCAGGATGAGCAGCGTCAGCATGAGCTTCTGTACCAGGGAAAAATCAAACAGATAATAAGTGGCGCCCAATATCCACGGAATCAAAGCCATCAGCACGATGCCCATAAACAGATTGTTCGCGACATATTCTTCCAGCACATGAGGAAAAGAGGCAGGTATGAAAGCGAAATACAGCAAGGCGGTGACTTGCAGCAGGAGTACGGCACGTCCGATGTAAATGCCCGGCAAACTGCGGCTGGGGCGAATCAGGTAAGTGGCAAAAAACGCCAGCAGGCAAATCGCCGCCGTTGTCCACCATATGAAGGCGGACGGCAGCGAGCCTTCCACCGCAACGGTCGGTATCCACAAATCGAACAGTTCGAGATCGAACGCGCGCATCAGGACGCGGGCACCGAAATCCAGCCGGTCCACCCAAAACTCGAGCATGCTGCGCCAGAACCAGATCAGTTCATCAAGCGACAGCAGCACGAGATTGAATATCGCAGGTAACAGCAAGGCATAGGCCAGTTCGCCGCGATGCAGTCGCAGCTGATACATTGCCCGATGCTTGCGGATGATGGTTTGGTCCTGTCTGTAAAAATGCATCACGCGCAGACGGTGCCGCCATTGCGCAAAGGTTTCGCTGCTGCCGTCCAACATCAGAGATCCCGGAACCAGGCGGCTTCCAGACCGCGCCGGCAGTAAAAAGGATTGCGGTATCCATCGAATCGCAACTAGAGCAGTTTCATCCTGACCGTACACGGCCAATCTTGCGCCTGCGATGCTCAC
>CBIHON010000049.1:0-36627 GCA_966211965.1 uncultured Burkholderiales bacterium | reverse complement strand
AACTCTCGACCTCAACCTTGGCAAGGTTGCGCTCTACCAACTGAGCTACTCCCGCGGCGACAACAGGTGAGCATTATAGAGGTTTATCCTTCATTGTCAAGTATTGGTCTGTTGCAAGCAGAAATATGGGCGGCAAGATGTGCAAGGAGTGAGTGCATTGAAGGGAGTTGTGTCAATCTTCGCAAAAAAACGTGACGGGGAATCGAAGGATTTTTTCGTCTTGCAAGGATGAGCGAGGGGGAGGTGAGGGATAAAGTGGCATGCCGTTTGCCAGCCTATGTGACCCCTGCCAGAGAGGGCGTATGGCGAGCCATGCAACGACGAACAATGGTGAGGCGGCTAGGCAGAAAAGGAAGCGATTTTTAACTGTTATGTTTTTTACGAGGATGGATATTAGTTAAGCCGCTTATGCAAGGGCTGCATGATGGGGTCCTCGACTCGGCGGACAGTAAAGCCGGAGGCAGTAAGTTTTTTAGAAAGGCGACGGGGGAAGCCGCAAGACTCTGCGGTAATCCCTCCGCCACATCCATCGAGGGAATATGGAGGCTGCACTAGAAGTTCGCGAGCACGGCACAATGCAATGATCTGTAATGGTTGCCGGAATCTCCGTCTATTTTTGTTCGAGAACGAATGGCGCGCTACGAGTCGGGGTGCGTCGACACTGCAGTTATGGGGAGTAATTCCAAAAATTGTAAAAATACATTGTTTTTTAATGTAATTTGTATTTTGGTAATTGTTTCGTTATAATAATAATTCGCAGTGGGGGCAGTATTTGTTCGGTCGACTTCAATACTCTCCCTCTCGCCAGTTCTTGTCATTCTATGTCCCTGCAGGATGCGGGTTTCATGGGGCAGCCAGAGAAGAGGCAGAACTTCAAATATCCTCGGTGATCGCGCTAAATTTATTTCGTTTGAGCTCGGAAAGCCGGTGCGCGCTTTTTTAAAGTCTTTGTGGTCTTGGTGCCGGAACGCAGAAAGTGGCTCCGTTCTCTGTTGATTGCCGTTTTGAATTTACTTGCATCATAAGAAAAATTTTTTAAATGATATTAATAAAAAACTTTCACGGCGATTTGCCATCACTTGAAGGGGTGCGCAGCCGTGCATCTGCTGTGGCGATAGTTCCAAGGTATCAAGGATTCTTGGGCTGCATCGGCACTTCGGCGCTTGATGGCAGTCATCCGTTCGAGCGCATTCGTCAGAAAAAACGGAGCTGAACATGCTGAGGATTTCCTATCACTACGTACCTAAAAAAATCTCTGTTCTGCTCATTGCTGAAATTCTGATCCTGATTGCTTCTGCTTATTTGAGCGGCGTGATTCAATATTTTGATCGCGGCGTGCATTTCTCTCTGCAATTCGAGAATTTTTCTCTTTCGGCCTGTGTGTTTGCCTTGGCAATGGTTTTCAGTATGGGCACCTTGGGCATGTATCAGCATAATTTCAGGGAAGGGATCAAGAAAACTTTTCTGCGTCTGCTTCCATCATTCGCGTTGGGGTGCGGGATTATCAGCTTGGTGATTTATTGGGTGCCGCAGCTTTATTTCGGCAGCGGCATGCTGGTGCTTGAAGTCATCATTGCTTGCCTGGGGATTTTGTTGGTCAGGGCCATTTTTTTAAAGTCTTCTGAATCCCGTCACTTGGCATCGCGCATTATTTTTCTTGGGGCCGGCGCTTTGGCCAAGGAGTGCCGGGAACTGGTGATGAATCATGTCGATTATCATCAAGAAGATATAGTCGGCTGCATTCCGATGCCCAACGAGGAGTGCTGCGTGCCGTCTTCTGCGATTTTGCCGCGTGGCGAGTCGCTGATGCAGGTCGTGAATCAGTACCGTGCCAGTGAAATCGTCGCTTCCGTGCAAAATCGCCGCGATGGCAGTCTGCCGATTCACGAGCTGCTGGAGTGCAAATTAAACGGTGTCAAAGTCGTCGATGCCGCCACGTTTTTTGAACGTGAAGCCTGTCAAATCAGGGTGGAATACCTCAATCCAAGCTGGCTGGTTTTCGGTGGCGGTTTCGATCAAAGTCTGCTCAGGACATGCATGAAGCGCATGTTCGACTTGGCCGTCAGCCTTATTCTTTTTGTTGTCACACTGCCGCTTATGCTGGTCACTGCGCTTTTCATTTTTTTGGAAGATCGGGGACCGATTTTTTATCAACAGGAGCGTGTCGGCAAGGACGGCAGGACCTTCATGGTTCTCAAGTTCCGCAGCATGCGCAATGATGCCGAAAAGCTGGGGACGCCGCAATTTGCAGCTACTAATGACCCGCGGATTACGACGGTAGGCCGCATTCTGCGCAAGTTGAGAATCGACGAGCTGCCGCAAATTCTAAACGTGCTCAACGGCGAGATGAGTTTTGTTGGACCACGTCCGGAACGGCCGTTCTTCGTAAAACAGTTTTGCGAGAACGTTCCTTACTACAACGTCCGGCACAGCGTCAAGCCGGGCATCACCGGTTTGGCGCAGGTGCGCTACCAGTATGGCGCGTCAGCCGAGGACGCGCTGCAAAAGCTGCAGTATGACTTGTACTACGTAAAGAACAATAGCTTGTTTCTCGACTTTCTGATTTTGCTCGATACCGTACAGGTTGTTCTGTTTGGAAAGGGCAGTAGATGACTCGTGGGGGATTCGATGTCGGTAGTTATCGAGAGGCTCATTCCATCGAGGGCTTGCACGGCAGAGCGAAAATGCCGAATGCGGTTCGGCAAAATGCCGGTAAGGGGATTGCATCCGGCTTGTCGCCGATACGTAATGCGATGACCATCGATGTCGAGGATTATTTCCAAGTCTCGGCATTCGCTCCCCATATTTCTCGTGATAGCTGGCCTTCCCTTGCGTGCCGGGTTGAGCGCAACATTGATTGTATCCTCGCGTTGCTCGATGAGAGTTCGATCAAGGCGACCTTTTTTACGCTGGGCTGGATTGCCGAACGTTATCCCGCAATGGTGAGGGCGATCGCCGATGGCGGCCATGAGATCGCCAGCCACGGCTATGCCCATCTCAGAGCTTCCGATCAGAATCCGGATGAGTTTCGCGAGGACGTGGGTTGCAGCAAGAAGGTGCTGGAAGACATTTGTGGTCGGCCGGTGCTGGGCTATCGGGCGCCGAGTTTTTCCATCGGTACCCGAAACCTGTGGGCCTTGGATGTGTTGCTGCAAGCCGGATATCGCTACAGTTCGAGCATTTATCCGATCAGGCACGATCACTATGGCATGCCGGACGCACCGCGTTTTGCGTTTTATCCGAATGGCGCCGATGGCTTGCTGGAATTGCCCATCACGACCGTACGCCTGTTTCAGCGGAATTTTCCTGCCGGCGGCGGCGGCTTTTTCCGGTTTTGGCCATATTCTGTTTCGCGCTGGCTGCTGCAAAGAGTGAACCGGCAGGATCGGCAGGCCGGAATATTTTATTTTCATCCTTGGGAGTTGGATCCGGGCCAGCCACGCCAAGAGGGCATCGGCATGAAAACGCGCTTTCGCCATTATTTGAATCTCCATCGCATGGAAGGAAGGCTCAAGGCGTTGACGCGGGATTTTCACTGGGATCGCATGGACCGGATTTTTTTGAAGAATACAGGTGCGCCGCATGGGTCAGCCTGAGCTCAGCGCCAACACGGCGATCGAACGAGTGGCGCGCAATTCGGTATGGCTGGTTGCAGGTCAGATCGTCAGCAAGATCTTTACCTTCGCTTATGTGCTGACCCTGGCGCGCTATCTGGGCGTCGAAGCTTTCGGCGATTTCAATCTGGTCTTGTCCTTTGTCATGGTGGCGGATATCGCCACCGATTTCGGATTGACACGCTTGATCATTCGGGATCTGGCACGCGATTCGGGACGGATTCCGTATTATCTCGGTGTTTTGCTGCCGCTGAAGGCGGCGCTGATCGTTATCGGTTATTTGACGATGATCTGCAGCGTGGCGCTGATGGGTTATCGCAGCGAGGTCGCGGCGCTTGCGGTGTTTGCCGGCTTGGGCATGCTGCCGCTGGGATTGGGGACGCTGCTCGATTCGGCCTGCCATGCCCGGCAGCGCATGCAGTGGTCGTCTCTGGCGCAAATCACGCTGGCGGTCACGCAGGCTGTCGTGGGCGGCATCGTGCTGCTGGCAGGAGGCGGGGTGTGGGCCGCGGTTGCCGTGGCGCTGTTGGCCAACGGTGCCTTCTTTGCCGCGCAGCTTTGGGCCAGCCGGCAGCTTGGTTTCCAGGTGCATTGGTCGTTCGATATTTCCGCTGCGCTCACTCTGCTGAAGCAATCGCTGCCTTATGCCGGCGTAGCCCTGCTGAGTGCATTGGCGATGCGCGCCGAACTGCTGGTGCTTGGCTGGTTTGGCAGTGCGGCAGAGCTTGGCGTGTTCAGCGCAGCTATCAAGTTTTACGAAGCCGCCGCAGTCATTCCGATCATGATTGCTTCGGCCAGCACACCGGCCATGTCGCAGTTTCATGCAGAGAGCGGACAGCGCCTGGGTAAGCTCTACCGCTGGACGATTTCACGGGTCGTGATCCTGACGGTGCCGGCGGCCATCGGTGTCGTGTTGCTGGCCGATTACATCATCGCATTATTGTTTGCGCCGCAGTATGCGCCGGCGGTTCCTCTGTTGCGACAGGTCTTCGTCGCCTATCCGTTGGCCGCCATCTATATCGTGAACGGTTCGCTACTGCTGGCATCCGATCATGCGCGGCGCACAGTCGGTATGTCGGTCGGCATCGTCGTGCTGCAACTGGTGTTGGCGTTCTGGCTGATACCGCGCTATGGCGCGCGCGGTGCCGCAACTTCCTTGCTGATCGTGCAGACGGTCGCTGCAATCAGTTCGACTTGGCTGGTATTGCGTTGGTATGGGCTTGGTCTCCGGCTTGGCAAGCCGGTGAGCGCGCAATCATGAAGGTGACCGGCTTGCGTCCGGATTTTCGTTCGCACCTGAGCAAGGCGGCGGTGGCAGGCGTATGCCTGCTGATTGGTGCGCTGCTTGCGATGCCGATGGGGCTGATTGCCGTACTCGGTTTTTGTGCCGTGCTGGGATTTGCAGCGTTTTGCGCGGCGCGGCCGGATATCGCGCTGGCCGTCGTCCTGATCGTGCTGGTCATTGTGCCACAGTATGCGATCTTGTATCTGCCAGGTATACCGGCATTGCCGGTGTCGCTTGGCCCGCTGGGAGTGCAGGTGGGGGTGCTCGTGTTCTCTGCACTGACCTCGCGCGCACCTCTGCCGCGTCCGCGTTCGCCCATGGTGGCGGCTTTCGCATTGTATGGCGCAGCCTTGCTGGTGGCCACTGTTGTCGCCGGCAGCAAGGAATCGCTCATGCTTTTGGTGCGTACCTGTGTGATTCCGATGCTCTTGTTTCTGGCCGCACTGTATTATGCGCGCAGCAGCAAGCAGGCGATGAGGGTCATGGATTGGTTGCTGATCTCCGCCTGTGTGGCGGCGTTGTTTGCGGTGGTCGAATTCGGCCTGAAGCGCAACGACCTGCTCGAAAAACTGGTGATCAATGCCGATATGGATGCGGATCTGAAGGAGTCGATGTCGATGTTTTACCTCGGCTCGGAAGCATTTAAAGGTCAGACGCTGATCTATCGCTGTTTCAGTTTTTTTACAAATCCGCTCGAGTTCGGCACCTTCATGACAATGATCTATCCGTTCGCACTGGTTCATTCGGTGGCGGCGGTGGACATTCTGCAACGCCGTCTGTATGCATGCGCGGCTGTAATATGCGCGGTCGGGGTGATCATGAGTTTTTCGCGCGGGCCGATTTTGGCCTTGGTGCTTTCGACGATTGGCATGGCGATTTTCTTGCCTAGATTGCGGCGCATCGTGGCTTTTTCTGCCGGAATGCTTGTCCTGTCTTTTGCGGCGTTATGGCCGGTGATCGGCGATAGGATTCAGGCGCGTCTGAACGAGGTCGACAACGTGACCGCGCGGTTCAAGCTTTGGGAAGTTGGCGCCCGCATGTTCGGCGACCACCCCTTGTTCGGGGTCGGATTGGCACGCTATGCCAAGCATCAGGACGAAACGATACGTATGCATGGAATCGGGCCTTTTGTCGAGTATGGCGGCAACATCGACAAGATCGGAACCGTGGACAATCATTTCATTCAATTGGCAGCTGAAACCGGCGCGATCGGCATGATTGCCTATACCGTCTTATTGACAGTTTTTTTTGTCACCTTGTATCGCGTCTGGCGTCGCCATCCGCTGCCATCTGTGCGGCATAGTGCCCTGGCCTTGGCGGCAGGCGGTTTCAATTATTTGTTCAACGGGATCACCATCAGCAGCTACGTGCTGTTCGTGATTACCATGATTTTTACTTTTTTCCTGGCGCTGAGTGCCTCGCTGGGCGCAGAGGTATCGAAATGATCCGGGTCTTGTTCGTCGTACCGCATCCGATAGAAGGGCCGTCCAGCCGCTTCCGCATTTACCAGTTTCTGCCGTATTTACAAGCCAACGAGGTACAGGCAGAGGTGCGGCCCTTCGTGTCTTCGCGCCAGATTCGTGCGCTGTATCAGTCGGGCGGGACTGCGAAAAAAGTTGCGTTGACCGCGCTTGCCGCTCTCAACCGTCTGGCCGATGTGCTGCGCGCAACGCGCTATGACGTGGTGTATGTGTTGCGCGAGGCTTTTCCTTTCGGTCCTCCGGTCATCGAGCGCGCATTGGCCTTTGCCGGTGCTCGTCTGGTATTTGATTTCGATGATGCGATCTGGTTGCCTTCCCAGGTATATGACAATCCGTTGGACCGTCTGCGCGATTGGGGGAAGCCGGCCAAGCTGGTGGCACGGGCCGATCATGTCGTGGTCGGCAGCCGCTATCTAGCCGATTTCGCGCAGCAGCATGCGGCGCATTCCAATGCCGTCAGCATCATTCCAACTGTTGTGGACGGCAATGTCTACAAGCCGGCGGAACAGGAGAGGTCGGCGGGGAAAATCACGATCGGCTGGGTCGGTACGCCGCGCGGATCGCGCGCTTTTCTTGAAACGCTGGTACCGCTCATGCGTGACTTTGCGCAGCGCTATCCCCATGTCCAGTGGCGCTTTGTCGGAGCGGAACCTTTCGACGTCGGGAATTTGCCGGTGGAATTCAAGAACTGGAGCCTGGCCAATGAAGTCAGGGATATCCAGTCCTTCGACATCGGCCTGATGCCGCTGACTGACGATGTCTATACCCGCGGCAAATGCGGCTTCAAACTGATTCAGTACATGAATTGCGGCCTCCCCGTAGTTTGCAGTCCGGTCGGCGCCAATTGCGACATTGTCGAGCACGGCGGCAGCGGTTATTTCGCCGGCGCACCGGCTGAATGGTCCGCTGCGCTCGTTCGCCTGATCGAGGATGCTTCGCTGCGGCTCGCGATGGGCGCGCGCGGCCGGGCGCTCTCTGAACAACAATACAGTCTGGCCATACAGGCACCTCGCTTGCTGGAGGTGTTGCGCACGGTGGTCAAGCCGTCTTCCCGCCTCTCTGTGGCTCATCGTTAAAAATAGGTTATGGATCGCATGAAAAATCGTTTTTATTATCCTCTTCGTGCCAGTCTTGGGCTGGTGTGCGCGGTCTTGCTTGCCGCTTGCGCCGTCAATCCGAACGTGCCCATGACGGCTGCTGCCCAGACGATGCCCTTGGCAGAACTCGCCGTGCCAAGCTTCAAACTGGTGCCCGGCGACGAGATCGAGATCAAGTTCTTCGATCGCGCCGACCTGAACGAAATGACGCGTGTGCGGCCCGACGGCTACATCAACCTTGCGCTGATCGGCACTGTGCGCGCCTATGGCCTGCGGCCGGAAGAATTGTCAGCCGCGATCGCGGATGCCTATCGGGCCTTGGGGGCTGGTTCCGCGGCCGCAGCCGACGTCAAATATCTGCTGGCTGTGGGCGATGAGCTGGAGATTCGGCTTCCCTATCACACCGGCATGGATCAGACCGTCAAGATCCGTCCGGACGGACGTATATCGCTGGCGTTGGCCGGCACGCTACAGGCGCAGGGCTTGTCGCCGGAGGCTTTGGAAAGCGAACTCAATCGGCTCTATGCCCAGCATTTGCGCAAACCTTCAGTGTCAGTCAGCGTGCGCAGTTTTTCGAACTCGAAAGTGCAGGCTGGTAGCCGCGCCGCGCTCGCTTCAGTGGCCGACGTGAAACCCACAGTCCTGGTGCGTAATCCCGTTTCACGCCAGATTTTCATCGGCGGCGAAGTGGTTCGCCCCGGTGTGCTGAACCATCGGCATGCGCTGACCGCGTTGCAAGCAGTGGTTGAGGCCGGCGGTTTGAAATCGGCATCCGCCGGCGCCAATGCAGCAATCTTGCGGCGTTCCACGGAGGGGTTGAAAGTCATCCCGGTCGATGCCTCCACTTTGAACAGCTACAAGGTGTCGGCCCCGCTCGATGTCATGCTGGAACCTTTCGATATCGTGGTCGTGCCGAAGACGCGGCTGGCGGCTGCGGCTGAAGCGGTTGACCAGATATTCAATCTGCTGCCGCCGTTGCGCAACTCGTCCTTTGGCCTGATCTATCAGCTTGACAAAGGCGACAGCAATGCAAGCACCATCAGCGTGCGTCCATGATTGGCTTGTCCGCCGATGTTGAAGAACTGCGTCATGTCCCGGTCGGGATTTCACGCGTCCGGCTCAACCTCAAGCGCCGACTCAAGCTGATTCTCGGCGCGGCCGCTTGGCTTCCGCTGGGCTGGTGCAGGAAGGATGGCCTGAGGGTATTGTTTTATCACCGTGTGAACCCTTATCCATTTGAACAATTGGGGCCGGTGTCGCGCGAAATCACGGTCACGCCGGCGGCTTTCGAGGCGCAGCTGGCTTGGCTGCGGCAACAGAATTACCGTAGCGCTAGTCCGCAGGAATTGGAAGACGTGCTGGCGGGGCATTTGGCCGCGGACCCAAAAGCGCTTGTGATTACCTTTGACGACGGTTTTGAAGACAATTTTCTTTGGGCTCATCCGCTGCTTTTGAAATACGGTTTTCAAGGTGTGTTTTTCATCACCACGCAATACGTCGGTTCCGAAACGGGGCCGGACTGGACTATTGGTGACATGCCTGGCTGCGGCCGCTTTCTGACTTGGGAGCAACTGCGTCAGATGCACCGCGAGGGCGCGGTGATCGTGTCGCATACCTGCAGTCATCGTTTGCTTACCACCTTGGATGCGCACGACCTTTTGCATGAACTCGAGGCGTCGCGTACCGTGCTTGAGGCGCATCTCGGTGAAGAGGTGCGCTGGATTGCCTATCCGGCGGGAGATGAAAACCCGCAGGTTAGAGCTGCAGTTGCGGCGGCCGGGTATCACCTCGCTTTTACCACGGTTCCCGGAGCCTTCCGTAAGGGAGTGGCTGCACTGGCAATACCGCGTATCGAAATCTCGGCGAGCGATTCGCTTCTTACGTTTCGCATGAAGCTGGTGGGCTTGCTGGACTGGACTGGTTTCAAGGAAAGTGCGCTGTTTCGCCGTTTGATTGGCGCCGTCAATCGATTTTTAATCCAGAGAATAGTACGCATATGATCGAAGTATTGAATAGCGCCGCAGTACCGTGCGCTCCTGCCATTCCGGTAGCGCCGATACGGCTGTTCCAACTGGTGACCCGGCTCGACACCGGAGGCGTGCCGGAACATGTGCTGGCGCTGCTGGAGGGTTTGTCGCAGCGTGATTATGCGATGACCGTCGTGTGCCGCGAGGTGTCGGAGCGGTACCGCTTGCGGCTGGAGAAAATGGGGGTGCGCATTATCTTGCTCGACTTGCGGCGTCTGATCAGCCCGCTGGCGGACCTGCGTGCAGCTTGGCGTCTGTACCGCTTGTTGCGGGAGGAACAATGTGAGGTACTGCATATGCACATGTCCAAGGCGGCGCTGCTGGGCGGTTTGGTCGGTCTGGCCGCGCGCGTTCCCGTGCGGGTCAATACCGCACACAATCTCGGTTGCATCGCACTGCCTCAACGCTTGCTGCGTGCGCTGTTCTGGGCGTACGACAAGGTCTTGTTCGGATTGACGATGCATGCCGTCATCACGGTGTCGTCACGTGTCAGGCAGAGTATCGTTCGTCTTGGCTTGTTGAAGGCGGACAAGGCATATGCGATTCCCAATGGTATCGATCCGGCGCCGTTTCAAGCCGATGCGCAGGCGCGCACGCAAACCCGGCAGGCACTCGGTTTGGCCGCAGAACATGTGGCGATTGGATGCGTCGCACGCCTGGTCTGGTTCAAGGGGTTGGATACATTGATCGACGCCATTCCCCAAGTCGTCCTGCAGCATCCCCACGCACGCTTTTTCATCGTCGGGGATGGGCCGTTAAAGGCTCAATTGCTTGAGCAGGCGACGCAACGCGGCATCGCCGACAAACTCTTTTTCCTGGGGGAGCGCAACGACGTCGCTGCATTGCTGGCGGCCTTCGATGTGTTCGTCCTGCCTTCGGTGTCGGAAGGCATGCCGATAACGATCCTGGAAGCGATGGCCGCCGGCAAGCCGACCGTTGCTACCGATGTCGGTGGAGTCGGTGAAATGATCGAAGATCAGGTCAGTGGTCTGTTAGTGCCGCCGCGTGCGCCGCAAGCGCTGGCTGCGGCGCTGGCTGCATTGGTGGGCGACGCGCCGCGTCGCACGCAAATGGGAGAGGTTGCGCGAGCGCGTCTCGAGCGGCATTTTGCCCAGGACAGCATGGTCGCGGCAACCGATCGCTTGTACCGTGACAAATTGAGCGAACGGGGGCTGCGGTGAGCATGCGTATCTTTACCGCAGGTAGCGATGAAGGCCTTTTGCTGCGCCTGCGTGGAGCCGTGTGGGGACAGGATCACCTGCACAATGACAGCGAGTTTTTTTCCTGGCTGTTCCAGCGCAATCCGGATGGTGCCGGCGGCGGCGTACTGATCGAAGAGCAGGACAAGGCGCTTGGCTTCGCCGGGCTGGTAACGCGGCGGCTGATGTGCCAGGGCCGTGAGGTATCGATTGCCATGGGCATGGATTACATGATGCATCCGGAGCATCGCAGCGGTTTTGCGGCCAGCCGGCTGGTGAACTTCTGGCTCAAGAGCGTGGCCGGCGGCCCCCATGATTTCGCCTTGTGTTTTCCAAACGATAATTCATACAAAATCCTCACTGCAAAGAAGCTCGGCTGGCAGCCGGTTTGCGAATTCATCATGCTGGTGCGCCCTCTCGGCACGGTAAACAAGCTGCCGGGAAAATTGGCCAAGTTGCCAAGCTGGATATTGGCGCCGGCGTTTCGAGCCGCATCCTTGTTGTGCACACTGCGTGCGAGGATTTTCTCCGGACGCAAGCTGCAGGGGCGGATGATCGAGATAACGCATTTCGACGCGCGTTTTGATGCACTTTGGGACGCCGCGAATGTCAGGATGGGCAGCGTTCGTAATGCCGCGCACCTGAACTGGCGCTACGTCGAGCATCCTCTATACAAGTACAAAAGTTTTGCCTGGGTCGAGGGTGAGCGGGTGCTGGGTTATGTCGTCATCACTTTGCGCGAAGTATTCGACATTCCCGCAGCCCTGGTAGTCGATGCGTTGTCGGATCCGGCGGTTCCAGGCGTGATCGAGGCCTTGATCAAGGCTGTGGCTGATCATGCCCATGCGGCTGGTGCACGCATGATCGGTACACAGGCGATCCAAGGTTCAGCCCTGAGTGCTGCTTTTCAACGCGCAGGCTTGATTCCCATTCCCAAGCGCCTGGCACCGAAAACCTTTGCGCTGGTCGCACATGGCCTCAGCCGGCCGCTGCCGCCGCTCGACGTGGGGAGCTGGCACTTTACCTGGGGAGACATGGATGTCGTCTGATACCGCGGCGCTGAGCCTGACGGATTACCGCCGACTTCTCAACGCGCATTTGAGTTCGGATCTTGCTGCGCTCGTCGACTTTTTTTGCAACCTGCGCCGCCTGTCTTTGCTGACGCGCTTTCTCCAGGCCCATTGCAAGGGTGCCGCGGCACGCGTGCTCAATGTCGGTTGCGGCCCTTTCGCTGTCGAATGCTTTGCCGCGCCTTTAACGGACAGCAAGTTCGTGTCCTTCGATTACACGCCGGGTTTTGCACCCTTGTATGAGGCTATGCGCGTGCGCGGCAAGCTGCCGCAGACTAGCTTTTTCGTCGGCAGCGCGACGGATGCCGAATTCGAACCGGCCAGCTTCGACCTGGTCCTGATGCACGACCTGCTGTATGAACCGGCCTTGGACGCGCCGAACCTGCTGCGGCGTTATCACGCCTATTTGAAACCGGGCGGCTTCTTGTTCTTCGATGTCATGGATCTGCGCATCCGCCGCCTGTGGACTTTCCTCGGCAAGGAAGTCGGGCACAAGCGCTACGATCTAAGCGCCTTGCGCACGGATCTGAACACGCATTACGAGATCGTCGATTGCGCGCCTTATCTCGGTGTCAAAGGTCCGCTCGATGCCCTGTTCCGCCGCGTGCTATGGCACGTATTCGGACTGGCCAATAATTTCGCTTTTTTGATCAGGAGACGCTGAACATGGAACGTGTTGCAGTCATTATTCCCAACTGGAACGGCAAACGTTTTCTTGACGCCTGTCTGCAGTCCTTGCGCCGCCAGACCTTTACCGACTTCGTGACCTACATGGTCGATAACGGGTCGGCTGATGATTCGGTCGCTTATGTAGAGGCCAATTATCCCGAGGTGCGTATCGTTCGCCATGCCGATAACCTCGGCTTTTCCGCCGCGATCAACGCCGGCATCCGTGCTTCGAGCGGCGAATACGTCGCTGCACTGAACAACGATACCGAAGTCGATCCCGCGTGGCTGCAGGAGTTGGTGCATACGCTCGACACGCGTCCCGAGATAGGTCTGTGTGCATCCAAAGTGCTGGACTACGCCGATCGCGGCGTGATCGATTCGTTCGGCGACGGCTATGGACGCTATGGCATTGCCTTCAAGATTGGCACGCTGGCGCGTGACCGCGGTCAGTTCGATACGCCGATGGAAGTCCTGAGCCCTTGTGCGGCGGCTTCAATCTACCGGCGCAGCATGCTGGACGACATTGGTATGTTCGATGAAGACTTTTTTTGTTACATGGAAGATGTCGATCTCGGCATACGGGCGCTGCTGGGCGGTTATAAATGCCTTGTGGTGCCGGCAGCCAAGGTCTACCACATCGGCAGCGCCAGTACCGGCGGCGGCTTGTCGGCGTTTTCGTTGCGCATGACGGCCAAGAATTTTCCGCATGTGTTGTGCAAGAACATGCCCTCCGCATTGCTTTGGAAAATCCTGCCGATGGTGATCGCCGGACAAATCGTTCTCATTATCGAAACCTTGATCGGCCGGCGTCCGAAGATGCGCAAGAATTTTTCAAGTTATTGGCATGGGCTGGGGATGGCGATACGCGAGTTTCCCGCGATGATGAAAAAGCGCCGCATGATCCAAGCCAAACGTCGCATCAGCGCGGATGATTTTTATCAGTTGATTCGTCGGGCGGAGGCGCAGAAGCGGACTTACCGCGCTTAATAAATAAGATTTGGAATAGGTGAGTCAGAGTTTTTTCGCTGCTTTTTTTACGAAATCTACTCTGACTTCCCCTGATTGGAACCAGTCATTTGCCTGTGATCAGTTTGCCGATGCGCATGTGTTCATCGATAACGCTCTGTGGCAGATCGCGTGTGCCTTTTTGTGCGGGATCGTCTAATCCGCCGGGCCATGCGTAGGCCATCATGCCTAGCACGTCGGGATCGGATTTGGCCATGTTGTAATAGCTGGTTGCGACTGTGGCCATGTAGGTTTCCGGATAGCCGGCGGCGCCGTAAAAGGGAAACCATTGCGCATCCATTACTAACATGATTTTTTGCGAGGCACGCGAGCGTTTCGATTTCAAGAGGGTAAGTTCGGATTGAAAGGTAGAGTTGGTTTCAGGGTCGGGAATTGCATAGTGGTCAAAACCGATCACGTCTATGGAAGTCGGAACTTTTAGATTAGAGAGCGCACCAGGTGCTTCGACGAAGGTGGTCACGACTGTAGGGAAGGATGCTTTGATAGTGTCCGCGGCTATCTGCAGTTCCTCGGCGGAGATGCCGTTCCAGCCCGGCTCATCGGCGACATAGAAAGCCCCGACTTGTGAGGTGTGTTGCGAGAGTTGATTGGTTTGAATGAATGTTGTCCAACGCGTTTTGTAGTCGGGCAGAAGCGTGAATTTGAGGCCGCTGCCTGTGCTTGCATCCGGCTTCCCTGCAAAGAAAATTCCTTGCACGGACAGCATGGCCGTCATCCCGTTTTTGGTCATGAGATTGAGGCGGCTGACGATATTGTCGTTAGGAGAGAAGACGCACATTTGGGCGATGTTGGTGAATGCGGCGACTTCGGTAACGTAATTTGTTTTGGGAGAAGTATCGAATGGATCGTCATGTCCGCAGTCGATCAGCGCATAGCCGAAATATTTTGCTCCCGAAGCTGTTGCTGATGTGGATGGGGGCGGAGATGATGCGCTAAAGAGCGGAGGGCTGAGCAAGGCCGTAAACAGGGTGGCGTCACTCTGGGAATCCGGGGTTGATCCGATACCATCCATGCCGCCTCCGCAGGACGCCAGCAACATGGTTGTAAGGCCGACACAGGCCAGTTTGCACAGGGAATGCCGAATATTGGAGAGCTTCAACATGAAGTATCTCCTTTCCGAAAAGAGGGGGGGAATAATTTGGACAAGGTGGGGCAGAGTTTATTTCGCGATTTTTTGTGAGGGGGCTGGTTTTCTCTGATTCGAAATAGTCAATTGCCTGTGATCAGTTTGCCGATACATGCGCAGCTTGCGCAGAGAATGCCGAATATTGGAAAGCTTCAACTGACGGAGCTTCAACATGAAGTATTTCCCTTCGAAAAATTGAGCGGAAAACAAACTATTTCCTCGTGGAAATTATAGGCTTTTCTCGTTGAAATTTGTTTCTTTTGGAAAATTAATTTCCATGTGTAAATTCGTTGTTTTTATGTAAAGAAGATGCCTTTTCTTCTTGCATCCCTGGTGGCATACGGTGTTATGGATGGTTTTTTTGAGGTGAGTCGATTTTATGAAGGGCTTATGAAGCGGGAGATAGTGAAAAGGGCGTCGTCGGCTGTGCTTTGCTGTTTATTGAGCGTCATTCTGCCGCGCTTTGCGTTGGCCGACGATGCCAGTGGCGGACCGGCTGCTGAAGGCGCTTCACGCGGGCTGGCCGTGACGATCGTGGATAGCAGCGTCAAGGTACGTCCAGACACGCGCCTTACGGCTGACGCTGCGCCCCGCCTGAGTCTTGCGGCGGCACGTAACGAAGAGGAGAGCGGCCAATTCGTGCTCTTTTCAAAAGTGGCCCAAGCCGGTTTGACGCTCAGCGTTTCTGATTTGAAAAGCGCAAAAGGACAGGTTTTTCCCCGGACCGCAATCACATTGCTGCTGGCGCAGCAAGTCCGCGTGGCGAAGGCCTCTGATTCCTTGGGGGCGGCGGGCGATTGGCCGGACCCCTTGGTGCCGGTGACTGCGGCATTCAAACTGGAAGCCGGTAAGAGCCAGGGCTTCTGGGTACGCGTCAAGGTGGCTGAGGAGACGGCTCCGGGAATGTATACCGGGGTCGTGACAGTGAAGTCGGGCACCCGCGAATTGGCACGCATCCCGCTTGAACTGGAGGTTTGGAAAGCCGTTCTGCCTGCGACGGCCACGCTGCCAACGCTGGCGGGCCTGGACTATGAAATGATCGCGCGTTTCGAGGAGGTAGCTCTGACTTCACCGGCATTCGAAGCGGAGGTGTTGCCGCGTTATTACCGGGCTTTGCGGCGTAATTATGTATATCCGCTTTTCATCTACGGCGCGCGGCCCGCTTACCGCGACGATGGCGAGCATGTCGTCCTGGATATGAAGCCATTCTGGATCAGGGTGGATGCGGCGCTGGAAGAGGCGAAGGCATGGGCTCCTATCGGCATTCCCTTTTCCGAATCGTGGCCGGTCGACACTGCGCGCTATCCGCTGATGTCGCCGGAATATCAGCTCCGGGTCCGGCGCTATCTGACTGCATTGGCCCGCGAACTCGATTCGAAAGGCGCACTGGCGCGCAGCTTCATTTATCTGGCAAGCGCTGACGAACCGAAGAGCGCCGCGCAAATCGCTCGGATCAAGCAGTTTGCGCAATTGGTGCGGCAAGCCGATCCGCGCTTGCGCCTGTTGCAGACTGTGCATGCCCATTGCGAAGATTGCTCCGGCGATGCGCAGGCGCAACTCGATCATCCATCCTTGCTATGGGCGCCGAATATTGCTTATTTCGACATGAAAGCCATGCGTGAGCCGAAATGGTATCGCAGCGTCCGTGCCGAACCCTCCGGCTGGACGCCGGCCGTCTCTGCCCGCTTGAAGGCTGAGCGGCGCGATGTCTGGTGGTACTTCAATGCCTGGACGTTTTTGCTGGAGAAGGCGCCGGCCTATCCCAGCCTGTTCATTGACCATCCCGGCATCGAACATCGTGCCGCCGCTTGGCTGGCATTTCGGAACGGCATTGCCGGTCTCGGTCATTGGAGCGCGACTTATTGGCGCAACGTGAGCAATCCTTGGAAGGAATTGCCGCGTGGCGAGGGTGGGGCGGGCACAGCGGGAGACGGTGTGCTGTTATATCCGGCGAAGGGTTCGTCAGCCGCTACCGGCCAGCCTGAACCATCCGGACCCATCACCAGTATTCGCCTGGAACTGCTGCGCGAAGGGGCGGAAGATTATGCATTGCTGGAATTGCTGCGCCGACGCGGCGGCGGCGCGCAAGCCGAGAAAGTGACTGCCGAATTGGCGCGTTCGCTATCCGACTTTGAGCATGATCCGGCTAAGTATCGCCAAGCTCGACGGCGCATTGCCGAAGCCTTGGCACAATAGATTCGGCGGGTATTGGCGCTTTGCGAATAAGGCGAGGCGAACCGCTTCGGCGTAGACCGCATCTAGTAAATGAAGTTGATTGTCATATTAATATTGCTTCTGGGTTATCATATTGGCACCAATTAAAACATTACACTCCGGCACAGTGATCCCGTCCATACAGTTTCTCCGTGCCGCCGCCGCCATGATGGTGCTGGTATTCCACGCTTGTTTCATGGTGAATGCCTACGGCGGTTATACCTTCCCCTTCAGCAATGCCGGTGCTGCCGGGGTCGATGTGTTTTTCGTGATCAGCGGTTTCATCATTACCTACGTTACCCGGACGGGCACCGACTCGCCCTCCGACTTTTTGATGCGGCGATTGATCCGTATTGCGCCGCCGTATTGGTTCTATACGTTGATCACGATTGCCATTCTTCTTGCGGTGCCGTCGGCGTTCGCACGTTTGAAATTCGATCCGGTACATGTGCTGTTGTCTGTCTTGTTCTTGCTGTCCACGAATAACGTGAATGGCATCGGCACCGTACTCGGAGTCGGCTGGACGGTTTGCTACGAATTTTATTTTTACCTGCTCTTTGCTGTTTTCATGCTGGCGCCGAAACGTTTCGCCCTGCTCGGCATGGCCGGAGTAATTATCGCCGGAGCATTGCTGGAGCCGGTCGTCGCAGTGCAAGTGCAACCTTGGGCCAGAGTCGTCTTCAGCGCTTTGCCGCTGGAATTCCTCGCCGGTTGCGTGCTCGCCAAACTTTATCAGCGCCAAATGTTTTTATCAGGTCCCGCCGCAGTTGCTGCCGTGGTATTTGCCTGCGCATTGATCTACTGGGCCGGCGCGGCAGAAATGGTTGCGCGCGACCGCGATCCTTGGCGCACCTTGTATTTCGGCGTGCCGGCGGTTTGCCTGACCGCAGGCTTCTTATCGCTCGACGCGCGTGGCTGGATCCGCTTTCCGCGCTTTAGCACGACGATTGGCGATGCTTCTTACTCATTATATTTGTCGCACCAGTTCGTATTGGTTGCCGTCGGTAAAGCTTGGGCTTTGTTCGGTCTACAGCAGCGCTTGCCGGCAGCTTTTCTGCTGGCTGCAGGAACCGTCGTGCCGGTGCTAATCGCGCTGCTTGCATATCGTTGCTTGGAAAAGCCTATGACGCTTTGGTTGAATGAAAATTGGCAGCGCATGCGCGGTCGCGCCGTAAAACTTGCTTGAGAGCCTTTCGTTGTAGAGCGGCTCTACTCTAGATATCCGAATTGAAGAAACGATTTTGAAGAGAACAACTTATGGAACATGCAGACAAATCTTTAAAGAGCATACCGTCGAAGGGAAACCAAGTCGCTTTGGTCTCCGGCAGCGGTCCTGAGCAGATCGAACACTACGGTCTGGTCGATCTCCTGCTTGCCGCGGTTTGCATTTTGAAAGCGCGTCGCAAGCAGTTTCTTCTCATTGCATCGCTGATTTTCATTGGCGTGGTCGCGGCAAGTTATGTGCGCTCGCCCAGATACGAAACTAGCGCCAAGCTCATGGTCCAGCTCGATATGCAAACCGTAGCCTTGTCGCAAGCGGATGTGCGCTACAACCTGGCCATGAAAATGGCGGACGAAGCCGTTGGCACCCAGGTTGAATTATTGCGCTCCAGTGCTTTGATCGAAAATGTGATTGACCAGCTTGGCGAGAACATCCTCGCCGGCAAGCCCAGGACGGGGATCATGGCGCTTGTCATGGGGGCCGTTGATGGAATCAAGAAGTTTGGCACCGACACCCTGATTACGCTAGGCTTGGTTGACCAGACTTCGCCGCGCCAGGCTTTGGCGCAGACGATTGCAGATGGTTTAAAGATTCTGCCCGCGCGCAAATCACAAATGATCGACATTAGTTTGCGTCTCAAGAATCGTGAGGCGACACAGCAGATTCTGGCCGCACTGATCGACCAGCATCTCAAAAAATTGAGTGAAATGGAAGCGGCCTCCCAAGCCTATCAGGTCTATAGCGGACAAGCAGCGCAACTCAAATCCGATCTTGAGAAGGCCGAGCAGGCCGTCGCCGCCTTCAAGTTGAAACACGGCTTTGTGGATTTGGCCTCGGAGAAGACGACGTTGCTGCAGAACGCGGATCGTCTCAAATCCATGTTGGACGGCATTCAAGGCGGGGAGGCAGTTTCCTCCGGCACCAGTGAAACTACCGGGGCAAACGAAGGCGGCACCGGCAGTAACGACTTGGCCCGCTTGGTCAGCCGCGTCAATGAGTTGCGGCTGGAGCGCACCAAGCGCGCCGCCATGTATGCACCGGGCCACGTCAAATTGGATGAAGTGCAAGAGCAATTGGCCGCGGCGGAACAACTGTTGGGCAACAAGGTGAAATGGGTGCGCGAAGCGGCGGCCGGATATCTTGCGCGCAGCAAGGCGCTCGACGGCATTCAGCCGGAATTCAACCGGCTTTTGCGCGAAGCGGCCGTGCGCGAAGACAATTACAAAGCCTATATCAAGGCGAGTGAAGATCGCCGCCTGGCAAGTGCGAAAGACCGTCGCGTCATGCTGACGGTGATCGATCCCCCACCGCTGCCGGAGGGGGCCGTGCCGCCGACACGTCTCATGATCGTGCTGGGCGGGTTGCTCGGCAGCCTGTTGCTGGCTGCCATCTGGGTGCTGTTTGCCAACTGGTGGCGCAGCCGTATTCACTCGCTGGAGGAGTGGCAGAGCACGCGTTTCATTCAGATCGAATAAAAGACCGAATAAGGGCTTCGCTTATCTGGATGGCGGGTACCCATCCGGATTCATGCTCTGCCAGCGCCAATGATCGGCGCACATCTCGGCCAGCGTTTTTTCGGCGCGCCAACCGAGCAGTTCCTGCGCACTGGCCGGATCGGCATAACAGGTCGCGATGTCGCCGCTGCGGCGCGCCGAGATCTGATAGGGAACGCGACGCCCGCTGGCCGCTTCGAACGCCTGTACTGCTTCCAGCACGCTATAGCCGCGGCCGGTTCCGAGATTGACGGTAAAACTGTCAGCCTGCGCAAACAGGTGTTGGAGCGCCGCGACGTGACCCTGCGCGAGGTCCACGACATGGATATAGTCTCGAACCCCGGTACCGTCGGGCGTCGGATAATCATTGCCGAAAACGGCCAATCGTTCGCGCCGTCCGATCGCGACTTGCGCGATGAATGGCATCAGGTTGTTAGGCGTGCCGCGCGGATCTTCGCCGATCAGGCCGCTTGGATGTGCGCCAACCGGGTTGAAGTAGCGCAGTATGCCGATACGCCAATCGGGATCGCTTTTTTGCAGATCTGCCAGGATCTCTTCCACCATCAATTTCGAGCGCCCATAAGGATTGGTCACACCGAGCCGCGCCGATTCCTTCAGGGGCACCGTCTCGGGATCGCCATAAACGGTGGCGGAGGAACTGAACACGAAGCGTTTTACCTTGGCCGTGGCCAGCGCCTCCAATAGCGTGAGGGTGCCCGTGACGTTGTTCTGAAAGTACGCCAATGGCATGGAGACCGATTCTCCCACCGCCTTGAGTCCGGCGAAATGGATAACGGCCCCAATATCGTGCTGTTGCAAGATCGTATCGAGCGCGTTGCGATCGCGTACGTCGGCTTCAATAAACAACAAATCGCGACCGGCAATCTGTTTAACCCGGGCAAGTGCTTCGCGTGAGCTATTGCAGAGGTTGTCCAGGGCAACCACCTCGTAGCCCGCCTGCAATAAAGCAACGCAGGTATGGGAGCCGATATAACCGGATGCGCCGGTGACAAGAATTTTTTGAGAATGAGTCATGAAGGCTGTTGCGTAAGTCGTGAAAATGATTTGATTCGCTTGGGCAGCAAGGTTTCCAAGTGATGCCATGACATGGTTGCTTCTTATCAAAGAACGAAGATGTCCGGCGGCAGATAATAATCACTTAATTATTCTCTTAATGAATAGTTAATTTATTATTATCGAAATGAGATGATGCAGGAATGCGGCGCATTTGTCGATCATTCAATACGCTTGTTGGTGCGAAATCGCTTTTTGAAATTTGACGCGTGTCATCGGTCTGGACCGCGGAGGCCTCGGCAGAGATTGCAGATTCGGATGCGGTTGCAGCGCTTGCGCGTACCGGAGGCTGGCAACGACGCTATGGTCGGCGACGTAATCCTGCTAGCGCGTCCCATCCCGAGAATTCTCGAATGTATGAGATGACCTCAATGCGAGTGTGCTAGAATCCGCCTCCTAAATTGCATTGCCCGAGTGGTGAAATTGGTAGACACAGCGGACTTAAAATCCGCCGCTTACCTGAAAAGGGGCGTACCGGTTCGATTCCGGTCTCGGGCACCATCCCTTTATTTATCAAAGCCTTACAAAAAATTTGGCTTCCGTTTTTGAGAAAAACGATCAACGGAAATTTAGGCACTGTGCACTTTTTTGCCAATGGTTGCCACAGCCGCTGCCAACGTCTTGGTTGCAAGGTGGCTATATCTCTTAGTGGATAGAGCACTTTTGTGTCCTAAAACCCCGCCGACTGTGTACAAATCAACTCCCGCATTGATCATCGCGCTGGCGGCGCTGTGACGCAGATCGTGAAAGTGCAGATGGGAAATGCCCAAGGCTGTGGTTGCACGCTTCACGCAGCCTTGTATGGTGCGTTCCTTGGCTGTGATAGGTAGTTTGTTGGCATAGATTTTAATGCGGTAATGAATCGGTACCAGTCTACGTTCGCCATTTTTGGTATCTTCCAGGACGAATGCTCCATCCTTAACGGTACATTTCAGTACCTCCCCCAGACGCATGCCACTGTAGAACGCAATTAGCACGGCAGCGCGGGCGGATCGGTTATTCATCTTTCGTGCAATCTGCAGAACTTGTTTGCGATCAGAATAATAGTGGCGCTCGTTATTTACCGTAGGTAGTTGCACGCGCTCGGCTGGATCGTGGGCACATAATTTGTGGAATTTGAACGCGTACCGGCAGGCTGCACGAAGATACGCCAAGCGATTGCGAATCGTGGCTGGCTTCAACGTGTCTTTTTCTGTCTGGTAGTATTCTTGAGCAACCTCCGGCAAGTCATCCATGTAGCGGGAGGCATAGGCCCAATGGAATCGTGCCAGCTCAGCAAGCTGCTTGGCGCCATGTTTGAGGTGAGGTATGCGTTCTTTACAATAAATCTCGACGGCGTCCTCTATCATTGCCCGTTGTGTACTTGCGCCGGTTGCTTGCGCAAAAAGTCTTGTTGTTTCTTTTTGATCATAGGCTTGCGCTTGGGTTCTAGACCAGCCTTTCGGAAGAAGTTTTGTAGCCCTGATTCGCCGGCCGGAGATGACGCGGTTAAATGAGAAACGCCAACAATCTGTGGTTTTGTCGAAGTGTATTGGCATGATTTTTCGTAGTCCTTTATGTCTTCTTGTTTGAAGCGCACGTATTTTGTGCTGTACCTCGTGCATGGAACGGGGCCATGCGGTGCGGCCAAGTCATACATCATGCGTTTGCTGACGCCCAAAAGTTTGGCGGCTTCCTGAGCGGTTAACATCATTTTTCTTGTTCCTTTGATATGTTTTGGAACGCCCTGACAATATTACGTAAGGGGTAATAACAGCAACTACTTAAGCGAAGAATCGCGGTGCCGATGCTTAGCATTTGGTGCATCCCATCAATAGACAGGCAGGTTTTTTTGTTGTCTCTAGGTAATAAAAATTCTGGTTGTATCACTTCATTTCCTCATGCTGCTTACTTGATCTCGACGATCTCCCCATCTTCAATCCAGAATGATTCAATGGATTCCGGCAGCCCGCTCGGCATGGCTTTCATGGTGGCAAACAACAGCACCGTGTCGAGAGCACCGACGGTTGCTTGCTGTCCGATCCACGTGAATAAGTCGATGCGCCCGTTCACGTCCAGGATGTCGACCTCGTCGAGCATCAGAATCCGGATCTTGGAAATCTGCGAGATGGCGTCGGCAATCATCGCGTCGCAACGCCATTTTTCCGATTTGCTGAGCAGCTCGTAAGCGCGGCCGTCGGCAGTGATTTTCATGTCCGGCGCGATTGCCGCTTGCATCCACCCCGTCGCATTGGCGTTGGCGCGCAAATGTACATTGACCGGCTTGAGGGCTTTGGCCAGCAACTCGTTCGGGATGCCGTCGGGTGCCAGTTGCGCGGCGATCGCCAGCCAAGCGTTGACGTCGCTGTGATGGGCCGTCGCGTTCCTGGTTTTTTCATCGGCGCCGTCGGCGGTCAGCGCGGCCGAATACAGCCCGTCCTGGCGCTTGCGCAGAGCATCGCGCGCGGCGGTTTTCTCGACCAACATGGCGCGCGTTTGTTCGATCGCGTCGTCCGCAATGCGGATTACCTCGACTGCGCCGTCGAGCAGCGCCTGAGCCATGGCGGCATTGGCGAGGTCGCGCTTGTCGTTGGCAATGGCGCGTTCCAGCACCGCAGCAGCCGCAAGGTAAGGCGGCAGCGCCGCCTTGGCGACTGGATCGGCGACGCCGATGTCGGCCAGTTTGCCGTGTTCGCGTTCGTAGCGTGCAATCGCCGCGACGGCGTTCTGGGACGCCGACCGGGCAATACTCTCTGCTTGCGGTTCATCGAGCAGCGCCGCCAGAACCTCGGCCATGTCGTGAACCAGGCCAATGCGCGGACCTGTACTGGCGCGCGCCCGTGCTGCATTGAGTTTGACGACCGTCGCTGCCAGCTCGTCCTCGTCAATTTTTAACTTTTCTTGCAGGCGTGGCAGCTTCTTAACAGTTGCTCTGGCGGCGGCGATGTCGGCTTCCCGCTTGGTCTGCGCGGCGTATGCTTGTTCGATAGCGCCGAATTCCTGTTGGATGGCGGCGATCTGCGCATCCAATTTTCCCAATTCATCGGTAGCGGCATCGATCGCTTGCCGATCCACGGCTGGCTTTTGCGCGGCCCACCCTTCGGCTTTCTTCGGTCCCCATACCTCGCCCGTCACGCCGCGCCATGCGCCTTTCGCTTCCGTCGCTTTCCTCGTCGCGAATTCATAGGCGGCAGGAAATCCATCGGCCCACAGCATCGGTATTGTCGCTTCGATCTTGTCGCGCTCACATCCTTTTTCCATCAACCGGATACGAATGCTGTCTTTGCTTGGCGTGCAGCCGGTCAATTTAAAAAGGAAGGTGCGGCGATCGTCCGGGTGAAGGCTGGCGAAGCGCTGGGCGTCGAGGACAAACGGTAGGGCGTGCGGCATGTCGCCGATGGTTTCGTGATTGCCCTCCGGCAGGATGAAGCGGCAACGATACGCGCCATTGACCTCGACCTCGACCGTCCCGGTCTTGGCGCCATTGCTGACCATTTTAGAAAAGTCTTTCTTCAGGCCGACGCGCACGCTTTCGCCGGCGAGCGCCATGCGCACGCTTTCCTGCAGGCTGAATTTGCCCGCGCCATTGAATCCTGCGAATAAGGTAACCGGCTTGTCCAGGCTTAACTTGGCGCGGCGCGCACCGAGGACGTTCTCGACAAAGAGGGAAGTGATTCTCATATTGAATGTTGGGAGAGGGGAATGATGGACGGCCGCCTTGCGCGGTCGTCCGGAGGATGGTTACTCGACGTTCATGCCGGACGGGCGCACGCGCAAGCGCTTGGCGGGCGGGATCAACGCTTCGCGCCGCGCGCGGTACAAGGCCGTCAATTCTTCGCGCTGGGCGGCATCCGCGATCTCGCCGATCAAGTCGGCCTCGACATCCAACGCGTCCGCGTCGCCGGCGCTCTCGATACGCTCCGCCAGCCGCGTGAACGTGACACTGTTGGCCGGGTGGCGTATCGCTTGAGCCGGTAAACATGGACTGGCCTGATGCCCCACCGGAGGTGCTTCCTCTTTTTCCGGCACGTAGCCTTCCTTTATCAGGCTGCGCGTGACATCCGGGTTGGCCATGGCGGCCATGTCGATGATGCGGCCGTCACCATCGGTGTCGAGCATGACCGCAAGGGCCATCGCATCGCCCGGCATCAAGGGAAGTTGCTTGGCGTGTTTCTTGATCGCACTCTTGGCCGCCATGTCGTCTTCCCATTTCACCCACGGCGTCTCGGCGAATTTTTCCCGCGCGACGGCGATTTCCCCTTCGCTGCCGGCTTCGTCCAGGCTGCGCTGCAGCGCGTTGTAGGCTTCGCTTCTTGCGCGAATTTTATAGACGTCATCGATGGGCAGGACGGTTGCGATCTCGGTCCCGCGCTCCAGTTTCGAGTAAGCAAAGGCGCCGATGAGCGATCCGCGGTCTTTCAGCGCTTTGCGGTATTTCAGCAACGACTCGGTGCCGATCAGGTGGTCGAACACATCCCTTTCATGAATGGCCTCGGCTTGCAGGCTGCCGATGTGCGGCGAGCGGTGCGCCAGGGTGATATAGCCCCGGTAGCCCACCTGGAACTGGCATTCGTAGATCTCGATCCATTGATGGCCTTGTTTGATCCTGCTTTTGTAGGGAATCAGGAAAGCCTGTTGCTGGACCGTGTTGGGTTCCAGGCCGAGCGCAGCCGATGCCATGAAGCTGCCGAGCACTGTTTGCGGATCGCACTCCATCAACAGCGGGGTTTTCTTGACGGCGTTGACGGCCAGCCGCAGAAAGCGGTCGGGCGTGAGGAATTGCGTCGCGACGGCGGTGATCGCCTTTTCGATTTTGGGATCGGCGGTCAGGAAATCGAAGATGTTTTTTTGTTGTCGTGCGGCCGGAAGGGATTGCTGTTGTCCTTGCTTGAGATCGGCGATGGTTGCCATGCTGCTCCGTTTGGTTGGGTGGGGTTATTCGTGAAAAGCGCAGCTGTCCCAGCGCGCGCAATACTTGGATGCGCATAGCGCGCTTTGCGGGTTGGGTGGAAAAAATCCGGTTTTGAACATCACCGCGGCATATTCGATCAATCCCTGTTGTCCGGGAGGGCCGATCAAGTGACGCTTGGCGTCGAACACCGGTGACACCATCGCCTCGGCGCGGCTGGTGGTTTGTAGCGCGATGATCTGGCTGCCGGCGGTGGGTTGGCCGGTGGTGTGCTCGTACATCAATTCGTAGACGCCGAGCTGGGCGGCTTTGCCTTTCAGTTGCACCTGTCCGTTGGCGATCATTCGGCCGCCAGTTTTGACGTCGGGAATGACGACCCCCGTTGCAGCTTCGGCGACTCGGGCCCGGTCGTTGGGCAAGGCATCAGGTTTTCGGTCAAGAAAGTGCGCAACGTGCTCTTTCACCGGAAATTCTTTGCGCTGCTCGGCCTGGCCTTCGACGCGTGGGAGCCGGATACCGATGTGCGCGTGGACGGCATGTCGATCCGCAAGGATCGCGAGGGGTTTCGCAAGAACGTGCTGGTGCTGGCGGGCTTTTGCGATGCCCACTACGACTTGAACGGCGGCGTGTCCTTCGCGCCGCATTCGATCTCGTTCGCCAGCATGGACGAGGTGCGGTTCGCCCAGCTCTATCAAGCCGTGCTGGATGTGGTGTGGACTCGGATACTGCGGCACTGCCGGTATAAAAATCAGCAGGAACTGGAAAACGTCGTTCTGCGTTTGATGCAATTTTCATAGAGGCTGTCATGGTTGAGTACCGCACCATCCCCGATATACCTGGACAATATTTTTCTTGCAGCCACTATGGGCTGATGTCAGTTGCCGCGTGTTCCCGTAATTTTGCGGAGGCGCCGGGGGCAACCAAGGCGGGCCGGCTGGAAGCGTGTATCGGCTGCCGGGTAGGACATGGTCATGCACATGGGCAGGCCAACGATCAACCGCCGGTACCGCCGCCGAAAGCACAGGGTTCCTTCGCCTACCGGGTGATCTGCGTGCGCTGCCGCCGCGGCGGCATGGAAGACGATGGCAGACTCATCGGCAGGATGCGGCTGGTGCGGAACCGGACCATTTGCGTGTCGTGTTACAACCGCGAGCGCGAGGTTTTGTTGGGACGCAATGCGAAGGGGGCGCCGCCAAAGAAATGGAGCCAGTTGTTTTGGCGGCCGGTCTCCTATGTGCAACAGACGCAGTGCCGGCTGGAACAGTTGCCGAGTCCGATTCGGGACTGGAAAGAAGCGGCATTGACGATCCTGCGGCGTTCCGCCGATCCGGTCGCCTTTGTGTGGACCGGTTCGCGCGCCGTCGGTGGAGGCATGCCATGACCACGGGAATGCAATTGCTGATGTTCGACTTCGCGCCGGCCCGGCAGTCGAGCCGTAAAGCAGTGCAGACGTCTGGCGGCTGGTCAGTCGCGGACCATGCATGTCGTCGTTGCGGCGGCGGCCGCGTGCTGGTGAAACGCCGGGGCACACGCGTGGTGGCGGCGCGCTGTGCGGAATGCGGGGCAAGCGGGGAGGGCGGGCACGAGTCGATCTGCTGTTGCGGCGCGGCGTTTGGCGTGGCTGGCAAATTACTCGAGTGCTATCGCAATCCCTCTGTCTCGCCGGCGGTGCCGTATGAAGTGATGGTGCGCGAGCGCGTGACCGAGGTAATAGACGAGCCGGTGCGCAAATCACGTCCGGTCGGCATCAAGGAGTATTGAAAAGAGGAGGCAAGTCGTGACGTCATACTGGATGTGTTCTGTTGAATCCTAAAACAATTCATGGAGTGGCAATGACGAAGAAAGATTTTTGCAAATCGGTGGCGCTGCGCAGCGGCCTGCCGGTGGTGCAGATCGAGAAGGTGATGGATGCGGTCGTGAGCGTGGCGTCGGTCAATCTGGCGGCGGTCGACGAAGTTCGCATCCCCGGCCTGGTGGTGCTGCGCGCGAAACAGCACAAGGAACGTGCCGCGCGCAATCCGAAGACCGGCGCGCCCTGCATCATCCCTGCATGCCGTTGGTTGTCGGCAAAACCAACCAAGGGCTTTGCCGCCAGCGTCGAGAAGCTGGCGAGCGCGGCCGAGTAAGAGTCTATTTCAGTCCTAGACCGCAGGTGCCAGCGCCGCAAGCGGACGGTAGTCCGTGTCGCAGTGTAGTCGGATGGCACTATTTCTCAGGGTTTAATAGGGACGAGGGCTGGTTCGAAACCTTCTACTTCTGTTGAGAAGTGCTCACGATGAAGCTTTTCTCCAGCAGCAGGCCATCTTCGCCATGCAGTTGTATCTTCCACTCTCCCGGAACCAATTCCCACTTGTGTTCGAACGACCATCCAGTGTTCCAGTTAACCTGACTCACTGGAACTCTCTGGCTCCATTCACTTACTGCGAAGAGTTTTCCGCTTGCTGGATCTTTCAAAGGTGTGGGATGAATGACGCGAATTTTAACGTGGGCGCTTGATTGTGGGCCGGCAAGGATATATCGGAAGCCGAAGGCCGTACCAATGGCGGCGTCGATCTTGTTGGTTGTTACCAAGTGCTGATTCCCATATGTCGTTACGAGATCTCCAGCCACGCCGCCGCTTTTGTTGATGTCTCCGCGCTGCAACTCATAGGTGCCGTAGTCCACCATTTTGGCGGTTAAGGGGGCGGCGATTGCCATGGCACTTGCAAGGCTGAATGCCAACGCGCAAAGAGGCTTATGCATTTGAGGTAACAGAAACTGGCATTGAGCTGGCCGACGCGAAGCATGATCGTCGAGCGACAAGTTAAATTTTGTGATTTGCATGATTTTTTCGAAGGGATATCAGCCCGTGGACAATAGAACCCGCAAAGGCTGCATATATAGCGGAACGTGAGAATGGACGAGAAAATTTATCCATATGTGGCTCATAAAAGAAAGCCAAACCTAAAAAAATTGGTCCCATCAGTATCGCAATACTTGCAAAGGTTTGAGCATGTTTGAGTCCTGCTTCATGGGTACGGACCAAGTAGCATCCAAGCAATAAATTAAGGAGGGATGACCATAGTAGATAATATGTGCCGAACGAAAAAGCATGCGTGGGCCTGCCTCCATTCCATGTAAATGGTGGTACACGAAATGCATATATTGGCCAGTCAGCAGGAATATGAAAACTCCTGCAACGCCAACAACAAAATGTATTGTACGCAATGACTTCATTTGAAATTTAATTTGTTATAAATCACGCCTACCAATTCATACCTTGTCCGGAGGGGGCAGAACCGATCGTAGTCGTATTGAAAGGCTTTCTGTCCGCTCCTTGGCACGGCATACATTCATTTGCCAATTGCGCTTTCGCGAAGCCAATTTAATTGACCGTTTGTATAAAAACGAACATTTGAAACTTCAAGTGTTCCACAAGGCCCGTTATCGACGCCGAAGCTCATTTGTGGTCCATATTTGTATCCTGTTATTTTTTTGTCGCCGCTTCCAAGGCCGGCAAGTTGCCTGAAAACAGTTAGCGCGTAACCATCGGCCTTCCAGATCTTTGTTCCGCCGTCGCGAACCATACCAATGCGAGTTGCATGCTTTGGCTCATTCCCGCGCACAGCGAGTTCAAAGTCTTCAGATGCGTTCTTAATAACGGCTCGGCATTCTTCCGGAAGTGCGCTTAATTCGACACCGCTGAAAGGTCCACCTTCAAGCGTGTCTGCATATACGCCAAGCGACATCAAACTGAAAACGGAAATGCAAAACTTCAATAGGTTGCGGTACATAGAAATCCGAGGTTGTGGGTCATTGCGTAGTGGATCGATGCGACTGTCAGGCTGTGGCCGAGTCCAGCCTCCTAAAGAAGGTGATACAGGTTCAATCAAATCCAGCATTCTTTGTCGGATCGAATCCGAGTGCGTGCAATTTATCCTGCTACCTTGCCCGCTACGCGCGGCAGCTTATCATACAGTTCAACCGGCATATCCCCGACGCGGTCAATCGCGTCCATCGGGCACGCCGCCAGCACCCTGACTGTTTCTGTATTGTTCAGCCCAAAGTGGAAGGTGCTGCTTCCAAGGTAACGGACCAGTCATCGCGAGCATGACTTCGTTGCGCTCTATGATGAAAGTCGGGCTGCCGTGGCGGCTGTGGGTGAGGTGGGTGGTGAGTAACTGCAGTCGGGCAGCACGCTGCCCGAAACCCTGCTTCCCTTACATGCGGCCGGATTGCGGAGCCTTTCATAGTTCTTAACAGGCTCTACCTGGTGGGCATCGAAAAGAAGACAGGTCGTTCGGTCAGTACTTACGCCGTCGTTTATGGATCTCCAGCCCCGCATTTTCCCAACCTGGGCGTGTCCTCAGGGTGTAGACATAGTTGCAGTCCTGGGCTGTATATTTGTCCTCCCCTGTCTCGAAACTGGCGGCATCGATGCTGGGCATCAGCCTCTCGCTGACCGTAGAAAATATCTGCTGTCCATTGCTGAACCAGTATTCGTTCAGTACTTTGAAATTGCCTGGCTCGGCTCCTTTGACGACGCGCCGTCCATTCTCGTTGTATAGTCCATGGCTGTCCGTCGCCCACACGTTATATCCCGATACGGCGATCACACGGAAATCGCTCGCGCAATACCTGATTTTCGGAGTGCCGTCCTCATAGACTCGATACCGATCCTTGGCCCAAGCACTGCTGAGTACTTCGAAGCTCTCGGGGGCGGCGCCGGGCATAGGAACCAGTTGCCTGTCATAGCCTTGATATTTGCCCAGCCTTAAGGTTTTTATGGCATAGACTTGCCGCTGGCAACTCGCATACTTCACGACCATCTTATCGAGACTGCTGTGGCCCGGCGGCAAACGCGGACGAAAGGTCGCGGGATCGGCGCCTTCGACCCTGTTGCCGTTGAAGTAGGCGTGCTTGTCGTCCCGAGCAAACTCACCGTCGATGACGGCAAAACTGACGCTGTCGGCTTCAATAGGGCGCCACTTGTAATAGACCTGATTCCCGGTCTTAGTGTAATAGGCATTGCAATCCTGCCGTAGCGCAGCAGGCAAGGCAGGCAAGTAATGCGGAATCAGTTCGCAATGAATATCCTCTAGATAAAAACTCGCACCGCCCCCGCTATAGTAGCCTGTTTCCAAAGCGTCGCCGCACGCCTCCTGAGCAATCCGGTGCCAAGAATAATCAGGGTGCCACCAGCCCATCGTGCTCGGATAATCCGCCAACAGTGCATCGCAAATATGGTCGTAGGGGCGTCCGCCGAACGGCAAGAGGTTATTCAAGCCGAGGGCGTGCTTGAATTTGTGCCGATTGGCTATCTCAATAAAGTGGCCGTTAAATTTGTATAAATCGTGCAGCGTGGAAAAGTATTCGATTATTTTTAGCCCCCCGTGTCGTCGTGGAGGCGAACCCAAAAAATCGCGGAAGTGTCGATGTTATCCACGATGATCAAGCCCTCGCGGGAATAATCGTTCACCGCATACAGGCGTTTGTCGTCATAGGCAAAATAAGAGTGTTCTACAATCTTGAAAGTTGAGGCATCGGCGTACGGGATACGCTTGCCACGAGCGTAGCAATGCACGCCATCGCAGGCAAAACTTTGCCCAGAGATCGATTCATTCATGGAGCGCTTCTTTCCCTCTTATTTGCCTTTTGTCGTCAATTAGGTCTTCCAGCTTATGCATCCCTCGTCGAAGCGACTCCCCGCGAATCTGTGGTTTCCTCTGCATGGTAAATTTGAATCCTGCGTAAGGTATCTGAGTTAGTGTAATTTATGCTGCTACCTTGCCCGCCACGCGCGGCAGCTTATCATACAGTTCAACTGGCATATCCCTGACGTGATCAATTGCATCCATCGGGCATACCGCCATCACTCTGACCGTTTCCGTATCGAATCCCTCGATGCGTACCGCCACGTCGTGCAACACCTCTTTCTCTCTGTCTGATTCCGTTGTATTCGTATAGCTGGTATAAGCCACGAGTGCGCGTCGCATTGTCCTTTCTCCTGTCATGATTGCGTTCATGGTTGTCGGTTGTCGCCGCCGACAACCAGCTCACTTTTTAGTTGTCGGGTCGTGACGCGAGTATTGCCCATCGAATCATGGAAGGCAATCGCATGGCGAAAGAAAAAATCACCCCCGAACAATGGGCGGTGTCGCGCGCGGCGTGGGAATCCGATCCTAAAATTACGCACGGCCAAATCGGCGAAAGCCTCGGCGTTTCAAAGCAAGCGGTCGCCAAGAAAGCGAAAGAGCAGGGCTGGCAAAAGCGCTTCAATATCGCCGACGTCACCAGCCGTGCTTATCAAGTTGCCGACGGTATCCGTGAAGAAATAAAACCCCAAACGCGGCCCGCATGCGCGCCGCCGGTTGTCGCTTCCGAGCCCAAATCCGAAGCCCCGACGGACCTGTCTCCGTTCGAGCTGCAACAACTGGCCGAGGCCGATGCGGTCGCCAAGCGCGCGGCGGTCCTGGAACGCCACCGCGTCGAAACCAATGCGCCGCGGCAGATGGTGTATTCCGCACTGAAGGCCAACGACACCGAGCGCGGCAAGCTGGCGAAGATCGCCGCCGAGACGCTCAAAATTCTGCAGGAATGCGAACGCAAGGCCTGGGGCTTCGATCGCGAGGGAGAAGGGCAAAAACTTACCGTCGTTATCGACCGCGGTTAGCCGGCATCGTGGGATATCGAAACCAGCGTTACCGCCGCCTGGTTGCCGCTCTGCCTTGCCTCGGATGCGGGGTGGAGGGGCGCTCCCAGGCGGCGCATTCCAATGAATACCGGCATGGCAAGGGGCGCGGTCTCAAAGCCTCCGACGCCGCCATTTTTCCGCTGTGCTGCACGCAATTCGGGCTGGTTGGCTGCCATGAACGGTTCGACTAGCACCAGCTGTTCGGCAAAGCGGAGCGGGCGGCGGCGACCGACCGCTATATCGCCTTGACGGTCATTGCGTTGCTTGCGTCAGGGTATGTCCGGTTTTCCCAGGCCGCGATTGCCGATGGCTCTGCCGGCGTTCTGTACGGGACATCCGACCTCGCTTTGCTGCCGCATGAGGTGGTGGCTGCGGAAGCCATTGCCTTGCTGGAGCGCGGCGCATTGGAAGTCCTCACCTAACCAAACCATGAAACGGAGTGAACATGCCGGTTGAGATCGTCATGCCTGATAAGCTCGTCATGCGCAAGGTGGCAGACCTGCTGCCCTATGCGCGCAACGCCCGCACCCACAGCGACGGGCAGGTGGCGCAAATCGTCGCGTCGATGAAAGAGTTCGGGTTTACGAACCCCATCCTTACCGATGGCGAGGACGGCATCCTGGCCGGTCACGGCCGCGTCCTGGCGGCGCACGTGCTGCGCCTCGCGATCGTGCCGACCATCGACATTTCCCACCTCACCCCGGCGCAACGGCGGGCTTATATCCTGGCCGACAACAAGATCGCGTTGAACGCGGGCTGGGATATCGGTTTGCTGAAAGTGGAGCTGGCGGATTTGAAGGTCGACGGTTTCGATTTGTCGCTGACCGGGTTTTCGCTGGAAGAACTGGACGAACTGCTGCAGGAAGAGCTGCCCGCCGACAAAGACCCGGACCAGGTGCCCGACGTGCCGGAAGCGCCACATACGGTGCCGGGCGATATCTGGCTGCTGGGCGCACACAAGGTGATGTGCAACGACTCCACCAGCGTCTCGGCCTGGCAAGCCATGCTGGGCGAGGAACTGGCCGATTGCGTGTGGACCGATCCGCCGTACAACGTGGCGTATGAATCCAAGCTGGCCGGCAAGATCAAGAACGACGACATGGGCGATGAAGCGTTCTGCGACTTCCTCTGCGCCGCCCACAATGCCTTGTACGCGATCATGAAGCCGGGAGCGGCGATCTATGTCGCCCATGCCGATACCGAGGGCTACAACTTCCGTTACGCGTTCAAGCATGCCGGCTTGAAACTGGCGGGATGCCTGATCTGGCGCAAGGACAGCCTGGTGCTGGGGCGCTCCGACTACCAGTGGCAGCATGAACCGATCCTGTACGGCTGGAAGCCGGGCAGCGCGCACCGCTGGTATGGCGGGCGCAAGCAGACCACGGTGCGCGACCTGGGCGACGCCTCGCCGTTTGAGCGGCAGGCCGACGGCCGCTACACCTTTACGGTCGGCGACCAGGTGATGGTGGTGACGGGCGAGGTGCAAGTGGAAGCCTTGCCGTCGTCGCTGATCCGCTGTCCGAAGCCGAAGCGCTCGGCCGAGCACCCGACCATGAAGCCGACCGAGCTGATTGAAAAACAGTTGAAATCGTCGGCGCGTCCCGGCGACATCATCGTCGATGCTTTCGGCGGATCGGGCTCGACCCTGATGGCGGCCGATCGCCTGGGCATGTGCGCGCGCTTGTCCGAACTGGATCCGAAGTTTTGCGACGTCATCATTCGACGGTGGCAGCAGTACACCGGGCGCCGCGCCATTCATGCGGTGACCGGCGCCCCCTTTCCCGATGCGATTGAAAAGCAAGGCGGCGCTGTCAAGTCGTGACGGCACATTGATCGCTCCCTATTGCAAAGGAGCAGTCTTGAATCCATTAATCCTTATCGCATCGCGCGACATCGGCGGTGTTGCCTGTCAGACCGTCAATGCGCGCGACCTGCATGCCTTCCTTGAAATCGGGAAGGACTTTTCCAGTTGGGTGAAATCGCAAATTGTGCGTGCGCGGCTGGTTGATGGGCGCGACTACACCTGCGCCCCCGCCAGGGTGAGCAGCGCAAGCGGCGCCAAGCACGTGATCAACTACTATTTAACGCTCGATGCCGGCAAGCAGGTCGCCATGATGAGCGAGACCAGCAAGGGTTTCGAGGTGCGCGATTATTTTCTGGAATGCGAGCGCCGTGCATTGGCGGCGCCGGCGTTCGCTATTCCCACGACACTGTCCGGTGCGCTGCGTCTGGCCGCCGAGCAGGCGGAAACGATCGAGGCGCAATCGCGCCAGATCGAAGCGGCCCGGCCTGCGCTGGAGTTCGTCGGCAAATACGTCGAATCGCGCGGCGCCAAGGGATTCCGGCAAGTCTGCAAGCTGCTCGGTGCGAATGAAACACGGTTCCGTGAATTCCTCGAAAAACAAAAAATCATGTATCGGCTGGGCGGCGAATGGGTGCCGCATGCCGGGCACCTGGAGGCCGGACGCTTTGAAGTCAGGGCAGGGGTTGCCGATGTGAGCCAGCACGCGTTCAACCAGGCGAAATTCACCCCCAAGGGCGTGACCTGGATCGCGGGCGAATGGGCCAAGCACCAACTGTGCGGCTTGGAGAGCGCCGCCACGTAAAGAGAGCAATGGGGCAATGGGCCGGCGCTGTTCAGGCCCGCGTGGTGCGCGTCGTGACGCTACCCTCGGTAAAACGTTACGAGGGCACGCATGCCGCATCCCCATCCTGCCGGCCATCCGGTGCTGTTCCTGAAAGCCACCGTCAAAAAGCAGATCTGGATTCCCCCTTACAGCAAGTCGGACGGCACGACGGTCGGCGGCCATCTGGCGTTCGTGCATGTCGCCGACGACCATGACGCCCACAAGATCCTGGCCGGGCAGGGCACGTATTCGCAAAAGCAGGCGCACGCCAAGCATGCGGGCCAGGCGTGGTTCAAGCTGCTGGGCGACGACGACAAGGTCGCGGCGATCTTGCATGAAGCCACGCAGATCCAGGACAAGGCCAGCGCGGCGGCGGCGCTGTCGACCTTCAAGAAAAAAATTCTCGCGGCCAAGGCCCCGGCGCCGGCCGAATGGAACGCCTACGAGGCGGCGCCGCAAGAGAAGAAGGCGGCGATCCTGAAAGAGGCGCAAGACGGCGGCGTGTACCCGCACCTGGTCGACGGCTACGCGCAATTCAAGGCGGCCTATCCGACACCATCCGAAACAAACACGACGCCGCCGCCGGTTGCCGCGCCCATGGCGCCGGCGAAGCCGCCCAGGGTCGTGGGCGTGACGGTGACGCCGCACGCCGATGCGCCGCTTCCAGCCCATGCCCCGGCCGCCGCGCCGAAAGACGCCGGCAATGCCGCAGCGCAGAAGGCGGTTGCGGCGATCCAGGCGGCCAAGCTGCCCGATTCCAACACCAACGCCAAGCCGGTCAACGCCAAGCTGGACGTGCTCGCCGCACTGGCCGAGGCGGGCGACACGCAGGGCATCCTCGGCCTGTCGTATGGATCGAATACCTATGGCATCAAAGTCGCCAAGCTGGCCAATGCGGTGCTGGCGGCGCTGGGCTCGACACACCAGGTTTCGTCTGGACAAAAGGCGGGATCGCACGCTGCGCTGACGGCTGCCGCGCATGCCAATGATGCCGCGCCGCCGGCGGCCGTTGCGCCTGTCCCGCCGCCTGCGCCAGTCGGTCTTACGGCAGAGGAGCTGCCGGCCCGGCGGGACGGCGTGAGCATGGGGCCGACATGGGTTAAAAAAGCGGCCGAGGCGGCTTTCAAGGGCGACGTGGCGGGGATCCAATCGATCCTCGCGCAGGTGGACCCGAAGAAGGCGCCGAACACCAATGCTTATATTCAAGAAATCCTTGCCGCCCTGGTGGCGAAGCAGGGCGGCGGGCCGAAGGAGGGCGACACCAAGCCGGGCGCCAAGGGCGCGCCGCTGGTGTTCAAGAACGGACGCTGGCATCGGCAAGAGGCGGCGGCTGAGGGGACCGGCGACTGGGGCTTTGAAAAAAGCAATGAGGGCTTTGGCGGCTACCCGACATTGACCGCCGATCTGCCCGATGGCGACAGCGTCGTCCTGGTCAATGGCGGTCGCGAGGGCTATCAGGTGTCGACCTTTGGCGTCGATGGCGGGCACCTCATGACCGAACACTTCGCCTCTCTGGCGCAGGCCGTCGCGTATATCGCAAGCGGCCCCGCACTGGCTTTTACCGATGCGGCGCTCAAACAATTGGACCCTGCCTATATTGCGTCAACGCCCGCGAGCAAGCCGGGTGCGCCATCGCTGCAGGGCAAGATTTTTCACAATACCGAGCCGGGCCACAGCAAGTTCTGGGCAATCGCCCTCAACGGCAACAAGCTGATCACCCACTACGGTCCGATCGGCAAGAAAGGCGTGCAGCACGTCAAGGAATTTGCCTCCGCCGCCTTGGCGGCGCAAGCCCATAACACCCTGATCGCGCAAAAGATCAAGGGCAAATACAAGCTGCAG
>CBIHON010000048.1:0-38540 GCA_966211965.1 uncultured Burkholderiales bacterium | reverse complement strand
CCTGCTACTCAAGCGGTTGTTCGAGTAAATTTTCATTTTCAAACAGGCTCTGACAGCACTGCTTTTAAACGCCAACGCCTTATCGACAGGCCGTGGCTCGAATACAAACTTACAGGACAGAGATGATGAAAAAAATCGCCATATTAGCTGGGGATGGGATCGGCCCGGAAGTGCTTGAACAGGCGGTGCACGTCTTGGATGCCCTGCGCCATTTCGGCTTCGAATACAGCGGAGAAGAGGCGCTGATCGGCGGGGTCGCCTACGCCGCACATGGACATCCACTGCCGCAGGCAACGCTGGCGCTTGCACGAGAAGCGGACGCCATCTTGCTCGGCGCAGTCGGCGACTGGAAATACGATACGCTCGAACGAGCGTTACGTCCTGAACAAGCCATTCTCGGGTTGCGCAGAGAATTGGACTTGTTCGCCAACCTGCGGCCGGCAGTGCTGTATCCGGAACTCGCCGCGGCGTCGCCCCTGAAGCCGGAGGTAATAGCCGGCATGGATCTGTTGATCGTGCGCGAGTCGACCGGCGATGTGTATTTCGGCAAACCCCGAGGGATGCGCACCGCGCCAGACGGCCCCTTCGCCGGGCAGCGCGAAGGCTATGACACGATGCGCTATGCAGAGGGAGAGATACGCCGGATTGCGCATATCGCCTTTCAGGCAGCCCGTAGGCGCCGCCGCAAATTGTGCAACGTCGACAAGGCCAATGTCCTTGAAACATCGCAATTCTGGCGCACTATCGTAAGCGACGTTGCGCGTGAGTATCAGGATGTCGAACTGAGCCACATGTACGTGGACAACGCCGCGATGCAACTCGTACGCGCGCCAGCCAGCTTTGACGTCGTGGTCACCGGAAACCTGTTCGGCGACATTCTCTCCGACGAGGCCTCGGTACTGACCGGCTCCATCGGCATGCTTGCCTCGGCCACCCTGAACGAGGCCGGACGCGGCCTGTTCGAGCCGGGCCACGGCTCGGCGCCCGACATAGCAGGAAAAGACATTGCCAACCCGCTTGCGGCCATCCTGTCGGTTGCCCTGATGCTGCGGCATACGCTGCAACGCCCGGACCTTGCCGACTTGGTAGAGACGGCGGTGCGCCGTGTACTGAAAAACGGCTTGCGCACCGCAGACATACACGCGGCCGGCACACAGCTTGTTGGGACAAGAGAAATGGGGAGTGCGGTGGTAGCCGCGCTGGTCGCGCTATAGCCACCGAAGCCATCCGCATGAGGAACGCCGAAAATCGTGGGGCCTGTATCTCCACTCGAACATCGCAAGCGAATTGAAAGCGGCCTCATCACGCGAAACGTTTGGCGCAATCCATCCACGTGTCGAATGAGAGGGGCTTTACCATGGCGCTTGGCCAAGTTCATGGTAAAGCAGTAGGTTGCACCGGCTATTGGGGGCCGCGTACAGGTTTGCATCGGGGCGGCGATAGCTGGGTTCTAGCCTACGATCCTATTTTTCTATTGATGAAATTAGGGCAGATCGGATAGTGAATTTTTACGACGATCTGGGGTTTTTCTACAGCCTCAACCGTGGAGCTAACGGGATCGCTTTTACCGGCGGTTCAAATCGAAGTGAAGCAGTCATCGGCGACTCCCAGTCGAGCGTAATGTTATCTTCGAAACTTGCTCCATAATGCACGGAAAAAAAATACTAACGAGGCAGACCCAAGTGTCACCATAATTGGGACAGTCATAGCATCAAATAAAAAAAACCATGACAGGCCGTGCTTTAGTTTTCCCATAAATAGCGCAAAACCAAGAGGCCAACGTGGTCCCAAAATAGGTGATGGATTACTTAATTCCACATCCGCGCACGCAACAGAGACTAGCGGTACGAATATAAAAAAAATAAGGAATGTATATGGCATCCTTATAATTCCGCTACCGATTCCAACACCAGCTACAGCACTAAAAAAATATGGGAATGCGAGACAAAAAAGTCCCACTATAGGTCCAACTAGGTAAAGAAGTAGATCCATTTTGGCCTAACGACGCTGTAGAAAACCCCATTTCTGAGCACCTGCGTCAGCCTTGGACGATTTTTTTCAAGCCGAACTGTTGTCTTCATTTTCAGTGCCTATTTTCTCGAACCATGTCAGTACAAATCCAGCCGGGCTAAATAAACCGATGCGTGCGATAACTGGCCACGATGGCGTCCGTCCTTGCACTTATTTCGCATAACCATAATGGGCCAGCTTTTCAATATTATGCATCATGCAGTAACGCTTCCATTGCCCATCTACCTTCGCTTTACCGCGCAGCGTAAAAGAGCAATAACTTCTGATTGGAAAGGTTAGGCGTCGGCGGCATGCTTGCCACTGCCACTTTTCGAGTTCGGACGTGGAATGACCTTCCTGTGGTGCTCATGCCTGCGAATATTCTCTCGAAGAGAGAAAGCGATTGATGTTGCGGTTTCGGCCGGCGTATCGTTCGCCAACTGCTGCCATGGAATGAGTTGATGCCAGGTTTCCTTGAATTGCGGCACAACGAACGTGACGGCAGAAACCTTCGCGTTGAGACGGCTCGCCATGCCCTCAATGGTTGCCCGCGTAAGTAGCTCGCGGACAAGTGCCTTACTTCGCGCCGCTCGCCGCAGCGCAATGGCAAGTGCAGCACGAAGATGTTCCTCGTGCTCTGCGGCGGCCCGTGCAAGGGCTTGGGGCTTGTCGCGAGCAGGACCGTAGACTGGGATGCAATCCCAGCACAAATCATTCATCCTTACGTCTCATGTTGGAGGAATTCTGCAATTTCTTGCGCCTTTACCACCGATATTCCATTCCTCTGATCCACGATGAGAGGATGATCGTTCGCGCTCCCGTGGTGGAGGACCAGAAGCGGCCGATCGCCATTGAGCTGAACTCGAACGTCCGTTGCCAACGAACCAGCGGGCGGATACCACGGAACCTTGTTGCAGACCCAACCGAAAAAGCCATCGCCTTCGACTGGATTGTCGTAAGTCGCAACGTAGCGTCTAAAGCTCTTTTCCGAGAGAGAAACCCACAGGCCCCACATGAAGGGCTCCGAGACACCGTGAATCGGGACTTCAAGGACAGCTCGGATGAAGTAGTCAGTACCTTCATCGCGTGTGATGGTGCAAAGGTCTGAGCTAATTTGGCCCACCGATGACTTCTGCTCCTCAGTAAGCCTCGCGTAATGATCGGGAACCTTGAAGCCAAACGATGGAGATCCCTCGTGGATCTTCCCGCAGCAGGAACATGTGAAAGCGAAAATAGCGGCCATAGGCGACTCTGAGATCTAAGGTTTGATGGGAGGCAAGACCGACTGCGTGGCGTTAGGCATCGCCTCGGTCGAAGGGTTAGGAGTCGGTGCGTTCACGGGACATGGACCATATATACGGTGAACGTGAATTCGTTGCCGATTTCCTTGACGCGCACACTCAACACCAGGTCGCTCGGACCTTCTTCCTCAGTCCAGAGGTCAACGAGCACGTCCCAATATTCTCCATACCACATGCAAACTGAGGTCATCCAGGCCTGATCCGGAAGTGGGATAAGCCTTGCACCATAGCCGAGGATATGACGCTGAATCCCAGCGGCGGTGTCAGCCGAAATCGTCCCAACCGCTGGGATACCGCTGACGATCCGGTAGTCCTCTCTAACAAACGCACCGACGATGTCTCGGAGAACCGGTCTCCAAGCCGTGGGAACCGCGTGCTGCATCGCCGGATCCTTCACGGCGCTGATGATTGGATCTGAGTTCGCCATCGTTGGTGCTTACGGTGTACGACGCCTATTCGCGCACGAGTTGGGGTATTGAACGAGCTTTGAGGGCAGACTTTAGGTCCGCTACGGCCGACGGACCTGCTTCGGCGATAGCGCTTGCTGCCACAAGTGCTGTGTACCCTCCGACAAGATTGAACACCCAAACTTGCTTGTATTGAATGTATGACTTGACCGCTGACCAAGGGGAAAACGACCTGAGCTGAGCTTCGACGATCTCGTGAAGACCGGTATCATCGATGACCAACTCTACTTGGATCTTCGGTGCCTCCTTGATGGCAGCCTTCAGCTTTCGATTCCAGCCGTGCGACATTGCCAGGGCACGAACAACCAACGAGAAAGCTACCGAAAGGAAGGCTATGAGCAGAAAGACGCTTTGGGCCTTGAACGACGCAACCAAGCCCAAACCACTGAGTGCCAGCATAGGCGCGATCTGCCGAAAGTAGTTCGGGCGTGAAGAAAGGTTCTTTCCACTCTTGAATTCCTCGTGGGCAAGTTGCTCTTCGACTCCAAGTACGTACTTCAGCTGAAAGTTCATGGATTGCGACACCTAATCGGGATAGGAAGAAGCTTCACAGCCCCTCTCTCCCACACCACCGGACGAACGGGTCACGTATCCGGCGGTTCGATGAATTGAATTTCTACCGTGCTGCAAGATTCGGTACTCCCAGGTTAATGAAAAAGCGCAATGGTAGGAGCGTAGTCTGGGATGCAATCCCAGCACAAGCCATTCCCTCTTCCGAAAAACAACTTAAGACATATGATCAGCAATCTCATCACGCGAAACGCCTAGCATAAACCATCCCATATTGAATGACCCGACCATTATCATGACGCTTTGGCCAGGTCACGGTAAAGCAGTACCTTGCCCCGGCCATTCGGGGCGCGTGCAGGTTCCCATTGGAAGGGTGGTATCTGGGATTGCATCCCAGCGGTCCTAAGCCTCATAAGACAGCAGGACCATTTCCGCTGCTTGCTGCCGAAGCGGGATAAGTGACTGATACGCAGCCGACGAAAACCAACTATTCAAAGCGGTGACGGTTGGAAACCGGATGACGACGACATCTGGATGTGGGTTATTGCCAGCAAGGACAGCCAATTGTTTGCCACGAAATACAAGCTCGCCTCCCCAAGGAGTCAATGTTCCGGGGACTTTGCTTCGATATTCCGCCCACATTTCAGGGTTCTTCACTGCGATGTGACCAACAACGTATGCGCTATTCATGTATGAGGGTTCCAAAGGAGATTAAGAGTAGAGACGCCCAACGTGATTGCTCAGCGGCGCGCTGAGGCGGGCAACGTCCGCAGTAGCGCGTCCGCTGAACCTTTTGGTTGGACAAGAACGGCATTAGTATCGTCATTCGAGACAAGAAGAAGGATCTTGCAACCTTCATAAAAATGCAACCTCATTTTGCACTGTTCATCAGTGCCAAGAACCTGATAAGCGAATACCTTGGGGTGCGCACCGAGCAATGGCACGTCCTTAAACTCTTGGTGGTTTGCTTCAATTAGCGCAAGCCGAGCTTCAGAATCTGCATCAGTCAGTCGGGATAGGAACTCGGGGAACCACTTCAACTCTCCGTGCCAAGCCTTCCCAAAATGGGCAAAGTACAACCCGCGGGCGAGATGCTCGACAAATCCATCTAAACGTCCGATCTCGACTCGGAAAGCCAATCTGCTACCAATCTCGATAGACTGCCCGGCGAATCGTTTAAGAATGCTTGGATTTCGCGTGTTTTGCCGCCTTATCTGATTTCTGTAATGTTCTCTGCCAACTTCATTGATGAGATCACTACCTACTATGATATTGAGAAAATATTGATCTTCCTTCGACTTTTCGGAGTTGTGAACGTCGCATGAGGGCACTTTCAAAAGGTCTTTTCGATAGTTAATTCCATCAGGTAGATCTTTGATTTTCGGGAAGATGCATTTCGGTGGAACATGCTCATCGCTAACAGCGACTTGTTCACACATATAGCACTTCGCCTCTGTATTCACCGAATTACTCATTTGGCCCAACGTTTGACATGAGCGGCAGTTGGCGGCTTGTCGACAACTGTCCGTTCGATGGAGGGGTTGTGCCCCAAGGTGGCGGACGAAAGAACTCTTTCGACCGCCGACAAGCACTGCCGGTTTTGACCGAACTCGAGCAACGACATAGCATCTTCCGTTGAGCACCACTTGAACGCCTGATGCTCGACGGAGAGCCGAGGCAAGGTGCCACTCGGAACGAAGGCGTAGAAGACGCGCTCCTCCACTTGAACGGCCCCTTGACCATAGGAGGAGCGCCACTCCGGCCGGATTGGAAAGTATTGGGTGAAGCCAGCACCGAAGACCTGCTCGACCGAGACGTTCGTTTCTTCACGCACCTCGCGAACTGCAGCCTCTTCGAATGACTCACCCGATTCCAATGCGCCGGTAACGCCTTGCCAGAAGGCTGGCAGCGCAAGCTGAGGCATGGCCACGCGCTGCAACAGCAAATACGCACGTTGCCCCTCAGCTTGGTTCACGAGGAAGACCTGCACGGATTCGGGACGCCGAGGCATTGCTCTATGGGGCATAACGTGAAGTAAACGCCCTAAAAGGCGCTTTATTTTCCGACAAAAGACCGGAGAAGGTCACTCTGCTCATTTTTCCACCTTCCCCTTCAAATAGTTAGCCGAATTTAGCACACCCTAAACCAAAAAAACAAACACACCTCGAAAACGTCTTATCCCCATGATGGCACGCGCAGATGCGTCCTGCAAGGAAGGGGCGTTCGCGTGAGCCGGCCATGTACGACGGCCCCTCTCCCTTGCAGGGCGCATCTTCGCTTGCAAGCGAAGATCGTTCCGCAGGCAGACGGCATGCCGTCTGAAACCCCTGCTTCACCCCTAGCCCTCTCCCGCGAGGGGAGAGGGAACGTCCCCAGCTGCTACGGAACGAAATCTGCGCCAGGCGGCGAGCCAAGGAAAGCGCAATCGATCGCCTTGGACTGCCCGCCACGCGCGTCATGAATGCACGCCCTACTCCAAAAGCTAAAAACTCCCCGCAAACTGATACCTCCCGCCCGGATGCCACATCGTCACCACTGACGCCGCCTGCCCCTTCGATAGCGTGCGGCGCTTCAGTACCAGGCAGGCTTCCCTCGGTTGAATCTGCAGCATCTCCGCAATCTCGCGCGGCGCGGCCAGCGCTTCGATGCTGTAGTTCACACCCTGCAAGGGCGCGGCCGCCATCAGGTATTCATTCGGCGTGATCACCGAAAAATCCTGCTCCATGTAATCCGGCGCGACATCGGGATTGACCCAGCGGTCCTCGACCTGGATCGGGACATCGTTTTCAAAATGCACGATCACCGAATGAAATAGCGGATGCCCGACACGCACGCCGAACGGCAGCGCCATCAAATCGTTTGCCTTGCTGCGTTCGAGCAGATGCAATTCGCTGCGATGCACATGTCCCCTGCCGCGCACTTCCTCGGCGATGCTTTTGATTTCAACCAGCGTGGCCTGGTACTTGTGTTGCGCGACATAGGTGCCGGAACCCTGAATGCGGGTCAGCACTTGTTCCGCGGTCAGTTCCCGCACCGCGCGGTTGACGGTCATGCGCGAGACACCGAACTGCTTTGCCAGCACCTGTTCCGACGGAATCGCGTCGCCCGCCTTCCAGTTGCCGGCGTGGATCTCGGCCAGCAGGTAATCCTTGATTTGTTGAAAAGCCGGCAAAACAACCTGCCCACTCAACTTGTTTTGCTCCAATTTTTTCTCCAATTTTCGGACCGGTCCTCGATGCCGCGATGGTAGCACCTGTCTGCACATCTTAAAATGTTCTTGCATAAGTTGTATATACAACTTAAACTCCAAAAAACATCGCTTGAGCCACCGCTTTGACCCCATTACCCGGAAGGAACAGCATGAATTCGATCACCGACCTCGCGCAATTGAACAGCGATCCCCGCCTCGACTCCAGCTGCAACATTCGCGCCCCGCGCGGCGGCGAACGCACTTGCAAGAGCTGGCAGACCGAGGCCGCTTACCGCATGATCCAGAACAATCTGGATGCCGAAGTAGCGGAAAATCCGAAACACCTGGTGGTCTACGGCGGCATCGGCCGTGCGGCGCGCAACTGGGTGTGCTACGACAAGATCTTGGAAGTGCTGAAAGACTTGAACGACGACGAAACCCTGCTGGTGCAATCCGGCAAACCGGTCGGCGTCTTCAAGACCCACAGCGATGCGCCGCGCGTCTTGATCGCCAATTCCAACCTGGTGCCGAAATGGGCCGACTGGGAACACTTCAATGAACTCGACCGCAAAGGCTTGTTTATGTATGGCCAGATGACGGCCGGCAGCTGGATCTACATCGGCAGCCAGGGCATCGTGCAAGGCACGTATGAAACCTTCGTCGAAGCGGGCCGTCAGCACTTCAACGGTGACTGGGCCGGACGCTGGATCTTGACCGCGGGCCTGGGCGGCATGGGCGGCGCGCAACCGCTGGCGGCGACGCTGGCTGGCGCGGTGTCGCTCAATATCGAATGCCAGCAGAGCAGCATCGACTTCCGCCTGCGCACCCGCTATGTCGACAAGCAGGCCAAAGACCTGGACGATGCGCTGGCGTTGATCCGGCATCACTGCGAACGCAAGGAAGCGGTCTCGATCGCGCTCTTGGGCAATGCGGCCGAGATCCTGCCTGAGCTGGCGAAGCGCGCCAAAGCCGGCGGCCTCAAACCCGACCTGGTGACCGACCAGACCTCCGCGCATGATTTGATCAACGGCTACCTGCCGCTCGGCTGGAGCGTGGCGCAATGGAAAGCCGCACAGCAGGACCCGGGCCAGCATGCCGCATTGACGGAACGGGCAGCGCAATCCTGTGCGCTGCACGTACGGGCCATGCTCGACTTCCATGCGATGGGCATCCCGACCGTCGATTACGGCAACAATATCCGCCAGGTCGCGTTCGATACCGGCGTCAAGAATGCATTCGATTTCCCCGGCTTCGTGCCGACCTATATCCGCCCGATGTTTTGCGAGGGCAAAGGCCCGTTCCGCTGGGTTGCGCTGTCCGGCGATCCGGAGGATATTTACAAGACCGATGCCAAGATCAAGGAGCTGTTCCCGCAGAATAAACACGTGCATCACTGGCTCGACATGGCGCGCGAACGGATTGCATTCCAGGGTTTGCCGGCGCGGATCTGCTGGCTGGGATTGGGCGAGCGCCACATCGCCGGATTGGCATTCAACGAGATGGTGAAGAACGGCGAGTTGAAGGCGCCGATCGTGATCGGCCGCGATCATCTCGATACGGGTTCGGTTGCAAGCCCGAACCGCGAAACCGAAAGCATGAAGGATGGGACCGATGCGGTATCGGATTGGCCGCTGTTGAACGCGCTGTTGAATACGGCGGGCGGCGCGACCTGGGTTTCGCTGCATCATGGCGGGGGCGTCGGCATGGGGTATTCGCAGCATGCGGGCATGGTGATCGTGGCGGACGGCAGCGACGCTGCGGCCAAGCGCTTGGCACGAGTGCTGGTCAACGATAGCGGATCGGGTGTGATGCGGCATGCGGATGCGGGGTATGAGACCGCGGTGGCGTGTGCAAAGCGGCATGGATTGCAGTTGCCGATGATCGGGTAATGCGTCGCCTTGAGAACACCGGAAATACATTCCGTGTCGTCCCAGCCTTCGCGGGGACGACGGTGCGCGGATCTGAAGCAATATGAGCAATCGCCATATTTTTGAAAGCCGCTCCACCCATTCTACGAATTCAACCACACTGGACAACCCTTGCAATGAGCACAACACTGATTATCCATCCCGGCCAAATGAGCCTGTCCGACCTGCGCTCGATCTGGCGTCACGCCAATCCCATCGGCCTCGCCCCATCCGCCTACCCTGCGATAGAAAAATCCGCCGCCACCATCCGCACCATCGTCGAACGCGGCGCGCCGGCGTACGGCATCAACACCGGTTTCGGCAAACTGGCCAAAACGCATATCCCCGACGAGCAGTTGGAACAACTCCAGCGCAACCTGATCCTGTCGCATTCGGTCGGCACCGGCGAACTGCTGGACGATGCCGCCACGCGCCTGATCCTGGCGATGAAAATCGGCAGCCTGGCGCGCGGCTATTCCGGCATCCGCGCCAGCGTGATCGACACCATGATCGCGATGTACAACGTCGGCATCATGCCTTGCATTCCCGCCAAGGGATCGGTCGGCGCATCCGGCGACCTGGCGCCGCTGTCGCACATGACGCTGGCGCTGCTGGGCGAAGGCGACGTCAGGGTCGATGGCAAAATCATCCCGGCAAGGCATGCATTGGAACAAGCCGGCATCGCCCCCGTCGTGCTGGCCGCCAAGGAAGGCCTGGCGCTGATCAACGGCACCCAGGTTTCGACCGCGCTAGCGCTGAACGGCTTGTTCATGGCCGAACGCCTGCTGGAAGCCGGCGCCGTGGCCGGCGCGCTCTCGGTCGATGCCGCCAAGGGCAGCGACGCGCCCTTCGACCCGCGCGTGCATGCGGTGCGCGGCCAGCCGGGGCAGATTGCGACAGCCAGAATTTATCGCGAACTGCTCAAGGGCAGCGCGATCCGCCAATCGCACCTGCTCAACGACGAGCGCGTGCAAGACCCCTACAGCCTGCGTTGCCAGCCGCAAGTAATGGGCGCTTGCCTCGACCTGATCGGCAATGCGGCGCGCACGCTGCTGATCGAGGCCAATGCCGTGACCGACAATCCGCTGGTGTACGCCGATGAAGGCGACGTGATTTCGGGCGGCAATTTCCACGCCGAGCCGGTCGCTTTCGCCGCCGATACGCTGGCGCTGGCGATCGCCGAAATCGGCGCTCTGTCGGAGCGCCGCATCGCCTTGCTGATCGACTCGTCGCTGTCGGGTTTGCCGCCTTTCCTGGTGGAAGGGTCGGGGTTGAATTCGGGCTACATGATCGCCCACGTCACCGCCGCCGCGCTGGCTTCGGAAAACAAATCGCTGGCGCATCCGGCCAGCGTCGACAGCCTGCCGACCTCGGCCAACCAGGAAGACCACGTCAGCATGGCTACCTACGCCGGGCGGCGCCTGAACGACATGGCGCACAATACGGCGACCGTGCTTGGCATCGAATTACTGGCGGCGGCGCAAGGGGTGGATTTCCATCGTCCGCTGACCACCTCGCCGATGCTGGCGGCGGTGCATGCGCGCTTGCGGGAGAAGGTGGCGTTCTATGACAAGGACCGCCTGTTTGCGCCGGATATCGAGGCTGCCAAGCAGTTGGTGCTGCAAGGGGATTTGAGCACGGCTTGCCAGGAGTTGTTTGCCGGCTTGTATGTCGCCTGAGCATGATGGCGCCGGCCCTCTGTCTCCGAGGCTGGCCAGGCGGATCTCACGAACCATGCGCACAGCGCACGCCCGAAGACGGTAACAGTCCTCTAGAGACAACCATGACATTAATCGACTTCGACGAGTTGCCAGTCACTCCGTGGAAAAACGGCGGCGGCGTCACGCGCGAGCTGGCCTGTTATCCGCCCGGCGCATCGTTCGACGATTTTCTATGGCGCGTCAGCGTCGCGGATGTCCATCAGTCCGGACCGTTCTCCGTATTTCCCGGAATCGACCGCATCATCGCGCTGCTCGATGGCGAAGGCATGCTGCTGCATTTCGAAGACGGCAATACGCACGCGCTGACCCAGCCCTGCCGGCCCTTCCGCTTTCGCGGCGAAGAACGGCTGCACGCCGAGGTAAATGCGCCGTCGCGCGACTTCAACCTGATGCTGCGGCGCGAGGCGGTCGACGGCACGCTGGCAATCTGGCGCGATGCGTGCACGCTGATTTGCGCCCCCGGCTTCGTGCTGCTGTTTTGCGCGGAAGGACAATGGGACGTAAGAGAGGCCGGCGGCGCGCACCACCTGCTGGGCCCGCAGCAAACCCTGTGCGGCGCCTGCGGCGAAAGCGCGCTGGCAATCGTACCCATACAGCCTGATAGCGCCATGCTGTGCGCGAGAGTAAACCGGATCTGACCAGACCATGAACACAAATACGCATAGCGCGCTCTGGCACAACGCGCGCATCGCGCCGAACGGCAACCCTGACGAAGTCATCGAAGACGCCGCCATCGCCGTGCGCGACGGCCGCATCGCGTGGATCGGCAGGAAGGCCGATCTGCCAGCGGAATTCGCCTTGCATGGCGAGCGCCACGATGCCGCCGGACGATGGATCACGCCCGGCCTGATCGATTGCCATACCCACCTGGTGTATGCGGGCAACCGCGCCGACGAATTCGCCATGCGCCTGGCCGGCGCGAGCTACGAAGAAATCGCACGCCGCGGCGGCGGCATCGTCTCGACCGTGATGGCGACGCGCGCCGCCTCCGAGGAAGATTTGTTCGAGCAATCGTCGCGCCGCCTGGAAGCGCTGCTGGCCGAAGGCGTAACAGCCGTTGAAATCAAATCCGGCTACGGCCTCGACCTCGCCACCGAGCGCAAAATCCTGCGCGTCGCGCGCCGCCTGGGCCGTCAATATCCGGTCACGGTCTACACCACCTTCCTCGGTGCGCACGCGCTGCCGCCGGAATACAAGAACCGCGCCGACGATTACATCGTGCTGGTATGCGAACAAATGCTGCCGGCCCTGCACGCGGAAGGCCTGGTCGATGCCGTCGACGTGTTTTGCGAAAGCATCGGCTTTTCATTGGCGCAAAGCGAGCGTGTATTCGAGGTGGCCGCGCGCCTCGGCCTGCCGGTAAAAATGCATGCCGAACAGTTGTCGAACCTGGGCGCAACGCAACTCGCCGCGCGTTATCGCGCCCTGTCGGCCGACCATTTGGAATACCTGAACGAAGCCGATGTCGCCGCCATGAAACAGAGCGGCACGGTCGCGGTATTGCTGCCCGGCGCCTTCTACTTCATCCGTGAAAAACAACTGCCGCCGCTTGATCTGCTGCGCCGCCACGGCGTGCCGATTGCACTGGCCACCGACAGCAACCCCGGCACCTCGCCGACCACTTCATTGCTGCTGATGCTGAACATGGCTTGCACGCTGTTCCGCATGACCGTGGCTGAAGCGTTGACGGGTGTCACGGCGCATGCGGCGCGTGCGCTCGGCAAGGCCGATACGCACGGCGCGCTGGCGGTAGGGCGAGCCGCCGATTTTGTGCTGTGGCAGGTGGATTCGCTGGCCGAGTTGGCGTATTGGTCAGGCCTGAATCCTTGCCGGTCGGTGGTGCGGAATGGCGTGATGACGCGCTGACCCGGTTCGTAAAGGAATGAGTTGATGAATCACTTGATCGCCCAGCATGCCCTGCTTCCGGAAGGCTGGAAAAATAATGTCCTGCTCGAATGGGATGCAAACGGACTGCTGACCCGCGTCGTGCCGGACAGTCCGGCAAGCGCCGGCATGGCCGCCATCGGTATCGTTCTGCCCGGTGTCGCCAACCTGCATTCCCACGCCTTCCAGCGCGCGATGGCGGGATTGACCGAGTACCGCGCCGATCCTGCCGACAGTTTCTGGAGCTGGCGCACGCTGATGTACGGCTTCGCGCAAAAGCTGACGCCGCCAGCATTGAAGGCGATCGCGCTGCAGCTCTATATCGAGATGCTCAAGGGCGGCTATACCTCGGTGTGCGAATTCCATTACCTGCATCATGCGCGCGAAGGCAAGCCCTACGCCAACCCGGCCGAGATGGCGCAATGCCTGATCGAAGCGGCGCGCGAAGCCGGCATCGGATTGACGCTGCTGCCCGTGCTGTATCAGTACGGCGGCTTCGGCGCGAAACCGCCGCATGCGGGACAGGCGCGTTTCATCAATTCGCCGCAATGGATACTCGATCTGCTGCAGCGGCTGCAGGCTGCGCATCCGCAGCACGCCGGCCTGCGTTACGGCGTTGCGCCGCACTCTCTGCGCGCGGTCGCGCCGCACGCCCTGCTCGAGTTGGTGGACGGTTTGCGGCAATGGGACGCGCAGGCGCCGGTGCATATCCACATCGCCGAGCAGACGCAGGAAGTGGATGACTGCATCGGCACGCTGGGCGCGCGTCCGGTCGAATGGCTGTTGCAAAACTTCGCGCTCGACCGGCGCTGGTGCCTGGTGCATGCGACCCACATGGACAATCGGGAAACGCAGGCGCTGGCACGGAGCGGCGCAATCGCCGGCATTTGCCCGAGCACCGAGGCCAATCTTGGCGACGGCATTTTCAACGGCGTGGAATACGCAGCGGCGGGCGGCGCCTGGGGCATCGGCTCGGACAGCCACGTCGGCACCGACCTGTGCGAAGAGTTGCGGCAATACGAATACAGCCAGCGGCGGCTGCACCGCCGGCGCAATATGCTGATCGGAGCAGACGACAACTCGGTTGGCGCTTACCTGTACCGGCAGGCGCTGCACGGTGGTGCGATGGCCAGCGGCAGGCCAGTGGCGGGCTTGGCGGCAGGCCAGCGCGCCGATCTGGTGATAGTGGACCAGGCCCATCCGGATCTGTACGGGAAACGCGACGCGCAAATACTCGACAGCCTGATTTTTTGCCGGCATGGCGCGTCGCCGATACGCGACGTCATGGCAGGCGGACGCTGGGTCGTGCGCGAAGGCCGCCATGCCGGAGAAGAGGCCAGCGCCGCCGCATATCGCAATGCGCTGCTGGACCTGCTGAGTACTTGAACAAGAGAGGCATCATGGATGAGATCGTCCCCAAATTCAGATTCCGCCAAGGCAGCGCGCCCTTGCTGGTATCGATGCCGCACGTCGGCACGCATATTCCCGCCACGATCGCCGCCGGCATGACCGAGGCGGCCTTGCGCTTGCCGGATACCGATTGGCATCTCGAAGAACTGTACGATTTTCTGGATGCGCTTGGCGTCTCGGTATTGGCGGCAACCCATTCGCGCTATGTGGTCGATCTCAATCGGCCGATGGACGATGCCAATTTGTATCCAGGGCAGGACACGACCGGCCTGTGTCCCGCCGATACTTTCAGCAAGGAACTGCTGTATCGCCCAGGCCAGGCCCCCGATGAAGAAGGCATCAGGCAACGGTGCGAAGCATACTGGCTGCCCTATCACACTGCGCTGGCCAAGGAATTGCAGCGCATCCGCAAGGAGCATGGGATCGCGATGCTATGGGACGCGCATTCGATTTGTTCGGTGGTGCCGCGTTTCTTTGAAGGCCGGCTGCCCGATCTGAATATCGGCACCGCCGCCGGTGCCTCATGCGCGACCGGCCTGGCACAACAATTATTGGCTGCGGCCTCTTCCGCAAACAATTACAGCACCGCGCTGAACGGGCGTTTCAAAGGCGGATACATCACGCGCAATTACGGCCAGCCCGCCGCGAACATCCATGCGGTGCAGCTCGAACTGTCCCAGCGCACTTACATGGAGGAAGCATTCCCCTATCGGTTCGATCGCGTACTCGCGGAGGGAGTGCGGCCGACCTTGCGGGGCCTGCTGGAAGTTATGCTGGAGTGGGCTGGGGAGCATGCAACCGGTCACTGACGTTTCCTGACAACCTTAGTTCCGATCGCCTACCCTGCGTACGGCAAGGAGAAGCAACAATGCCAGCGGCTTTTATTTAGATGCTCTAAGGATCCAGGCCATCGTCAATAATCATATCGGTATGCCGTGCCTTTTTCCGCCTTGCGACCCGCTCTGCCCTCTTGTCCCGTTCCAATTGCTCCGCCTTCTTTTTGCGATACACGATACGCATTCGCAAAATGGTGCCCGAGGCGACGATCAGCATGACGCCGGAAGCGATCGCGATATAGGAACCGTAATTGGAAAGCGAAGCCACGCCGCCGGCCGCATAAACATAGGGCGAATATTCATACCAGATGGGCTCAATATTCACTTCGCATCTCCTTTGCAGCAATTTGGAAAGGGATTTTTTGGCGTAGCGAAGATAGCAAAATAGCAAGCCGCGGCGCCTAGCCTGTGCGATTGAATATTAGTGGATATTTTCCTGGAAGAAAAGTATCCGGGCTACATCAGTTCGCTATCATTCAACTCATGAAAGCAGCGAATCGCCCCGTCCAGCAGGCCGAAAGCGCTGAGCGCCTCGTCTTCCTGCAGGCGCTCATGGTTGACCAGGATCCGCATCTTGCCGAGCTGGTCGGCCACGAACAGCAAGTCGCCGAGCGCGGATTTGTCGGCGCCGGGAGCCAAGCCTTGCTCTTCGATCGCGTTGATCACGTTCCCCGGAAAATCCCATTGACGCGCGATGCGGCAGGACAGCGTCCGGGCGCACGCGGCAAAAGCAGTGCAGAAATCGGCCGAATTCGGCAGGCTTGTTCCCCGGTAAACCTGGTCGACCAGGCGAAACGCGACGATCAAACCGACGTTTTGCATCAGCCCGGCAAGCAGGGCCTCGAATGGGTCCATCCCTTGTTCCTGCGCCAGGCTGCGGCAGGCAATCGCGCATTTTTCCGATTGAGCCCAGATATGCGGCGCGGCCACCCGCGTGAAACGCCCGCTTTGCATGTTGACGATCGGCCGGAACGCCACCCGCGCGATCACCATGCGCAAACCGTTTTGCCCTAATACCATGACGGCATTTTCGAGGCCGGCGATCGGTTCGGCCTGGCGATAATAGGAACTGTTGGCTTGCCGGATCACTTCGGCCACGAGCACCACGTCGTGCGCGATTTCACTCGACAGCTGGAGCGCAGAAACATTTTCGTCGCGCAGGCTTTTCAACAGATGCGGAATCACCGCCGGCACGCGCGGCATCAGGTTGGCGCCGGCCAACTCGGATTTCGACAGCCGATCGAGCGCGTCGAGCAACTCGGTCTCGGTATCCTTCGAGACCGTTTCGGCCGGGGCATCGCCGCTCATCAGCCATTGGTAAAACAGGGTATTGACGTCGGCTTGCGGTTGCCAAATTGTGGGACTGAAGTCATCGGCTTCCTGCTCTGACGGCATGGAGATTGCCGGCTCGGGCTGCGCAGCGGATTGTTCCGCCGTTCCGTGCGGCAAACCGAACAAGCGTTTCAGCCAGCTGCTCATGAGAGCATTCCCCTCAACGGTTCCCACACCATGTCCGATGAAATATTCCGCATGCAGCGATGATGCCCCAAGGGGCACTCGCGTTGCTTGCACGGCGCGCAATCGAGGCGCAAGGACAGCGACTTTGCCAGATCCGAAAACGGCGGCGCATGGTCCGGATCGGTCGGCCCGTAAATCGCGATGATTGGCCGATTCAAGGCCGACGCGATATGCAGCAGGCCGGAATCGTTGCTGACCACCGCATCTGCCCGCGCGATCAGGGCGATGGCCTGGTCCAGCGCGGTGACGCCGGCAAGGTTACGCACCTCGGGCGCAAGCGCAACGATCTCGTCACATACCGGCGCGTCCTTGCCGGAACCGAGCAGCACGACTTGCGCATCGCCATGCGTGCGCCGTATCGTCTGCGCCAGCGCCGCGAAATGCGCGGCCGGCCAGCGTTTGGCGGACCCGAATTCCGCCCCCGGCGCAAACACGATCAGGCGCGAGTCCGCACGCAAACCGAGTGCAGCCATCGCCGCCCCGGCCTTTTCATCGGAGACTGCCAAGACCGGACGCGGCAAGGCCGACGGCAAAGGCACGAACACCATCGGCGCCGCTGCCAACGCCGCATAAAACGACACCATCGGGCGCGGCGCAGCGCGGTCGTCGTGGTGCATCACATTGATCAAGCCATAGCGCATCTCGCCCTTGTAGCCGATGCGGCGCGGGATGCCGGCCAGCCAGGGGATCAGCGCAAATTTGAGCGTGTTGGGCAATACGTAGGCCACTGCGTAGCCGCGCTGCCTCAACTGTTTTGCGAAGGTCCAGCGCGCGCCGAGCTGCAGCGCCCCGTGCCGGAATGGCGACTCCAGCACCGTATCGACCTCGCGCATCGCACGCCACACCGGCGCCACCCAGGCCGGCGCCAGCACGTCGACCGGACGCGCCGGCTCGCGCTCCTTGAGCAAGCGCAGCAAGGGCTGCGCCATCACCGCATCGCCGATCCAGTTGGGCGAGATGACGAGGGTGCGCAAACCGTTTCCGTTCATTGGCGCCGCACCCGTGCCATCAGGTGGAACTCGTCGTCGGTCCGCATCGACAAATGCTTGACCGCGACCTGATCGGCGACCTGGGGGTTCATGATGTTTCCTTTGAAAATTGCAAGTGGTACAGGTTGGCATACACGCCGTTCCTGGCCAGCAGTTCCGCATGGGTGCCGATCTCGGCGATCGCGCCGGCAGCCAGCACCACGATGCGGTGGGCGCGCTCGATGGTGGACAGGCGATGCGCGATGACCAGGGTGGTGCGTCCCTGCATCAGCTCGTCGAGCGCGGCCTGCACTGCGCGCTCGGACTCGGTATCGAGCGCCGAAGTCGCTTCATCGAGAATCAGGATCGGCGCGTCCTTGTAGATCGCGCGCGCAATGGCAAGACGCTGGCGCTGACCGCCGGACAGGCGGTTGCCGTTGTCGCCGATCGGCGTATCGAGCCCCTGCGGCAACTTGGCGATCACGTCGTCCAGATGCGCCGCCTTGGCTGCCGCGCCGATGCGGGCGCGGTCGGGCGCCGCATCGCCGTACGCAATGTTGGCGGCGACCGTGTCGTCGAACAGCACCACGTTCTGGCTCACCATCGCCATTTGCGCACGCAGGCTGGTCAGGGCAATCTGTTCGATCGGTTCGCCGTCAAGGCGAAGCTCACCTTGCGTCACCGGATAGAAATCGGGAACGAGGTTGACCAGCGTCGACTTGCCGCCGCCCGACATGCCGACGAAGGCGACCGTCTCGCCGGGCATCACGGTCAGGTTGATATGCGACAGCGCAGCGTGATCCTGGCCCGGGTAGGTGAATCCGACGTCGATGAAATCGAGCCGGCCGCCGGCGCGCGCGCTCAATGCCTTGCCGGTCGTGCGTTCGGTCGGCGCGTCGATCAGGCGAAACACTTCATCCGCCGCAGCCAGGCCTCGCTGCAAGGGGCCGTTGACTTCGGCGATACGCTTGAGCGGCGTCAGCAGCATCAGCATCGCCGAGATGAATGCCACGAATGTGCCGACCGTCGCCTGTCCGTGCTGGGCCTGCAGCAATGCGATGACGACCACCAGCGACAGCGCGCAGGCGGCGATGAGCTGGGTAATCGGCACCGTCGCCGCGAAGGTGCTGGTCATGCGCATGGTATAGCTGCGCAGTTTTTCGGCGCGTGCTTCGAAGCGGGATTTTTCATATTGCTGCCCGCCGAAAATCTTGATGACCTGCTGGGCGCGCGTAGTCTCTTCCAGCACCTGCGTCATTTCGGCATTGATGCCGAGGTAGTTTTGCGTCAGCTTCTGCAGCCGCTTGCCGGTCTTGCGCACGACATAGGCGGTCGACGGGATCAGCACCAGGGTAATCAGCGTCAATTGCCAATTGTAGTAAAGCAGCATGGCCAGCAAGCCGATCGCCGTCAGCACGTCGCGGATCAGCGAGGTGATGACGTTCTTGACCATGTCGATGATCTGCTGGGTCTCGAACATCATCGAATTGATCACCTGGCCGGTCGAGTGCTTGGCGTAGAAACCGAGCGGCACATCGAGAATGCGGACGAAGACCGCACGCCGCAAATCGTTTTGCAGGCGGCCGGTCACCCAGCTCATCATATAGGTGGTCATGAAGGTCGACACCCCGCGCACGAAAAACAATCCGATCAGGCAGAGCGGAACGAGCCAGGGCGAAAAACTCATCTTCCCGGCAAAGCCCTTGTCGAGCAATTCCTTCATCAGCAAGGTCAAGGTCGGCTCGGTGCCGGCGGTGATGCCCATCCCGACCAAGGCCAGCAAGGTACGCTTGCGATACGGCTTCAACATCGGCGCGAGCCGCATCAGGTTCGGTGGCAATTTCATTTATTCGGTCGTGAAGTCTTGGATGAGGTTGTCGAGAGGGACGCGGGCCTGGCGCAAAAACCGGGAACCGGCGGCAAAAGCGATTACAATCCATGCGGTCAACGAAACTAGGAATGCCCTCCATTGCCGCCGTATGAAGCTATCGGTCATCATCATTACGAAAAACGAAGCCGCCAACATCCAAGCCTGCCTGGACAGCGTCAAATTCGCAAATGAGTGGATTATAGTGGATTCGGGTAGCACGGACGGCACTGTCGAGCTTGCGCGCAAGGCCGGCGCCACCGTGATCGAAACCGCCGACTGGCCCGGCTTCGGCCCGCAAAAGAACCGCGCGCTCGATGCCGCGCAAGGCGAGTGGATACTGTCGCTGGACGCCGACGAACGCATCCCCGATGCGCTGCGCGATGAAATCCTGGCCGCGCTCGATGCGCCGGACCATTCTTCCTATGCCTTGCCGCGCCTGTCGAGTTTTTGCGGACACTTCATCCGGCATGCCGGATGGTACCCGGATTACATCGTGCGTCTGTTCCGGCGTGAGGCGGGACGCTTCTCGGATGACCTGGTCCATGAGAGCGTGATCGTCATGCAAGGCCAGCCAGGCCGCTTGAAGACGCCGATCGTGCACTACAGCTATCTGGACGACGATGCCTATCTGCGCAAGCTCGGTCAGTACTCCACCCTAGGGGCGCAGCAGGCGTTTGCCGCAGGCAAGCGCAGCAGCCTGGGCAAGGCGATCCTGCATGCGTGTTCCGCCTTCCTGCGCTCCTACGTATTCAAGCGCGGCTTTCTCGACGGCCGCGCCGGCGTGATGGTGGCGATTTCGACGGCCGAAAGCACTTACCATAAATATTTCAAGCTGATGCTGCTGTGCGAAGGCGAGCAGAAAAAGAATGGCTTGCGCTGATCCGACATGTCCCTAGCCAACGCCCACATCCTGATCTGCCGTACCGACAACATCGGCGACGTCGTGCTGACGCTGCCGGTTGCGGGCTACCTGAAGCAGCGGTATCCGGGCGTCCGGATCGGCTTCCTATGCCGCAGCTATGCGGCGCCGCTGGTGCGCTGCTGCGAAGCGATCGACTATGTACTGGAGTCAGACCGGCTCGATCAGCCGGCGGAACATTTCGCGCAGTCAGGCATCGACACCATCATCTTTTCCAAGCCCGACAAGAAACTTGCCGCTGCCGCGAAAAAAGCGCGGATACCGAATCGCGTCGGCACCAGCCACCGCCTGTTCCACTGGCTGTACTGCAACCGGCTGGCGCATTTCAGTCGCGTCAAATCGGACTTGCATGAGGCGCAGTTGAACTTCGCATTGTTGCGGCCGCTGGGATTCGATTTCATGCCTGCGCGGAAACAGATTCCCGCGCTGTACAGACTGGTGGCGCCGGCAACGCCGCCCCTGGCCTTGGCGTCCGGACGCTTCCACCTGATCTTCCATCCGAAATCGAACGGCAACGGCCGCGAATGGCCGATCGCGCACTACACCGAACTGGCGCGGCTGCTGTCGGCCCATGCGGATATCGCGATCTGGATCACCGGCAGCGCCGGCGAGCAGGCATGGCTCGAACAGCATGGGGCCGCGCTGTTGGCGCTGCCGAACGTGCAAAGCGTGTGCGGCAAGTTTGCGCTGGATGGGCTGGCGGCTTTCATCGAGGGCGCGGATGGCTTGATCGCGAGCGGCACCGGGCCGGTGCACATGTCCGCCGCGCTGGGCAAGCCGACGCTGGGATTATTTCCACCGAAAAAACCGATTCATCCGGGGCGCTGGGCGCCGCTGGGGGAAAAGGCAGAAGTGCTGTGCGAGGAAAAAACCTGTGCCGGTTGCAGCGATGCCGCGAGCTGCGCTTGCATGCGCAAGATTACGCCGGCACAGGTGGAGGAGATCGTGTTGCGTTGGCGCCGGGAAAAGGCGGATTCTTGATGCGTAGGATGCGTGAAGCGGCTTTTTGCGTAACCCATCATGATCAACCGTGCATGTGATGGGTTGCGCAAAAAGCCGCTTCCCTTGCAGGCAGACATCGTTTCGCAGGCGAATGGCATGCCATTCGCCCCCCCTGCCACACCCCATCCTGCGAATCCATAGCACCCGGCATCAGCCGGGCGCTACTCTTATCAAGCCATGAAACCCAGATCCTTCAACGCAAAATTCGCGTAATCGGCGTCGTACACCTTGGATTCCAGCATCGCCGGCGTGGCGCCGAACCATTTGCCGAGCGTGGCGCCATACTGCAGGTTCGAGAATTGCGGAATCCAGCGCCCATTGCTGGTAGCGTCATCCGCCCCGCCCATCACGAAATCCGGGAAGCGCCCGTACAGGCCGCCCTTCACCGCACCGCCCAGGACCAGGTGGTGATTGCCCCACGCATGGTCGGTGCCCGGCAGATCCGGCGCGACCGGCGCGGTCGGCAGGAAAGTGCGGCCGAAGTCCGACATCGTGAAGGTGGTGACCATGTTGGACAGCTTCATGTCGTCCATTGCAGCTTGGAATGCTGCCAACGCCTCCGACATTTCCAGCAGGCGCAGCCCCTGGTCCTTGACCTGATTGGTATGGGTATCGAAGCTGCCGTAGGACACGAAGTAGATCTGACGACCGGGGGTGGCGGCGCGATTCTTGATCAATTGCGCGATCACCTTGAACTGCTTGCCCAGATTGGTGCCCGGAAATACGTTCGCAATCGGCGTGCTGCCCATCGCCAGCTTGAGGTCAGATACCAGCTCGACGCCCTGCTCCATCGCGTCGTTGGCGCTATTGGAAATGATGTTGCCGGTGTCGGCGGCAAGGATTTTCATCAGCGCGGTCTTGCGTTCGGGAGTGCCGGCGCCAAGCAGCGCCAACTGGCCGGAAACCGGCACCACGTTGCCGCGCGCGGTCAAGCTGCTGGCCAGGAAAGGGCTGCTGCCGCTGATACCGACCGCGTCCAGCTTGGCAATGTTCGCCGCGCCGGAGACCTGCTCCAGCAAGCGTCCGCCCCAACCGGTGACGCCGCCCGTATAAAAACCGCTGACTGCCTGGGCCACCTGGTCCGAGTGCGAGTACAGCGCCGGCGGCAGCTTGGTATTGTTCTTGACCTGGGTCCGGTCGGTCGGCTGGCGCAGGTTGCCGGCATTGAGCACCGCGGCCAGCTTGCCTTGGCCGAACAGTTGATCGAGCGCCGTCATGTTGGCGTGAAACGCGAACTGCTGCGCCACCGGATTGGCGACGGTCTGCAATACCGCGCTGCGCGCCGGCGTCAGGGTCTTGTCGGCGATCGACAATGCCAGCCCCATGCCGGAGCGCGCCGCCACGTAGCGGTCGTAGCGTGCCGCATCGAGCGGCACGATCATGTTGTTGCCGTCATTGCCGCCGGCTAGGAACAGGCAGACCAGCGCCTTGTAATCCGTGACTGCGGCATGCGCTTGTTTTGCGCCGAGCAGGCCGAGCGTCGACAGCGTGCCCAGCATGCCCGCTTTGGCGCCCAGGCTCAGAAAATCCCGGCGCGTCGTCTTTTTGAGTGTCATAGTGAAATCCTCGATTCGATAAATAGGCAGGCCGTCATTCATTCACCGCAAAATCGGCGGTGATCGCAGTCAGGTATAGCGCGGTGATCGCGCGCTGCGTGCTGTCGCTGCCGGCCACTCCCAGTGCTTCAACAATGGCTTGATAGGCAGCGAGCGACATGCGTCCCTGCATCAGCGTGGTATCGACCAGGTTGACCAGCTTGCGCGCATCGGCCGCTACGTTCACGAACGGCGTCAGGTCGATCTTGACCATCGTGTCGAGACCATTCGTACCGCTGATCAGGTTGTAGACGAAGTTTTCCCGCGCCACCGCCTGGCTTGGGCCATAGATCTGGAACTCGGGTCCGTACAGGTCGGTCCGCCCCGGCAGCAGCGTCAGCGGCGAATAGAAGTTGAATACGCTCGGCGCGTTCAAAGGCATTTGTCCGAGGCCGGCATAGCGATTGAACAAGGTGCTCAGTGCGGAAGAGTCGATCACCTTGCCGCCCAGCGCACGGATCAGGCTGACCGTGTGCAGGATCGGATCCTTCAAGCGGCCCTTGGTGGCGGTGGAACCGTCGGCCCGCGCTTCCGGATCAAGCAGCACCGCCCTCAAGGTCGCCGCCAGGTCGCCGCGCACGCCGTTGGTATTGGCGAAGGCGTTGGCGACGCGCTGGATGTAGGCCGGGCTCGGATTGCTGGTGACGAAGGCACGGATCAGACGGGTCGCGATGAACGGCGCCACGTTCGGATGCTGGAACAGGTTCTTCATCGCGCCGTCGAAATCCTGCGCCGCGGTCTGGTTGGCCGGCAGTTTCAGGCCCAACAGCAATTCCTTCTCTTCCTTGTTGTGGTTGTTGTCGTTGGCGACCATCGGCTCCGCATAGCTCTTGATGGTCCAGCCGCTGAGCGCCTTGGCCAGCGCCGTCACCTGGTCCTGGGTGTAGCTTGGGATCGCTTCGCCGTTGGCATCTTTTTTCACGCTGCCGTCCTGGTTCAGCATCACGGTGCCGATGCTGAACAGCTGCATCACTTCACGCGCATAGTTTTCGTTCGGCACCTTGCCGCTGTTGTTCAGGTCGAGATACAGGCCCATCGACGGATTGAGCGTGATTTCTCGCAGCAGCGTGTCGAAATTGCCGAAGGCATTCTTCGACAGCGTCGGCAGCCATGGCCGGATCATGTAGCTCTTGTCGTCCTTGTTCTGGCTGACGACAAAAATCTGCGACAAGGCAAAGATCATCCGCTGCCGCAATTGGTCCTGACCGGAGACCATGTTGAAGTACCAATGCTTGCGCAGATCCGCCACATTTTCGTTGTTGTCGGTGCCGATATCGGCCGTCGGCAGCGCCGATGGCGGCATGGCCAGCTGTTGCGCGATCCATGCATCCGGCTTGATCTGCTTCACCAGCGCGACGTCGGCTGCGGTGGTGCCGAAGGTTGCCTGTTCCAGGAAGCGGGCTGCCGAAGCCGTTGCGGCATCGATCGGCGGCGGCGCGTTGCAGGGGTTGACGAATATGCTGCCCATGGTGGACTTGACGTTGCCGGGATTGACGATTTGCACCTTGAGCGTGCCGATCGGGCCCAATGTGGCGCCGGTCGAGGCGGCTGGCGGCGCCAGCGTGCCGCTTGCGGTCAGCTTGGTGCCCGATACATAGGTGGTCTGCAGTGCGACGCCGTCCGCCATCACTACGGTGCCAGGGAAGAAATTGCTGCCGGTAATCGTCAAGGTATAGGGCCCGCAACTGACTGCAAGCGGTGCAATGCTGGTCACCCTAGGCACCGGCATGGTCAGTATCACGTAGGCATTGGCGGTGCGCACCGGTGCGCTTGTGCCCGTACTCGTGCTGGTAGCGGTCACGGTGATCGGCGCATTCGACGGGATTGCGTTCGGCGCGGTATAGACGCCGACGCTGCTGATGGTGCCGCTCTTGCTGTCGCCGCCGGCAACGCCGTTGACCGACCAGCTTACGGTCGGGATGGCGGTGCCGGAGGGTGCATTCACCGAGAAAGTCAGCTTGCCGCCAAGCGCAACCGTGGCCTGGTTCGGGCTGATCGTGATGGGTACGGGGGGCGTGACGCCGCAGGTCTTGACTTGCACCTGCTTCTTCTGCGCCGAACGCACGTTGCCGGCATTGCTCACCTCGATGTTCAGCACGCTCGGCGCCGCTTGCGGCGACGTGGTGGCGGCATGCGAGATGGTGCCGCTGGCGCTCAGCCTGTTGCTCGACACGTAGACCGTTTTCAGGGGCTCGCCGTTGGCCCAGACTGCTGCGCCGGGATAAAAGCTGCTGCCGCTGATGGTCAGCGTGTAGGGACCGCAATCGACTGCTTCCGGCGCGACACTGGAGATCACGGGCGCCGGCATTTTCACGGTCAATTTTGTGCTGGCGGTTTCGGCAGTGCCGGCCTCGGCGATCGCGGTCGCGCTGACGACGACCGGGTTCACCGCAGGCAAGGTCACCGGCGCGATATACAAGCCGCTGGGGCTGATCCTGCCGCTTTTCTCGTCACCGCCGCGCACGCCGTTGACCGACCAGGTGACCGGCACGCTGCCGACCGCGGTGGTGCCGGCCGGCGCCGGCGGCGTGGTCGGATCGGAACTCACCGCCACGGCAAAAGCCACCGTGCCGCCCGGCGCCACCGTGCTGTCGCGCGGCGTCACAACCAGCGCCGCATTGGCGAATACGGGTGCGGCGCACGCTAGCGCACACAAACCCGTCCTTATCCAGCGTCGAAAAAACTGCATGCAGACCTCTCAAATAAGAAATTTATAATGACGAAATACTAATCCCGCCTGAACGATATCCAAGTCAGCAAGGAATGTGCATCCGTACGATTACGGAAGAGGGGCGCCCGCCAATAGGCAAGAGAAACGACGGCCTCCAGGTTCGGAACAAACACGGAAATTCACTGCAAGGGAAGCATCCTCTGCATCAATTCCGCGATCGAGCGCGCCTGCAGTTTCGTCATCATCGTGGCGCGGTAGGTTTCCACCGTGCGCACGCCGATGCCGAGCGAGCGCGCGATCATCTTGTTGGTTTGGCCGGTGATCAGCAGGTCCAGCACGTCCTTTTCACGGCCGGTCAGCGATGCCAGCGAAGCGCTCGCCCGCGATTGCCGTTCACGCGCCTGCCGCTCGCGCGCATCGTGCGCCAGTGCCGCGCGCGCCAGTTCCAGCAAGGCCGCGCCCTGAAACGGCTTTTGCACGAAATCGAAGGCGCCGTGCTTCATCGCGCGCACCGCCATCGGCACATCGCCCTGGCCTGTGATCATGATCACGGGTATCCGTATCGCACGGGCATCGAGCGCGGCGAGCAACTGGAAGCCGTCCATCATGGGCATGTGGACGTCAAGGATCAGGCAGCCGGCCTGTCCTGCCTGGTACACATCGAGAAATTCGGCGGCCGAAGCCAGCACTTCGATTTTTGCGGCAAGCGGTTTCAGCAGCCATTGCAGCGAAGCGCCGAAGCCGTCGTCGTCATCGACCACGAACACGGTCGGGATATTTTCATGCATGCCCATCTCCTTCATTGCCTAAGCTGCGCCAGGCAGGAAAAATTTGAAAGACGTGCCGCCATGCTTGTTGCGCTCTGCACGCAAACGGCCGCCGTGCGATTCGAGTATGGTTTTCGAGATCGCCAGTCCCAGCCCCATGCCCTCCGGCTTGGTGGTGTAAAAGGCTTCGAATATTTTTTGCATGTCGCTCTCCGGAATCCCGGCACCGCGATCGGCCACCGTGACTTCCACTCCGGACTCCTGCGGGGCCGACGAGATCGTCAGCACGCGCTGCTGGCGGTCGATCGCGCTCATCGCTTCGACTGCGTTGCGGATCAGGTTCAGCAATACCTGGCCGATTTCGATCCGGTCGGCCAGCACGGTCGGTATCGCTTCGTCGCCATGAAGCCTGACGGCAATGGCGTTCTTCCTGATTTCGAAGGCGGCGAAATCGACGATTTCCGCGATCAGCGCATTCATGTCGAGCGGCGTCCTGTGCGGCGCATGCTTGCGCGTGAAGGTGCGCACCCGCTTGATGATTTCGCCGGCGCGTTCGCCCTGGCCGATGGCTTTCCCTATCGCCTGCTGCGCTTCCTCCGGGACCAGCGACCGGTCCTTGCAACGCTGTTCGAGGCCGTACAGGTAGTTGAGCACCGACGCCAGCGGCTGGTTCAGTTCATGCGCCAATGCAGAACCCATCTCGCCGATCGTGCTCAGGCGCGACACCCGCAGCAGTTCGGTCTGCGCCTCTTCCTTCTCGTCTTTCAGGATGCGCATCCGGTGTGCCAGAGCGAAGGACAGCAAGACCACTTCCATGGCGGAACCGATTTGCGCGCCGTATTCCGTCAGGAACACGTTGGGCAGGACGCCCAACACTTTCAGCACGTAGACGCCGATGCCGAGCAGCAGCGCCGTCCATGCGAACATGAAATAGCGCGCCTGCCGCAAACCGCGCTTGAACGAAATAGTGCCGGCGACGGCGATCAAGGACACGGTCAAAAAGACGAACAGGCTGACGCCCTGATTGACCCGCGGATGCTGCGCCAGCAATGAGGCAGGCATCCACAGCACGAAGATCCAGAAAATGATTCGCAGCAGCCGATCGAACGCCGGCAGGCGTTGCCCGAGCTGCAGGAAGGAGCGCGAGAATTGGCAGACACCGGTGCCAAGCACGCCGATCAGGAAATGCGGGGCAGTCATGCTCCACCAAGGCAAATCCGGCCACAGGTATTCGCAAGCCAGTCCGTTCAGCGCCATCTGGAACAGGATCCAGGCGCCGATGTAATGCACATAGTAGAGATAGTTGATATCCCGGATCGACAGGAAAATCATCAGGTTGTAGAGCAGCATCGCGATCATGATGCCGTAGTAGATGCCCAGCAGGTACTGCTCTTCATGATCCTCTGCCAGCAGGGCTTCCGTGCTCCACAAAGTCAGCGGCAAGCGGATTGAAGTGATTGACTGGGCGCGCAGGAAGACGGTAACACGCTCGCCCGGCCCGAGCGCCATCCTGAAAATGATATTGCGGTGCTTGATCGCCCGCTCCTTCATCGGCAGCGCGTTGCCGCCGATGAAGGAGACGCGACGGCCGTCGGCATACAGCAGGTGCGCATCGAGATGATTCATCAGCGGATACTGGTTTTCCAGCAGCCAGGTGCGCACCTCGGAATCCTGGTTTTTCAGCTCAAGCCGAAACCAGTAGGTCGAGACGGTGTAGCCGAAGTTCGGGGTGTCCTGCGTGCTGGGGAGGAAGGCCGGGCTGCCCAGTACCTCCTCTAGCGTCAGGCGGCCCGCCTTGTCTTCCAGGTAGTCGAGATGGCGGCCGAGTGCATAACTGTCCTGGCCTTGGCGCAGGCTCAAGACGTCTGCGGCATGCACGATGTTGAACAGGCCTGCAAGCAAGCAAAGCACGCAGCTGCATGCACTATGCAGCCTGCTCCTCCCCAGGCTGATGATGAGTCGTGTCATTTTTTATTGCGTTGGGCCGGAGAATACTTTTACGCGGCTGCGTCGATCCAACCGGCAATGGACATTTTCCACCGCAGTCTATGAGAGGAAAGCTTGCAAGAGAATCAATACGCGACAAGCGGCGCAATTTTTGAGACAGGAGGCAGGAGAAGAGATTGAGCTTTTCCAATAGGCATCGTCAACGGCAGCAAGAAAGGAAAATTCAGGAGGCAGCGCGCAAACGATGCTGTCGTCGCCGTTTAGTGCCTGATACACGGCAGCGCACGGGCCAGGGCCGCAAACATCACAATTTATTTGCATAGGTACGCTGCGTCGAAAGCCTTCTGCATAGATCGTACCGCGAACAAAGAACCTCTAAAAAAAGAATTTGCCACCCAAAAAAGTAAATAATTGCAAACAATTTATATTAATACAATTATTAATCAAAACGCAATATAATCCATTGCGGTGCACAATCGGCCCCAAGATTTGCCCGTCACCTCTTGTGAACATTCCTTATTGATATGGAGATCAAATGACTGTTTCAAAAACCGGACTTTTTTTGAGCACATTGTTCTATACCCTAGTACCCATACATCACTCTTACGCCGCAAATCAAATCGCGACCACGGGCATCGAGGCGGAAAGCTATGACACGGCCCAAGGCGTGGCACGCGAAGGCACGAATGCCGTCGGCTCGCTCGATAACGGCGATTTTCTTCAATACCAGAAGGTCAATTTCGGAAACGGGGTATCCACTTTCGAAGCCTTGGTTGCCGTGGACCCTGCTTATGCAGGTCAGAAGATAGAAATCCGCCTCGATAGCGCGACCGGTCCGAAGGTCGGCGAACTCACGGTCAAATCGACTGGGGGATGGACGAAATACGAAAAACAATCCACGCCGATCCAGACGATCTCAGGAATTCGAGACCTTTACCTCGTGGCGCGCGGCACTTACGGCGTCGCCAATATAGACAAGTTCAAATTCATCGCCCAAACCCGCAATGCATTTGCAGATATCGAAGCGGAAATTTTCGACGCGGCGCAAGGTGTACAAAGTTCCGGCGGCGTAGTCGGGTACATGGACAATGGCGATTACCTTCAATACCGAAACGTTGACTTCGGCAGTGGCGCAACGTCGTTTTCTGCATTGATCGCCGTGGACCCAGGCTACGCAGGACAAAAGATCGAGCTTCGCCTGAATGGCGCCGGCGGTACCAAGGTCGGCGAATTGACGCTTGCTTCAACGGGAGGGTGGGGTACCAGTCGATGGCAAACCGCAACGTTTCCGGCAATATCCGGAGTTCAGGACTTATTCCTTGTCGTCAAGGGCACTTATGGTGCAGGGAACCTCGATAAATTCCGGTTTGGAACCGATGCTGTCGTGCCGCCGGCCCCGCCGCCAAGCCGCACGCCTTCCGGGCCGATCGCGAAAAATAATGAAGCCGTAGTAGAAATCAAGAACGTGCGTATCTCCGGATCGCCTGGCAATTGCATCACCGTGACTGGCGCACAAACCAGTGTCCTGATCGACAACGTCGAGTTGAGCGGATGCGGCGAACACGGCATTCGTATCGCCAACAGTGCAAACGTCACCATCAAGAACAGTTATTTCCACGATCTGTCTCATGACAAATTCAAAAACGCTGACGGGATCTTCATTGACAACGTCACCGGCATCAGCATAGACGGCAACAAGTTCGCCAACATCTATACGACCGATTCCGGAAATACCGATGGCCAGGATAATTTTGCGGTAGGCGTCAGAGCCATTGCCAGCACCAACGTATCGGTCCAGCACAATAATTTTGAAAATGTGGGCACAGGTTTGTACGCTATTGAATACTCCAACCACGTGAACTTCAGCTACAACACCGGCCTGAACATGCAGGGGCCGTTTCCGCGCGGCCAACTCGTGCAATTCGCATCGGTGCGCGGCGGCGGCAATCGCGTCACCTGCAACAAGGTCGACAATACCGGCGTCAACCACACCGAGGACAACATCAATCTTTTCGATACGCAAGGGCTTCCCGACGACCCGGTTCTGGTTGCCTACAACCGTATCAAGGGCGGATCCAGCAAGAGTGGCAGCGGAATCATGGTCGGCGACGGCAGCGGCAAGTCGATTCGGGTTATCAAGAATCACATCATCAATCCCTGGAACGTCGGCATCGGCGTGGCAGGCGGCGAGGATATCGTCGTGGACGGGAATAAGATTTATAAAAACTTTCCCGGCAACTCAGGCGAAGGTCTGAAAGTCGCGAATTTTTCCCCGGCCATTGCCTGCAAAAACATTACCCTTACCAACAACGACATTCGCTGGAACGAAGCCGGACAGCAGGCAGGAAATGAATACGCCTGCATCGGCACCAACTGCGAAACTTATTGGTCGATGGCGATGAATATTTCCTCCTCAGGCCAATATGCGTGCAGCGTCAACGGAGGGCTGTCCAATGACGTGCCGGGATCAAACAATGTCGATGCGACGAATATTTCTGAAACCGATGCCGTGAATTTATTTAACAATCCTCTTCCAGAATGTAACTGAGAGAGCATGAGAGGAATGGCCTGACGGCAGAGCGGCACTGTTGTCCGGCCACTCGCCTCGATGGAGGAGCGGTAAGAACCTGTTCAGCGCCGCTCCTTCAGCCGCCGCTGCAGTCCGTTCCATAGGTCTGCGCGGAACGAGTCCAGGTGCGTGTAGTCGCCGTGCCAAGTGAAAATTCAGGAGAGTACGCTGTCAAGAGGTGAAGCAGGAGGTGGTATGCGGCAGCCCATCGCGCCTGAGAAACAGTAGATAAAACTACTGCTTCTCAAAAAGGATTTCCGTGCCCGATGCATGCGCTTGCGAACGAAAGCGTCGGACCGGGAATGATACGAACATTGATCAGGAGGCGGCTAGAGCAGTTTCAGCCTGACTGTGCAGGAGCCAAGGTTGAGCCGAGAAGCGCAACCGTACGAATGGTACGGTCAGCATCGCAGGCGCAAGATTGGCCGTGTACGGTCAGGATGAAAATGCTCTAGACGTAGATTCTTAATACTCTACCAGCGCCCGCTCTACGCCAAGCCCCTCCACCAGCGATTGCCGCAGCGCCTCCACCGGCGCTACCCGCCAATCATCCGGCCAGCGAATCTCGCAACCAATCCCATGCTGGGTATAGCGCATGGTCAGCGGCAAACCCTCGGGAGAGCGATACGCCGACAAGGCGTTCCTGATCTGCGCCGCGTCCATCTTGCCCGAGAAAGAAAACGCGAACTGCCGCCCGAACTGGATGCGCGCCGCCGCGATATCCATCACCTTCTCGGCCGTGACGCGCAAGCCGCCGGCGAAGCGATCCTCCGACACCTTGCCTTGCACGGCGAGAAATTCGTCTTCCTTGAACATGCTCTTGCAGGCATCGTAGACTTCGTTGTAGACCGTGACGTCGACCGTCGCGCTGCCGTCGTCCAGCGTCACGATCACCATCTTGCCGCGCTGCGTCATCTGCGTGCGCAGGGCGCTGATGACGCCTGCGATCAAACGTGGATCGCGCGACGGCGACAGGTCGGCCAATTTGGAACGCGCGAACTTGCGCGCCTCTTCCGCATAGGCGTCGAACAAGTGGCCGGATAGATAAAACCCCAAGGCGACTTTCTCTTCGGTCAGCTTTTGCTTCTCGTTCCAGGGCGGTACTTTCACATATTCCGGCGGCGTCTCGAGATCGCTGTCATCGCCGCCGAACAAGCTCACCTGATTGGCGGCTGCTTCGGCTTGCTCCGCGCCTTCCATCGCCAACGGGACCGAGGCCAGCAAGATCGCGCGGTCGACCTTGAAGCAATCGAAAGCGCCGGCGCGGATCAGCGACTCGATGGTGCGGCGATTGATCTGGCGCTTGTCGACGCGTTTGGCGAAATCGAACAGATCCTTGAACGGCCCTTCCTTGCGCGCGGCAACGATCGCTTCAATGGCGTTCTGTCCCGAGCCCTTGACCGCACCCAAGCCATAACGGATCTGGGTCGCCTTCTTGCCCGGCACACCGACCGGGATGAAGCGGTATTCGGATTGATTGATGTCCGGCGGCAGCAGCGTCAGCCCGCAGATATCCAGCGCGTCCTCAACCAGGATCTTGATCTTGTCGGTGTCATCCATCGCCAGCGACAAGTTGGCTGCCATGAACGCGGCCGGGTGATGCGCTTTCAAATACGCCGTGTGGTATGACAGCAGCGCGTAAGCGGCGGCGTGCGATTTGTTGAAGCCGTAGCCCGCGAACTTCTCCATCAAGTCGAAGATCTCGTCGGCCTTCTCTTGCGACAGGCCATCCTTGGCCGCGCCGTCGCGGAAAATCTGGCGATGCTCGGCCATCTCTTCCGCCTTCTTCTTACCCATCGCGCGCCGCAGCAAGTCCGCGCCGCCCAGCGAGTAACCGCCGACCACCTGCGCCATCTGCATCACCTGCTCCTGATACACCATGATGCCGTAGGTTTCGGACAGGATGCCCTCGGTGCGAGGGTCGGGATATTCGAAACGTTCGCCGTGCTTACGCTTGCAGAAATCCGGGATCAGGTCCATCGGCCCCGGACGGTACAAAGCCACCAGCGCGATGATGTCCTCGAAGCGGTCCGGCCGCGCATCTTTTAGCATGCCTTGCATGCCGCGGCTTTCAAGCTGGAACACGGCGACGGTTTTCGCCTTGGTCAGCAGTTCGTAGGAAGCCCGGTCGTTCAAGGGCAGCTTCGCCAAATCGAAATCGGCCATCGCCGGATCAAGCTGCTTGATGTAGCGCACCGCTCGGTCGAGAATAGTCAGCGTGGTCAGCCCCAAGAAGTCGAACTTGACCAGACCGACCGCTTCCACGTCGTCCTTGTCGTATTGCGACACCACGCCGGTATCGCCGCCCTGCGTGTAGAGCGGGCAGAAATCGGTCAGCTTGCCCGGCGCGATCAGCACGCCGCCGGCATGCATGCCGATGTTGCGCGCGATGCCTTCAACTTTTTGCGCGAGTTCCAGCAGTTGCTTGACCTCTTCTTCGTTTTCCAGGCGCTCGGCCAGGAGCGGCTCTTCCTTGATCGCATCGGCCAGCGTCACCAGCTTGCCCGGCTTGAAAGGAATCAGCTTGGAAATGCCGTCGCAAAAGTTATAACCGAAATCGAGCACGCGGCCGACGTCGCGCACCGCACCTTTTGCGGCCATGGTGCCGAAGGTCGCGATCTGCGACACCGCATCCTTGCCATAGCGATCCTTCACATATTGAATGACGCGATCGCGCCCTTCCTGGCAAAAGTCGATATCGAAGTCGGGCATCGAGACCCGCTCGGGATTGAGGAAGCGCTCGAACAGCAGGTTGTACTGGAGCGGGTCGAGGTCGGTGATCGACAGCGAATATGCGACCAGCGATCCAGCACCTGATCCGCGGCCGGGACCGACCGGTACCCCGTTGTTCTTGGCCCACTGGATAAAGTCCGCCACGATCAGGAAATAACCGGGGAATCCCATCTTGATGATGGTATCGGTCTCGAATTTCAGACGTGACTCATAGCGCGGCCGCTGCTGTTCCCGTTTCGTTTCGTCCGGGTAGAGATGCACCAGGCGCTTTTCCAAGCCTTCCTTGGCCTGCAGCACCAGGAAATCGTCGATGGACATGCCGCCCGGCGTCGGAAAATCCGGCAGCCTCGGCTTGCCCAGCACCAGCGTCAGGTTGCAGCGTTTGGCGATCTCGACGCTGTTTTGCAGTGCGGCCGGCATGTCGGCGAACAGCGCGGCCATCTCGGCCTGGGTCTTGAAGCATTGCTGGTCGTTGAAGCGCTTGATGCGACGCGGATTGGCGAGAATCTCACCCTCGGCAATACAGGTGCGCGCCTCGTGCGCGATGAACTCGTCGGGCGAGAGGAATTGCACCGGATGCGTCGCCACCACCGGCAAGCCGAGCTTGGCCGCCAACGCGACCGATTGCCTGACCTGTTGTTCCATGTTCGGCTGGCCGGCACGCTGCACCTCGATGTAGAACTGGTTTTCAAACACTGCGGCCCAGCGCTTCGCACAACGCTCCGCGGCGGCTTGATTGCCGTTTTCGAGGGCCATGCCAATGTCGCCGAAGTGCGCGCCGGACAGTGCGATCAAGCCTTCCGCCGCGCCGTTTTCCAGCCACTCGGCACGAATCTCGGCACGGCCGCGATGCAGGTTGGTAAGCCAGGCTTGCGTCAGCAGTTCGCACAGCTTCAGGTAGCCGGCGTTGTTCTTCACCAGCAGCAGCAAGCGCGAGGGCTTGTCCCGGTTGTCATCGTTGGTGATCCAGGCGTCGCAACCGACGATCGGCTTGATGCCCTTGCCGTGCGCCGCCTTGTAGAATTTGACCATGCCGAACAGATTGGCCAGATCGGTAAGCGCCAGTGCCGGCTGATGGTCTTTTGCCGCCGCCTTGACGACATCATCGATGCGCACGAGGCCATCGACGATCGAATATTCGGAGTGGAGGCGGAGATGGATAAATTCGGGAGAGTTCATCGCGATATTTTAACCTCGCACGGGCTCGCTCCCCGGCATTCCTGGCAGCGAAGTTTATAATATCGTCAAATCAATGGCTTAGTAAATTCCCATCCTATGCAGTCCACCGCAAACTTCGTAAATATCGCCGCCTACAAATTCATCAACATCGACGATACGGCCGGCATCCGGCCCAAATTCCAGGAGCGCTGCAAGACGCTGGACCTGAAAGGGACAATTCTGCTCACCCCGGAAGGCATCAATTTATTCCTGGCCGGTTCGCGCGCATCGATCGACGATTTTCTCGCCTGGTTGCGCGCCGACCCGCGCTTTGCCGATATCGAGGTCAAGGAAAGCTATTCGGAAGAACAGTCCTTCAAACGCATGCTGGTCAAGCTCAAACCCGAAATCATCACGATGCGCATGCCGCTGATCCAGCCGGAAAAAGGCCGTGCTCCCGCAGTCGAAGCGAAGACGCTCAAGCGTTGGCTGGACCAGGGCCATGACGATGCAGGCAAGCCGGTCGTGATGCTGGACACGCGCAATGCCTTCGAAGTCGATGTCGGCACGTTCGAGAATACGATCGATTACCGCATCACCAAATTCAGCGAATTCCCGGAAGTGGTGGCGCAGCACAAGAACGAACTGGACGGCAAAACCGTCGTCACATTCTGTACCGGCGGCATCCGCTGCGAGAAGGCGGCGATCCATATGCAGAATATCGGCTTTGACAGCGTGTACCAGCTGGAGGGCGGAATCCTGAAATATTTCGAGGAAGTCGGCGGCGACCACTACACCGGTGATTGTTTTGTATTCGACCGGCGCACAGCCTTGAATCCGAAATTGGAAGCGACGGTGACGGCGCAGTGCTTTGCATGCCGGGCGGTGGTGACGCCGCGGGAGCAACTTTCGCCTTTGTATGTTTATGGCGAGTCTTGTCCGCATTGTGCAAGCTGAGATGAACGATGATTCGGTTGACCCGCACCTTTTAGGCCAACAGATCACGGCAAGCTGCACATGCAAATAAGCTAGAGCATTTTTAGCCTGACCGTGCGGAGTCAAGGTCAGGCCGAGGAGCGGACGCGTACAGGCGTACGCCGAGCACCGGAGACCTGAGATTGGCCCGTACGGTCAGGCTAAAAATGCTCTAAAGCAAGTCATTAAAGCCTATCACCTGGATCAGTACGATGCGAAATAAACTTGCCTATTCGATTCTTGCAAGAGTCCTGGGCTTCGCACTCATCTGTTCCAGTACTTTTTCCTATGCTGGCCAACAGTGTCCCCTCGTTCCCAAAACCGTGTCGTCAGAAGACGAAGCAGCGATGCTTGTCGAAAAAGCTGTGCAAGCATACAAGCTGACATCTTTGGCAATCGAATGCATTAGCTTGGAAACTTCTTCGCAATCCGCGAAGCTGGGATATGTAATCGATGTGCGGGAAAAACACTCCGCTCAGTGCGGCGGCGATCCAATGACTGCACTCCAATGACTGCACCTCGACTTTTTACTGTTCAGGTTCGACCAAATGGCGTTTTGGCGACTGATGCGAACAGAATTGACGGCGTGTTAAAGCCTTTGGTTTGTCCGAAAAAAACAAAAAAGGGCAAGACGGACTCTTAATCATACAAAATGCGCTGCGCACGAACTTACCTCCGCATCTGGCAAAGATCGCGCCGCGCAAGGCCTTATTTCGGCCTTATGGCGATTTCCGAGCCCGTTTCCCCAACAACTTTCAGGGCAGGTCGAACAACAGCACTTCAGCTTGCCGCCCTTCGGCAATCTCGATGTTCTTTTCGTCAGTCAACTTCAATGCATCCCCCTCTCTGAGCAGGACGCCGTTGACTTTTACCTCTCCACGCGCGACATGCAGGTAAGCCCTGCGCCCGGAGGCAAGTGGAAAAACAGCGGATTCGGCGCCGTCAAACAATCCTGCATACAGGCGCGCATCCTGATGAATCATGACCGCGTCGCCGCTCGCACCCGGTCCGGCGATCAGGCACAAGCGGCCACGCTTGTCCATCTCATCGAGATGCTTTTCTTCGTAGCTGGGCGCGATGCCGAACTGGTCAGGTTCGATCCAGATTTGCAGCAGACGGGTAGTCCGATCTTTTGCATGATTGAATTCGGAATGCATCACCCCTTTCCCGGCGCTCATACGCTGCACGTTGCCTGGCCGTATCACACTGCCGTTGCCCATGCTGTCCTTGTGCGCCAGTTCGCCCTCCAGCACGTAGGTGATGATTTCCATATCCTTGTGCCCATGCATGCCGAAGCCGGCCCCGGCTTCGATACGATCATCATTGATCACCCGCAAGGGCCCGAAACCCATATGCTCGCGGTCGCAATAATCCGCGAAGGAAAAGCTGTGATAGCTATCGAGCCAGCCGTGACTGGCGTGGCCGCGTTCTTCGCTTTTGCGTAATTCGATCATGTTGTTGCCCCCGGTGTGCAAACCATTTGCGTATGTTTCGAACTATAGGCTCTCGGCATGGAATAAAAGAGAGCATAATTTCGAACAAATCCTTCAATTATTTCAAATAAGAATTCTCCGATGAACCTGCTCTTGGAAGCCTTGCAAATTTTCCATGCGATTGCCTCTATGGCATTAACGACATGAGCACTTACGTTGGACGTTTCGCCCCTTCCCCAACCGGCCCGCTCCATGCAGGGTCGCTGGTTGCGGCGATGGCCAGCTACCTCGATGCAAAAGTACGGCAAGGGCAATGGCTGGTGCGTATGGAGGATATCGACGAGGCGCGCACTCTGCGCGGAGCCGCCGAACTGATCCTCGATACGCTGCTCTCGCTGGGCATGCAATGGGATGGCGAGGTAGTCGTGCAAAGTAAGCGCAAGGCTCTGTATGAGGCCGCTTTCGATCGTCTCAGCGACCATATCTATGCCTGCGGCTGCACGCGGCGTGAAATAGCCGATTCACGCATCGGCATCGCTGCCGATGGTGCGGCTGTCTATCCCGGTCTGTGCCGCCACGGCCTGGCGCCAGGGAAAGTCGCGCGTGCATTTCGCCTGCGTGTTCCGCCAGAAGCCGAGCCGCTGGAATGTATCAGCTTCGAAGATCGCTGGATCGGTACGGTAACGCAGCATCTGGCATCGGAAGCCGGCGATTTCGTGTTGAAGCGAGCCGACGGATTTTGGGCTTACCAACTGGCGGTGGTGGTGGACGATGCGGCACAAGGAGTCACGCACGTGGTGCGCGGTGCAGACCTGCTCGACTCGACACCGCGTCAGATTTATCTGCAGCGCCTGCTGCATCTGCCGACGCCGCATTACCTGCACGTGCCGGTCGTCACAAATGCGATTGGGGAAAAACTATCGAAACAGACCGGTGCGCAGGCGCTTGACGTGCTGGAGCCGGTCAAGGAGCTGCTGAGCGCGGCGCAGATGCTTGGATTGCCGGTCGATCACTCATCCTCGATTGAGGACTTCTGGCGACAAGCACTGCCGGCCTGGGCCAATCTGCCCATAACCAGGAAGTATCCGGATTAAAAACCCGCTTTAGAACCTATCTGCGCAGGTTCTAGAGCGGTTCGCGATTTAATGTAAGGTGTAGCCGCAATGCTTGAACCAGCCT
>CBIHON010000047.1:0-39597 GCA_966211965.1 uncultured Burkholderiales bacterium | reverse complement strand
GGGAGGTGCAGTGGCTGGTGCGGGTGGTATGGGTGGTGCAACGGCAGGAACGATGATAGCAAAATATTCGCCGTCAAATTGCCGCTAAATTTCGACAGTCTATAAAAATTTGCCTTAAAGCTACTCTCGATATCGACGGGTGCGAGAGTGTTTAGTAAGTAGCCTCCGGCAAAGCCGGGGGCTTTATTTTGTGAGTCGCTCAAAGCGGTTATGCGGTGGCGATAATGCGGTCCCAATTTAATTGGTGATCCCCATTTTTAAGCGAACTTAAAAGTAGAGGTTAAGCTGTGTGAACGCCAACGTCAAACCACTGATCCGGCCTCACTCCTTGGTGCTTTCGCACTGGGTTGATAGAGTCGCACCTATATCAACCGGGTAACCTCCCCCTTTGGCAAGGCTTTTGTGTCAGAACAAACTACTGCAATTGAGTCCGACCCCATTGATTAAAGTTCGCAACCTCATTGAGCCAGCCAATGCTCCGACTTCCCCCCATATTTTTCCAAGACGCGAATCTCCGTCATCACCATGCCGCGATCGACAGCCTTGCACATGTCATAAATCGTCAGCAACCCAATCTGTACTGCAGTGAGCGCCTCCATCTCAACTCCGGTCTTGCCAAACATCTCCACCCGCGCAGTACACGTAACGCTTGACAACGCCTCATCAATCCTGAACTCAACCGCAACACGCGTCAATGCAAGAGGATGACAAAGCGGAATCAAATCACTGGTGCGCTTTGCTCCCATGATGGCCGCGATACGGGCGATGCCAAGTACATCGCCTTTCTTTGCGTTGCCTGATTGGATGATTGCAAGTGTCTCGGGTTTCATCCTAATGCTGCCTTCCGCAACAGCGATGCGATGGGTTTCGTCTTTCTCACCGACATCTACCATGTGCGCCTGGCCACTGCTGTCAAAATGGGTCAGTGCCTTAACCGCAGAATCAGGCTGTTGATGCTCTTTTTTTGTGCTCATTGGTAACAAAGTTTGAGGATTTCAGAACATGCGAGGAGTGGGGGTATCATAGCACCGTAGCTGCACGCGCCATTTGTTCCAGACGTTTTTTGAGACCGACCCGATGTCCTATTGCATGACAAACATCTACATTGAAATGCGGCCGGCAAGTGCCAATATCTGCGGTGCCGTATTGGATTCCTCGAGCGGATTTCAAGTGGATACAGAATAGTATGAAACCGTATCTCCTTGCCGTTGTGATGACGGCACTCATGTGCGTCATTCCCGCCGCCGTTTCACAATCAAGCTCCGCCTCACAAAACCTGCCCAGCCTGGGCGACACCGATCGCGAAGAGCTATCGCCCTTAATGGAACGCAAACTGGGCGAGCAAATCATGCACGATATCCGACGCGATCCGGATTATCTGGATGATGCGCCTACTATTGAATACCTGAATAACTTCGGCAACAGCCTGCTTGCAATACGGCCCGAAGCGCGCGGCGAGGCGGATTTCGACTTTTTCTTTTTCGCTGTACGCGATCCGATGCTGAATGCATTTGCATTGCCAGGCGGGTTCATTGCCGTGCATTCCGCGCTGCTTCTGGCTGCGCAGAATGAATCGGAGCTGGCCTCGGTATTGGCCCATGAAATCGGTCACGTGGCGCAGCGCCACATTGCGCGTATGTTGGGAAAACAACGCAAGGACGCGCTTATTCCGCTGGCGTCGGCTGTATTGGCGGCACTGGCGTCGCGTTCGAGTCCGGATGCCTCTGCCGCGTTGTTAATGGGGGGACAAGGCGTCAGCTTGCAGCGGCAACTCAACTTCAGCCGGGATGCCGAGCGCGAAGCTGATCGCGTCGGGTTTCAGATCTTGCGTGATGGCGGTTTTGATCCGTCCGGCATGGTCGCATTATTCGGACGGATGCAAACGGCATCGCGTTCCTATTCCGAATCGGTGCCGGCTTTTTTGCTGTCCCATCCCTTGACCACAGAACGCATCGCCGACATCCAGGCGCGAATCCGCGAGCAGCGTTATAAACAGCGCGCCGACAGCCTCGATTTCCATCTGATCCGCGCCCGCGCCCGCGTGTTGCAGAATAATTCGCCGCAAGGATGGCGCGACGCTGCGCTCGTGTTCGAGAATCAATTACATCAAGAGGTCAAGCTTCAGACTGTCGCCGCAAAATACGGCTTGGCGCTGGTGGCGCTCAAGCAGCGTGATTTTGCCAAGGCCCAGTCTTTGCTGCAGGAGGCGCGCACTGCCGCCCAATCATTGCCCACCGTGTCGAAGGCAGGGGGGCAAAATGTGGTCTTGAGCAGCTTGGCGATCGATATCAAGCTTGCCGCCAACCGGCCGGCCGAAGCAATGAAGGAAGCGGAGTCTGCTCTTACCCAATTTCCATTGTCGCGTGGGATTGCGCGCCAATACGCCGATGTCTTGATTGCAGCCGGGCGCAATGACGATGCGGTGCATTATCTGCGCGATCAGATTCAGCTGTATCGCCAGGAGCCGCAACTCCAGGAGCGTTTGGCCAAAACCTATGCGGCGCAGGGCAAGCAAGCCTTGCAGCATATGGCCTTGGCAGAGTCGTATGCACTTTCGGGAAGTTTGCCTACGGCACTGGAGCAATTGTCCATCGCACGGCGCGCACCGGATGCCACGTTTTATGATTTGTCGGTAATTGATGCGAGGGAGCGCGAGTTTCAGGCGCGGCGACGCGATGAACTGAAAGATGGACAGAAGGAGCGCTAGAGCATTTTTAGCCTGACCGTACGGGCCAATCTCAGGCCTCCGGTGCTCGGCGTACGTCTGTACGCGTCCGCTCCTCGGCCTGACCTTGACTCCGCACGGTCAGGCTAAAAATGCTCTAGTCAGTTGTCGTCGGCTTGCGGCATTTTTACAAAGGCGAAATGGGTGGCCATTGCATCGTATGCCAGATGCCGCACCGGGATTTTTCTGCTGGGGTGGACCAAGTAAAGCAAATCCGTATTTTCTTTTTGATCCAGCCAAGCCAGTAATTGCTCGTCACTGACGGGGGCGTCATCAATGCACATCATTGCCATGCATTGCGCCATGTCGCGGTCATCCACTAGCGCAACTTTGGAGCCGGCTTCCAGTACCAATTGACCCTTATCCGTCATCCAGGCGGCATCGATGATTGACACGGGTTCGCCAGTGTGCAAAACAAATCCTTGAGCCGGATCGGTGCGCGCGATATAAGGCGTTGCTTCCAGATTTACGTACACCCGCTGCGGTCCGTTCTGGAAATACCAGCGTCCTTTGCTGTCACTGGTGTAATTGCGGTTAATGAAGCCGAGCAGAGCGGAATGGGCGATCTTGTCTCCCGCCGAGCCAAGTGTCTGTGCGCGTTCGTCGCGCATACGCCAATTGCCGCGTGCGTCCAACCCCAGCCAGCCATAGCAATGCGGCACGTTCGGCCATTTTGCCATCGCCTGTTTGACGTTTTCATCCATATGCTTGTCTTTGAGTTTTTTGCTTGCCTGGATACAGCCAGTATAGATTATTCCCTCTACCCATATAACGCGAATCATGTCTGATGCTGATCCATCCTGTACTGGAGGGCGCGTCCTATTGCGCTGGCTCCGTCGTCATCGGATTGTCACCTTCCAAAAATCGGATCATGCGCTGCGGCAACCAGTCAAGGTGCCCGGGCAAGGAGCCCGCAGCAAAACCGACATGGCCACCTTCCATGGGATAGTCCAACGTGACACAATCCGACGCTGCGCGCGGCAAATGCTGAGCTGGCAGGAAGGGATCGTTTTGTGCGTTCAACACCAGGGTTGGTACGGTGATGTCGGTCAGCACATGCCGGGCGCTGGCGCGGTTCCAATAGTCATCGGTGTCGCGGTAGCCGTGCAGCGGAGCGGTCACAACGTTGTCGAATTCGTATAGATTGCGGGCGCGCAGCATGCTTTCGCGGTTGAATAGTCCAGGAAATTGCGCGAGTTTTTGCAGGCATTTGGGCTTCAAGGTCTGCATAAAGAGGTGGGTGTATATCAGGTTAAGCCCGCGCGACAGAGCGGCGCCGCCGCCCGCCAGGTCGAGCGGTGCGGAAATAGCACAAGCAGCGTCGACAATTTCGGCCTGACGCTGCGACTCGCCCAGCCAACGTAATAAGGCGTTGCCCCCCAGTGATACGCCCGCTGCATAAAACCGGCTTGCGGCGCGCGACTTGCCGAGCGCCGCAAGCCGTCGCACAATCCAGTCGACTTCTTGTGCATCGCCGGAATGATAGAAACGCGGCGCCAAATTCAACTCACCCGAACATCCGCGGAAATGCGGTACCGCGCCGGACCAGCCGAGGCGGGTGATTTGTGCCATCAAAGCACGCGAATAATGGCTATCGGATGAACCTTCGAGGCCATGAAATAGGACGATGAAGGGCCGGCCCGGCACGCCATCGACAAAATCGATATCGACGAAATCGCCGTCGGGCGCTTCCCAGCGTTCACGGCGATAAGCAACCTGGGGCTTGGCGATGCAAGTCGCCGGGTAGATGGTTTGCAAATGGCCGCCTGGCAGCCAGCGTGGGGCGGGATACGTCATTGGTATGAACTCCTGCGTCCGGCAACATAAGGATGGTTCACTTCTCCCAATGGGCGGCATGCTGTTGGTATCGATGTACGCTTCGATTCATCGCCTGGATCAATGCATGCCGCGCCCGGCAGATGCCAAAACGTTCCCTTGCCCGGTGCGATCAATGCATGATGGAATGCGATGCGCCAGCGATGCGGCGTTTTCACGTCGACGTTGGGGGCGGGCACATGCACATTTTGCTGATCGCTTTCTGCGTGCTTAAGTTCCTTGAGAACGTTGTGGATAGCCATCAGTTGGAGACAGGCAATGTCCTCTTCATCTGCCCATAAGACTATCTGGGCTTCAATATCGGCGCACTCGACCGCATTGTAGAGCGCAGCTTCGACATCGCTGGCGGCGTCCGGCATTTTCCGTGATTTAGCCATATTTCCGGGTCCGGAAAAATTGCTCATGTCATGCGGCTTTCGCTCATGGAAACAACGCTAGGGCCTGCTTTATGGCATCGATGACATCCCGTACCGGCAAATCGTTGATTCGCCCTTTCGATTGGAGCGGTATTGATTTGTTGGCGGGAGTCAGCCGCATATCCGGAGCCACCTGCCGATCGAACAAGGAAACGGTAGGTACATGTGCGGCATTGGCCAGATGCAGCAGACCGCCGTCGCAACACACTAGAAAGCGGCATTTCTTGATGATTTCAAAACTCTGCGCCAAGGTAAATTGGCTGATGCAATTGACAATGCGATGTGCGGAGGGGCCGGCTGCAGCAATGATATTTTCGCCCATGGCACGTCCATTTTCCGAGCCCAGCATGACGATCTGGGTGACCTTTCCAAGCCTGATCAGCTCGCAAATAACGCTCTCCCATTGTTGGTAGGTTCGCACGGGTTCTGCCCCGCCTATGGCGAATCCAATCGCATTCGATGAAATCGGCAATTGTGAGGCTGCTTCTTTGTCCGGCGCCGAGCTGGTTAGATGGGGTACGGCTAACGCAGCTATGTCTTGCTCTTCGTCGGACGGCAGTCCCAGCAGTTGCCGCATCCGAAAGAAACTGAACAAGGTCCGGTTGAATTCCGGGCCGGCGAAGTATCCGCGCATCGTAACGAACGGGGTGGTGCGCAAATGACGGATCTTCACTTGCAGGCAGCGTGCCTTAAAAGAATCGACGATCACAAGATCGTAGTCAGACGGGCGAATCTCGTCGGCATCTGAGAAAACGCGGGTAAAAATATCGTCAGTCCGGAACAGCTCGGCCAAATGCGGATCGGTATAAAGATCGATCCGGAATTCCGTATCTTTCAGCAGAATGCGACTACTCAAATCCATCAATGCATCGCCGATCTGAGGTGAACCTTTATAGATCCACAGCAACCGCTTTGGGCCGGTGCCAAGGCTTTGTTGCTGCCGCGACGTCTGACCGGAAGCAGCCAGGCGCAACCACGGTCGCAAGCGTCTCCAAAGAATGCTGGCGCCGGATTTATTGTTCAGGTAATCCGTCTCCAGCGGAATTTTTTGCGGAAATGGCGGAACGTGCACCGCCTCGACCAGGCGTTGAAACCGGGTTTGCCGGGAGGTGTTATCGCCCACTGCCAACCTGATCGGCATCGGAAGGATTTTGTTCTTGACGCGTAATGCAGATGCCGGTCAACACACTTATCGTCAGCGCATAAAATGCGACGCCGACATGGTGTGAGAAGAGTGCCTGCGTCATGCCGAATCCGATGAAAGACAAAACCATCAGCAAACCTGCCAATGCATAGGATTGCGATGCATCCGAGCGGCGCAAGTATCGAACAAAGAAAATGATGGGCGCGCCATATACAAAAGCCAATACTAGCCCGCCGAGGATGCCTTCGGTTGCAAGCGCATGGAACATCTCATTGTGCGCATGGTAAAAATATTTGACGGAATTGCTGATTTCGCCACGTGCGATGAGTTCATTGAGCCCCTTGTTGAAGTTGGCTCGGCCGACTCCCATAAATGGGTGTTCAATCAACATTTTCCACGCGCCGCGCCACATTTCAAGCCGGGCGCCAATCGATGATTGCGTATTTCCCATCTCGAATTGTTGAATATCGGAAGATGCAATCGCCAGTCGTTGCGCTACGCCGAATACCGGGATATAGGCTGCCGCGACAATAAAGCCCACGGCTGCGGTAATGCCCGCAACGATTTTGTGGCGAGCCATCGGCATGTCATACAGATACAGGGGAATAAAAGCCAAGATCATGGCCAGCCATCCTCCCCTGGTTCCCGACAGAATCGATGCGGTCAGGCCGGCCAAAAATCCGATATAGGGCAACGCCGACAAGCGGGTGTGCCTGAAGTGGGGAATACTTGCCAAGGACATCAAACCCATTGCCATGGCGATGTCGCCAAACATGATGATGTGATGGAAACCGCCGGCACGTTCCCAATCCAAGGCGAATCGTTGGAAGATTGCCAGGCCGGCTGCACTCACCGTGCCGACGAACAAGCCGTACCAGAACCATTGGGCTTTGGGTTTGGATAGTGCGATCAAGCCGATCGCACCAGCCATCAGGAATTGCCGCAAAGGATTTTCAAGAAAGGAAATCCGGGAATCGAACCACGTGACGGAAACGGCGGCAAGCCCAAGATTCAAGCCAAATGCCAGGATAATCCATCGAGCCGCGCCGAACAGTTCGCCGCGGCTCGACCATAAGGCTCGGAAATCCCGCAGAAGCGCCATCATAACTGCTGCCTCGATCAGGCCGATACCGATATGGGTGCTGAGCGCGAGCGCCGGCAGCAGAAAAATGATTCCTGAAAAGAAATAAGACCTGGCCGGCAAATCTGCCGGCCGTTCATTTCTGATATGTTGCCAAATGCGACGCCATGCTTGCGCTGTAAACGTCATCGCCATCCGCCGGGCGTGAGAATCACGAATGAATATTTCAATGGCGGTGCGCAGCGGTACCTGGCTTGAGCCGATAGACGGTCCCGCAATAAGGGCATTTCGCTTCTGGATTGTGCGCCAGATCCAGGAACACGCGCGGGTGAGATGACCAGATCGGCATCGCGGCGTTCGGACAATACGCCGGCAAATCCTTGCCCTCCAGCTCAACAACCGCGGCTTTTTGTTTTACTTCGCTCATCTATTTCTCCGGATTTCCAATTCTTGGGTGCTTGACGTGAAAGCCGCATGAGGACTCACCCGTTTCCCCTCTACCGCGAACGGAAGAGGGCGGCAATGATGTTCTCGCAATTCGGTTTTCGCCGTTGTCCTTAGACCAGTGTCAGCCATTGTTCGTACTGGGGCGCCTTGCCGGCAACCACGTCGAAAAACAGCGATTGCAATTTTTCGGTGATGGGGCCGCGTTTTCCTTCGCCGATCACGCGGTTGTCAAGCTCGCGGATCGGTGTGACTTCGGCTGCGGTGCCAGTGAAAAAGGCTTCGTCGCAGCAATACATTTCGTCACGCGTGATGCGTTTTTCCACAACGCTTATTCCGAGGTCGCGCGCCATGGTCAGCACGGCGTCGCGCGTGATGCCGTCGAGGCACGATGCCAAGTCCGGCGTGTAGATTTTACCGTTCTTGACGACGAATACGTTTTCGCCGGAACCTTCCGACACATAACCGTCGGTGTCGAGCAGCAAGGCCTCATCATAACCGTCGGCCAGCGCTTCCTGATTCGCAAGAATGGAGTTGATGTAATAGCCGCTGGCCTTGGCGCGCACCATCGACACGTTTACGTGATGGCGGGTGAAGGAAGAGGTTTTGACGCGGATGCCTTTGGCCAAGCCGTCTTCGCCCAAATAGGCGCCCCAGGGCCAAGCTGCAATCGCGACATGAATGGTGTTGCCTTTGGCGGCTATGCCGAGTTTTTCGGAGCCGATCCAGATCAGCGGGCGCAGGTAGCAGGATTCCAGCTTGTTCTCACGTACGACCTGTTTTTGCGCTTCCATCAGCGTCGCCATGTCGTAGGGCACTGTCATCTGGAAGATTTTGGCTGAATTCATCAGGCGCTGGGTGTGCTCTTTCAGCCGGAAAATCGCGGTGCCTTGTGGCGTTTTGTAAGCGCGCACACCTTCAAAAACCGCCATGCCGTAGTGCAGTGAGTGAGTCAATACGTGGATGGTCGCGTCGCGCCATTCAATCAATTTACCGTCTTTCCAGATTTTTCCGTCGCGATCGTCCATCGACATGTCACACTCCTTTTGTTGCAAAACCTCAATTTTAACGGATTCGGGCCATCCGGAATAATCATCGGTGGGTAGAATGTCGGCGCGGCGATTGATTCAGATCACCCATATGTGAATTTGATTTGCAATGGAGTGAAAAATATATCGCTTAGATGAAATTCTTGCTCTCGGTAAAATAATTTACCCCTCCAGCTTGGTGATCCAAGTTTAAGCAGTGCGTTTCATTTTTTTTGCGGCGTATGAGTAATACAGGCACGATTTCTGTGGATGCAAATTCGGGTGAGCTGGAAAAGCAAGCATTTCGCGACGGCTTCAAGCTGAGTGCGGGGACCATGCCCGGCATTTTTGCGTGGGGCTTGGTGTCCGGAATGGCGATGGTGAAGTCCGGTCTGACGCTGGGGCAGGCGCTGGGGATGACTTTCCTGGTATTTGCCGGTTCGGCGCAATTGGCCGCGTTGCCCCTGATTGCAGCCAATGCCTCGGTGCTGGTGATTTTCGTCACTGCAATGATTGTCAATCTGCGTTTCGTGATTTTCGCTGCGGCGCTTGGTCCGCATTTTGCCCATCTGCCTTGGTATAAGCGAATCTGGTACGGCTATTTCAATGCTGACATGATGATGGCTTTTTTTCCGCGGCGCTTTCAACCCGACAGTTTGTATCAGCCGGCTGGCAAGGTCGGATTCTTCACCGGCATCGCCTATCCCAATTGGTGTACCTGGCAAGCCGGTTCGGTCGCCGGCATCCTGTTGGCGAGTAAGATTCCGCAGAGTTGGGGCGTCGGCTTTGCGGGCACGCTGGCTCTGCTCGCGATCATGATTCCACTTATCAGCAATGCCCCGGCGCTAGCTGGGGTAGTGGTGGCGGCCGTGATCGCGATCGCCGCGGCCGGTTTGCCCTACCGGTTGGGGTTGCTGATTGCGGTCATTGCTGGCATCGGCGTCGCGATGGGGATCGATACGCTCATCGAAAATAAAAAAGACAAGGAGGAGGCTGCATGAGCGAACGCGATATCTGGCTCACCATTCTCCTGTTGACGGTTGCGACAATTTTGACGCGCGGTTTTGCTTTCTTTCTGTTTGGTGGTGCGATCAAGCTGCCGGCCAAGATCCAGCACGCGTTGCGCTACGCTCCTGCCGCCGCGCTGGCGGCCATCGTTGCGCCTGACTTGGTGTTGGCAGAGGGCGTACTCAATTTGAGTTTGATGAACCCCAAATTATTGGCCGGAATCGGTGCTGCGCTGTTTTTCGCGGCAACCCGTCATTTGCTGGGGACGATCATGGTCGGAATGGCTATGTTTACTGCGTTGCGGCTGATTTTGTAAATTTTTTGATAATCAAAAACGGTTTTGTGGGCTGATGCGGTGCGGTAAAATAGGGGTTTTCCCTTCCTTGACCATACTGGGCTGCCCATGCAATTCAACCGATTGAGCGACTTGATCGCCAGTAATCAAATCCAAGGCAAGCGCGTCTTTATCCGTGCAGATCTCAACGTGCCGCAGGACGATGCGGGCAATATCACTGAAGATACCCGCATCCGGGCATCGGTGCCGGCGATCAGCCAGGCGTTGCAAGCCGGCGCCGCAGTGATGGTTACCTCGCATCTCGGTCGTCCGACCGAAGGTGAGTTCAAGCCGGAAGATTCCTTGGCCCCGATCGCGAAACGCCTGTCGGAACTGCTCGGCCAGCCGGTCGCGTTGAAGCAGAACTGGGTCGATGGCGTCGACGTGGCGCCGGGACAAGCGGTGCTGCTGGAAAACTGCCGCGTCAACAAGGGCGAGAAAAAGAATAGCGACGAACTTGCACAGAAGATGGCCAAGCTGTGCGACGTGTATGTCAACGATGCCTTCGGCACCGCACACCGCGCCGAAGCCAGCACTCACGGCATCGCCAAGTTTGCGCCGATTGCCTGCGCCGGCCCTTTGCTGGCAGCCGAACTCGATGCGCTGGGCAAGGCGCTCGGCCAACCGGCCCGGCCTTTGGTGGCGATTGTCGCCGGCTCGAAAGTCTCGACCAAACTGACGATTCTCAAGACGCTGGCTGACAAAGTCGATAACCTGATCGTCGGTGGCGGTATTGCGAATACCTTCATGCTGGCAGCCGGCCTGAAAATCGGCAAATCGCTGGCCGAAGCCGAACTGGTGGCCGATGCGAAAGCCATCATCGACATGATGGCCAAGCGCGGGGCTTCGGTGCCGATTCCACTCGACGTGGTGTGCGCCAAGGAGTTCTCCGTTACCGCCCAGGCAACCGTCAAGGACGTCAAGGATGTGGCGGACGACGACATGATTCTCGATATCGGCCCCAAGACGGCAGCGCTGCTGGCCCAGCAAATCACGCAAGCAGGCACTATCGTATGGAATGGGCCGGTAGGGGTATTCGAATTCGATCAGTTCGCGGAAGGCACCAAGACGCTGGCGTACGCGATTGCCGATGCAAAAGGCTTCTCGATCGCCGGCGGCGGCGATACCCTGGCGGCGATCGCCAAGTATGACATCAGCGACAAGGTCGGCTACATCTCGACCGGCGGTGGTGCCTTCCTGGAGTTTTTGGAAGGCAAGACTTTGCCCGCAGTGGCGATTCTGGAAGAAAGAGCTGCGAAATAAGGCAAGGCGACTGAACAAATTTTCAGTGCTGTCCTGTGTCCAGTCAGTCGAAACTCCTTGAAAGAATAAATAATGTCCTTGTCCCGCGCCACGAAAATTGTTGCCACGATCGGTCCGGCTTCCAGCGATCTCGATACGCTCACACGCATGTTTTTGGCGGGCGTCGATGTCGTACGCTTGAACTTCTCGCATGGCAAGGCGCAAGACCATATCGACCGCGCCGACATGATTCGGCAGGCAGCCGCGGCATGCGGGCGCGAAGTGGCGATCATGGCCGATTTGCAAGGCCCGAAAATCCGCATCGGCAAGTTTGAGCACGGCAAGATTCAACTGGAGAACGGCGCCAAGTTCATCCTTGATGCGGCCTGCACGATGGGCAATCAGGAACAGGTCGGACTCGACTACAAGGAATTGCCGCGTGACCTGAAGCCGGCCGACGTGCTGCTGTTGAATGACGGCTTGATCGTGCTGGTGGTGGATAAAGTGGTCGGCAGCGCCATTCATACCACGGTCAAGATCGGCGGGGAATTGTCGAACAACAAAGGCATCAACCGTCAAGGCGGCGGTTTGTCGGCGCCTGCCTTGACGGCCAAGGACATGGAAGACATCAAGACGGCGATGAGTTTCAAGGCTGACTATATCGCCGTGTCGTTTCCCAAGAACGCGACCGACATGGTGATGGCGCGCCAACTGGCCAACATCGCCGGGGAAGATTTCAAGCACAAGCCGCAGATGATCGCCAAGATCGAGCGTGCCGAAGCGATTCCGGTCCTGCAGGAAATCCTGGATGTGTCGGACGGCATCATGGTGGCGCGTGGTGATTTGGCCGTTGAAGTCGGCAACGCTGCTGTGCCGGCGCTGCAAAAGCGCATGATCAAGATGGCGCGCGCCTCCAACAAGCTCACCATCACCGCGACGCAGATGATGGAGTCGATGATCGTCAATGCAGTCCCAACCCGCGCCGAAGTGTCGGATGTGGCCAACGCCGTGCTGGACGGCACCGATGCCGTGATGACCTCGGCGGAAACCGCATCCGGCAAATATCCGATCGAGACGGTGGCGGCGATGTCGGCGATTTGCATCGAAGCGGAAAAGTCCGACGTCTGCAAGCTTGATGCCGACTTCCTGAACGTGACGTTCAACCGCATCGACCAGTCGATTGCGTATGGCGCCTTGTTTACCGCGTACCACTTGCGCGTGAAGGCGATTGCGGCCTTGACGGAGTCCGGTTCGACCGCACTCTGGATGAGCCGTCACAATATCGATATTCCGATTTTCGCGATAACACCGAGTGTGGCGACCCAGCGCAAGGCTGCGCTCTATCGCAACGTCAGCACATTTGAGCTTGCGCAGTCGACTGACCGCGAGGCGGTGCTGAAAGCGGCGCATGATTTACTGCTGGCCAATAGCGTGGTGCAGAGGGGCGACACGGTTGTCGTCACCTGGGGTGAGCCGATGGGGCAGGTCGGCGGGACGAACGCCCTCAAGATCATGAAGATCGGCGAGTACTAATTATTCACTTGTTTGGAGAATCACCATGCCTCTCGTATCCATGCGTCAATTGCTCGACCACGCTGCCGAAAACGGCTACGGTCTGCCGGCATTCAACGTCAACAATCTGGAACAGGTCACCGCCATCATGGAAGCGGCCAATGAAGTCGGCGCACCGGTCATCATGCAAGCGTCGGCAGGCGCGCGCAAGTATGCCGGCGAAGCTTTCCTGCGCCACTTGATCTCGGCGGCGGTCGAAGCCTATCCCCATATCCCGGTCGTAATGCACCAGGACCACGGGCAATCGCCTGCGGTTTGCATGGCGGCGATCCGCTCCGGTTTCACCTCGGTCATGATGGACGGCTCGCTCAATGAAGACGGCAAGTCGGTCTCGACCTATGAGTACAACGTCGAGGTGTCGCGCAAGGTTGTCGAGTTCTCGCATGCGATCGGGGTCACGGTCGAAGCCGAACTGGGCGTACTCGGTTCGCTGGAAACCATGAAGGGCGACAAGGAAGACGGCCACGGCGCGGACGGCACGATGACGCGCGAGCAGTTGCTGACCGACGTTACGCAGGCAGCCGATTTCGTCAAGCTGACGCAATGCGACGCGCTCGCAATTGCGATCGGCACATCGCACGGCGCCTACAAGTTTTCGCGCAAGCCGACCGGCGACATTCTGGCTATCCAGCGCATCAAGGAAATCCATGCGCGCATCCCGAATACGCACTTGGTGATGCACGGTTCCTCCTCGGTGCCGCAGGAATTGCTGGCCGAGATCCGCGAGTTCGGCGGCGACATGAAAGAGACCTACGGCGTACCGGTCGAAGAAATCCAGGAAGGCATCAAGCATGGCGTACGCAAGATCAACATCGATACCGACATCCGCCTGGCGATGACCGGCGCGATCCGCCGTTATTTTGTCGAGAATCCCTCCAAGTTCGATCCGCGCGATTACCTGAAGCCGGCGCGCGAAGCGGCCAAACTGGTGTGCAAGGCGCGCTTCCTGTCTTTCGGCTGCGAAGGCCAAGCCGCGAAGATCAAGGCGCTGCCGCTCGAAAAGATCGCGGAGAAATACAAGAAAGGCGAACTCGCGCAAATCGTGCAGTAATCGTTCGCGAGCCAACCGGCCGGTGGCGCGTATGCGTCCGCCGGCTCCGTTTTTTATGGACAACCCATGACCAGTCTTTACCAATCCTCCATTACCTCCCTCCCGCTTCTCGGGCGCGGCAAAGTACGCGACAACTACGCTGTCGGCGATGACAAGATCTTGATCGTTACCTCCGACCGTCTGTCGGCCTTCGACGTTGTGATGAATGAACCGATTCCAGGCAAGGGCAAGGTGCTGAACCAGATGTCCGACTTCTGGTTCGCCAAACTGGCGGGAATCGTGCCGAATCATGTCACCGGCATCGCGCCGGAAAGCGTGGTGCGCGCGGATGAGGCCGACCAGGTGCGCGGCCGCGCGGTGGTCGCCAAGCGGCTCAAGCCGATCATGATCGAAGCGGTGGTGCGCGGCTATCTCATCGGTTCCGGTTGGAAGGATTATCAAACCAACGGCAGCGTGTGCGGTGTGGCCCTGCCGCCCGGATTGCGTCAGGCCGACAAGCTGGCGGAACCGATCTTCACGCCGGCGGCCAAGGCTGACCTCGGCGAGCACGATGAAAACATCAGCTTCGCCGAAGTGGAAAACCGTATCGGCAAGGAGCTGGCTGGCAAAATCCGCGACGTCAGCATCACGCTGTACCGGACCGCTGCCGATTATGCGGCGACGCGCGGCATCATCATCGCCGACACCAAGTTCGAATTCGGCCTCGATGAGCAAGGCGTGTTGCACCTGATGGACGAAGTGCTGACCGCCGACTCTTCACGCTTCTGGCCGGCGGACTCCTATGCGCCCGGCATGTCGCCGCCGTCGTTCGACAAGCAGTTCGTGCGCGATTATCTTGAAACCATCACCAGCTGGAACAAGACCGCACCGGCGCCGGCTTTGCCCGCCGACGTGATCGAGAAGACCAGCGCCAAATACCGTGAAGCGCTGACACGCCTGACCGGCCAGGACCTGAAGGATTGACATGAGCGGAGAAGCGCTTGCAAAGGCGCCCCTGGTGGGCGTGGTAATGGGGTCCTCGTCCGATTGGGAGGTGATGCAGCACGCGGTCGCGATATTGAAGGATTTCGGCGTTGCGCACGAGGCGCAGGTGATATCCGCGCACCGCATGCCGGACCAGATGTTTGCCTATGCCGAGTCGGCCCGGCAGCGCGGCCTGCGCGCAATCATCGCGGGAGCCGGCGGCGCGGCCCATCTGCCCGGCATGCTGGCGGCAAAAACCATCGTGCCGGTGCTCGGGGTGCCGGTGCCGTCGAAATACCTGCGCGGCGAGGATTCGCTGCTGTCGATCGTGCAGATGCCCAAGGGTATTCCGGTCGCGACCTTCGCGATCGGCGAAGCTGGTGCTGCCAATGCCGCCTTGACCGCGGTCGCGATCCTGGCCGCGGCGGACGAGGTGCTCGCCGCCAAGCTGCTGGATTTTCGCGCCAGGCAGACGCAGACCGCTCTCGCGATGACGCTGCCGGCATGAGCGACCAGCGCCATTCCTTTATTCCCGCCGTTTCTCCCGCCACCTGGCTTGGTGTGATGGGAGGCGGTCAACTGGGACGCATGTTCACGCATGCCGCGCAGGCGATGGGTTACAAGGTTGCGGTGCTGGAGCCGGCGCACGATTGTCCGGCTGGGCATGCTGCCGATCATTTGCTGTGCGCAGGATATGACGATGCATCTGCTTTGACCGAACTTGCCGGGCAATGCGTCGCGGTGACCACCGAATTTGAAAACGTGCCCGCGCAGAGCCTGGCCTTTCTGGCGCAGCGCGGTTTCGTCGCGCCGGCCGCCGATTGCGTATCGATCGCGCAGGACCGTATTGCGGAAAAGCGTTTTTTCTCCGCTTGCGCGCCGGCATCGGGCGTACTGCCCGCGCCGCATCAGTTGATTGAGTCGGAAGCCGACGTTGCCGCCGTGTCCGATGCGTTGCTGCCCGGTATTCTGAAAACCGTGCGCATGGGTTACGACGGCAAGGGCCAGGTGCGCGTGGCGACGCGCGAGGAAGTGCGCACAGCGTTTGCCGGCATGAACGGCGTGCCATGCGTGCTCGAAAAAATGCTGCCGTTGGCATATGAAGTCTCGGTCCTGGCGGCACGGGGCGCCGATGGGCAGTCGGTGGTCTATCCGATCGCGGAGAATGTGCATCGCGGCGGCATTTTATTCACCACCACTGTTCCCGGGCCAAACGTATCCGCCGATTGCGCACGCAAGGCGCAGGATGCGGCATTGGCGATCATCGCGCAGCTTGGCTATGTCGGTGTGCTTTGCATCGAGTTTTTCGTATTGCAGGACGGCGCGCTGGTGGTCAACGAAATGGCGCCGCGTCCGCACAATAGCGGCCACTACACCATCGACGCTTGCGTCACCAGCCAGTTCGCGCAGCAGGTGCGGGCGATGGCGCGCCTTCCATTAGGTGACGTGCGTCAGCATTCACCGGCGGTGATGCTCAACATCCTGGGCGACGTGTGGTTTGACGGACTGGACGAGCAGCCGCGTGAGCCGGCCTGGGACAAGGTGCTGGCGCTGCCCGGCGCCAATCTGCACCTGTATGGCAAGCTTGATGCGCGGCGGGGGCGCAAGATGGGGCATGTGACCTTCGTCGCACCCACGCTGGCGCAGGCACAGGCCAGCTTGCACGATGCTTGCGCCATTCTCGGCATTGCGCCCTGAGCCGAACGTCATGTCCGACATGCTACGGAATTTTGCCGATATTCAAGCTGCGGCGCGCAGGCTGGAGGCGGGCCAGTTGGTGGCGTTTCCGACCGAGACCGTGTACGGCTTGGGTGCCGATGCGGAAAATCCGGCGGCGGTCACCGCAATCTATGCAGCCAAGGGCCGGCCGCCGAATCACCCGGTGATCGTGCATCTGGCGCCGGAAGCCGACATCGAATATTGGGCCGCATCGATTCCTGCCGAAGCGCGCACACTGATCGATGCATTCTGGCCGGGGCCGTTGACGCTGATCCTCAAGCGCGCAGCGCATATTCCCGATGCGGTATCCGGCGGACAGGATTCGATCGGCCTGCGCTGCCCCTCCCATCCGGTGGCGCAAGCCTTGCTGCGCGCCTTCAAGCAGGGGCGAGGCGGCATTGCCGCGCCGTCGGCCAACAAGTTCGGCCACGTCAGCCCGACCACGGCGCAGCACGTGCGAGACGAATTCGGCGGTGAACCGTGCGGTCTGGTGACATGCATACTGGACGGCGGGCAAAGCGAAGTTGGCATCGAATCGACTATTCTCGATCTGTCGCGCATGACGACCCATGGCCCGGTACTGCTGCGTCCCGGCCGTATCGCCGCCGTACGCATTGCCGATGCGATCGGCATCCGGCCCGGCATGCCGGATGCCGCCGCGCCGCGCGCTTCTGGCACATTGGAGGCGCATTATGCGCCGCGCACGCCGGTTGCGCTGCTCGATGCGCAGCAGATAGCGGCTGTATCCCAACGACTTGCTGACGCAGGACGACGCGTCGCGCTGATGCGCCGCACATGCGAACCGGTTTCGCCTGCAAGTGCGCAGATCGCCTTGCCGCTTGATCCGGATGCGTATGCGCACGATTTGTATGCGGCACTGCGTAGCATGGATGCGGTCGCGGCTGACATCATTCTGATCGAAACGCCGCCCACGGATGATCAATGGCAGGGCGTCAACGACCGCTTGCGTCGCGCCGCGCACGACTCTGTCAACACCCTAGAGAACATCCTCTAGAAAATCCTTTCCGCCTGTCCTTTGAGCGATGACATACTGAAGCCTTGCACAGGAATAACTGGGTGAATTTGACGGCATCAATCGGCGCGCTGCACAGAGCGGTGCCTTTTTGTTGACCCCGAACGTTGCGCATCGCATTTGATTGCGTCTCCAAATTCACTAAGTTATTCTTGTGCTAAGTCTTAGTGTAAAAATGGAACGTTCGTTCTCTTTTTTCCGTCGAAAATCCTCTTAGGAGACAACATGCGTCAAATCAAATTTGCGGCAGCATTGCTTGCAGCTGCTGGCCTTGCCGGTTGCGGCGGCGGCAGCGAAGGTCCGACTATCGATAACAGTCTTGCGCGTGGAACGCTGGTAGCAAGTCCTCCCAATCTCGTTCCGATTCCGCAAGCCAACGGGACGGCGCTGACCAAACTCGATCCCGTGGTATTCGGACAAATGCTGGAAGCGGCCAAGCCGGGCACAACCCTGGTAACCGGCGTGCCGAAATGTGCAATCACCACTTACTACATGAAATACGGCACCGTCGGCGGCAAGGGCGAGGCAACCGATGCGACCGGGGCGATCATGGTGCCCTCCGGTACCGATCCCGCTTGCGCCGGTCCGCGGCCGGTAGTCTTGTACGGACATGGAACGACGGTCGAGAAAACCTACAACATGGCCAATATTCGCGACAATGGCGAAGCTACCTTGATCGCAGCGATGTTTGCGGCCCAGGGTTTCATCGTGGTGGCGCCCAACTATGCCGGCTATGATGTCTCCTCTCTCAAATATCATCCTTACCTCAATGCCGAGCAGCAGGCCAACGACATGATCGATTCGCTGCGCGCTGCGCGCAAGGCATTCCCGGTAATCGGCGCCCAGGATTCGGGCAAACTGCTCATTACCGGCTACTCTCAGGGTGGATACGTCGCGATGGCGACGCAGCGCGCCATGCAAACGACCTATGCTTCCGAATTCAAGGTTGCCGCGCTGGCAGGCATGTCCGGCCCCTACGCCATTTCCCTGCTGGGCGATGCGATTATGGCCGGCAGCCCCAATCTCGGCGGTACGGTGTTTTTGCCGCTGATTACGACCAGTTGGCAAAATTCCTACGGTGGATTGTACGCATCCACCAGCGAGGTCTATGAAGACAAGTACGCTACCGGTATCGACACGCTGCTGCCTGGCGCCTTGACCGCGTCCGGTTTGTTCTCCACCGGCAAGCTGCCGCAACTCGCGCTGTTTGCCAAGACTTCGTTACCGGGACCGTCATCCTCGGCGTTTGCTGCCTTTTTTGGCGACAATAACCTCATCAAGAGCAGCTACCGCAATACTTATCTGGCCGACGCAGCGCAAAATCCCTGTAACGTAAATCCTGCCGACCCGCTCAACTGCACTCCGGCAAGCCCCTATAGAAAAGCTGCCGTGAAAAACGATTTGCGTACCTATGTACCGACGGTGCCGGTCCTGCTATGCGGCGGCAACAACGATCCGACCGTGTTTTATGCAAGCACCCAGGCCACGGCCGGATTCTTTACGGCCAAGGGCATGCCTGCGGCTGCGCTCAGCGTGCTCGACGTCGATTCCGCTCCGAGCGGTGCGACCGATCCCTATGCTGCTGCCAAGGTCGGCTTCGGTCAAGCCAAAACTGCCACGATCAATGCGGCCGTCGCTGCGGGTGTCGATCCGACCAATGCGGTTGCAAGTTCCTATCACGGTTCGCTCGTCCCGCCGTTTTGCACGGCTGCAGCGCGCGGGTTCTTCCAAAGTGTTCTGGCACGTTAATCGAGGATCGCATCATGAAAATCATACCGTTCGCAGTTTGTGCCGTTCTCGGTTTCACTTCATTCGCTACACATGCGCAGCAAAATACGGTGCGCTTCGGTATCGCGAATGTCACGATCCATTCTCAATCGCCTAATTTGAGCAGCAATGGCCCGGCCTTCCTGACGCCGCAACCGGCCGGAATTTCCATCGGCGATGCCACCACTCTGGTTGGCTCTTACACACGCACGCTTGACGATCATTGGGGCGTCGACGTGTTGTTGGGGTGGCCACCCAGCCATGACGTCTACGGTACGGGAAGACTGGCGCCATTCGGCGTGACGGCCAAGGTCAAACAGGCTGGTCCGACCGTTATGTTGAACTACAACTTTGGCGCGGCTGCAGACAAGTTGCGTCCATTCGTCGGCGCTGGCGTGAATTTCACGCGTTTTTTCGATGGACGCTCGACCGAGTCTGGAAATATCGCAACCGGCGGTCCAACCAAGATCCGTCTTTCGGATTCGGTCGGTTTGGCGCTGCAAGCTGGCGTCATCTATAAGCTGGATGAGCGCTGGTCCATCTGCGCCTCGATTGTCGCGGCCAAGGTGAAGGCCGACATGACTGCCACGACGGGCAGTATCGAACGCACCACGACCATCGACTTCCGTCCAGTCGTCTATACAGTGGGGCTCGGCTACAGTTTTTAAGCGCGGGATTTGAAGCGTAATAAGGCAAGGCCGGCTGATTTTAGCCGGCTTTTTTATTTGGTCGAAACGAAACGTCCGTTATGAAAAACCAGCGCGGCTTGCGGCAGCACATTACAGCGTTCCACTTCTCCGACAAAAATGACGTGATCGCCTTCCGGATAGCGGCTCCGGTTATGGCACTCAAACCATGCCGCTGCGCCATGCAGAATCGGCAAGCCGGTATGCGAAAGGTCGAAGGCAACGCCCTCGAACCTGTTATCGATGCGCTGTGCAAAGCGCTCGGCCAAGGGTGCTTGTTCGGCTGACAACACGTTGATGACGTAATGCGAATTATCGGTGAATACCGGCAGGCTGCTTGCGCTTTGTGACAGGCTCCACAGCACCAGTGGCGGATCGAGCGATACCGAATTGAATGAGCTGGCGGTCAGCCCGAAAAATCTGCCATCATCCAGGCGGGTGGTGATGACAGTGACGCCTGTGGCAAACTGCGACAAGGCATTGCGGAAATGGCGCGTGTCAAATTCGGGTGGCACCGCCTTGGGGGAGCGTGGAGACATCAAAGGCCTGCAATTCGTGAAATCTTAGGCATTATCCTAGAAACGGGAGTTGACCGCTCATGATGATGGTTTTGTTGGGAAGTTTGGGATAAAGTCGTATTAGCTAGCAAACGGAGAGATTCATGACAACTGAAATCGCAACGCTTGGCGGTGGCTGCTTCTGGTGCCTGGAAGCCGTGTATCAACAACTCAAAGGCGTGCAGACGGTCGAATCCGGCTACACCGGCGGGCAGGTCGAGAATCCGGCCTATGAACAAGTGTGCGAAGGCACGACCGGGCATGCGGAAGTCGTGCGAGTCAGTTTCGATCCTGCTGTATGCACTTATCGCGAGATCCTTGAAATTTTCTTCACGATCCATGACCCGACCACGTTGAACCGGCAGGGCAACGACGTCGGCACCCAGTATCGCTCGGTGATTTACTACCATTCTCCGGAACAGCACGACACCGCAAAGCAAGTCATTGCCGAGATGGCGAACGTATGGGATGCCCCGCTGGTTACCGAACTCAGCCCGGCCGAGACCTTTTATAAGGCCGAGGACTACCATCAGAATTATTTCCGGCAAAATCCCCTGCAGGGTTACTGTGCATTCGTGGTTGCACCGAAGGTGGCGAAATTCAGGAAAATTTTCGCCGACAAGCTGAAGGCTTGATGATCCGGATCGCGTTGCGCAAATACGCTGAAAAAACGATTCGAGTAAAAACCGCTTCGGGCCACATCATCAAGGCTGCAAACGCTGGCGTTGCCACTGGCCGTTTTCCTGCAGTGTGTACAGAATCCTGTCATGCAGCCGTGATGGCCGGCCTTGCCAGAACTCGATGCGGTCCGGCCTCAGCCGGTATCCACCCCAATGGTCCGGACGCGGCGGGTGACTGCCGTACTGCTGTTCCACTTGAGCGAAACGCGCCTCCAGTTCGTCGCGATTGGCGATCGATTCGCTTTGCGCCGATGCGATCGCACCAAGCCGGCTTTTCACCGGGCGGCTGTTGAAGTAGCTGTCATTTTCGGCTGCCGTCAACTGTTCGACCCGGCCCTCTATGCGTACTTGGCGCTCCAGTTCGATCCAGTAAAACAGAAGTGCTGCATGCGGATTTTCCTGCAATTGACGGCCTTTGCGACTTGCATAGTTGGTGAACCAAGTAAAGCCGTTCTGATCGACATCCTTGATCAGCAGGATGCGCGAAGACGGCCGGCCGTCCTTGCCCACGGTCGCAACGCTCATCGCATTGGCCTCCGGAATCTTGGCCGTGATGGCCTCGTCGAACCATTTGGAAAATTGCGCTATCGGGTCGGCGAGAACATCCGATTCCGTCAAGGTGGCGCGGCTGTATTCCTTGCGTAGATCTGCGATTGACATGGTTTTCCCTGATTGTGTTTATGCCTAGGCTTGGCAACATACCTCAAGGCGCATGGCGCGCCTTGCTCTAAATCAAGATTTTCGGCGAATCCCGGCTCATGAATGTCCTTTGGCCGCATGTGCCTTGCGCCAAGCCAGCGGAACACCCGATCCTATCATGGCGCCCATCCCCCAGAACACAGCGAACAAGCCCAGCGTAGCCCCGGCCGCGCCGAACGCAAGCGGCAATACCACTTGGGTTGCATTACTGATGGTGACACGTACCCCCACCGCTTCACCGGCGCGTCCGGCGGGCGACGTGTGATGCAGCAGGGCCAGTACGTTCGGCTGGCTCGATCCCAGCGCCAATCCAAGCAAGGCAGTGACTGCCATGATCGAATAAGGATTCTGCATCAACGGAAACAAGCCGTAGCAGATTACCGCCAGACTGAGGGCGGTGGTCAGTACCTGCCATTCGGAGTAACGGCGCGCAATCCAGTGCATGGCCAGACGCACCGTAAAGGTTGCGCACGAAAAGCAACCGAGGATCAGCCCGATGGTGGAGGCGGAAAATCCGAGGTGCGAACCGTGGATCGGCATCACGAAAGTAAATAGATCCCATGCCGCGCCGAGCAAGACGCCCACCAGGTAGATGCGCCGCATGTCCGGGTCGCGCAACAGATCGAAAGGACTGCCGGTCTGCGGCGCATCGCATTGTTGGGCGGGCTGGATCTGCCCCAGGCCGCCCCGCACCAGCAGCGTCAGCGCCAATAGCGCAAAGCCGGAGAACACCGCATAGGCGATGCTGTAGCGCGCATGATCGATGACAAAACCGGCAATCACCGGCCCGAAAAAACTAGAAACCGAATAACCCAGCGCCAGCTTGCTGAAATTGGCCGCGCGCATTGCACTTGTGCTCATCGCGCCCACCGCGTGTTGCGAAGACACATGAATGGTCATGAATCCGGTACCGATCATGATCACCGCAAGATACAAGACCGGCAAGCCGCCCAGCAGGCTGGGGATCGCACAGCCTGCCAGCATCAGGCTTAGGCCGCCCGTCATTGGTTTTGCGATGCCGATGCGATCGATCAAACGACCCATCGGAACGGCAAACAGCATCGGAAACAGCGCAAACAAGGCAATCAGGCTGCCGACCGTGAATTCGGATGCATGCAGTGACAGTGCATAGAGCGACGTGGTGACGCGCGCGCCGGCCAGCACGATATGCCCTATCAGGGAAACCAGGATCAGTTGAATCAGAGGTGTGAGATGCCGCACGGAAGGGGAAGCCGGCGTTTTGCGCCGAAAATCGCATGAGCAATAATTCTAGAGGAAAAAATAGATTGCTGCCGCGCAAAGCCTGGTTTCCGATAGGCTCTAAAATAGCGCCATGACGACAAATATTTCTCTTCAAGCGATTGGTCCTTTTGATAACATTGATTTCGAACGGCGCTTCGGGGGCATTGCGCGCTTGTACGGCGACGCGGCGCTGGCCCGTTTTCAGAATGCTCACGTTTGCGTAATTGGCGTGGGCGGCGTTGGTTCCTGGGTGGTGGAGGCGTTGGCACGCAGCGCGATCGGTCATATCACGATGATCGATCTCGACAACTTGGCCGAGTCGAACATCAACCGCCAAATTCACGCCTTGACCGGCACCTTGGGCAAAGCCAAGGTGAGCGCGCTGGCCGAACGGATCGCGCAGATCAATCCCTTTTGCCGCGTCACCGAGGTCGAGGATTTCGTAAGTGCAGACAATCTCGATCAAATGATCGGTTCGCGCAATTACGATTACGTGATCGATGCGATCGATGACGTGCGCGCCAAGACGGCCCTGATCGCTTACTGCCGTGCTCATGCCATCAAACTGGTCACGATAGGCGGCGCTGGCGGCCAGGTCGATCCGACCAAAATTGAAGTGCGCGATCTCTGCCGGACCGAACAGGAACCCTTGCTGGCAAAAGTACGCAAGAGGTTGCGTGCACTACATCATTTTCCGCGGGGCACCAAGAACAAGTTTGGTATCGATGCCGTGTTTTCCACGGAGCCGCTGCGCTTTCCCGAAAGCGACGAATCCTGCGCCATCGATGGAGAGGAGCAGCGCGGCATCAGCGGTCTTAATTGCGCCGGTTTCGGTTCCGCCATGGTGGTGACCGCAGCCTTCGGCTTGGTCGCCGCGGCACATGTGTTGCGCAAGCTTGCGCTGGAGGCGGAAGCCGGACGGCAGAACGATATCGCCGTCGCGACAAGTTCTCGAGCCTGACTGCGCGTGAATTTCGTGGTCCGTCAATTTTCAATTTTCAGATTGTTCAGGCTGTTTATCCTAGGATGGGTGCAACTCATCATCGAACGTAAAAGATGGGTTTCACCCATCCTGCGGACCACGATCCGGCATCTGTGCACATCAACCGGGAAATTAAAAACTTACAGTGCGGCAGTAGCCGGTCATGTTGAATTGGCGGGTATCTGCCTGCGTTGCTCACCAAGCTTGCCGGCTATTTTGCTCATGGTCTGTTGCCAGGGTTGTGCCGGGCCTGATACATGGCAGTATGGTTTTTCGGCGCAGGTGATCGCACCGCAGGATTTTCATTTCCGTGACGGCGGGCGGGCAATTTATTTTTCTTTCGATAAGAGTCTGGAGACCGGTGTTTCCGTCAAGCCATTGATGCGGGTCGATACCTTCCTGTTTGTCGTTAGCGGTTCCGGTTGCACCAGCATGCAGTATTTTTTGCCTCAATACTTTCGCGGGCTGGAGGGCGAATCCGGCCCTTTGCGCATTTTTGTCTTGCAGAAACGCTTCATCGAGGCACGTACCTGGGGTCGCATATGGGGCTGCGGCAACGATTTCATCCAGGCCGATCATCCGAGCCGCTGGATCGCCGACCAAGCCGAATTCATCAATGCGCAATTGATCATCGCGCAACGGAATGCGACCTTGCCGTCGCGCATAGTCGTCGTTGGGATTTCCGAGGGCGGGGATATCGTGCCGCTGCTGGCGCAGCGCATCCCGGCGGTAACGCATGCGGTGATTATTGCAAACGGTGGGATGAACCCGATCGACGCCTATCGCCTGCAAGCGCAAAAGCGTGGATTTGCCGCCGCGCTCAAGGCACTTGATGCCCTGGATCGGCCACCGGCCAACCCCGACAGCCCGGCGCACTATATTGCTGGCCGTACTTGGCGCTATTGGTGGGAATTGCGCGGCTTGAAGCACACAGATAATCTGCTGGCCTTATCGATTCCGATTTCAATAGCGATGGGCGAAGCCGATCAAGCCGTGCCAGTCGAATCTGCCTGGTATATTCGAGAGCAATTTTTTCGGCACGGCAAATCCAATTTGAACTTGATGGTATATCCTGAGGTTGGCCATTCATTGGAGAATGAAAAACATGCGTTCCTGCCGGATTTTTGGCACACCCTTGATTTGTCATTAGAAAAAAAATAGTTTGTCACTTTTTGTTCTTAATTATAAAGTCGGCAATGCAATTGGTATAATTGCAAGCTCTTTTTGTTGCTTTATTTGCTTCTCAGGGATTGTTGTTCTCCTATAACTCAAAAAATACCATGCGTTTATATTTTCTCCCCCTCATTTCGGCATTGCTTTTGACCGCCTGCGCCACCGGTCCTACTCATGACAGCAAGGTCTCGGCGACGCTGGCCTCCACCAGCCAAGGTAATATCGACGCCGCGATCAAGCAGATCGAAGCGCAAACCGAAGGCTCGAACAAAGCCGACTTGCTGCTCAATCTCGAAAAGGGCGAATTATTGCGCATCGGCTCTCGCTACAAGGACAGCCTGGCGGCATTTGAAGTGGCCGATGCCAAGGTCAATGAATGGGAGGCCACGGCCAAAAGCAATCCTGCGAAGCTGATGGGACAGGTCGGCGCTGTGCTGATGGGGGACAATTCGCGTGACTACGAGGGGCAGGACTATGAAAAAGTCATGCTCACCACACGCATGGCGATGGATCGCCTGAGCCTCGGCGATCTCGATACCGCGCGCGTCGACATCAAACGCACGCATGAGCGCGAAGCCGTCATCGCTGAATTCCGCGCCAAGGAAACCGAAAAAGCCGAAGCGGAGGCGAAAGAAAAAGGCGTCAAGCCCGGGGCCAAGGAGCTCAACGGTTATCCGATTGAAACCCTGAATGATCCGGAAGTCCTGAAGCTCAAAAACGGCTTCCAAAATGCGCTGAGCCACTACATGGCCGGCTTCGTGTATGAAGCATTGAACGAGCCCAGCCTGGCGGCACCCGGCTATCGCAAGGCAATCGAATTGCGTCCCGATTTGCCGGTCCTGGAAGAGGGCCTGCGCGGCCTCGACAAGCGCACCAGCTTCCGCCGCCAGAAAGGCGTGACTGATGTGTTGTTCGTTATCGAGTCCGGCAATGCACCGGCACGCAAATCGCAAAAAATCGCCTTCCCGATTCCCGTACGCAGCGGCCTGGTTACGGTATCGCTGTCATTCCCGGTGATTTATCCCGACAAGGAAGCGCAAAACATCAACCAAGTCAATCTCGGCAGCATGTCGCTGCCAACCGCCCTGATCACTGATTTCAATGTGATGGCGCGCAAGGCTTTGAAGGATGAGTTGCCCGGCATTCAACTGCGAGCCGCAGTACGCGCCATCGGCAAGGGCTTGCTGCAAGACCAGGCCAACAAGCAGTTTGGCGCAGTCGGTGGCTTGCTCGGCAATATCGTCGCTGCTGCTACTGAGCCGGAGGCCGACGATCGCATGTGGCGCAGCTTGCCTGGCCGGGTATTCATTGCACGCTCTTTCGTGACGCCGGGTGAATACGATTTCCGTATTCCAAACCAGATCGACGGCAATAAGAAACTTCACATCGATGGTCGCCACATGGTGGTGCCGGTTCGCGTGTTCAAGAACAAAACCTATTTTGGCGAGCCGGTACAGATCGGCCAGGCCGGCGTTGTCGTTACCGCGCCGGCCGCAACGCCTGCGGTGAGCGCCAGTGCCGCGCCGGAAGTGAAAGAAACGCCAGCGCTCAAGAAGCAGACCGCGAAAAAGAAAGCTGCACCTGTCGCCAAGACGGCAAGCGCGGCTTCCGCTTCCGCCAGCGCATCGGCTGCCGCTTCCGCGGACAAGAAAGCTGCGCCAGCTGTATCCGCCGACAAGAATGTAGCGCCCGCCGCTACCGCAGTCCAGACTTCCGCCGACAAAAAAGCCAGCCCCGCGGCTTCGAGCCCGGCCTCATCTGTTGCCAAACCAGCCGTATCGCCAAAAACCTGATAGACGTATTTGCTTCCCCCCCTAGATGCTTATTTTTGAAAATACAGGACTCCCATGACTATCTTCCTAAAACGTATTGCGTTTGCTTGCGGCATTGCATTGGCCGGTATCGCCGCCCATGCCCAAACTCCTCCTGCGGTATCTCCCGGTATCGCTGCCAAACTGATGGTGCGCGGCGAGCTGCAAGGTTTGCAGACAGTCGATTTGCGTTCGCAACGACGCAACGACGTGTTGGTGGTGCAAGCCGAATTGACCAACACCGAAAGCCGCGATCTGCGCCTGTACTATCGCTTCCGCTGGCTGGACGCCAACGGCATGCAAGTGGGCGACGGCGAAACCTGGAAACCGCTGGTGTTTTTGGGAAAACAGAATCAATTTATCAAAGGGACGGCTTACGGTCCGCAAGCCACCGATTTCCGGATCGAGATGAGCGCCGAGCCGCGTTGAACGGCAAGCCGCCACGCAATCATCCCAGATACAAGTTCCGATATTTTTTGCCCAGGAGTTTTACATGAAACGAAGCCTTTCCTTGCCGCTGACGCTCTGCAGCATCGCGCTTGCCACTTTGACCCTGACCGGTTGCCCGACCACGCAGTTGTCGCAGCCGACGGTCAGCTTCTCGCGCCAGGTCACCTATGGCGATAGCAAGGCGGTCGAGACCGTCACCAATGAATTCGGCTCCACCGATCTGCAAATGATTGCCGAGAAAATGGTCGGCTCCCTGCTGGAAGATCCGGTTCTGGCGAATCGCCCGACCATGACCTTGTCGACCGTTCGCAACAAGACCAGCGAATACATCGACACCAAATCCATCATGAACTCGATCCAGACCGCCCTGGTGAAGAGCCGCAAGGTCAAGTTCACACGCAGCAACGATGAAATGCAGGCCGGCGTCGACGAACTGCAGCGCCAAAACCAGAGCGGTCTCTACAAGAGCGCTGGCAAAGCCAAGATCGGCAACATGACCGCCGCCAAATATTCGCTCGAAGGCGAGATCGTTTCGATCGTCAAGCAAAACGCCGGGACCAAAGACGTGTTCTACAAAATGACGTTGAAACTGTACGACGTCGAGGACGGTTCAATCGAATGGCAGGACGAAAAAGAAATTCGTAAAACGTCGAAACGCTGATCAACAACAAGGAATTCATCATGTTTAAAAAAACGCAACTCGTACTCGGTTTTGCGCTCGCAGCCTGCTTCGGCACCGCGGTGGCGGCCGAACCGAAAATCGCGGTCACAGACTTGACCTATGAAGAAAAAGTCAGCGAATATTTCCGCACCGTTTCCGCCAGCAGCAAGACCAGCGTCAAGGCCAGCGCCAGCGAGCGTGAATCCGACTTCAGCTCTTCCAGCCGGGCGCGCATCAATGCCAAATCGGAGAGCAATTACTACGAGTCGGAAGGCTACTACACCTATATCGATCGCGGTGAATTGCGTACCTATACCGCCGACCTCAAGGGCGCCTTGCTGAAAGGCGGCGGCGTACGCCTGGTGCAGGCCCGTCCTTATGTGGGCAAGCCGACTGACAAGATTTACGACATCATCGGCCGCATCAAGCAGGGTTTCTATCCAGGCGCCGACTATGTGTTGTTCGGCACAGTCAGCAATATCGCATTCCGTCAGGAAACCATGCCGTTGGCAATGGGCACTTCAACCACCGCGAATTTGACGCTGGACCTGGTTGCCGATTTCAGCCTGATCAATACCAAGACCTATGAGATCAAGGCCGCCTTCAGCGCCAGCGGTTCCGGCCAGGACACCAAGATTCTGAGCCGCCCCGGCGATCGCGTCGTGCTCAATCGCGGCAAGGTGATGCAAGAGACATCGAGGAGCTTGGCCGATGCTGCCTATGCTGAATTGATGGCGCAGTTCGGCGTGCCGCGTACCGGCAACCGCAGCAGCTCGGTCAGCCGCACGACCTCGAGCAGCGTGACGGTCACGACCGAAAGCAACACGATGCAAGATCAAAAAAATGAACCGGTGATGATCTACAAATAAATCTTCGATTGACAAATAAAAGCGGCCTCGGCCGCTTTTTTATTGGCTCATTGGTTGGAGTTGACGGGATGCCAGCACGCGATAATGGACGCCATCCGGCTGAGAGATGGATTGCACCAGCGCGATTTGATTTGCGTGCCAAGGGATGGGTGAGAAAAGAATTTCCGCAGGCGGCGACGCTTCCCGTGCCAGCGTCACATGCGGTTTGAACTGCGCTTGATGATCGAACGATATGCCCTGCTGCAGTAGTTTTTGCATCAAGCCGCGCTGCAATTCAAGCAAGGCATCCGGGACCTGATGCAGCCTGGCCCACGCGATGCGCTTGTTGACGAAATAGCCGATCCGGTCTAACTCAAGGGCAATTCCGGGCGTGGAGACTTGTTTCAGGATTGTCTTCAAGATCGGTAGCAATTCGCTCGCTTGCAAGCCTAAAAATGCCAAGGTCATGTGCAGGTTTTGCGGTCGCGTCATGCGGCCTTCTGCAATCGACATTTGTAACCCGGCCACTGCCGCGCGGACCTTGTCGTCCGGCCACAGTGCATAAAAAAGTCGCAGCGATTCCATCTTTCCGGTAGTCATGCCGGGCACTTTACGACTTTCCAAACACTTCATTCAATTGCTGCGTGACGCGAACGAAGGTTGTGCGCTTGGTCAATTCCTTCAGCTTGTGGGCGCCGACATAAGTGCAGGCCGAGCGCACCCCGCCCAGGATGTCTTGCAGCGTATGGGCGACCGGGCCGCGATATTCGACCAGCACTTCCTTGCCTTCGGCGGCGCGGTATTGTGCGACTCCGCCGGCATACTTCTCCATGGCGGCACGGCTGCTCATGCCGTAGAAGACCTTGAATTTTTTACCGTCACGCTCGATCACTTCGCCCGCGCATTCCTCGTGCCCGGCCAGCATCCCACCCAGCATGATGAAATCCGCGCCACCGCCAAATGCCTTGGCCAGATCACCCGGCACCGAGCAGCCGCCGTCGGCACAAATTTGCCCGCCCAAACCATGCGCCGCATCCGCGCATTCGATGATGGCCGACAGCTGCGGATAACCGACCCCCGTCATATTGCGCGTGGTGCAGACCGACCCCGGACCGATCCCGACCTTGACGATGTCGGCCCCGGCCAGAATCAATTCTTCCGTGATGTCTCCTGTCACCACATTGCCCGCCATGATCGTGAGCTGCGGATAAGCCGTGCGCACTACCTTGACGAAATTGATGAAGCCCTCGGTATAACCGTTGGCGACATCGATGCAAAGATATTCGATCGCATCGCCGGCACGCCTCATCACCGCGTTGAATTTCTCGTAATCGGACTTGGTGATCCCCATTGAATAAAACGCGGAGGAGGAGCGTGATCCGCTATTCTTCAAGTCTTGAAAAAAAGCGACCAGCTCGTCTTCCGTATAGTGTTTGTGCAAGGCCGCCGACAAGTCGTGTTGGCCAAGCGCACGCGCCATTTCCATGGTGCCGGTCGTGTCCATGTTGGCGGCGATGATCGGGATGCCGTGATATTTCTTATGCGAATTGAGGAAAACAAATTCGCGGTTGATATCGACTTCAAGACGCGAAACCAGGGTAGAGCGTTTGGGGCGAATCAGCACATCCTTGAAGTCCAGTTTGATCGATTCTTCGATATGCATGATGGCTCCTATTCGGTAGTGTTTGGAATCGACCCTCAGTGACAAAGTGCTGCACCGCGATCGCTGAAACTGCCTCCTGCCACCGGCAAAAATTCCCATTCATAGCCGGTTTCCTTCAACACCATTTTGAGCACGCCATAACTCGAGTTGTCGCTTACGTCGCTATTGGGTTTGCGCAAACCCAGCGGTGTCAGTTTGGCGCCCCCGGTTCCCACCACGAACTCTCGGATGCCATGCGCATCGTCTTGCTTGCCGGCGCTATTCAACGGCGCGAAGCGCTCATAATCATGGTCGTGGGATGTCAGCACCACATCGGCGCCGGCATCGTTCAATATGCTCCATGCTTCTTTCATGACGACATTATTGCCGTGCCCACCGGAGCTGAATACCGGATGATGCCAGTAAGCCAGCGTGCAACGCGTCTTGTGCTGTTCGAGATCGGCTTTGAGCCATTCCAGTTGCTTCTTTTGTTCATCGTTTTTCAGATTGCTGTTGAGCGAAACGACATGCCACTGACCGATTTCGACACTGTAATAGCCGCGCCGTTCCGGCCCGGCCAGATCACCAAAATACCCGTAGTAACCGATCGCGACGGGCGTGTAGTAATCGTGATTGCCCGGCGCAGGAAAGGTACGCGCCTTGAAGCGGCCCCAGGTCGGGTCATAGCAATTATTGAACTCGAGCGGCAGGCCGACCGGATAGGTGTTATCGCCTAGTGTAAGAACCGCGGCATCCTTGTCTTTGGCCAACTCGGACGCAATCAGATCCGCGGTCTTCGCCGCATTGGTGTCCTCGGGTTTGTAGTTGCGGCAGTCGGCGATATCGCCGGCGGCGTAAATCGCGACGCCGGCACCAGGGATCTGAGGGCCCTTCGTATTGTGCTGTGAATCTGGATGTGCGCCGCGCTGTACGAGGCAGCCATATAGTCCGCCTGTGATAGCGGCCGCAAGCAGGATGAAGAATATGGGCTTGCGATTGAAAAGTTTGTGTTGCGAAGTGGTCATGCATGGTCTCCTATGGGCGGTAGGGTAAAGCTTTCGGAGGTGCATGGCAATGCAATGCAGAAGTTTAGTCGGATTTCTATTGCGGGATAAGGGCTCGGAACGAGGATGCGGTGTTGAAAATAATAAAGTGAAAAGTGAAGTCGCTTGCCCCTCGGATCTTTCAAGCACTGAGGCTGAGTCCAAATTGGAATAGGGCACTTTTATATTTACTGCTGAGCCAAGCTGAATTAATCGATTATTTGCATTCAATGGACTTGAGGGCTGTTCGGCTCACCGAGCCTCGGTGGTAAACCATTTCATTTCGCACGTTTTCAGGCCGGCCGGCAGTTTTTGGGTCAGCGCAACTGTGGTACCAAGATGTCGGCAGTAAGGTTATCGAGGAAGAAGCGGAGAAAATGGACAAAATGATGTACAATACCGACCGCGCTGATGTAGCTCAGTCGGTAGAGCAACTGATTCGTAATCTTGAATACGAGCACATAAAGACAGGAAATAAAGAAAGCCGCTTAACGCGGCATTTTTTTTGTCTAATCGGCTCTATCTACTTGGCATACTTCTTTGCAAGAGAATCGAGGTCTCTGCTATGAAAAAGATCAATGCATTTCATAGTGTTGTATGAACTATGCACAGAGCCATCATACGTAGTAGCCAGATACTTCCCTACCAAGACATCCGCTTTTTCATAAGCTTCAATACCAGCCTTACCGAACTCTAAGTAGGCGCTGGCCGTAACTTCAGCATCTTTCTTAGACTCATCCGACGAATAAGCCTTAGCAAGACATCGGCTTAACACCCAATTTTTGAATAAGACATTCTGCGAATAATGTTTTATCGCATTTTGTTGAGCGTGAACCATGGGCGTAGTCAAGCAGCAAATGCCGATAAAACGCAAAAAAAACCGGGTCACTTCAGCACCCATAAAGCCGCAACGTCAGGAGTGAAGCTACCATTTTCAGGGTCACCAGTAAGATGGCAGGTATCAGAACAAAAAGTACCATTCCATAAAGTAACGTGACCACGCGCATTTTGCCACCCATGCCCCTTAATCAAGAGAATCCCTTGCTTTCCCGCGAAGCTAGACAGGCGAGGGGACTTAACTTCTAAGTCAGGAGTCCCAAACGTAGCCCTTAGAAAGTCCATCATGTCATTTACCCGATACATATATGCCTTGTGATCGTCGCCCGTAACTACGGCATATCGCGACCTCGCAGGAATAGGAACCCCGGAATAATTCAACACATAACTCATGCGAATGGGACAAGCATTTTGAAAAACACCCGATTCGGTATTAGTCTTAACCTTACCACCAATCTTATTGCCAACTTCCTTAACGCTTATTTTCACCTTAGAGAACAATGCCCAAGCTTTGGCAAACGATGGACGAGCACCGGACATTACAGCTCCTTCTAAAATAGAAAGACAAGAGCGTAGCAGAATTATTGCTAATTAGCTAATGTTTTAGCCTGTAAAAAACGACAGGTAAGAAAGGCTTTCTTAAGGGTAATAGATATCTAGCCATGCCGCAGAGATGCGAGGTTACCGGCATAAACTGCCAAATGACTTGCCCCTAAATGGGCATAGCGCCGTACCATTTCCGCGCTTTCCCATCCGCCTAATTCCTGTAAAGCCAATAACGGCGTGCCGGACTGCACATGCCAACTAGCCCAGGTATGGCGCAAATCGTGCCATCTAAACTCTGAAATGCCGGCACGTTTAAGTGCCTTGTACCAAGCCGCCGTACTCACTTGTGTTACTGGATGGCCCTCATAGGTGAAGACATGAGTAGGATGTTTTCCAAGCTGTTTCGCGACGAACATATAAGCATCATCATTAAGCGGAACCGGAATCGCTTTCCTACCCTTCGCCTGATCAGCATGCACCCAAGCTACACGAGCGGTCAAATTCACTTGCGACCATAAAAGGCCGGTTACATTTGAACGGCGCAACCCAGTAGCGAGGGTAAATGCAGCCATATCTGATAAATGTGGAGGAAGCTCGCGAAGTAAGCGTAATGCCTCAGACCGCGACAAAAAACGAACCCGCCGAAGCGGTTCACGTAGCAGACGAATTCTAGGCACTGTAGACAACCACTCCCACTCTGACACAGCACGAATTAAAACAGCACGCAGTAGCGCCAGCATCCTATTAACGGTAGCGTTGGAAACCCCGGTCTCCAATTTTTTGTGAATCAGCGCATCGACAACAGACCGCGTTATGTCTTGAAGTGGAACACCGGCCAAATGCTTGTTTAGCCACCGGATATTTGATTTGTCAGATTGAAGTGACGCCTTATCTAATTTTTCTTGTAGCCATCGGTCAACGGCATCATCCCAAAGGGGGTTTTGAAGCAAACTTACGACTCCTTTATTATTTTAACTCCCAGAAAGCAATACTACGCCTTTGGAAATTTCACGAAACTCCCATAAACATGGTAAAAAAAGTTAAATCTGCATCACCGCTTTCGCAACAATTGTGAGCGGATCAGCTTTTCAATCACAGCCGCCTTTGTCACATCCTTGAATTTCAGGTAGTCGTTCAACGCCTCAACGACATCGGAAGGCAGATCTACCGAGAGCGTGACGAGCTGATGTTTTTCCCGATACGCCCGGACCCTTGCGGCATCGTCGGCATACTTACGCGCCCTTGGCATGGAACCCCCTCTCCTTCAAATCGTTACACGTAACGTTGCGATCGCAGGTCCCTACGGCTTGGAGGCAGCGAACCAATGAAACGCGTTGAGTCGGTCAGCGTATTGTGCGATATCAGAAAAGCCCCGCATGTGGAATTCTTGGGCCAGCAAACTGACGATATCCCATGTCGATGTGTCGCTTGAGAACCACAGCTTGACGACTTTCGGTGCAGGAATACCCTTGCTCGACCAGTAGCTTTTCTTGTTGAATTTCGCATCTTCCAAATTCTTTGACACGTACTTGGCAATGTAGCTGGCAATGCGATGCGCACTGTTGCGGCCTCGCGGTTTAGTCACGTCGATATTGCCGTTATCCCGGCCAACGACACGCCGCCACATGGAGCGCAACAGGTCATAGCTTTTAACCCGCACGCCGTGTTCATTCTTCAAGAAGGCCGGAAATTTCTGACAGGCGATATGGAAATGCAAAGCGCCCCGCTGTTGCTTTTCCAAGGTGGCGACATACTGGAACTCACCCAAGGTCCGAAGACGCGCCCTGAAGGCCTTGAAATCAGCCTGAGCGCGGTTTTCATCGGTCATGTTCTCGCGGTAGGTTAAGGTCAGCATGCAATCCGCCTGGATCATCTTGCAACGCCGCCGCACTTGCGTTTTGGCGCGACGCGCCCCGCGCTCGATGGAGCGTTCTCTATCGCCTTCGCCGCGTGCGGTCGTTTCCTGTTCGATGAAGAGCGCACCGTCTTGACATGTTTCCTTGGCCTCATCAACGAAGGCTTCCACGCCATTGGGGAATTCATGAATCGTGACGGTTTTCCATTGGTTGAACGAATCGCCCTTGATGTTACGTTCGAACTTATCTAGGATGTAGGTAAGCATAGCAATGGTCCTTATCTGGTGTTATGCGAGCCGGGAACCTTGGCAGAGGTATCCCGGCATTTTTTTGTCTACTGCAAATTCATTTAATCAGCCTGATACAAGTTCATACTGGAAAGTACCTGGACAGCTAAGCACCTTTCCCCCATAAATCAAAACAACAGGATTCCCGTAATAAGGTGGAGTGCCAACCAAAGGCCCAGACGATTGACCACCTATCGAGACAACACGAACAGGAGAACGCCAATTCTTACGCTTCACAAGAAAACCAGCAGAATTTCCGTTCGCTACATACATCTCATAAACGTTCATTTGCCTCCTTATTCCTTAAGTGTCCTAGGTAATATTCTAGCGGCGCTTCGCGCCGCTTCGTCCCGGTTCCCGTGCCGTGCGCGTCGCGGGCGCCGCCCTCCTTAACACCGTCACGGCATGCGTAGAAAAAGCGGTTTTGCAGAGCGCGAGGACTGCCGCTTGCTTGCGCCGCGTGCACCTCGCATTGCACCGCTATACGCTTGCGACCTTCACACATCACGCTGTAGCAGCCGGTACAGAGTCACTACCAGCGGCATGAACCCGCCGCAGATTCGCACGACCCGCGACGGCCTGACGCTGCATCACCACCAACCAAGCACGCTAGGCACCATCACAATTTCAAATACCGACAGTTATGTTCGCGCATACAGCGCTTTCGCTCTTCGTACATTTTTAAATGCCTAGCCGAGCAATGCACTTGCGCCTCTACGCCATTGACGGCAGAAAAACAGGTCATGCCGACAGGATCACCGGGCAAGCTTTTGTATTGCGCATCCTTCACCTTTGGTTTCGGCACGACTGGCGCTGGCCGCATGCCAGCGTTGACCGCTCGATTAACTGCCGGTGCTGGCTGAACGGCAGGAGGCGGCGAGACTGCGGGAGCTTGCGGGATTGCTGGTGCAACGCGATGCGCACCAGCACATGGGACGCCGGACATGTACAGCGCACCATTGCCGTTAACGCAGGTGAAGTTCGCCGCCCAGCTGGACGCGCTAGAGAGCAACACACACGACACAAGAATTTTTAACATTTTCATTGACCACTCCCACGATGGATTCAGGATCAGAGGACGCCCGGAATAAAGCGATACGGGACACGGTCAGCATATAACCGGTAATCAGGACCAGCAAGCCGCAAATGCCGCTCCTCAGTCAACGCACGCAACACATACAGAGCAGACCAGCCACCGAGCGAAATCACGCCCCATAGGAGCATCCCGACGCCCTGCAAATACAGCTCATAAAACACCGGGATACCGGCCACCCACCATGCAAGGTTTTTTGTGACGTAGGCAGGATGCCTGACGTATCGATAGAGACCGGTTTCCACTACACCACGATTGGTCAAGTTACCGGCCTTCCAGCCTAGCGAAACGCTGGCCGAGGCATACAGCGCGAACAAGACCAGCAAGGCGGCATTGGTCACCAGATGGAGCCATGCCGGGAAAGTTGGATACATCGGGGCGAAACTGCCGGATTGCCACGCGATGAAATTGCTCAGTGCACCGCTGAAAGGCGGATAGCACAGCAGGCACACGACCCACCCGGACACCGTGGCATCGACGCTCTTGATTTCGTTTTTCAACAGACGGCTTTCGACAATATAAGCAACGACGAACGGCAGGAAATCAACCACGTAAATCAAATCCAGTAGCAACATATGCAGATGCAGGTTATAGAACGCGACCACCCGCATGGTGCCCATCGATGGCAGCAAATTGATGAAGGTCAGAATATGCCCGTTGAATACGGCGACATGGCCTAACAAGCCATTGACGACAAACGGCACGAAGAAGAATTTCACCAGACAGGACAGCACGGCCTGGCGCACCGATTCTGTAAAAGGCGGCATGCGCCAGTTGCGAATGGCAGTAAAAAAATATTCAGCCAGCGCCAGCGCCCTACCCTTGCGACCATCGGAAAAATAATAGTGCGGGATCAGCAGAACCGCATAGGCGTAAAACAACCAGGTCAACACATCGGCAAAGCGAATAACCGACGCCGACCGATAAGACGTGGTGGACGGTATCCAGCTTGCACTATAAGACGCGATGTGAAAATGGCTCAGCTTGGTGTAAAACACCAAGCCGAACAACAGCACCGCCATGGAAGAAAAATAGTTCGCTGCCACCCGGCCAAAGGACCGGCGAGGAACAACCAACAGAGAAACGACCGCGCTCATAGCGCACCGGGCACAGCAGTGAAATTCGGTTTTGCGCCTTGAGCGACCGGCGCAGGGGCATTGCTCGATCCGGCACTCTCACCGGGACGTTTCGGACCATCGTACGGCATGACAGTAACCCGACTTGACTCGACAGACGCAGAGCGCACCGGATCGGCTGAAGCGAGCTTGAGCGGTACAGAGTCGGCACGCTGGACGAGTGCGGCAGACTCCTTGCGCTGTTCACCATGGCCGCCCTTATCGTCAAAGTCCACGAAAAAGCCTTTCGCGACGATGTCAGCACACAGCTGTACAGGCGTGCTGATGATCGTGCCTTGTTGCGAATAACAGCGGCAGGAATTCGCATTGGAGACGCAGGCAACGGGGAGCGGCGCAGTAGTGGCCTTCGTGACCTCATCGTAACGCGGCGCAGTGTGCGGCAGACCCTCGATACGCGCCTTATGCTCGAAGTTGAACTGCTTTGCATCTTCCACCACGTTCATATAACCCGCCTTGCCATTACCAGCAGGCGAGCCACTGGAAGAAGAAGCAGGCATGCCACCCGGCGCACTGGCGGGAGCCTTCGAGTTCTCCTTTTCCGGATGCGCCCTACTATGCGCAAACTGCCAGACGTACCACACCGCCGCGGCGATCAGAAAAGGTGCCAGCAGTAGGAACCAAAACCGCATCGGAATGTTGCGCTTGACGGTATGCACTTCCGCCGACTTGTAAAAGTCATAGGCAGCTTTATCGTATTTCCAATGATGTTTGATCGAATCTCGACGGCCTGCCGGCTTGTCGCAGTTTTCGCGAATCGATCCCCATTCATGAATGGTCGCGGCCTGCATGCCGAAGGCGCGTATCACATGCTTGTGCTGGCCGACCAGCCGCCGCACAGCAGAATCAGTCAGTAATGGATGTTGCGTGATGAGAACAATATCCAAGCCTTGATGACGATGCGTTTCCAATTTGCTGACGTAATCCGGCACCGCCGCGCCATTAGCGCGTGGACGGAAAATCCGCTGACACTCATCAATGACAATGATGCTATTCGGCGGACACTCAAACCACTTGGTAGCGTCAATCTCAGTCCATGGCAATTTCAGGTCATTGATGCCGGAGTAATAGACCGGACGATTATCACGCTCGGACCAATCCTTGACGAAAGAGAGCGCATACAAGGTCTTGCCGTTACCCGGCAAGCCGGTGATTTCAATAATCATTTTTTCGTCACCATTTTGGTAATGCTTGTGCCGCCTGCCATCTTGAGCGCGACCGCAGCCGTATAGGCGGAAAACATCGTGCTAAGCGCCTTGTCCACCCACAGGAACGCGAGAAAATCGACCACATCGGAAGACATCGATTGGAGACTCGATTGCATCTGCGCATAGATCCAATCGATGCCGATATTCAATCCTTTATAGGTGACATAACTAATACCAAGCGCAAGAAGAACCCGGCCAACCAACGACCCCATGACTTGGGCAAGCGCACCGAGAAAAGCAGCAATGAGAAAGGGCATATTAGAAGTCCCTCAATATGACGCCAGACAACATGCGGAAAGAAGCAATCAGCGCAAGCAGCATGATTGCGTAACGAAGCGCGATCAAGTAAGGACACACGCGAGAAAGCGGGAGCGTGATCGTATAACCGCTAACGGTGAAGGTCTTATCGGCAAAGCAAGCGCCGCCGCCAAGAAAGCCGGTTTGATTAAGCGTCATCGATCCGAGATCGATCACAGCGGCATTACCGGGAGACGGCAACTTATCGCCCAATGGGTCGTCGCCGCTAATCAGTTTATCGCCTGCTTCCGACAGCGGCGTAGGCGTATGCGCTTCGCAATACTCCTTCGACTGGAGGCGCAGGATTGCGCACTCGATTGCATCACCATCGCAAGTGATATCCCCACAGCTTCCAGATACGCCGCCATTGCTCCCACTGGTGCCACTGGTTCCGCTGGTGCCACTGGTTCCACTGGTTCCGCTGGTTCCGCTGGTTCCGCTGGTTCCGCTGGTGCCACTGGTGCCACTGGTGCCACTGGTGCCGCTGGTGCCGCTGGTGCCGC
>CBIHON010000046.1:0-40644 GCA_966211965.1 uncultured Burkholderiales bacterium | reverse complement strand
GGGCCTCGCGCGTGTCTTGCACCTATTTGGGGGGGGGGTTCGCGCCTGTGGGTTGGCTGGGCTTGGGGGTTGCGACTGGGGGTTGGGCGGTTGGGGCTCGAACCCTTCGGGCAGCCCCAGGAACCAGCCGCCTGCCGCGTTGCAACTCCTTGCCGTAGCCCCGCTACGACGCGTCGTAGCGCCGGCTGGTTCCGGGGGCTGCGCGACCCCTGATGAGGTTCATAACGGCTCTTGGATCATGCCCGCTGCACGATGGCCGCCAGTTTTTTGACCGCCGGCGCCATATCCTGCGCCGGCACCTGGGCATAACCCAGCAACAGGCCATTGCATACCGGACCCGTGCTTGAGACTGCATGCCGGCTCAAGGGATGCGCCACGATGCCTTGCTCCAGGGCCCGCGCGCTGACCGCGCTATCCGGCACCGCCTGATCCAGGCTGAGCGCCAGATGCATCCCCGCCGAAGCACCATGGACGCCTCCCAGCGTGCCCAGGTGGCGTTCCAGCGCCATGCCCAGGGCGTCCCGCCGCTGCCGATACAGGCGCCGCATGCGCCGCAGATGCGCGGCGAACTGGCCGCTGCGCAAAAACTCCGCCAGAGCCAACTGATCGGCGGCGCGGCCGCGTGGCGCGGCCTGCGCCAGCAGTCTTGCCAGCGGCGCCGCCAGGCAGCTTGGAACGACCATGAAACCGATGCGCAAAGCCGGGAACATGGTCTTGCTGAACGTACCCAGGTAGAGCACCGGCGCATCCCGCAACAGCCCCTGCATCGCCGCCAGCGGCGGCCCGTCGTGCCGGAATTCGCTGTCGTAGTCGTCCTCGATGATCAACGCGCCGGCGGCCTTCGCCTGTTCGATCAAGGCCATGCGCCGGCTCAGGCTCAGTACGCTGCCCAAGGGATACTGATGAGACGGCGTGACATAAATCAGTTTGGGCGGATGGTCGCGCCAATCAGCGGCCGAGGGCGCGATACCGTCGAAATCGACCGTAATCCCGTGCGTGCGCAGTTCGGCCCCGCGAAACGCGGTCAACGCGCCTTTGTAGCCGGGGTTTTCCATCCAGACCAGATCACCCGCGTCGGCGAACGCGCGGGCGCACAAGTCCAGGCTGCTCTGGGTCCCGTCCGTGATGAAGACTTGGGACGCGTCGCAGCTTACACCGCGCGAGGCGCGCAAATGCGTTGCTATGGCTTCGCGCAATGCAGGCTCGCCGGCCGCGTCGCCATAGTTCAACTGCACCCGCGATGCGGAACGCCACGCGCGGTCGAGCAGGCGGCGCCAGGAAGCGATGGGAAAATCGGCCAGCGACGGCACGCCGGGCGCGAAGGCGCAAGCGAGGGCGGCGTCCGGCAAGGGGACCGAGGTCCAGGCGCGCTGAGACAATCCCAAGTGTTGCAGCGCTGCGGCAGGAGGCTTGTCCGCCGGTACAGTATGGAAATCGATCACCACCGTTCCGCGCCGGTCGGAACGGACATAGCCTTCCGTGGCTAATTGTTCATAAGCATAGAGCACCGTGTTCCGCGCCAGCCCGAGCTCGGCCGCCAATTGCCGGGTCGCCAGCAGGCGGAAACCGCCGCCGAGCTTGCCGGTTCTGATGGCCGTACGCAGGCACTCGTGCAGCAGGCGCTGGCGCGGCCAGGCGGGATGCCGGTGTTCTTTTGAAAATTCTGCGATGAGCAATGCGTAGTCCATCCGTGGCCCTAAAAAATGTATGCCTCCTGGATCTATTTTCAGAGCCAGCATTGAATTATATTGCACGCCGATCCCACAACTCTCTTTCAGGACTCATGACCATGACCGATCAATCCTGCGCACCGCCCAGCGACCGCACCCGCATCCGCCGTCTCGCCGAGCTTGCGAACTACGAACGCGGCACACTGCACGCCATCATCGATGCCGCTTATCTGTGCCACGTGGCGTTTCACGACGACAAGGGGACGCATTGCATTCCGACCGCTTGCTGGCGCCAAGGCGATCATTTGTATATCCATGGCTCGAACGGCGGGCGCCTGCTCAAGTTGCTGTCCCGCGGCACCCAGGCTTGCGTCGCGATCACGCACCTCGACGGTCTGGTGCTGGCGCGCTCGGCCTTCAATCACTCGATGAACTACCGCTCGGCGGTGATTTACGGCAGCTTCGAAAGCGTGACGGACGAGGCGGACAAGCGCGCTTCGCTGGCGGCATTCATGGACAAGCTGGCGCCCGGCAGGCAGGCCGAAATCCGTCCCGGCAGCGACAAGGAATTCGCCGCTACGACAGTCATGCGGATTGCACTCGACGAAGCGGCGTGCAAGATGCGCACGGGCGGGCCGACGGATGACGAAGAGGATATGGCAATTCCGGTATGGGCCGGCGTATTGCCGTTTGTGCAAACGCGCTCGGCCCCGGTCGCCGACAAGACTGTTGCCGTCGCCGCTCCTGCGTACGTGCGCCAATGGGACCAAGTCCGAGATTGACCACATAGCCGGTCAAGCTGACTGGTTATGGATCTTGGCCGCGCTGCAGATCCAATCGATAAACGCCTGGACATGCCGGGCTCGCTTGCCCGGCGCGGTCACCAGGTAATGCCCGATATCTCCGGCCACGCATTGCGCAAAGGGCTGGATCAGGTCGCCCGCCCTCAGGCGCTCCTGGATCAGCACCTGCCGCCCCATCGCCACGCCTTGGCCGTCAAGCGCCGCCTGCAACACGATGTTGTAGTCGTGCAGCATGCTCCTTGCCGCGCCGGACACATCGACGCCGGCCGCGCGGCTCCAGGCGCTCCACTCGAAGGGCTCCTTCGAATACGACAGCAGCAGCGTATGCGCCAACAAATCGCTTGGCTGCTTCAGGGCCGGACCGCGTGCGCACAGCGCGGGTGAACAGACCGGGGAAAGGCGCTCGGCCAGCAGCAATTGACTGTCCAGCCCGCGCCAGGCGCCGCGGCCATAGCGTATCGCCAAGTCGGCTTGGCCGGCAGCCAGATCGACCAGGCCGATGCCGGGTTCGAGCTGCAAATCGATCTCGGGATAGGCGGAGGTGAATTGGCGCAGCCGCGGAATCAGCCAATTGGTCGCGAAGGAGGACAACAGGCTCACCCGCAACGTCACCTGTTCGCCCTTGACGATGTCGCTCGTGCTTTCAGCCAGCAGATTGAACACCTGCTGCATCGATGCCAGGTAACGCCTGCCTTCCGGCGTCAAGGCGATTGCACGGGTCTTGCGGATGAAAAGCGCGACGCCGAGATCGGTTTCCAGGTTGCGGATCTGGTGGCTGACCGCGCTTTGCGTAATGTGCAGTTCGTCGGCCGCCTTGCCGAAGCTCAAATGGCGTCCGACTGCTTCGAATACGCGCAGGGTGTTCAAGGGAGGAAGTCGGCGCATCGGTGTTTCCGGCCTCTTGATCTGGTCGCGGCCGGGATTAAGCCGTAGGCGAATTATCGCGCAGAGCGCGGCACGCCGCTCACCCCATCATCAGGAATTGCCATCCGAAAAACGCCGTCAATCCAACGCATATCGTCAGCAATTGGCGCCGCGTCGCCGCGCACACCAGTACGGCCGCAAGCGCGGCGACCAGTTGCGGATTGCGCCAGTGCAGTTCGATCGTCCCGCCGTGCGGCGCCAGGATCATCGGCACGATGATCGCTGTCAGCACCGTAACCGGCACGAAGCTCAATGCTTCTTTCAGCAGCGGCGGGAACACCACGCGATCGCCCAATATGAAGATCAGCGCCTTGATCAAAAAAGTGATCAAGGCCATGCCGAGGATTAATACGGTATAGGTCACAGCCCCTCCTCCTGCGCGATGCCGCCGCGCGTCCGCCAATGCGTCAGCGCGATGCCGACTGCAACCCCGGCCAGCACGGCCAGCATCAAGCCCAGCTTGTAAGGCAAATCCTTCAACAGATAACCGCTCAAGCCGGCCGCGAGCGCCGCCGCCAGATGCGGCATGCGGTTCAGCTGCGGCACCACGATTGCAATGAAGGTCGCGACCATCGCGAAGTCCAGTCCGAGCGATTGCAACTGCGGGAAAATCGCCCCGAACAGCAAGCCGATCAGGGTCCAGAATTGCCAGTTGCCATACATGGCAAAACCGGAGCCGAAGAAGTACCAATGCCCGAGCGGCGCGTGACGGTGCTTACTGTAATAGCTGTTCATCACGGCAAAGGTTTCATCGGTCAGCAAGAAACCCAGCAGCCAGCGCCAGCGCGCCGGCAGATGGGCGACATGCGGCAGCAGGCTGGCGGCATACAGCATGTGGCGCAGATTGACGATGAAGGTGGCGAGCCAGATCACCAGTACGCCGGCATGTCCCGCCACCAGGCCAACCGCGATGAATTGGCTGGCGCCGGCGTAGACGCTGAGCGACATTAACTGGCCTTGCCAGTTCGCAAGTTGCGCCGGCGCCACCAGGGTGCCGAAGATCATGCCGAAGGGCGCTGCGCCGACCAGCATCGGCAAGGTGTCGCGCATGCCGGCGGTGAAGCTGGATAGAGGGGTTGGGTGAGGCATTACGGGCTCCTTTCACAAGGATGGTAATGCTGTTCGGGAGACTTGTACTTGTACGTTCTTGCGCCGGCTACTTGTTGGCAGCGGTCTGCCAGCGCCCCGGCGCCACGCCATAGGCGCGTTTGAAATGCCGCGTGAAATGGCTTTGATCGGTGAAACCGGTCGCTGCGGCCACCTCGGTCACCGGCATGCCCTGGCGCAGCAAGGTCTGGGCGCGGTTGAGCCGCAATTGATTGCGCCAGGCGTGCGGCGGCATGCCGACGCTGCGCGAGAACAGGCGCGTCACATGGAAGGCCGACAATCCGACGGTGGCGGCCAATTCGCTGAGGCTGACCGGCTCGCCCAATTCCTCGGCCAGCCGGGCTTGCATCCGGGCGACGCGGACCGCGTCCGGATGCAAGGCCTGCACTTGCGGCCGGGCGCGGGCATGGCGCGAAATCAGCAGCGCGAAAGCCGTAGCCAAGGCGGTTTCGGCCGCCAGCGGATCGGCGCCGGCTTCCAGCAGCCGATGGGCCTGCGCCAGCCTGTGTGCGACTTCCGGATCGACGATCACCTCATCCGGCATCCAGGGCACGTCGACCGGACGGCCGGCAACATCACCGGCCAGTTTTTGCATCCAGGCTGCGGTCGGGTAAAAAGCCCGGCTGGCCCAGCCGACCTCGGCGGCGCGCTCCCCGGTATGGACCTCGCCGGGATTGATCACGACGATGCCGCCGACGCCGGCGACATGCAGGCTTCCACGATAACGATAGCTTTGCGCCCCGGCCTGGATCACCGGAATCGAAAAGCTCTCGTGCCAATGCGGCGCGAACTCTTGTGCGTAATATTCGGCGGTCAGCAGTTCGGCATCCGGCAGCAGCGGCGTGCGCCAATAGCGGGAAGTGTCGTGGAAGGTTTGCGCCATGGCGTCAATACAAACTGCCCTTGATGCGCTCCGGCAGTTCGCGGTCATATGCTGCGCCATCGATGCGCGCGGCGCTGGCGTCCGACAGAATTTTGCCGATCGAAGGCAATTGCGCGCGGTCCACGTGCTTGGCCGGATTCCACAGGTCAGAGCGCACCAGCGCCCGCGCGCACTGGAAAAATACCGTGTCGACCGTCACCACCAGCACCACTTTGGGTTCCTTGCCGTCCATCGCATAGCGCCGCAGCAAGGCCGGGTCGGCGCTGATCCGCGCCCGGCCGTTGACGCGCAAGGTTTCGCCCACGCCGGGAATCAGGAACAGCATGGCCAGTTGCGGATTGACCACCAGGTTGCGCAGGCTGTCGATGCGGTTATTGCCGCGCCGGTCCGGCAGGATCAGGGTTTTCTCATCGATGACGTCCACGAAACCGCGCGGGTCGCCGCGCGGCGAACAATCCAGGCCCTTCGGTCCGGAAGTTGCCAGGGCCAGGAAAGGCGAGGCTTCGATCAGCGCGCGGTAGTGGGCATTGATGTGATCGATTTCCTTGAGAATCGAGGCCTCGCCTACTGGGCCGAACAAGGCTTCAAGGGCTTGGGTGCTGGAGATATCGAATTGCGGGTCTGGATGGAGCAAGACTTTTTCCTCTTAAAACGTTGTTGGAATATTATTCTTGTCGTTCTACTCTGCCATTGTAATAAGATTCGGGAAAACCAGACGATGACTTTCCCCGCATACTCATGACTCAATCCGTAGCAACCCAGATCTTGAACGCCGAAGAACGGCTCCGCCTTGCCATGCTTGCCTCCGACGTCGAGGTTTTGCATGCATTGCTCGCTCCTGACCTGATCTTCACAAATCATCTCGGTCAACTATTGAGCAAGCAAGACGACCTCGCTGCGCATCGATCCGGCACTCTTAAAGTGCAGGAACTGACCCCTTCCGAACAGCATATCCAAGTGCATGGAGAGATGGCGATCGTATCAGTGCGAATGCAGTTGCGCGGCAGCTATGGCGGAAATCCGGCGAATGGTGATTTTCGTTTTACGCGGGTTTGGGCAACATCCTCCGACGGAACTTGGCAAATCGTCGCAGCGCATGCCTGCATGGTGGCCTGACAAATTTTTCAAGCGCATCGAATTCACCGCGGCCGATTGGTCAGCGTTACTCCCACAATCGCCATCGCTCCGCCCACAATCATCGAAACCAAAATCGATTCCGACAACAACACCGCCGCCAGCGCGATGCCGAACATTGGCACCAGGTTATTGAATACCGCGGTGCGCGACGGCCCGATTGCTTTTACCCCTTCGTAATACCAGACGAAGCCGATCACCGTACCGAAGGCGCCGAGATAAAAAATCGAAGCCCAGACCTGCCAGGTAAACTTCGACCAGTCGATCGCGGAAAACTCGAACGCAGCCCCGCAGCAGAGCAAGGCAAAGCCCCACAAGGCTGCATAGGTGGTGGCGGCGATCGGCGTCAAACCCTTCAGCGCGAAACGGCCGATGATGGTGTACGCAGCCCAGCTTGAAATCGCACAGAACATCAGCACTTCGCCCAGACCGATCGATTGCCGGATGTCGTGCAAGGCGCCGATCGGGTCGCCGCGCGTGATGATGACCGCAGCACCGGAGAACGCGATCGCGATGCCCAGCCATTTGATCGCGCCCAGGCGTTCGCGGAAGATCACGGCCGAGGCCAGCGCGGTGACGATCGGGTTGAGCGCGACGAACAGCGCGGTACGGCCGGCCGGCATGCGCGACAGCGCGGCGAAAAAGCACAGGTTGTAAATGAAGATGCCGGTCAGGCCGAGCGCAGCAGTGGCCAGCAATTGCGAGCGGTTCAGGCGCGGCAGGCCGCCTTCGGCTTTCCACGCCAGGACCAGCAGCAGCGCCACGGCGACCGCGAAGCGCCCGGCGGCAGCGGTCATCAGCGGCACCGCTTGCGCCAGGATGCGGCCGGCGATGAAGGTGCCGCCCCAGAACAAGGCGACGCATACCAGCTTGATGTAGACCAGCGGCGATACGCCGAGCGGGAGCGGCGGCACAGACGTCTCGATCACGGCTGGCATGGCGGCGGCGCTTGAGGTGGAGGTACGCATGGCTTGTTCCCTGTTGTGAATCGTTGTGAATCGTTGTGAATCGTTGTGAATCGTTGTGAATCGTTGTGAATTCGTGCGCCATGCGCCCGATTTCCACATCCTGAAGCGCTTGCCCGCGCATCTGCTTTGACATATATTAAAACTAATACAGATTCATAGAAAAATGAGTAAAGCCTCATACTTCTCCTGCCCTCCCCGATCATGACCTTTACCCAACTTGAAATCTTTGTCCTGGTCGCCGAACTGCGCGGCTTCACTGCAGCCGCGGCGCAACTCTCGATCAGCCAGTCCGCGGTTTCCCATGCGCTCAAATCGCTGGAAAAGGAATTGGGCGTCGACCTGATCAAGCGCCATCAAGCCTCCATCGAAGTCACCGAAATCGGCCGGCAACTGCTCGGACGGGCGCGGGAAATTCTCGGCTTGTCGGAAGCGATGCGGCAGGAGGTAGCGGATGCGCGCGGTCTCAAGCGCGGTTCGTTGCGGATCGGCTCTTTCGGTCCGACTTCATCCTTGAAGCTGCTGCCGGCGATACTGGATGAATACCGGCGGCGCTATCCGGGCATCGAAGTGCATGTGGAAGAGGATGCGGATGACGAGGTGATCCAGTGGATTCTCGACCGCCGCGTCGATGTCGGCTTCGTCGTGCTGCCGGAGGAGCGTTTCGATACCCTGTCGCTGGTCGAGGACCAGCTGGTGGCGCTGCTGCCGGCCTCTCACAAGCTGGCGGCCAAAGCGTCGGTGACGCTGGCCGAGTTGTGCGGCGATCCTTTCATCATGTCGGAAGGCGGCTGCGCCGCGCTGATCGAACCGCTGTTCACCACATCGCGCTTGACGCCGCAGGTGCATTATCGGATTGCGCAGATGATCACGATTTTCGGCATGGTCGAGCGCGGTGACGGCGTGGCGATCGTGGCCGAGCTTGCGCTGCCGGATGGCGTGGCCGCCAGCCATCCCGGCATGGTCAGGCTGCCGCTGCGGCCGCGGGTCAAAAGGCGTGTCGGCCTGGCGGTGCGCGCCAGCTTACGCCGGCAGCCAAGGCATTTTTGGATGTGGCAAAAAGTCTGGCGCCCAAGCTGGCATTTGCCTAGAACCTATCCCAGTAGCGCGCGCCCGGAGTGCGGTCACGCCGCGGCGCGGCCAAGGGTGAAGCAGGGAATTCGAATCGCATGCTCCGGATGCAGGGCGGGACGATTTGCGGAGCGGGCCATACCCGCGATAGCATTCCTGTAACCGTTAATCATGTTCTGTCACGGGTATGGCCCGCTCCTGCCGATCGCGTCAAGTCGCAGCCGGCTCGGCCGGTTCTTCCGGCTTTTCCTCTTCAATCGATAGACTGAAGCCGCCGCCATCCGTACCGACGGACTGCTTGCGCGATCCCTTCAGCTTGATTTGCAGCCGCAGCTCGTTGGCCGAATCGGCATTGCGGATCGCCTCCTCGTAGCTGATGTGGCGCGCGTCATACAGTTCGAACAAGGCTTGGTCGAAGGTGCGCATGCCGAGTTCACGCGATTTGCCCATGATTTCCTTGATGGCCTGGAACTGGCCCTTGAAAATCATTTCGGCAATGGTCGGCGTATTGAGCAAGATCTCGATCGCGGCCTTGCGGCCTTCACCGTTTTCGACGCGCACCAGGCGCTGCGAAATGATCGAACGCAGGTTCGACGAGAGGTCCATCAAGAGCTGGTTGCGACGCTCTTCCGGGAAAAAATTGATGATGCGATCGATGGTCTGGTTGGCGTTGTTCGCGTGCAGGGTGCCGAGGCAGAGATGGCCGGTTTCGGCGAAGGCGATCGCGTGCTCCATGGTCTCGCGGTCGCGGATCTCGCCGATCAGGATCACGTCCGGCGCCTGGCGCAGCGTGTTCTTCAAGGCGTGGTGCCAGGAATGCGTATCGACCCCGACTTCGCGATGCGTGATCAGGCAGCCTTTGTTTTTATGCACATATTCCACCGGGTCTTCGACAGTGATGATATGGCCGGCGGAATTGGTATTGCGATAATCGATCATCGCGGCCAGCGTGGTGGACTTGCCTGAGCCGGTGCCGCCGACTACCAGCACCAGCCCGCGCTTGGTCATGATGACTTCCTTGAGAATCTCCGGCAGCTCCAGCTTCTGGAAATTCGGAATCTCGGATGCGATGGTGCGGATCACCATGCCGGTGTGCTGCTGCTGGACAAAGACGTTGACGCGGAAGCGGCAGACCTCGGGCAGCGAGATCGCGAAATTGCATTCCATCTCGGTTTCGAATTCCTGACGCTGCTTCTCGTTCATCATCGACAGCGCCAGCATCTTGGTCACCTCGCCGGTGAGCTTTTGCTGGCTCAGCGCTTTCATGCCGCCATGCGATTTCATGCTGGGCGGGAAGTCGGCCGAGATGAACAGATCGGAGCCGCCCAGCTTGTGCATCGCCTTGAGCAACTGATGCATGTAACCGCGGGCTTCTTCAATACCGAAAGTGGTGGACATAGTGTTTTTGTTAACAGGTTGGGCGACGAGAATCTGTTGCAGCTGAATTTATTATGTTTCTTTTGCCGCACGCCAAGCAAGCTTTTTATGATGCGGTGAAGCATCCCTGCCGGGCTCACCCGTGCATGCGATCCGCCGCGGCGCTCGCGCCCTCCATTGCCGGCAGGCGGCGTTGCATATGCCGATAGTGGCCGAAGGCCGCCTGTATGTTGTCGCGCAAAACCTTGCTGTCCCAGGGCTTGGTGTAGAAACGGAAAATCGCACCGCTGTTGATGGCGTCCATGATGGCGGACAGGTCGGAGTAGCCCGACAGCACGATGCGGAAAGTATCCGGATACAGGTCTTTCACCTTGTCGAAAAATTCGGTGCCGGTCATTTCCGGCATGCGTTGGTCGCACACGATCACCTGCACCTGATGCAAGGCCAGCCGCTCGAATCCTTCGGCCGCGGACCCGGCAGTCAGCACGCGATAGCCGTCCTGCCGCAGCAGCCTTTGCAGCGAGCTCAGCACATTGGGGTCGTCATCGACGATCAGGATGGTCTGCTGCGCCGGCGCGCCGCTATCGAATGAGGGCGGCAAGCTCTTTTCGTCCCGCAGCATCTGTTCCAGTTCAAGGACCGGCACCGGCCGGCTGAAATAATAGCCCTGCATATGATCGCAGTGATGGCGCCGCAAATACGCCAATTGCATCGCGGTTTCGACGCCCTCGGCGACCACATCCAGTTTCAGGCTGTGCGCCATCCTGATGATGGCCAGCGCGATTGCCGCGTCGTCGGGATTGGTGGTGACGTCGCGAATGAAGGCGATGTCGATCTTGAGCTTGTCGATCGGGAAGCGCTTCAGATAGGCCAGGCTCGAGTAGCCGGTGCCGAAGTCGTCGATCGAAATCCGGATGCCGCGTGCTTTCAGATTCTGCAGGATGGACACGGTTCGCTCGGCATTCGACATCAGCGAGCTTTCGGTGATTTCGAGTTCCAGGAAATCGGCTTCGATGCCGTGCCGGTTGATGGCTCCGACCACGACCGACTCCAGGCTGGCCTCGGCGAACTGACGCCCCGACACGTTCACCGAGATCTGGACCGGACCGCCCGGCGACCCCGTCCAGGATGCGATTTGCTTGCACGCCGCCTCGATCGCCCAACTGCCGACCGGAACGATCAGGCCGGTCTCTTCCAGCACCGGAATGAATTCCGATGGCGGCACCATCCCATACCCCGGCCGGTTCCAGCGCAGCAGCGCTTCGACCCCGGTAATGCGGCCGGTATCGATGCGCACCTTGGGTTGGTAATACAGGACGAATTCTTCATTGTCGAGCGCCTTGCGCAAGGCGTTTTCCAGTTCGAGCCAAGCCAGCACCCGCTTATTCATCCCGCTGGTAAAAAAGCGATAAGCGTTGCGCCCCGCTTCCTTGGCCTGGTACATCGCAGTGTCGGCGTATTTGATCAGTGTCTCCGGATCGGCCGCATCGTCGGGAAACACGGTGATGCCGATGCTGGCCGTGACGGCGATTTCATACCCGCGCAAGTCAAAGGGTTCATCCAGAATCTCGCGGATCTTGTTGGCGACCGCCACCGCGCCCTGCTGGCCTTCGGGCATCATCAAGACCAGGGCGAATTCGTCGCCGCCCAGCCGTCCGACCGTGTCGCCGGTGCGCACACATTGCGCCAGCCGGTTGCCGAACTGGCGCAGCAATTCGTCGCCGATCACATGGCCGCGGGTATCGTTGACTTTCTTGAAGTGATCGAGGTCGATGAACAATACCGCCAGCAGCCATTGGTTTTCCGCCGCTTCGTGCAAAGCCTTCTGCAGCATCTGGTAAAACAGGGTGCGATTGGGCAAACCGGTGAGCGGATCGAAATGCGCCAGTTGCTGCAAGCGCTGCCGCGCCTCGATGCGCTCGCTGATGTCGCGCGCGACGCTGACGACGACCCATCCTGCGCCGACACGCTGCGCCCGGCGAAACAGCTCCACCGCCAGCCAGGAACCGTCTTTGCGCCGCAGCTGGACCTCGCACAATCCGCCATCGGTGCCGGCGATCAAGGCGTTATATATTTCCCGCAGTTGTTCATGCGTTCCGACGCCAAGGTCGGCGGGGCCGAGATTGAGCAATTCCTGGCGCGTATAGCCGAGCAGGCGGCAGGCGGTTTCATTGACATCGACTAAGCGCATGGCGGCCGGATCGACCAGGAAAATCGCATCGGCGGTCGCGTCCATCGCACTGCGAAAACGCTGCAGCTCAAGAATCTTTCCTTCCATGGTCTGGTTGTACAGCAGCCGCACTTCCAGCATGTTATGGATGCGCGACTGCACCTCGGCCAGATCGAAGGGTTTGCTGATGAAATCGCGGGCGCCGGCTTGCAGGGCGCGCAATTTATGATCGGGTTGGGCGGTGATGACCAGCACCGGGAGATAAGCGTCCTTCTCGATTTCACGCAGGCTTTCCATGACTGCGAAACCATCGGGGCCGGGCATCAGCAAGTCCAGCAAAATCAGGTCGTAGCGATTGTTGCGATGTAAATCGCATACCTTGGATGAGTCGGAGGTTGTCGTGATCCGGGTGTAGCCGGCACCGCGCAGGATAGCGTCGAGAGTTTTGATACTGGAGTCCTGATCGTCCACGATCAGGATGCGGGCATTGAGAATGTCGCTGGCACTCACCATTCTGTTTTGTCCTGTTTTTCTATTCGTTCCGATGCTTCTTGTTTGAGATCAGGAATATCGATCAGGAAGCGAAAGCCGTATCGATGCGGCCTCCTTTAAGATCAGAGTATCAGAATCGTAGCAGGACAAGTTTGTATACTTGGCTACTTTTGAAAAAAACTTTTGGTAAGGGAGGCACGGCCCGGGCAAGGTAAAAAAACGGTGCCTTTCGCCGCGACGGTGGAGCCATTGCGCCGGCTGGCCGACCCACGGCCGACGGCGCCGCCTATTGCGCGGCTTGCTGCTTATCCCGCGGCTGCACCATCGGCAGCCAAATGCGAAACAATGTTCCGCGTCCAAGCTCGCTCTCGACATCGATCCGGCCGTTGTGGCGTTTGATGATGCCGTAGGAAAGCGACAGTCCCAGCCCGGTCCCGCGGCCGACCGGCTTGGTGGTGAAGAAGGGATCGAAAATCCGCTTCACATGCGCCGGGTCGATGCCGCAGCCATTGTCCGCGATGGCCACCCAAATCTGCTGGCCTTCGAAGCCGGTGCGGATCGTAATGATCCCTTCCTCGGCGATGGCATGGCCGGCGTTGACCAGGATGTTCAGGAACACCTGGTTGAGTTCCGAGGGCAGGCATTCGATCTCGGGCATCTGCCCGTATTCCTTGACCACCTGCACCTTGTACTTGAGCTCATTCCAGACCACATTGAGCGTGCTGTCCAGGCCGCGATGCAGGTCGGCATATTGCCAGTCGCTGTGGCCGAAGTGCGAGAATTCCTTGAGGTCGAGTACGATCTTCTTGACACGGTCGAGGCCGTCCTTGGATTCGGCCAGCAGTTCCGGGATGTCGTCCTTCAAATAGCGGATGTCGACAGCCCGTTTCACCGCCTCGATCTCCATCACCTTTTGTCCTTGCTGGTGCAGCCGCGCTTCATGCTTCTCGTAGGTGTCGAGCAGGTGAAGCAGATCGTTCAGATAACCTTCCAGCGTACTGAGATTGGAATTGACGAAACCGATCGGATTGTTGATTTCATGCGCCACACCGGCGGCGAGCTGGCCGATGGAGGCAAGCTTCTCCGACTGCAGCAACTGTTCGTGGGTTTCTTCGAGTTCGCAATTGATCTTCTTCAGCGCCTCGTTGGCGTCGGACAGCGCCGCCGTGCGTTCGTCCACCAGCAGTTCAAGCTGGTCACGGTAGCGTTCGACCGCAGCGGTCTTTTCCCGGATCGCAGCCATCATGCTGTTGAAGGCATGCGCCATGGTGGCGATGTCCTTCGGACCGGCATGCTCGTCGGCCTTGACGCCCGCATCACCACGTTCGGCGCAGGCCATGGCGTCGGACAAGGCGACCAAGGGCCGGGTCAGGCGCACCGTGAGCCGTCCTATGACCAGCAGGAAAATCAGCGCGAAAAAAAAGGCGGTCGCCAGGTTAGTGATGAAGACGTCGCGCATCATGTGTACCAGCGTGTCGGTGTTCTGGATTACCCGCACATAACCGAGCAATTGACGAGGCCGTTCCTCCAGGTCGAAGGGCGAAGGGGTGGCGCCGGTCATTACCGGCGCGACGAAATGCCAGGCATCGTCCAGTTCGCGTTCGACATAGGCATGGCTTTTTTGCAATGCGGACGATTGGGGCGTGTCGGTGTCGGTTTGTACGGGCCGGGTGTTTTTTCCCTTGGCAAGCAGCAGGCGGCCTGCCGCATCGCGGATTTCGATGTCGGTAATGTCGGGGAACGCCAAGGTGACGTTGATCGCTTCGGCCGCATTTTCCGGCGAGGCGTAGAGCAGGGCCAGCTTGCTCTGGGCCGCCAGATTTTCGGCGATGCGCTTGCCTCGCTCGACCAGGTTGTCGTGTATGTTGCGCCTGCCTTGCCAGGAACTGGCCAGAGAGGAACAAAGCGCCAGGAAAAAGATTCCCACGGCGACCGAGACGCTGATCTGGCGTCTGAAAGTCGTGCGATGGAAAAAATTTGCCAGCGGTTTGATCATTCGGGCTCGATCGGGTCGATATGTCTCCGACTTTATCACGCGCAGAAAATTGCGCCGGAGAATCAATGCGTGCTCAGAATCCATAGCGTGCCTGCAGGTACCACGAGCGTCGTGCCTGCGGCAAATCGTTCGGGATCAGGCCCGGCGCCAAGCTTGGTTCCAGCACCACGGCATTGAACAGGTTGCGCACCGAGAAAGTGAAGTCCCATTTGCCGGCGCCCCCATGGCCTTTGCGCAGTGTCAAATCGAGGGTGTGATAGTCGGCTACGGCAGGACGCGAGTCGCCGGCGGAACGCGCCCGGTCCGCCACCCAGTTGAATTGCGCATTGGCGCTCCAGTCGGCACCGATACGCCAGTCGGCGCGCGCATACAGGTGATGGTGCGGTGCATAGCCGGCGTCGGCATTGCTGGCTTCGTCGATCGAACGCTGGTAAGCATAATTGGCCGAAAACCTGAGGTCGCGGCTGGCATCCCACACAGCTTCCAGCTCTGCACCCCGGCCGGTCTGGTCGCCGGTGTTGTTGAAGGTGGCGCCCAGTTGCGGCGCGGTGTTCGGCACCGTGCGAATGATGTCCTTCATCGCATAGCTGAAGAAATTCACGTTCAGTTGAATGTCCCTGCGGGCCTGCCAGGAAAAAGCAGCTTCCAGGGTGCGGATGGTTTCCGGGCGCAGCGCCGGGTTGCCTATGGCGACCGGGTTGTTGATGCCGTACACCTCGTTGAAGGCCGGCGCGCGAAAGGCATGGCCGTACAGCAGCTTCGCGGTGATATCCTGGGCGGCATCCCAGACCAGGGCCAGGCGCGGGTTGGTCGTGTTTCCGAAGTCGGAATAGCGATCATGCCGCACACCCGCGGTGAGCGTGAAATCCTTGGCAAAGTGCCATTCGTCCTGGGCATAAATGTAATTCACCTTGCGCCGGTGCGGTGCGATGAAGGGAGAGATATCGGTAAAGTCGATCACCGGGGCGCCTCCCGGAAGCGGTATCGGCGTGCCGTTCGGCGCATAGGTGAAATTCCTGTGCTCCGCGGTCTTGTACATGTTCAGATCGTCATGACCCACGCCGAAGCGCAGGTTGTGGCCGGCCAGGCCGGAGTAGGTGGCGAAGGCCGACAACCTGATCTGCCGTTCCCAGGTTTCAGGCGCGCCGATCATGCCGTTGGGGAAAGTGCCTGTCGGGAAGGTGACGCCAGGACCAAACAGTTGCAGGTAGGTCGGTATCAGTTGTGCATAGTGAAGATAGCTTCCCGTGATGCCTACTCCCCAATCGCGCGAGAACTGCGGGTTGGTCCATGAAACGTCGGTGGTAATCCGTTCGCTCTTTTCCTTGCCGACCGGGTCCAGCGCGGAAGCGACGCCCGCGCCGGTGCCCAGGTTGTCACGCAATTTATATCCGGCACGCACACGCCATTTGTCATAAGCGAAATCCAGATTGCCGTCGATCGCGTCGTAGCCGGTATTGACCGGTCCCGGCGCCAAGGAGGCGTGGGTGTGGAAAATATTGTCGGTGCGGGTTTGGGCGTCGGCCGCGACGATTTCCTTGAAACCGTCGCTGTGGCCGACCCGAAGATAGGCAGCCACATCCACCGGCCCCATCTTGCCGCCATGCTGGACCCACGCATTTCCGGTGCCGAACGCGCCGCCACGCACGCCGGCTTGGGTTCCCGGCGTGTCCGCGGCGGTTTTGGTGATGATGTTGATCACGCCGGAATAAGCGTCCGCGCCGTACAGCGCGGAACCGGGGCCGCGAATGATCTCGATGCGGGCGATATGCTCCAGCGGATAACCGCCCCACAGATTACCCTTGCTGCCGACGAGCAGCGTGGTCATCGGGACGCCGTTTTGCAGCAGCAGGGTTTGCGGCGTGAATTGGCTGACGATGCCGCGTATCACGTACAGCGGATTGGAGGTGCTCGCGTTGCGGTTGACATGCACGCCGGGTACGGCTTCCATCACCTCGTCCAGGTCGGTCGCGCCCATGGCGGCGATATCCTCCGCGGTAATCACGGTGGCTACCGCAGGGGCCCGGCGCAAGGGCTGCTGGCGGCCGGTGGCGATGCTGATGGACGCTTTATCGCCGTAGACCAGCGCAAGCTCTTCCTCATCAATGTTTTGGGCAAAGCTCAAACCGCTCTGCGACAGCAGCACGGCGCTCAGGGTCCAGCATTGGATATTCTTCACGGCTGTCTCCACTTTTTGCAGGACACATTATAGGAACAAACAGCCGGCAAAACCGCGCTTTATTGCCTGCTGCATCGCGTTTCACATTTTGTACATCGCCTGCAGATAAAATCCGCGCGGCGCCATCGGCAGATCGTTCGGAATCGCCAAGCCAGGCGCCAGGCTGGGTTCGCGCACGTCGGCATTGAACAGGTTTTGAATCCCCAGCACGAAGTCCCACTGGCCTTTACCGCCAGCGGTGCGCAGCGTGAGATCGGCGCTCTTGTAATCCGCGATTTGCGGCCGGTTGTCGCCGACAGCGCGTTTGCGGTCCGCCACCCAATTGATTTGCGGACTCAACATCCAGCCGGCGGCAAAACGCCAGTCAGCGCGCGCGTAGAGGTGGTGGTGTGGGGCGTAGCCGGGGTCGGCGTTGCTGGATTCGTCGATCGAATGCTGGTAGGCATAGTTGCCCGACAGGCGAAGCTGTTTATTCACCGCCCAGGCCAGCTCCAGCTCCAGCCCGCGGCCGTTCTGGTTGCCGGCATTCTGAAACGTGATGCCGGGCGCCGGCGCGAGGTTCGCTATCGGGCGGATGATGTCCTTCATCTCATAGCGGAACAGGTTCAGGTTCAATTCGATATCCTTGCGCGGCAGCCAGGAAAGGGCTGCTTCCAGCGTATGGATGGTTTCCGGACGGAGGCTGGGATTGCCGTTGGCGACCGGATTGATGCCGTACTGTTCATTGAAGGAAGGAGCGCGGAAGGCGCGTCCGTACAGCAACTTGCCTGTCAGGTTGTAGGCGGCATCCCACACCAGCGCCAGGCGCGGATTGGTGGTGCCGCCGAAATCGGAATAGGCGTCGCGCCGTATGCCGGCAGTCAGGGTCCAGTCCTGGGCGAACTGCCATTCATCCTGTACGTAGAGATAATTGAGTTTGCGCCGCTGCGGCAGGATATGCGGCTGGATCGCGTTATAGTCGATCACCGGCCCGGTCGGAATCGGCACGCCGGTCGGACTCAAAAGATAATTCTTGTTGGTGGCGGTCTTGTATAGATTGAGGTCGTCGTGGCCGGCGCCCAAACGCAAGTTGTGACCGGCCAGGCCGGAATAGGTGGCGTGGGCCGAAAGCCTGATCTGCCGTTCCCGGCGCGTCGGGCCGCCTATCATTCCATCGGGGAAGACGCCGGTCGGGAAACGCGCGCCGGCCGGAAACAATGTCAGCGTCGAACTCTCCATATTGTAGAAATAGCTGGACGCCACGCCCACTCCCCAGTTAGGCGCGAATTGCGGGTCGCTCCAGGCCAGATCGGCGTGGAAACGTTCGTTTTTGTTGCGACCGGCAGGATCGAGCGCGGACGACACGCCGGCGCCGGTTCCCATGTTGTCGCGCAGCCGGTAACCGCTGTGGAAGCGCCACTTTTCGTAGCCGAGATCAAGGCTGGCATCGACCGCATCATAGGCGTTGTTCACCGGCCCCGGCGCCAGGCTGGCGTGGGTGCCGAACAGCTTGTCGTTGCGCGATTGGGCATCCGCGTCGAGGATTTCCTTGAAGCCGTCCGTTGCCCCCACGCGCAAATAGGCCGCGACATCGACCGCTCCCATTTTGCCGCCATGCTGGACCCAGCCGTCGCGCGTATTGAAAGCGCCGGCACGCAATCCGGCCTGGGTACCGGCCGTGTCCAGCGCCGATTTGGTGATCAGGTTGATCACGCCGCCATAGGCATCGGCGCCGTACAATGCCGACCCCGGCCCGCGGATGATCTCGATGCGCGCGATGTTTTCCAGCGGCACTCGTCCCAGCCGGTTGCCTTCGCCGGTATACATGGTTGTCATCGGCACGCCGTTCTGCATCACCAGGATTTGCGGCGTATTCGTGCTGCCGGCGCCGATGCCGCGCATCGAATAGACCGGGCCATAAAAGCCGGCGACACGCGACACACTCAATCCGGGCACGGTCGCCAGCACCTGATCGAGTTCGATCGCGCCCATCGCGGCGATGTCTTCGGCCGTGATGACGCTCGCCACCGCCGGCGCACGGCGCAGCGGCTGACGGCTGCCGGTAGCAATGGCGACGGTGCTTCGATCGCCGTAGATCAAGGCCAGTTCGTCTTCCTCGTTGTCCTGGGCCAGGACAACGCCGGCCTGCAACAGCAATCCAGGTAAAAGCAAATACCAATGCAAGTGCGTCATCGACCAGCCCTTCCTCGTCTATTGGTTTAGAGACTCCCTTTATTTTTTATGTTGTCTCTGCTCCTCTCGAATGCGAACCCCGTGCGCTTCAAAACCGATAAACCGCTTGCAGATACATGGCACGTGGCGCCATCGGCAAATCGTCCGGAATCAGCCCCGGAGCCAAACTCGGCTCACGCACATCGGCATTGAACAGATTGCGTACCGTCACGGAAAAATCCCACTGCCCGCCGCCGCGCGTGGTCCGCAAACCAAGGTCGAGCGTCGTGTAATCCGCCACCGGCGGCCGGTTGTCGCCGGCAGCGCGCTTGCGTCCTGCGACCCAATTGACTTGCGGGCTGAACAGCCAGCCGCCGGTAAGGCGCCAGTCGGCCCGCGCGTACAGATGGTGATGCGGCGCATAGCCGGCATCCTGGCCGGTGGTTTCGTCGATCGAGTGCTGGTAGGCATAGTTGCCGGAGAGGCGCAGGTCGCGCCGCGCATCCCACACCAGTTCCAGCTCCAGCCCCCTGCCATTCTGGTTGCCGGTGTTGTTGATGGTCGAACCGGTGCCGGCCACCGCGTTCGGCACCACGCGGATGATGTCTTTCATCCGGTACTGGAACAGGTTCAGGTTGAGCTGGGTATCCTTGCGCGCCTGCCAGGACAATGCCGCCTCCAGCGTCCTGATGGTTTCCGGACGCAGGTTCGGATTGCCCTTGTTGACCGGGTTGTTGATGCTGTACTGGTCAGCGAAAGAAGGGGCGCGGAAGGCGCTGCCGTACAGCAGTTTCGTGGTCAAGTCATAAGCCGCATCCCACACCAGCGCCAGGCGCGGGTTGGTGGTGCTGCCGGCGTCGGAGAAGCGGTCGTGGCGCACGCCGCCGGTAAGCGTCCAGTCCTTGGCCAGCTTCCATTCATCCTGCACGTAAAGATAGTCGACCGTGCGCCGGTGCGGCGCCAGAAAAGGTGCGGTATTGGTGAAATCGATCACTGCCGGCAAGGGAACCGGCAAGCCGCTTGCAGTGAAGCTGAAATTTTTCGTCTCATGGGTACGGTACATATTGAGATCATCATGGCCGAGGCCGATGCGCACGCTATGTCCGGCAAAACCGGAATAGATGGCATAGCCCGAGAGCCTGATCTGGCGCTCCCAGGTTTCCGGCGCACCGATCATGCCGTTGACGAAGCTGCCGGTAGGGAAGGTCGCGCCGGCCGGAAACAACATCAGCGCCACCGGAAACTGCTGGGTGTAGTGGAAATAACTGCCATTGACCCCCAGTCCCCAATCGTGCGCAAAGTGCGGGTCGGACCAGGACAAGTCGGCGCTGATGCGTTCGCTGCGGCCGCGGCCGACCGGGTCAAGCGCGGCCGCGACACCGGCCCCGGTGCCCAAGTTGTCGCGCAACTTGTAGCCCGCGCGCAAATGCCATTTATCGAGTCCGAAATCCAGGTTGCCGTCGACTGCGTCGCGCCCGATGCTGATCGGACCGGGCGCGAGGCTGGCGTGGGTCTTGAAGAGATTGTCGTTACGCGATTGGGCATCGGCACTGATGTTTTGCTTGTAGCCCTCGCTCTGGCCGGCTCGCAAGTAAGCCGCCACGTCGATCGGCCCGAGCTTGCCGCCGTGTTGCACCCAGGCGTCCCATGTATCGAAAGAGCCGGCACGCGCCCCGATCTCGGTGCCGGGCGTATCCGCCGCCGATTTGGTGATGATGTTGATTACGCCGGCATAGGCATCCGCACCGTACAAAGCGGAGCCGGGACCGCGCAGCACTTCGATGCGGGCGATGTGCTGCAGCGGGTAGCCTCCCCACAGATTGCCCTTGCCGCTTTGCTGCAGCGCGGTCATCGGCACGCCGTTCTGCAGCAGCAAAGTCTGCGGCGTGAACTGGCTGAAGATGCCGCGAATCACGAATAGCGGCGCATAGCCGACGTTGGTGCGCGCCACATGCAGGCCGGGTACGGATTCCAGCACATCGTCCAGATCCACCGCCCCCATGGCGCGGATATCTTCGGCTGTAATGACACTTGCCACTGCCGGGGCGCGCCGCAACGGTTGGCGGCTGCCAGTGACGATACTGATGCTGGACTTGTCGCCGTAGACCAGGGAAAGCTCATCTTCCTCGCTGTCCTGGGGGAATGCGACCGGGGCCTGGCTCAGGAGAGAAAACACCAGTCCGAGACAACAGTAGCGGTTCATTGTTTTCCCCTTGTCCTGTCTCCCTAGAGCCTGTTTGAATTCATAGCAGTCCTGCAGTCTCTAGGCAAATGATTATAGGAACAAATCACCGGGAATGCATCGATTTGTTGCGCGACAAAATTTCCTTGTTGCAGGATCTAATGGACTGCTCGGATTTTTAGCGCACGAAGCGTCCATCTTTGCCAATCATCGTCAGCTCGACAAATTCGCTGCCGCTATGATCCTTGTCTCCATAGGTAATCAGGATCCCGCCCAGGTCGACACGCTGCATCGATTCCAACGCCGCGATCAAACCTTCGCGCGTGGGCTTGCGGCCGGCGCGGCGCAAACCTTCCACCAGGACTTTCGCATTCACATAGCCTTCCATCGCCGCGTATGAAACAGTGGCGCCAGAGGCCTTGGCCGCTATTTTGAATTCTTGTCCAAGCTTGGTTGTCACCAGATGCGGCGCAGGCGTGACTTGCGACACGATGACACCGGCGCCGGCTTTGCCCAATTCATTGACGAACGATTGCGAAGAATTGTTCGACAGCGTCATGATCTGCATCTTGCTGCCCTGGGCGCGAATCGCCTTGATGACTTCCATCGTGTTTTTTGCGGAGCTGATGACGATCAGCGCATCCGGATTCGCCTTGATGACCGTTGCAGCGGTAGCGGCGTAATCCGGGTTGACACGCTCGAACGCGGTAATGATGGCGGGCGTCAATTTGCGCGCCGCCATCGCGGTATTGAAGCCTTCCAGGCCGTCGCGCCCGAATGAATCATCCACGTGCAGCAGGCCGATGCTCTTGAAGCTCATGGTGGTGAAGTGCTCGACGGCTTTGGCGACTTCATCCTGATATTTGGCGCGCACATTGAACAGCAGGCGATTGACCGGTGTATGGAAAGTCCGTGCCCCGGAGTTGGGGGCAATCAGCGGCACACGGTTGGCTGCCAGGATGGGCAAAATGGCTTCGGTATGCGGTGTGCCGCGCGACTGGAACAACGCGAACACATGGTCTCTTTTGACCAATGCTTCGGCATTGCTGGCCGCCAGCTTCGGATCGAAATTGTCATCCAGTGTGCGCAGCTCTATCTTGCGGCCGTAAACACCCCCTTGCTTGTTGACGGATGCAAAATAGGCGTTCGCGCCTTCATTCATTTCCTTGGCCGGACCGGCGATCGTACCGGTCAGGCCGATGGTTTGGCCGATCAGGATCGTGGTATCGGTGACGCCATCTTCGGCTGATGCATTGAATGCGATGCCAGCAAAAAAAAGCGCTGCAGCTGCGTGCCAACAATTGATCATAATGGTTGCATTTGGGAAAGGTGGATCGGTAGCCATTGTTGAATTCGCATCAATGGCGGTCAATTGTGGTTTTTACTTAATCGAGTGAGTTCACGCCCTCCGCCAACGGAGCGCCGTGAGCCGCAGACATGGGTGCCCGCGGCCCGCCCCTCATGGCAAGAATTACAGCTTGGCGACCGGTACCGCCTTGCCGTTCTGGACCTTGGTCAAATAGACCTGCTTGATGCCCTGGTGATCGGTTTGACTGAAGGATACTTCCAGGCCGCCGACATTGATCTTCATCCTGTCCAGCGCACCGAGCAAACTTTCGCGCGTGAGCTTGCTGCCGGCCGCCTTGAGTCCTTCGGCAAAGACCGCCGCGTTGATATAACCCTCCAGGCTGGTGTAATCGAATTCGGCGATGCCTGCCGCCTTCATGTCGGCCTGATATTGCTTGACGATCGGCACCGAAGTGTCGGCCGGGGATGGAACCACTTGCGTGATATAGACCCCTTCGCCATCCGCGCCTGCTTCCTTGATGAAGTCAGCCGTGCCGACGAAGGAAAGATTGAGGAACTTGGGATGGAAGCCGGCGGCCTTCGCTTTTTTCACCAAGGCGGCGCAAGCCTTGTAAGCTCCGACCATGATCACGGCATCGGGACTGGCCGCCTTCAGCAACGCCAGGCCGGCATCGACATCGTCGGTATTGCGCTTGTAGCGCCCTTCCGCCGCTAGCGTCATGTTGCGCTTCTGCAGCGCACGGATCACGCCTTCTTTTCCGGCAACGCCGTAGGCATCATCCTGGATGAAAATGGCGATTTTTTTTACGCCCAGATCCTGGGTCAGACGCTCCACCTGCATCTCGGTTTCGGAAGAGTAGGAGCCGCGCACGTTGTACACCAGCCTGTTGACCGGGGTGCGCAGGAATTCGGCGCCGGTGAAGGGGGCGAAGAAGGGCACGCCGGACTTTGATGCGATCGCTTCGGACGCTTTGGCGGTCGGCGTCCCCACGTAGCCGAACAAGGCAAATACGTTGTCCTGCGAAACCAGCTTCTGCGTCACGTTCGCAGCGCGCGTGGGTTCGTAGCCGTCGTCTTCGCTCAGCAGTTTGATTTTCCGGCCGTGCACGCCGCCGGCTTCGTTGAGCTTGTTGAAATAGACTTCGCTCCCTCTCTTGATTCCCATCCCCAGCCCCTTGGCCGGCCCCGACAAGGCATTTGCCATGCCGATCTTGATTTCCGTATCGGTGACGCCGTTTTCGGACATGGCCATCGACGTTACGGACAACAAGGCAATACCGATTGCGCCGGGTAACAACTGCTTGAAAAGTCTGATCATCGCGTGCTTCTCCTGGTAACGTGTTGTTTTCAGAGGCGTCTTCAATCGCTCTGAGCTTGCCCTAATGTGAGATTGCCGGTCGCGACATCCTCGACGAAATTGACGAGTTCGAAACTCGAGAGATTCGCATTGACCATGATGCGATATTTCGCCGTCGGCGAGGCCGGCGTATAGCCTAATGCCGCTTCCAGTTGTGCCGATGTGAAGCTGCGCATCTGCTGCGCCGACAGCACCCCCAGCGACGCATTGACGGTTCCGACAGCAGTGCCCGCTTCGTCATACGCGGTGGCTGAAATGGCGCCGCCGATGTTGCCTGGATTGATCAGGTAAACCCGGCTGGTCTTGTTCGAACTCGATGAAGCGTTCTCGAACAGAACGTTGCGGGCCGACGTGCTGGTGGCCGAAGCTGCCCGGTTATCGATTTGCGCCTGCCCCAGGCTCAGCTTGCCGGTCGTTGTGTCCTTGAAGAAGTTGATCAGTTCGAAGCTCGGCAGCGCTGCGGTGAAGACCATGCGGTAACGCGCGGGTGGCGTATAGCCGATCGCCGCTTCCAGTTGCGCCGACGTGAAGCTCAAGGTCTGGCCAGCCGCCAAGGTGCCCAAGGATGCGTTTTCCTTGCCGACGCGGTTGCCGTCCTCATTGTAGGCCGTGACGGTCAGGGCGCCGGCTTGCTGCGACATGTTGATCAGGCGTACGACACTCGTGGTTTTGGGACTGATGGAAGGGTTGACTAGCAGCGCATTGCGGCTGGAAGAAGTAGCGCTCGAGGCCGCACGGTCATCGAGTTGCATCTGCGCCAAGTTCAGGTTGATGCTCACGGTATCCCTGACGAAATTGAGCAGTTCGAAACTCGGCACGCTCGCGGTAAAGACGACACGGTAGGAAGTGGCCGGCGTGAAGCCGAGCGCTGTCTCCAGCTGGGCCGAAGTAAAGGTCAGCATTTGTCCGGCCGCAAGCATGCCGAGAGAAGAATCGGCCTTGCCGAGAACCGCGCCGGCATCGTCATAGGCGGTAGCGGTGACTGCGCCGCCCTGGGTGCCCGGATTGACCAGGCGCACCACACTGATCTGATCGCTGCTGGAAGCGGGCAGGACAAACAGCGCATTGCGGACCGAGGAGCTGGCCGCACTGCCGGGCCGCCGGTCGGTCTGCGCTTGGCCGAGCGTGAGATTGCCGCTGGCGTTGTCCCTGACGAAGTTGATCAGTTCAACGCCGGGCACGTCGACATTGAATACGATGCGGTATTTGGCGGTCGGGGCCGCCGGCGTAAAGCCGAGCGCGCTTTCCAGTTGCGCCGAAGTGAAGGTCAGTATCTGTTGGGCAGCGATATTGCCCAGCGCGGCATCGGGCGTGCCCACGGCGTTGCCGGCTTCGTCATAGGCGGTGGCGCGCAGTGCGCCGCCCTGATCGCCGAGATTGATCACGCGGATCACGCTGGTCTTGTTGGCGCTGGAGGATGAATTGACGAACAGTGCCTGGCGCTGCGGGTCGAAGACGAAGTTCGCCACTACGGTGCAGGCGCCTGTGACGGGCTTGGTGGTGAAGACGTTGCCGTTCAGGGTGCCGCCGCAGGTGCCGGTGACCGGTGCGGCGACATAGCGGACATTGGGCACCAGCGCAAAACTGGGCGTGGCATTGTAGGCGACATTCTGGCTGATGCTGATGCTGCCGTTGCCGCTGGCGCCGACACTTGTCGTCACGGCGTAATTGCGGGTGGCCGAGCAGGTAACGCTGCTGCCGCCGCCGGCGCCGTTGCAACTCCAGGTATAGAGGCTGTTGCCTGTGGTGACGCCGGTGTCCGGCAACCAGCCGGACAGGCACAGGTCGGTCGGCGTCGTCGTCAGCGCGCGGCCGTTGTCGCCGCCGCAGATGCCATTGATCACCGGGCAGGCCGAGGTGGTCAAGGTCTGGTCGCTGCCGTTGGTGGTGTTGATGCTGTTGACTCCCTTGACGCGGAAATGATAGGTCGCGCCGCAGCTCAGGCCGCCGATCACGACCGATGCCGCCGTGTTGCCGGTGCCGGCATTGATCGTTCCTCCGGTGGTCGCCGCCACGTTGGTACCATAGGCGCCGGTTGGACCATAGTCGAAGCTTACCGTCGTGGTCGCGCCATTGTCGTTCACCGTTCCGTTCAAGGTGGCGCCGCTGGAACTCACGCCGCTGGCGGCGTTGGTGGTGGCGGCCGGCGCAGACGCGCAAGAGTCCGCGATACCCGCCGTGCTGTGCGCAGCGCCGCCCGCGCCGCTCCAGTACAACTGGGACTGGCCGGTGGTTGCGGTGTTGGACGAACCGCCTGATCCGAACACGGCGCCGCAGGAGGCTGCCTCATCGATCGTCGCGGAGCAACTGGCCGACTCCGTATTGGTACAGACAAACAGCGCGCCGCCCCGGCCGGTACTGGTGCCGCCGCCGCTGGTGGCGGCATTGGCGTTGAAGGTCACATCTTTCAAGGTCAGGGTACCGGCACGCGCGAAGATGGCGGCACCGAAGCCCGCGCTCGCGCCGCCGCTGCCGTAAGTACCGTTGGCCGCGCCGAAGCCGCCGGTGCCGGCAGTGCCGCTGCTGTAGCAGCAGGCGTATTTGGCGCCGCCACCGCCGCCGCCGCCGCCGAAGCCGCCGTTTGCGCCGTTGAAGCCGTTTTTGTGGCCGCCGGTGCCCTGCGAACCGCCGCCGCCCCCGCCGCCGAAGCCGCCGGCTTGGCCGTCGGCCCCCGCGCCGCCTGCGCCGCCGTGCCCGAATGTGCCATTCGCCGCAAAGGCCGAGCCCATGCCGCCGCCGTCGCCGCCGTTGGTGCCGGCACTGCCGGCGGAGCCGACCGCGCGGTTCCCGCTCATGATCACGGTTTGCAGCGTGAGCGTGCCTTCGTTCAGAATACCGCCTCCCAAGCCCGCTCCGGCGCCGCCGCCGCCGGTCGCGGCGGCGCTGCGCGCGCGCCCGTTTTGCAGCGTGAGGTTCTTGATCGTCACGTTGACGCCGCTGGGGATGTAAATCAGGCGTTTGCCGGTGGAGGTATTGGTGCTGCCGCCGTCCAGCGCCAGGGTGCCGCCGGTCGGGCCCTGCAAGGTCAGGTCCTTGTTCAATACCAGCAGCGTATCGCCCGGGTAATTGGCCGAGGTGTCGCTGGTGGCGCCTTGGCCAGCAGGCGTATAGCCGGAAGTGGTGTCGGTCGTGGTCAGCGAAATCGTGCCGGTCTGGCCGCTCAGGTCGATGGTGTCGCCGCTGCTGGCGCTGGCGATACAGTTGCGCAGGCTGCCGGCGCCGCTGTCGTTGAGGTTGGTCACCGTGCAGGTCGCGGCAAAGGCAGTCTGGAACATCGCCGGCGCGAACAGCAGCGAGATGGCGAGCGCGATCGGCTGGCGCTGCGCTTTCATTTTGATTGTCATTTCATTATTCCCGGGTAGAAAGTCGAGTAGAACCAAGAAAACCTCTCCCGCAGTGCTGCGGAAATACGGGCGGGAACGACATGCGGGGCCGGCGCACGCAGACCGGTCTGGCGTCGATGCGGATATTTGAGCCGGTAGTAGCTGTCGCTTTCGTGCGGCGCCGTACACAGCCGGTCAAGCGAAATGGCCTGCGCAGGCAGTTCGAGCCAGGCGAACAAATCCGCCAGCACGGCTTCGGGCTGCGCCATCAGGTGTTCGAAGATGACGAAGAACAGGCGCGAGCGCATCGCTTCGGGATAATCCTGGCTGGCCTCGATAGCGGCCAGCGGAAAGCCGGCCACGCCCTCCGCGCCGAAGAAACGGTCAGCGCGTGCGTAGGGCGACAGGTCGGCGCTGCGATCCGGAAAATCGAGCACCACGCTTTTTTGATGCTGTGCTTCGATGCTGCCCCATACCTGGCCCAATTCGCGCACGCAAACCACCAGCTTGGCATCGGGCGCCAGATGCAGCAGCAAGTCGAGGTGGTTGAGCCAGCCCCGATGCTTGTCCACCACCACAGGCAAATCGGTTTCGCCGAACCAGCCGGAAAGAAATCCGCGATAGGCGCGGGTCAGGCGGTCGAGCACAAGCTGGTCGGCATGGTCGAGTTGCGCCAGCAGGAATTCGTCGTGCGACAAGTCGCGGCGCAAGCCCAAGAGGGCCGGCAACAGCGGCGAGCTATGGCCGGGCGCATAGATGGACGGATGATGGTCGAGCAGCTGGCAGATCAGGGTCGATCCGGAGCGAGGCAGGCCGCTGACGCAAACCAGGTGCGGCAATGGGGAGTCCTTCAAATTTCACCCTCCGCCAAACCCTTGGTCAAGGCTGGCGTCAGCCACTGTAATGGATGAAACAAGCGATTCCTCCTTTTTTCCTGCGCCGAACAGGAACTGAATAATTATTTCTCATTTGATGGTAGGGTACTCTTGTCGCGCATGTCAACGAACAATAGTGTTGTAAAGACACATTTATCGAGGAGTGGCCGGACGCCAGAGCCTGTTTGAATCCATGGCAGGCTCTATGCGGCCTGGCCTCTTCCTTGACAGCCTGCTTGCAAGCCGGGATTATGCGTTTCGGTACTGCGGTGTTTTTTGCTTCCCTTGATCCGGCCATGGATAGCTCACAAGACTTGAAAGCGACTGTCGAACTCATATTGGGGCAGCCGTCGCGGCGCCTCGCACAGGAAATCGCGGGGTTCTGGCTGCTGCACGGCGCGATGGCGAATCCAATTGAGATCAGGCGCCGCATCGGCGAAGTCTTGCTGGTGCTGCGCGATTCGGAAAACGTGCTGATCGCCGTCACCACCACCTATCCCTATCCTGTTTCCATGCCCGGCCGCTACGTCGGACTGCGCGCATTTATCGATCCGGCACGGCGCAGCATACCGTTGCGCTCGCTGATGTTCGATTCCATGGTGCGCGCCCTCGACGAACAGGCGGTCGAACCGACCGGGCTGATGCTTCGCACCGACAACCGGAAACTGATGGGAAAAGGCAACCGGCGCTGGTTCGAGCGGCGCGGCTGGCGGCGGGTTTCGCCAGACGGCGCGGAAAAGGATGAATGGCTCCTGATGGTCGGACCTCGCCGCGGGTAAGAGCCTCTCAATATCCGATATCAGAGAGGTAATTTCATGCGGCTGCACCGGGATTCGCCAAATGCGGCGTTTTGCCGTAATCCGGCCAGCACGGGGTCTATTGATGCCAAAAACTCTGATGCGCTCATAACTTGCCCGGCTGATCGAAACCAGTATTCCGTTCCACAACAGCGCTCCATGCCCGCTCTTCGCATTGCCCTCGATACTCTGCAATTTCACCGTGTTGATCAGAAAGGAGCGATGCACCCGCACTCCACGTACTTATTTTATTCTCCATGCCGGTGTGCGGATCGCCGTGGAAATCGGGGCAATGCCTGCGTGACCGCCCCTTGGCGAGGACCATGAAGCCGGCCAGGCCGTTGTCCTTGTTGCGATACATTATGCAGACTCCTTGAAATGGTTACCGCGGGTTTATTTCACGCAGCGACGACAGCGCAGGCATGGATAACCTGTCGCCGGGTTTTCGGCGAATGGCTGCTGCTTGGCGATGGGGGAGCAAGCGGGGCAGTAAAAGAGAGAGGCGCAACAACGTGCCGGATTGCTTGCCGTACTTTCCAAAACGGCGTCCGGCAAGGCCGCCTTTCGGAACGGGGGAATTTACTCTGCCTTGCGTGATTTTTTCGGTTTTGCGAGGTGATAACGTGCATAGTCCTGAGCGACTACGAGCACAAAGTTCTTGCCTTCATCGGGCAATTTGTCCAGTGCGGTCTTGATTTTTTGCGCATACGGATCGGTATCGGGCAATCGCTCCACACCCTCCACGTACTCGAAGAGAATGGTGACCGGGATTTGCAAGGCCCCGGCAATATCCACCAGTTTTTCGATGCTTGGCGTACGCTGGCCGCTTTCAAAACGAGAGATCGTTTCCGACTGCAACTCCACTGCTTCCGCCAACACTTCCTGCGTCATGCCTGCTATCTTGCGCTGGCTCCGTATCGCCAGTCCGATCTGTGCCGGTAATTCCTTATTTGTCCGCTTTGTTCTCGCCATACGCCACCTGTCTGAATGGCATGCATGGTCAGCCTATCCGCGCCTGATAAGAATGACCTTATGGGCATAAATGATTTGACTTTATTGTCAATGATGATGTTTAATCGGTGCGGACAAATTATGAAATGGCAACGACGCACAATTTCTCTGCAGCCACCCGAACTGAGAATGCTTGAGAACCCGTTTAGGGCCCTGGCAGGTTATTGAACAATATGGCGAGCGGCTTGATTGTGCGTAAAAGGGAGGCCATGCCGGAAAGCGCCGCCGTATACGAGGGTGAAGCGGAGAGTTCATGGCACCCGGCAAAGGCGATGAGCGCACCCTCCCGGCGTGGCCATTTTGCACCCGCAGGCAAACCGCTTACATGACACCGAAGGCGCAATCATATGCATCAAGAACCGGCGATCTCGTACGACCCTTACACGAAATGCGGCGGTTTGCAACCCCCCGTGGCGTATCCCGAAGTTGCCGATCTGATCGTGGCCTACCTCAGGCAGGTCGGTGTCGAATACGTATTCGGCATTCCAGGCGATGCGATCGAACCGTTCCACGCCGCGCTTGCCCGCCATCGTCATGGCGGCGGGCCGCAAGCCATCATGGCATGTCACGAAGCGGGGGCGGCCTTCATGGCCGACGGGTATGCGAGAGATACCGGAAAACCCGGCGTCTGCTTTGCCGCCTCCGGCGCGGGAACCACCAACCTGATCACAGGAGTCGCCTGCGCCTATGAAAACGGCGTGCCGCTGCTGGTCCTGACGGGACAGGCTCCCTTGGCTGCGTTCGAAAGCCATGGAAGGCAAGAAGCTGACTACACCCCCATCGATACTCTGTCGATGTTTCGCCACTGCACGCGCTATAACACCCTGGTTTCCCACGTCAAGCAAGCCGAGACGAAACTGGTGGCTGCATTGTATAAAGCCCTCCAGCCTTCCGCTGGACCGGTTCATCTCAGCTTTCCCCTGGATATCCTGCATGGAAAAATTACTTCCGCAATCCCTTCCTACCAGCTTTCCGCCCTATTGAAACACTCTTCGCTGGTGGACGAACACGCCCTGGATTTACTGGTGAAAGCGATCCGGGAAGCGAAAAACATGGTCTTGCTGATTGGCGGCCGATGTGCGGAAGCAATCGGATCGATCCTCCAGTTTGCCATGCTGAAGAGGATCGTTTTCGTTACGACCCAGGATGGCAAGACTTTGGTAAATCATCGCCACCCGCTCTTCAAGGGCGTCATCGGCTGCGGTCAGCCATCGGCCGATGCGGCGCTGCAAGATCCCGCCGTCGAGCTTATTCTTGCGGTCGGCTTCAAGATGAACGAGCGGACTGGCGATGCGATGGGCGCATCCTGCCTGCACGGCCGCCTGGTGCATGTCGACGAATCCGAAGTGCATCTGGAGCGCACGCCGATGGCCAGGCTGCATGTCCGGGGCCGCATCCTGACCATCTTCCAGTTGCTGGTCGAGCGTCTATATGCCGAGACGGATATTGGCCGAACTCTACGTGTGTTCAGCCAGGCCTTCACGATTGAACTTGATGCAAATACCTTTGATGCGGAGCAGGCAAGCGACGATGCCGGTCCGATCACGCCACGGCAACTCATGCATGAAATAGGCAGGCGCCTTCCGCCTGCCACCCGTTACCTGGTGGATTCCGGCAATAGCCTGGTGTGGGCAATGCACTTCCTGCAGCCCCAAGAGCGCCGCGTGGCGGACCGGCGTCTTGGGCGCTCCCGCCAACAGGAAAAGGGCGCCATTGATCGTCGCAAGAAGGAGAACAGGCGGCTTTCCAGCGGCAGGTTGAGGGCCGCCATGGACTTTGCTCCCAGAGGATATGCAATCGCTGCCGCCGTGGGGGTGGCGGCAGGCAATCCGAATGCTCCGGTGGTGTGCATAACCAGCGATGGCGGCATGCTGCTGAATGGCCAGGAAATCCGCGTGGCCAGGATAGAACAACTGACCATCATCTATGTGGTGCTCAACGAATCCGCCTTGAGGCGTTTCAACAGCACGCCTGCTTTGGTCGAGGATGAATTGCCTCATCGCCGCGCGTTCGCCACCGATTTTTCCGCCTTCGCCCGCTCCCTGGGAGTCGATGCCCACCTCATCCAAACCCTTGCGGATCTCCAGGCCATCGATTTCGATGCCGCTTGCGAACGCAAAGGTCCGACATTGCTGGATGTTCGCCTTGTTCCTTCCCGGCCTCTGCTTGAGATGCAGGCACCCGGCACAGCGAAGCAACGGTAAGGTCCGCATGCTTGCGGCATATGTATCCGTATCTCGGACTCGTGCCCGCTTGAAGATCAACGGAATCTATCCTGCATTGATTTTTTAAATCATCCCTTTGCGATCATGACATATGCATGAACAGACATCAGAAAATCGGCCTCTTCCTGGCTGCAGCGGCACTGATACTTGTCACCCTCTTGCATGGCCCTTGGGCTGGGTACGACACCGAATACCCGGCGCCATCGGTCGATATCGCATCGCTTCTGGAGCATTGTCAATCGAACGGCAAGCCGCCTGCCCCTGAACTTGGCGCCGATGCGGTCAGCAAGCGGTTTGCCGATGAATTGGCCTGTGTTGAACGCTTGCGCCCAGTCCCGCGCGCCCTGCCGCTCTCGGAATGGCGGACGCAATCGCCGGTATTGCCTTGGTTCGGAAGCATCGTGCATGCGGGCGCTGCCGCAATCGCTATCCTCGTGTTTGCGCTCTTGTGGCTTTTCCTGTTCCGCCGGCGTTTGCCGATAGAGGAAGGAAAGTGAGCAGGACTCCTGGACTGGAATGCCTTGCCGCACGGTAGCGGCTCGATGCGGTGATCGTATTTCTGCATCAAACGAAATACAACGGAATTGGTCGAATAAAAACCGTGTTCTTTGCGGGACGCAAGACACGATCGCAATTTCGTACATGCATATCGCAATTCCATACGCGCCCCTCCATCACTGCGGATGGGAGTGTGTCATCTTGGAATGGAAATGGAAAGCGCCGGTATCGAGAATAGCCATCCGGACGAGTTATTTTCGGAGCAGGTAAGGCTGCTTTACAAAAATGCGCCTCTGGCTTATTCCGTAACGCTTATTAATGGCGCCATCCTGAGCTTTGTCCAGAGTGCGTATATTTCCACTCCAGTCTTGCTTTCCTGGTACGGTTGCCTGTTGCTGGTGACATTGATCCGCGCTCTGGTGACAAGCCGATACGCCCGCATCAAGCCGGGACCCGGCCAGACGCGGCGCTGGAACATTATTTACGTCATCGGCGCTGCAGCGGCGGGTACAGTGTGGGGGGCGGCCGCGCTGGTGCTTTTTCCCCTTGATTCAATCGCCCATCAGGTTCTTCTGGCCTTTGTCCTGGCCGGCATGTCGGCCGGTGGCATCAGTGTGCTTGCCCCCAGGCTGGAAGCGTGCCTGGCGTTCTTGCTGCCGATGTTGCTCCCGCTGGCTATCCGCTATCTCAGCTTCAGCACCACCCTGCAAACGGCCATGGGGATCATGACGCTGATATTCCTTGCAGGGATCTTCATTTCCGCCCTGAATTTTCATCGTTCGATTCTCACGTCTCTGCACTTACGGTTTGACAAGCGCGAACTGGAAGAGGAAATCGCTCAACGCCGCCGCGCCGAAGAAGAGCTGTTCAGGGAAAAAGAGCGGCTGCAGACGACCTTGCACTCTATCGGCGAAGGTGTTGTGCTGGTCGATGCGGAGGGCCGGATCGAATATATGAATCCTGCCGCCCTGCAGCTTTGCGGCAGATCTTTCCACGATGCCTTGAATCACCCGGTGAGCGAGGTTTTCGAGAACATCGACATACGCCATCATCGCACCAGCACGGCAATGGAAGACAGCCTGCGTTTGAGCGCACGGATTACGAAACAGAGCATCCTGTTCTGTAAAGCCGGAAAAGAGCACTTTATCGAAGAGAGTGCCACGCCGTTGTATGACCGCTATAGCCGGGTGGTGGGCGTGGTGGCGGTATTGCGTGACGTGACGGAAGTGCTGAAAAAAGCAGAGCAAATGGCCTACGCCGCGGATCACGATCCGCTCACCGGGCTGCCCAATCGCAACCTGCTGAAAGATCGCGCCAAACAGGCCATTGCGCGTGCACAACGCAAGCATGAAAACTTTGCGTTGCTCTTCCTGGATCTGGATCGTTTCAAGGAAGTCAACGACAGCATGGGACATGCCGCAGGCGATGCATTGCTGATCGAGGTCGGAAAGCGCCTGACCGACTGCGTACGCGAGGAAGACACGATAGCCCGGTTGGGCGGTGACGAATTCGTGGTACTGCTTGATGGGCCTACGCAGGGAAGGCAGGTAAAGGCGGTGGCTAACAAAATCCGCCATACCTTGCGCCAACCCTTTCAACTCGGGGCGCAATCCGCCACCGTCACTGTCAGCATTGGCGCCAGCCTCTATCCGTCGGATGGACAAGATCCGGAAACACTGCTCGGTCATGCCGATAGTGCGATGTACCATGCCAAGAAGCAGGGGCGTGACCAAGTTTGCCTATAGCCGCAGTGTGGAGACGCGGCCAAATCACTATCCAGCCCTTCCGGTCCGGCTAATTGGAAAAACTGTACACCGGCGCAGCCGCCCCAACCATTTGGGTCGAATCCGCAGTGGCATAGGCGACAAAAACCTGCGCTCCCCATCCCGTCAGATCGCTGTATGAGTACTCTCCAGTCAAAACGTCGATGGACTGCTGAGCTTCCAAGACCCGCGTCGCAAACGGCGGCAGGGACGCGCCCATGGTAAAGGCTTGCCATTCGCTCCCTACTTTCACGAACCAGCCCACGCTGGTATAGGCCGCCAGATAAATATTCGCCGTTTTGCCGATATCGGCCGGCAAGGGAACCAGGTTCACGCGCAGATCGACGTTCCCGTTGCTGTTGGTGGACACGGTGGCAGTCGTGGCGGACGGATGCTTCTGGTCGAAGGAGCAGCCGTACTCGTCGACCGGCACTCCCGCCGGCGTCTGGCTGCAACGATCATTGCTGTCGGCTACGCCGTCTCCATCCGTGTCCCGCATCGGATTTGCCGCCCAGACGACGATGCGGGAACCATGGGCCGGCACCTGGAGCGGCCACGTCACTGGGCTGGCTTCCGGGAAGGTCACGTATTGCGCGCAACGCGTCGCATCGATGTCGGGACAATTTTGAGAAGCGGCGGTATCCGTGCCATTCAACAGGATGCGGGAATTGTCGGGATTCAGGGCATAGTCCGCCGCCACCTCCTGCACAACGACATTGTCGATATAGATGACCTGATTGGCGTTCACGGTGAGGTCCAGGCGTGCGCCCTTTTCTCCGGCAACGGGGTAGGACGGCCCCACGGTCGCGTTCGCCCGGAACACGAAGGAATAGGTGTGCCAGGCCGGGCCGGCTACGCTGTTTGTGCTCAGGCCCAGTTGCGCGTAGTCCTCGTCAGGCGGAGCGCCGCTTCCGCCGCCGCGACGAACGATGACACCGATATTTTGCTGGCCGGTATCGCTGCGCAGGTCGAAATGGACGAGGTAGGATTTGTCTTTTTCCACCTTGAAGTTATTACTCGTCAACTGGCTGCGAGTGGTGCTGGACGAGGCCGTGAACTTGAGGCAGGCGCCGTTTGGACAACCGGCAACGAGCGTCTTGCTTGCCGCAACCGTTGCGTTCGAATCGTTCCAGATGGTCCAGCCGTTGGTGTTGGACTCGAAATTGCCGTTGAGGAGGAAATTTGGCGACGAAGGGGCGGCCAGCAAACGGTACTTCGCCATCACGAATGGACGAAAGCTTGTGCCGTTGGGATCGAGCTTGCGCGAGGCGCCGCTGCCGTCCATGGCTTGCTGCCATTTTGCGAGGGTATAAAGCGTCTCGGCGCCGGGCCAGGACTCCTTTGCCATTTGCGGGGAATACAATACGGAATAGCGATTGCGGTCGTAGCCGGCAAAGTCGACGGTATTCTGGCCGGCAATCCCTGTCATCTGAAACACGCCGAAGCTGGAAGCGCTGGTCGGAAAAAACAGGTTGTCCGTAATCTGATTGCCGTGGACGTCGCCGCTTGCATACATCTTGACGGTACCGGCATGCGCGATCAACTGCGAGAGCCGGTTACCGTAAGCGGTATTGGACGATACGGTATTGAGGGCCGCGTTATGCAATTTGATCCCATGATCGGTATTGACCACCGTATTCCCGGTCACGGTTACGCCCGTGGTCTGGTCGTCCAGGTAAATGCCTTCCGACAACGCGGCTGTCGATCCGTTGGGGCGGCCGTCGCCGTTGCCATAGGTATTCACGACCAGGTTGCCGGTCACCACGCTGTTGTTGTTCTGCCGGCCGGTGTACAGGCCGCCGCAATCGTCCAGGATATAGCAACTGTTTTCAACGACGTTGCCGCTGACGCTGCTATTCAAGCCATAAAATATGCCGTTGTAACCGGAATTCCTGATCGTATTGCCCCGCGTTTTCGAATGGTCGCCGGTTCGCACGGCAGCACTGATTTTTAGCGGATTGTTGACGATTTGATTGCCGACCAGGCGCACGCCGCTGTTGGTGATCTGGTTGGCGGTGATCGTCAGATTGTCCGATTCAGGGGCGTAAACGGCTTCGCGCCGGCTGCCGTCGATCCAATTGTGATCGATGACACCGTTCCACGATATCTTGGCGTAAATGCCGTTGTTGCCCGAGTTGACGATGTCCATATTACGGACGACGAAGTTCTCGGCATAATCCAGATTGATGCCGATCACCGCATTCCGGATCGCCAGGCCGTCGATGATGATATTGCTGGCTCCTGCGGCGTAAATGCCATATTGCCGGTGGGCGATTTCCGCACTGCTCAGGTCGGCGGCGGACTGCGGCCAGACATAGAGCCGGCCGTTTGCCGTGTCGTGATACCACTCGTTCGCCTCGTCCAGCATCCACAGTTTGTTGTCGAGGTAATAGCCCCAATTCGCCTTGACGGCATAATCGGTATTCCCGTCCAGGGCAAAGGTTTTCGTCGCCGCCGTGTAGCCGCTGACGATACGCTCGTTTATCGACCAATCGGTGGTGCGGATCTTGATGCCGGCGCCGATCAGATCCTGCTGTTCCGGCGTCAGTGTCAAATCGGCGCCGGCGGTTAACGCATTGCTGACGTCGCGGCCGTCGGCATTCTTGACGATCGGTGAATCCTGCGCGATCTTCAAATACATGCTGCTTGGCGCTCCGCTCAAATAACCCCGATTGGGATGATGAGCGAGATTCAACGCCTGCGCACCGGTGAAAATCTGATTGACAGGCTCGCCGGCCGGGGTCAGAGGAACCAGCGTGACATCGTCGACATACAGCGTTTTGCCGACGGGCAGATCGATATCGAGACGCGCCTGGTCCGTGGTTTCGGTAGCGACGAATTCCAGGCTGTAGGTATTCCAGCCAGTGCCGACAGAAACGGTTTTCGACAGGCCCAGGGTATCGTAGCTGCCGCCGTTGCGACGCACGATCAGGGTGGGATTTGTAGCCGGCGCGGCACTCATTCGCACAGTCAGCTGGTAGTGGCTGCCTGCAGTCAATGAGAATGTGTTGGCGATGGCAAGCGCGTTTCCGGCGGGACCGCTCGTCAATTGCAGGCAACCGCTGGGGGAGCAAGCGGCTTTCCACGCAAGCTGGGAAGTCGGGTCCGTGGAATAAAGGTACCAGCCGCGCGTGCCGCCCCCGAAACTGCCGTTCTTGATCATGCTTTCCGCCGGCCGGCTGTAGACTGCGTTACTCACCTGGATGCTGCCCTTGTAGGGCGACCATGCCGTCAATTGGTCCGAACCCAGGATCAGGGGCTTGGCACCGCAAGCGGAAGGATAGCGGCCATACGTCACCGGCTGCGCAGACGTGCCCGACGAAACCGGCAGAGTCAACTGTTCACGCCAGGTCTGGCCGCATTTCAGCAGGACCGCGTCTCCCGGCTGCAAGCTGGCAGCGCCGATGCGGGCCAGGGTTTTCCAAGGGCCGTTGCTGGAGGCCGTCGTGCCCGATACCGGACTGGGTGCAGTACCTGGCCATAGATCATTGCCGCTCTGAGCATCCACGTAATAGGTAGCAGCGTTTGCTGCAGCTGCCGTCGAAAGCAGCAGGAGGGATAATAGTTTCATCGTTTTTCGAGTCCGATCCAAGGGGGCTGTGACTTCACAATAGGGTGCAACCCGCGATTGCACGGTGATCGATTAACGGCCTTCGTTGGCGCGGTCCAGCCTTGCCGTCTCTACATCAACGGCATGGCGGCATTGCTCAACGCAAAGGCAGCCTCATTGCCTTTGTAAGCCGGCGCGGCGCAGGAACGGTTGGCGGTAATCAGCTTGGCGCCGCAGCCCGCATCGTTCGCATCGACACTGACGACAGAGCCGGTCGAGGCATCATGAGGGGCAAGTGCAGCTTGAAACAGGGTGGCGCCAAAAGCTTCTTATGGAAGATTTTCATGTGCCGTCCTCTTATTATTCAAATGAACGCGTCCGGTCACGAGTATCACAAAAAAACAATAAGCTGTGCATCCGTATGATTACGGAATCAGCCCGTCGGTCAGGTGAAACCCGCGCCGCACTGCTCTTGCCAAGGGCGCAGAGCGTGGTCCGTAGCCGATGCTGTCGGGGAGGGCGCGGATAAGGAACCTGGGTGCCGGCAACCGGCACCTGGAAAGGCTTCCCGTCCGCTTTTTGCCCGAAATGCCCTTGCAGCAAAAGAAAGCGGCACAATACTCACGCCTTGTTCTTTGCCGGGCATCTGTCTATGATTGAGATGCCCTGGGCTGATCAAGCAATAACCGAGAGCACAACCAAGCGACCCTTTGCGCGCAACAAGGACCCCCACCGATGAGCCTTACCGAATCCGAACCGCTCGACCGCCGGGTGCAGCGCACGCGCGCTGCCCTGCGCGATGCCTTGCTGTCCTTGCTGGCGGACCGTGGCTGGGACGACGTCAGCGTGCAGGACATTTGCGAACAGGCGAATGTCGGCCGCTCGACCTTTTACATGCATTTTCAGAACAAGGAGCAATTGCTGGAAGGCGGCCTGAGCGACCTGCGCGGCTTCCTGCGCGGGCAGGGTGGCGCGCAGCATGAGGGAGCGCCGGAAATTCTTCCCTTTGCCCGCGCTTTGATCGAACACATACATGAGCAGCGCAAGCTGTTCCGCTCGATCATCGGCCGCCGCAGCGGCCACGTGGTGCAAACGCGCTTTAAGGAAATGGTGCTGCAACTGGTCGAGGAAGACTTGTCACGCTTCCTCGCCGCGGGATGGCAGCGCGACGCCACCGTTCACTATGTTGCCGGCGCATTCGTCGAATTATTGGCGTGGTGGGTAGAGGCCAGGGGCGCGCGCCAGGTTGAGGAGATCGAGCGCCATGTACATCGCCTGACGCTGTCGATCATCACCGGATTGGAGAAACCGAATGACGGATAGTTGTTTGTGCAAATCCGTCCGAACGTCGCATGATGCGCCACGGTCACCCGAGAGGAACTTTTGAATTCAATACGCATATTGCTTATCGCAACCGGCATCCTGGGCGCTGTTGTGTTCAGCGCTGCGTGCGCCGCCTCTTTTCTTAACCCAGGATGGGTGGAAAAAATCGGGAGGGATATTCTTCGCCATCAGGTCGAGAAGAAGGCGCATGAAAAAATTGATGCCATCGACGCGGATTTCCTTTCAAAAAAGGCCGGACATTTCATCAGGGATTATGAAGATCGACTCGCCCAGGCAAGACGCCAACTGGAGCACGGCCTTCCAGAGAAAATCGCCAGAGTCATCGCCGAAATGCGGCATCTCGATTGCGAGTGCAGGAAGAAGATAGAGACGAACATTCGTGACGGCTATCTCTCCCGCATCATGGATACTGCGCAAATGCAGGAGAGGCTCAATACATTGATTCGCACCAGATACATGGAAGCGGCGAATCAGCTTATGCGCGAATTCAGGATTTTCACGGGATCGAATGCGGCGGTGTTCGCACTGCTGGCAATCGCTGGTCTGGTAAGAAAGAAAGCCGGAGTGCACTTGCTCCCAAGCGCGACGGTATTGCTGGCGGCGGCAGGAGTGACGGCGTTTCTTTACCTGTTCAACCAGAACTGGCTGCATACGCTGGTTTTTAGCGACTATCTTGGATGGGGTTATCTGGTGTATTTGTCTGTCGCCTTGGCATTCCTGAGCGATGTGATTTTTAATCGGGCTCGCGTCACGTGCGAGGTGCTGGGTTCGGTGGGAAGCGGGGTTACGATCGCTCCATGCTGAACGTCTTCACTCTGTTGCGCTTTATCGCGACCGTAACCGGACGCCTGCCATTGCTTCGGAGGGCTTACTGAAATGAACATGGTGATCGGCTGGGGCGCAATCGTATTGGCCCTCCTCGCTCTCGTGCCAGGCATCGTACCCGGCGCTGTTTCCGTATTCGGGGTAATGATTTCGTTGCTGGCTTTGGCCTTGTCTCTTTTCTCGGTTAAAAAGTGCGGGAAGAAATACTTCCGGGCGACCGCCATCATCGTTCTTGCCGGCGTTTTCCTGCTCAACGACGCATTGCGGATATGGGGGGCTTTGTCTTTGCCGCTCACGATCAAACTGAGCCTCTACGGCATCGTTTTTTTGGCGCTTGGAGTTTGCTCGGCAATTGCCCGCAAGCTGGCGCCGGCTTCGACCTAGTGCTGAGACGCATAAATTTCGACACATAAAAGTGTGCCTTGCCGCGCCCTACGTCGCCTCGCCGGCCGCGTTGGAATCCTCGCGATAGGCCAGCTATCGCTGCGGTTCGCGCCTGGTTTGACGCAACAATGCATCACTTTTATTTGTTTCGAAATTTATGCGTCTCAGCACTAGAGCCTGTTATGAACTCAAGCAGGGGACCCCTGCTTGAGTTCATAACAGGCTCTAAGCAGGTCCGCAAAAATAACTTGACAGTGTTCGCCTCAACCAAAAATGCTTC
>CBIHON010000045.1:0-43012 GCA_966211965.1 uncultured Burkholderiales bacterium | reverse complement strand
ATGGATGATGCAGTGGCGGCGACTGGTACGCGACTATGAGCGGCGTATCGATGTTGCCGAAAGCATGATTTACGTCGCCATGAGTGACCTGCTACTCAAGCGGTTATTCGAGTAAATTTTCATTTTCAAACAGGCTCTAAGAGGCAAACCCTGTTGCAGACGCTGAAAGAACTGCTTAATTTCCTCTTCAGTGGCCTCCTCAATTTCATCAAACTCGATCTCAAAGTCATCAAAAGCATCTGAGTATTTTGCACGCAGATCTTTGTAATATGGCCCACCGAAGATCTTTGTTGACTCTTCCGACAAAGGAAGATCGTTGGCAAAAAACTCATAGATGGCATTCAATCGTTGCTGCCCATCGACAACCTCGAATTGATCATCATCCTGTTTTAGAAAGTAGAATTTAGGCAATTTCCAGCCACGAAGGATGGTATCAATCAGCTGCTGCTTTCGGTCATCTGTCCAGACCTCGCCGCGTTGCCATTCCGGAATTTCGTATCTATCTCGGCGCTTGTAAAGTTTATCGAGCGCCCGACGGCCCGCTGTCATTTTCATGTTCTTCTATGCTCCTTATAGCCAGGTACAATTAGTGTGCAGGTTGGGCTCTAGCTCGCTATCAGCCGAGTATCTTTGGCAATTTACTGGCTATTGTCGTAACTTCTTCTCAGATTCAATCTGAAATTAAAATCTGACTGGAAATTTCATCCCACAACATGCGCAAGGCAAAAAATTCGCACGCAAGGTCGTCAACAGCCTAATCCCTCAACGGCAACACACCCCCGCACCCCCTCCATCAACCTCTTAAACTCCCCATCCTCCCCCAACAACTTCCTCCCCACCGCCCGCAACTTATCCACCGTCTCCTTCGGCAGTTCCAACGTCGTCGGCAAATTCTTAAACCAATTCCGCTCATCCGCCGATTCGAGATAATCAAACGCGACCTCGATCGTATAAAAATCCACCTGCGGCGGCGCCTGGATATCCAGTGCGCATTGCGCGCCCTTGGCTGCGGCCAGGGCCTTGCAGCCGTTGATCTGGCTGGCCTGTGCGTCGAACTCGCTCTTGACCTTGCGCAGGATTTCCAGCGTGTCGGAAGAGTAGTTCCCCAAGGGGACGGTGGAGGCGGCCGTTACGGTGTCGATCAGTCCCGGCACGTCGGGCGTCTTGTCGCGTTCGGTGACGGGGTTGGTGGCGGCGTTGACGACGATCACGGCGAGCTTTTTGACTTTATTGAGATTGATCAGGCGCAGCACGCTCCAGGAGTTGTCGACGCTGGTGATGGCGACGAGCGGTTCGCGCAGGCCGATGTTGTCGGCCACGCCGCCGTCGGTGAGGTGGATGAAGTTGCGCGGCGACGGGCCGGGGTTGGTGTAGGACAGGCGGTTCTCGGCGCGGGCGGTGCGCGGCATGTTGATGCGCGACCGGTGGTCCTTGATGGCGAGGTCGACCCAGGGCGGCTGTTGATAGCCGCAGGTGCCGGCGTAATTCTTGAAGGTGAGCGGCGTCAGCCCGCCGGGGAAGGCGGATGAAGAGGCGGCGGCGCGTCCGAGCGTCACTTTCGACAGGTCGGAGCACAGCAGGTCGAACTGGTCCTGGATGAATGAGAACTGCGCGCCGATGGTCATGTCGGTGGCGTTCAGGATCACGAAGGGGCGGCGACCCTGCGCAACCAGGTCGGCATAGGTGGCGGCGCCGAACACTTCGCGGTCATAGAACTCGGCGGCGAGGTCGCTGCGGCCGAAGCTTGAGCCGCCCAGTCTGATCAGGTTGGATGGCGTCATGGCGAGCTTGATCAGCTCGCTTTCGATCGGGCGGTACAGGAAGCGGTTGGGGAATTCGTCGAAGGTGCGCGGCCCGCGCAATGCGTAGTAAGCGGCGGGAAAACTGCCGCCGGAGATCGATGAGATCACGTCGACTTCATCGAGCAGCGATTTGGTCTGGCCCTGCCATTGGATCTTGGTGTCGCGCAGCGCTTCGAGTACGCCGTAGGACAAAGCGGCCGCGCGCGTGCCGCCGCCTGAGAAGGCCAGGATGACGAACAGCTCGTCGCTGTTGTTGCCCTGGTCGAGTTTGTCGAAACGGTAGCCGGCGGCGGGGTCGTATTTGGCCAGCGGGGGATTGACCTGGAATGTGCCGCAAGCGCCGAGCAACAGGACGCAGGCGGCGGCCGCGAGCTTGGCGGCGATGCGCATGACCATGCTTAGTTTTTCCTTTGGTTGAAGACGACGATCTTGGGCTGAAACAGCGAGGTGCCGCTGATGAGGATGTTCTGGCTGGGCGGATCGTAATCGGCAGGGGCGCCGAGATCGAATTTGTGCGTGCCCGCATCCACCTGGAAGACTTGATTGGTGGTGCCGGCCGCGGCGCCGTCGATGTTCACGGGCCGCGCGCCGGCGTAAGTCACTTTTACGTATTCCATACCCTTCCCTCTCCTTTTCGATGGCCGGCTTGACGGTTCATATGCCGTGCCGCCTGCGCATCGTTCGCCTTGTTCGACAGGCGATTCTATGAGAGCGGGTTTTCAGGCCACGGCGTATGTCGGTTTTGCAGGTACGGTGCGGCAGCTTGTGGTTTTTTTGTGAGGCTGCCGGGCGCGTTGGTATGCTTGCATACTAAACCATGTATCAACCCGGAAGCGGCGCGCAAGGTGCATGCCGTGGTCGATGACACAACATTTAACGATTCGCTGAATGTTGGAGCGCGTGCGGCGCATCCGATTGACTCGCATCGGACACGCACACCCGGTTTCGTCCGCCGGTTTTTGCTTGATACAGCGCCTTGTCGGCTTTCCCGACCAGCGAATAATCGCAAGCGCCGACGGCGTCCGGAATCATGGCCGCGGCACCGATGCTGACGGTCAGCGGAATTTTTTTTGCTTCATAGATGACGTCCAAGGCTTCAACCTGGCGGCGGATGATTTCTCCAATGTGCGCGGCGCCGGCCAGGTCGGTATCGGCAAGGAGGATCACAAATTCCTCACCGCCATAACGGAATATTTCGTCGCCAGACCGACGCACCGCCAGCCGCATGGTTTCGGCAACCTGCTTCAGGCAGGCATCGCCGCCCGGATGGCCGTAGGTGTCGTTGACTCTTTTAAAATGATCGATGTCGATCATGAGCAGGCCGATCATGGATTGGCTACGGTGCGCCCGGCGCCACTCCATATCGAATCTTTCGTTGAAATATGCCCGGTTATGCACGCCGGTCAAACCATCGAAGCGGCTCAAGTCGCGCAGCTTCTCGTGTGCGGACGACAGGCAGGCCACCATTTCCTTGAGCGCCAGCATCAACTGGCTTACCTCGTCGTTTCCCCTGACCGGGACATTGGGAGAAAGTCCGCCGCCGGCGACTTCGTTCGCCACCGAGACCGCTTCGGTAAGCGGGTAAATGATGCTGAGCGTGATGACCCATGCAAGCAGTCCGCCCACGCCAAGCGCCACCCCGCAAAAAAGCAGAAGAAGGACCTTCAACCTGGCATCGTCCGCGTCGTACTTTACGAGTACCGCCTCCTTGGCAGCTTGCTGCGCTTCCACCAGTCTGTTGATTTCGTTGATGGCCTGTTGATGCAAGGGCGCGGCGCGTTTCGTCAGAATTTTAGCCGCGTCCTCCTGGTTGAATGCGAGAGCTTGAGCGATGGCTTCCGCGATCGGCGCCTGAAGCTGTTCGTCGACTTTGGTGAGGCTGAAAAAGATCTTCTCTTCTTCACCGGTCAGCCCGCTTGCGATGAATTCGTCCCTGGCGCGGATGAATGCCGCTCGTTCCGACTGTGCCCGCTTGTTCGCTCTTTGGATCGATTCCCAGTCGGAAGTCAGGCCGATATCGCGCAGGAATATGCCGCCCTCAAGCAGCGCGCTCTTCATCGTCGCGGCGAGGCGGACCTTGTTGTCTGCGACTTTCAAGCCCTTGATCAGCTTTTCCTTGCTTTGATCGTTGAGAACGCGATTGATGCCGGCCATCGCAACCAAAATCAGCAGAATCGAACCAAACCCAAGGATGAGCCTTGTCCCTATGCGAAAACGCCGCAAGCTGAACATCTCCGGCTGCCAAAATCCTGTCATCTTATTCTCCCCCCGAGCGGGTATTTTCTGTAAGGGAGCGCAACCGATTGGAATTGCCGCCGGCCGATATGGGCGCTCTGCATGGCATCCCATCTCGTCCGCCGAAATTCCAATCGGTTGCGCTCCCTTACTTAATAACAGATTTTGGGATTCATGGAAACTTGGCGCAAAGAGGTTGTGCGGCCTCGATATGGGATGCGAGGCGGTTTTGTCTACGTCCCGACGGGCGCCGGGACGGCAGGCGGAGGACGGAAGGAAAAAAGCGGCGCCTAGCCAGGATCAGGCCGCGATCATGAAATCGATGACGATCTCCCCGGTTCGCGGGATACCTATGCCATTTTGACGTGCGGGCCGAAGCGTGCGCTGATTGCGACAGCAAGGGCAGCGGATCGTGATCGTTACAACAGTGCATCGTCTCGCCCCGCTCCTGCGCCGCCGGCGCGCCGAAGATCGCGGCGTGAAGGAAGTGCTTGGCGACGCAGAGTGAAATGCCGTGGCGAGAAAATGCGGAGGTATCGGGCAAAGGGAAATCATCTCGACATGCCGGTGCAAGACGCTGGCTAACGAAGGAAAGCAGCAATGCCTTGATCGACAGCAGCACGGGGGATTCCTTATAGATCAACAACTTAGAGAAATTCCTCGCCACTTATCCACAACATTGTTCACAAATAATGTGGATAAACCTCGAGAGGTTTTCCGAGGGCGTCAAAGGAGTGCGCAAGGGGGGGGCGATCTGATTTTGATGTGGTTGGCAGCGTTGTTTCGCAGCATGGGAGAAACTCACCCTGCGAAGCAACGCTGCCGCTCAAAGCCCGTTATGAACTCAAACAGCCTCTACGGCCGACATCAAAATCAGCCGTCACCCCAACTGCGTCTTGACCCATGCCCTGACCGCTTCGGACACAGACCAATGCTCCAGGCTCTTTTCAATTTCAATGGCGCGCTCAAGGAAGTTCGAGCCTTCCTTCCGATCGTCACGCCACGCGATCAAATGGCCGGCGAGAATCGAACAATAGTCCGAAGACCATTGGTCCTCGCGCACGATGAACTGCGGCGCCGCCTCCAAGTCCTTCCAGAACTGGCGTAGCCATTTCTCGGGAAAATCCGGCGGAAGCGAGGAGTTGAAATCGAGGCTATTGATGATCTGCCCGTTCTTCAACCGGTGAATCATGCATGACGCGATCCGGAACTCTTCGCCCTCACCCGCCGGAAAATAGGGATAGCCATCCAGGAATTCGTATTTGCGCATGGTCTTGGTTTCCTCGGCAAGTTGACCGTTCAATTGACTGGCCTAAGCCGCGGCACATCAATCAACCCGGCGCAAAGACGAGATGTGGTTGGTCATCCCGCCGAGATTGGGATAACGTCCCGGGCCGAACACCGAGCAACGGCCGCTGAAATGCGCGTCTGTGCAAATCTCCCACTGTCCGGCATGAACGATCAGCGATGCGGTACGGTCATTGAAGCCGTCGCGGTCGAGGTTTTCCAGATCTGTGCGCACGCTCATACGGCCGCCGCCGAAGTCCGGTGCGGTAAAGAGTTCGACCTCGCCGCGTCCGCCTGCCGCCCGGCCTCCGCCCGTCTCGCGCGTGGCGGCGCGCACCGACGAAATCGAGCGATACAGGGCCGGCTCCAGGCGCCGGTATTGCCCAGGTCCGAAGACGCGGCATTGTCCGCGGAAATGCGCGTCTGAGCAGAATTCCCAATAACCGTTCTGGACCACCATGGAGGCCGCAGCATCGTTGAAGCCGGCAGCCCCCAGATCGGCCACGGTGCCCGACACTGCCATGCTGCGTCCGCGCAGATCGTCGCCGTCGTACAAGGTGACTTGCGGCAGCGAATTGGCGACGCCGAGCGAGGCCGTTCCGCCGCCGGCGATCGGCGGCGCGCCTTCATTCCTGCCGCGCGCAATGCGGGCCGAAGAGATGGATCGGTTCATGTCATCGCCGAGATCGGCATAGCGGCCCGGCCCATAGGTCCGGCAGGTGCCGCGATAGTCGGCGTCGGTGCAAAGTACCCAGGTGCCGTCGCGCACCACCGCGCTGGCCGCACGGTCATTGAAATCGCGGTTGTCCAAACGGGCCATATCGTGCTCAAGCTGGATCGACCTTCCGCGGAATCCCGGCTGCCCGAACAGCTCGATGGAGCCGCCGTACGCGCCGCTGACGACGCCGCCTCTGATTTCACGCGCGGAAGAAATGCGATCATTGAAGTTTCCATCGAGACTCGGGTATTCGCCGCGTTCCACGATCATGCAACGCCCCCTGAAGTCGGCATCGGTACAGACTTCCCAGCGGCCGGAGCGAACCACGATGCTGGAGGCCAGGTCATTGAAACCGATATTGTTGAAATCGGGCGCGGCATCGCGCAAGCTCACGTACCTGCCGTTGAAACCGCTGTCTTCATAGAAGATGATTTCGCCGGCCTGCACCGCCGCACAGGCCAAGGCGCCGGCGAGCAGTGCGGCTGCCATTTTCATTTTTTTTAAGTATGTCGTCATCTCAGTCCCTTCAGGATATTCCGGATCATCGCGGCCAAAGCCGCAGCCAAGACGCATGATGGCGCGATTATGCAAAAAAATAAATTGTTTTTTTCGAGGGACGCCGCGGGAATCTCGAGGCAATGAGCAATGCAAATAATGCGGGAGAGGTGCAAGCAGGTCTGTACGGGAACGAACACAAGGTATTCGATCGGGCAATGGCCCGGCTGCAAGCCCGGCCGGGGCCGACGGAAGAGCCGGCCCCATTGCAACGCAGGCTATCCGCCAAAATGCATCTGGTATTTTGCCCCGTTGGAAAACAGGCAGACGCCGGTGCCGACGTCCTTGGAGGCCATGCGGTATTCGCCGGCTTTCGTGGCAGGCGTGTTCAAGGGATAGAGTTTCGCATGCAGGATGGTATTGGTGTCGATCGGTGTGTAGGGCCCTGGGTTTCCGGCTTGCTGCTGTGGCGGGGGATAGGGCCGATTGGTATTGCGTCAGCCGGCCACGACGGCTGGACGGTCGCGCCATTCCAAACCACCGGTTTCAAGTGAAGTCACTCGTGGCGGATTTATCATTTTTTGCTTATCGGCCATGCTCTCGTCTTCGCAGTTCCCACTGTTCCAACCTGAAAGACGACACCATGACGAAACCGCTCTCCCCCTCCCTTTTATCTCTTGCCGGCGGCGCGCTGGCCGCCCTTGTCTCGTCCGCTGCCCTGGCCGGCACGCTCGGCGTATTCACCACCGATGCAAAGGGCTTCGATACGCATACCTTCTACTATGACGACGGCAAGGAAGTGACGCTGGTCGACACGCAATTCGTACCCGCTCTCACGACAGCCATGGTGGACGAGGTCAGGCAGAAGACCCGCTCACCCATCACCCGTGTCATCGTCACGCATCCGAACCCGGACAAGTACAACGGCCTCCCTTACCTGCATCAGCTCGGCGTGGAATCGATCACCAGCGAGCCGGTCGCGCGCGCGATGCCGGCCGTGCATGCGTACAAGGAAAACTTCTGGGTCAACGTCGCGAAGGCATTCAAACCGGGCGAGTATCCGAAGTTCGAAAACGTGAAGAAAACCTTCAACGGCAAAACCGTCATCCATCTCAAATCAGGAGAAACGCTCAGCCTGTTCGAATTGAAAAACCCCGGCGTTTCAAGCAGCCAGGTGGTCGTGCGCATCGATCAGAGCGGCGATTTGATTGTGGGCGATCTGATCCATACCAGGGCGCATCTCTGGCTTGAAGGCGGCTTGGTCGACGGCAAACCCCATGCCGACCTCGACCGCTGGAGCGCCGCGCTGGCAGAGCTGCCCGCCATCGCCGGTGCAAAAACAAATGCCAAGGTCTATGGCGGCCGGGGCGAGTTCATAGCGGTTGCCGACGCAGTGCGAGAGCAGCAGCGTTACCTCGCTGAGGCGAAAAAATTGGTCAAGACCTACATCGATGAACTGGGGCCGCGGCAGGCCGAGTTGCGCGATGCTGAACGGGCCGGCGCGCATTACAAGGCGCTTGAGCGCCGGCTGGCAGAGAGCTTTCCTGACTATAAACTGCCGTACATGATTGGTTATAGCGTCTATGGGCTGGTGCAGACGTTGATCAAGTAGCGCTCGGCACTGCAGGGTTTGTCAGGGAAGTCCGACGCCCCCTCTCCCGCGTCGGACTATGCGCAAACGCCATGCCATTCCCATCACCCATTGCCCATTGCCTTGTCCTCCCTGGCGCTCATCCAGCCTCTTGCGGCACATCCCCAACCGGACGCCCCGCAAACGCGGAATCGCGCAGCGGCGCGCAAACCTGCACACGATACTCCAGATAAAAATCCGCACGCCCCTTCTTTTTCGCCGCCACATGCTCCGGATGCCTCGCCCATTCATGCAGGCTCTGCTCGTCTTCAAACTCGACTATCGTCATCCTCTCCCCGTCTTGCGCGGCAAAACCCTTATGCGAAATATAACCGGGCATCGCCCTTGCCAGCTGTGACAGGCGCGCAGCCCATTCGCCGTATTCCTGCTCCACTTCCGGCCTGACACGGGAACGAAAAATCGTCACGATCATCATTGCTCTCCAAAGTTCATAACAGGCTCAAATGTAGGTGAATTCAAAATTCTTGAATAATGAATTATTATGATTTTTTTGTTCTCTATTAAAGAACCATGGAACTCTCCGACCTCCACATCTTCCGCACCGTCGTGCGCACCGGCGGTGTGATCCGCGCGGCGGAACATCTGCATCGCGTGCAGTCGAGCATCACCACGCGCGTCAAGATATTGGAAGAAGACCTGGGTTCCGCCCTCTTCCTGCGCGAGGGAAAACGCATGCAGCTTTCCGCAGCCGGAAAAATCCTGCTCGACTATGCAGACCGCCTGCTGTCGCTGGCCGACGAGGCGCGCGCGGCATTGCAGGATGGCGGCCCGCGCGGGATTCTGCGTTTGGGAGCAATGGAGAGTACGGCGGCAGCGCGCCTGCCCGGCCCTTTGAGCAAATTCCACAAATCCTGTCCCGAAGTAAGCTTGGAACTGCGCACCGGCGACCCGCGCCTGCTGACAGAACAGGTGATCGCCGGCGAACTGGACGCAGCCCTGGTAGCCGAGCCGGTGGCAGATCCGCGGCTGGCGACGCTGGCTGTATTCGAAGAAGAACTGGTCATCGTCGCCGTCGCCGGCCATGCCGCGATGTCCTCGGCCAAGGACGCGTCCAAGAAAACCATGCTGGCCTTCCACCCCGGCTGCCCGCACCGCAAGCGGTTGGAAGACTGGTTCAAACGCAGCGGCGTAGTGCCCGACCGGATCGTCGAACTGGGGTCCTATCACGCGATTCTCGGCTGTACAATGGCGGGCATGGGCGTGGCGTTGATGCCGCGCAGCGTGCTCGACACTTACACCGAGCGTTCACGATTGAGCATCCACGAGTTGGGCGCAAGGTTCCGCAAGAGCCGGACGCTGCTGGTGTGGCGGAAGGATGCGCCGCAGGCGAATGTCGCGGCGTTTGCGGAGATTTTGCGGCGCAAGCGAGCAGTGTAGGTCAGGCCTCGTTGCTTCTGCGTACGCCCTTTGCGGATCAGGACATCTACTGATGATAAAAAACGTTTTTCGTATTTCCGGCAAGACACGGTGGGTTAAGTATTCTCAGGAATTTGGAGGGAAGTGCGAGGCGGGGGATGGTAAACTCTGGTTCCAGATAAAGAGTATTTTCATGCCCCTTTTACCCCTGCCTGTTATGGCTCTACGAAGATTTGAAGTCAGGTCCTGGAATCACCGATGAGCGACTTTCCTGTCCTTGAAACTCCCCGGCTGGTGCTGCGCGAGATAACCGATACAGATGCTCCGGCGCTCTTCTCCATTCACGGCGACGCAGAGCACATGCGGTGGTTTGGCGTGGATCCACTGCCTAACGAGGAGGCTGCACTCAAGCTGGTGGAAACCTTTGCCGGGTGGCGCAAGATAGCCAACTCTGGTACGCGATGGGCGTTGCAGCCAAAAGATCATGAGTGTTTGATCGGGACGTGCGGCCTCTTCAGTTGGAACCGAAGCTGGAAGAAGTGTACAGTGGGTTACGAGCTAGCCAGTACGTGGCAGGGAAAAGGCTTCATGCGCGAGGCTCTGACCGCTATCCTGAACTGGGGCTTCGAGCATATGGAGCTCAATCGAGTTGAGGCGCAAGTTCACCCGAAGAACCGCTCCTCTCTGAGGCTCCTTGGCTTGTTGGGCTTTGTGCAGGAGGGTTTGCTTCGGGAAGTGGGCTATTGGGGCGGCGAGCATCACGATCTGCTCCAGTATTCCCTTCTACGGCGCGAGTACCTCCCCCCTCCATCGAGCGGACAGCCTTCAGCTGCCACCCCTATTGAACGTTAGGTATAAATGGAGCAGAGGAGCATGAAATGGCCGCGACACAAACAGGCAAAATTCAACGAAGTTAAAGTTTTCATTTAATTTGAATGTCCTCAAATGATTTTGCGCTTTCCCCCCTTTAAAACTCCTCCCAATCGCTGCCTGTAGTCGCAGGAAGAGCTGTTTTCGGCGAAGCAGGGAGCTTGGCGAAATTGCCCTTACCGGCTTTCTTCTTTACTTGAACGGCATTGTGCTTTGCAGGTGCGGACTTGATGGCGCGCGCGGGATTGGGCGCAGCCGCATTCGGCGCGCTTGCATAGGCACTGTCGAGCTTGAAAACGCTGACTACCTGCATCAGGCTATTTGCCTGATCCTGCATCGATGCAGAGGCAGTCGCCTCTTCTTCCACGAGAGCGGCATTCTGCTGCGTCATCTGATCCATTTGCGTGATCGCCTGCTGGACCTGCTCGATGCCCGCGTTCTGTTCCTGGCTGGCCGAGCTGATCTCGGCCATGATGTCGGTCACGCGCTTGATGCTGTCGACCACTTCATCCATCGTGGCGCCGGCCTGGTCCACCAATTTGGCGCCCGTGCTCACCGTTTCCACCGAATTATTGATGAGCGTCTTGATTTCCTTGGCGGCGCTTGCCGACCGCTGCGCCAGGTTCCGCACTTCGGCCGCCACCACCGCAAAACCCCGCCCCTGTTCCCCCGCGCGTGCGGCTTCCACTGCGGCATTCAGCGCCAGGATGTTGGTCTGGAATGCGATACCGTCGATCACACTGATGATATCGACGATTTTCTTCGACGATTCGTTAATCGAATTCATCGTATCGACCACCTGCGCCACCACCGAGCCGCCCTTGAGCGCGACTTCGGATGCGGACATCGCCAGCTGGTTGGCCTGAAGCGCGTGGTCGCTATTCTGCCGCACCGTGCCCGTGAGTTGCTCAATGGAGGATGCGGTCTCTCCGAGCGAGCCTGCCTGCTCTTCCGTCCGCGACGCCAGGTCTGCATTGCCGATGGCGATCTGCTGTGATGCCGCACTGATCGTCTCGGTGCCGATGCGTACTTCGCTGACGATTTTGGCCAGGCTATCCCGCATGGTCTTGATGGCGAACATTAAGCTGGCATGGTCGTTTTCCCTGATGTCGACAGTGACGGCGAGGTTGCCGCTGGCAATCTGCCCGGCGATGCTTGCCGCATAATCGGGCTCACCGCCGAGTTGCTTCAGCAGTCCCCTGCTGACGATAAAAGATGCCGCCACGCCAAGCAGCATCGCAATGGCCCCGAGCATGATGAGCGTATTGCGCGCAGATAAATACGTCGTCTCGCTTTGGTCGCCGGCCTCGTCGACAAGCTTTTGTTGGAAATCAGTCAACTCGCGCAACGAACCGGCAAAGGCATGCAAAGCAGAATAGGTCTCTGAGGAAGCAAGCTTGCTGGCTTCCTCTTTCTTCCCTTCATCGACCAGTGCCAGCACCTTCCCGTAGGCGGCGACGTACGCAGCTGCTCCCGCCTGCGATTTGGCAAGGAGCGCCTTGCCTTCGGGGAAACGAAGCAGTGGCTCCAGCTTGCCGAGGGCCTCGTTGAATGCCTTGGTGTTGGCGGCGAGACGCTCCTTGGCTTCCGCCTGCCGGCTCTTGTCTTCCTCCGCCGCGATTTGGAAGACCCTGGCTATACTGCCGCGCGCATTGTCAAGCGCAACGGTCGCGAGCTTGGCTTTCACCCAGTCCTTGTCGGTGATTTGTTCCGTTTTATCTTTCAGGCTGCGGAGTTCGAAGATGGATATTCCTGTCATACACAGGAGCAGAAATAGAACCGCGCCGAAGCTGAGGCCAAGGCGGGTTCCGACTTTCATGTGTGCGAAATTCATTTGACCCTCGCTTACTTGAAATATTGTTATCGCCCTGTGTGAAACTGCCGCATGCGGACAGTTGATCAGGCATCAAGTGTTATATCTCCCCCAGGAAACTCTTCTTCAGCATATAAGTTGCTCATGCTGTTGAAAAGTGTATCTATCCTGCACCTTCCGCATCATCAAGTAAAGTGTTCCAGGCCGAGTAAACCTATAAATAACCGAGACGCTGCGCACCATCGCCGTCGCTCCCAAGAAGGCAGGGAGCGCGCCCAACCGATCCAGCCTGAATCCAATCATTATTCAGGCCCCAAACAACTCACGGCTGCCCCCGCTCGTCAAGCAAATCAGCCAAACTACGCCGCGCCGGCTTGAGCGGCATCCGATGCTCAGTCCACCCAAGCTGGCGCGAAGGCGTCAGCGCACGCAAGCGCGTGGCAAGCCAGCGGAACAACCGATACACCGCCGGCCGAGAGAAAGCCCCGCTCCAGAAACGCCAGACTAGGCGTTCGCTCAGGCGGAATTTGGCGCCCTGCCCGCGCAATGGATGCGCCACCTGCTCTTTCGGATTGCGGTTGGCCTCGGTGCGCAGGCGGATCAGCAACTGTGGAATCGGGATGCGTACCGGGCACACCTCGCCGCAGGCGCCGCATAGGGTCGATGCGGTCGCCAGGTCTGCCGTCGCCTCCAACCCCAGCAGATGCGGCGAAATGATCGCGCCGATCGGGCCGGGATAGGTGGTGCCGTAGGCGTGCCCGCCGATGCGCGCATAGATCGGGCAGTGGTTCATGCAGGCGCCGCAACGGATGCATTGCAGGGTTGAACGCAACTGCTCGTCGGCATAGGCCTGCGAGCGGCCATTGTCAAGCAATACCAGGTGCACTTCGCGCGGGCCGTCGAGTTCGCCGGGGCGGCGCGGGCCGGAGATCAAATTGAAGTAAGTGGTGATCGCCTGGCCGGTAGCGGAGCGCGTCAGCAGGTTGGCCAGCGGCACGATGTGTTCGAGCCTGGCGACGACTTTTTCCATGCCCATGATCGCGATGTGCACGTCGGGCACTGTGGTCGACAGGCGGCCGTTGCCTTCGTTTTCCACCAGCCATAGCGTGCCGGTGTCGGCCGCCGCGAAGTTGACGCCGGACAGGCCGATGTCGGCATCCACGAAGGCTTGGCGCAGTGCGCGGCGGCCGGTCTGGATGAGCGAGTCGACATCTTCGGTGTAGGACGTGTCGGGGATGTTTTGTTCGAACAGCCGGCCGATTTCGCCGCGTGTCTTGTGGATGGCCGGCATCACGATGTGCGAAGGCTTTTCGCCGGCCATCTGGACGATATATTCGCCCATATCCGATTCCAGGCAGGCGATGCCGCGCGCTTCGAGATAATGGTTCAGCTCGATTTCTTCGCTGGCCATCGACTTGCCCTTGATGACGCGGCTGGCCTGATGCGATTGGGCGATACGGTGGATGATCGCGTTGGCTTCGTCGGCGGTCGCGGCCCAGTGGACCTGGACGCCGGCCTCGGTCAGCTTGGTTTCGAGCTGCACCAGCAATGCCGGCAGGTGCGCCAGTGCATGTTGGCGCACCGCTTCGCCGAGGTCGCGCAATTGTTCGAGTTCGTCGCCATCGGGGAATTGCCCGATGCGCTTGTTTTGCAGGAAGTCCATCGCGCCGCGGAAGCTCTTGCGCAGCTTGGGGTCTTCCAGCGCGGTGCGGGCGCGCTCGCGAAAGTCGGCGGGGGGGACGAAATGCAGAGGTGTCGTGCTCATTGGGCTTCTCCCGTAGCGCCGTCGCCGTCGGTGACGATGACGACCCACATCCAGCGCGGTCCGTGCGCGCCGTAGGCCAGGGTTTGCTGGATGTCGGAGGTCTTGGAGGGACCGGACGCCAGCACCAGGTTGGCCGGCATGCCGTCACGCCAGCGTTCGGCCTGCACTGCCGCGTGAAGGTCGGCGTGCAGCGTGCGCGCATACACCAGCGCGATGTGCAGCGAGGGAACCAGCGATACCGTGCGCGGCGAACCGGCGTCCGGGACAAGCACCAGGGTGCCGGTGGAGGCGATGCCGGAACGCGCCACGGTAAAGCCGGCATCGATGGTGTCGAACAATTCCGCTTTCCAGGCTTCGATCGGCTGTGCGAACGGCAAGGCTTGCACCGCTGCCGGCAGCGCCTGCGCCAATGCCGCGCCTTCCGCGCCGGCCGGATCGAGCAGCAGGCGGCGTACGCCCTTGGCCGCGATCTTTTGCGCCAGCCTCGCAGGCCAGGCGTCGGCACTGGCACACCATACGTCGGCATGCGCGGCGGTCAAGGCAGTCTGCATGGCTTGCACCCGCTGCTGCGGCGACGTGGGCCGTGCGGCGCGGCGGGCGTCGTAGTGGGCGTCGATGCGGCGGCCGAGTTCATCGGCATTGTCGGCCACAGCAGGGGCGGCAGCCCGCAGCCGGCCGAGCATCAGTTCGCGTGCGCTCATGGTGCTCATTGGGATTCTCCCGGATTGGAAGGCGTGCCGTTGGTGCGGCGCCATAGGAAGCTGGCCAGGTGTTCGACCGACAGCGGTGCACCCTGGCGCTTGGCGGCGTGGCCGATGTTGAGCAGGCAGCCGCAATCGGCCGAGACCAGCCGCTTGCTGCCGGTGGCGCAGGCGGCGGCGACCTTGTCCTTGACCATCGCGCCGGAAATATCGGCATGCTTGACGGAAAAGGAACCGCCGAAACCGCAGCATTCGGCCTCGTGCTCGTGTTCGACGCGCGTCACGCCGGGCAGCGCATCGACCAGTTCGACGCCGTGCACGCGGGTACCCATTTCGCGCCGCGCCGCGCAAGAGGTGTGCAAGACCACCTGCTCCGGCGCCGGCGCTGCAGCGGCCTTGTCCTGGAACTGCACCTTCAGCACGCGCAGCAGGAATTCGCCAAGTTCAAAAATCCGCTCGGCCAATTCGCGCGCCTTCGGCCCGTTGAGCGAGTCGTTTTCAAACAGGATCGGCCAGTGATGGCGCATCATCCCGGCGCAGGAGCCGGACGGCACGATCACCGGCCACGGCTGCGAGAACAGGTCGAGCTGGGCCAGCGCGACGGCGCGCGCCTCTGCCGGATTGCCGCTGCTGTAGGCGGGCTGGCCGCAGCAGCTTTGCCCGCGCGGAAAATGCACGGTAAGGCCTTCGCGCTCCAGCAACCGAACCGCGTCCAAGCCGGCTTCCGGCATGAGCAGATCGATCACGCAGGTGCCAAACAGATAGACCTGGCGCGGTGCGGCGGGATATTGTCGTTCCATGGTTAGTCTCCTGAATATATGAAAGGCCAAGCAGATGTCGATAGCAAGGCGCGCCGACGCAGACAGTACATTCGTACGGCAAGGAGGCGCAAGGCCGCAGGCGGCGTTTTGTTAGACGCTCTTAGGAATAAAACGCGCCTTCTTTTGCGTTTTATTCCTGATGCCACCATAATCCCCGCATCTGCAAGGCATTTCAAATTGGTTGGACCAGTGGGTTTGTGAGGTATGCAGGAGACGGCAATGGGCGGGAATCACACACAGGGGCGGGTAGAGGCGGTGATGCGCCGCCTGGAGATGGCGCTGCTCGACGGCAGTTATCCGGCCAATGCGCGGCTGCCAGCCGAACGGGTGCTGGCGGCGCAATACGAGGTATCGCGCAACACGGTGCGCGAAGCGATTTCCCGGCTGGCGGCGCGCGGCCTGGTGCGCAGCCGGCCTGGCGCCGGCGTATTCGTCTCGGACCAGTTGCGTACCGGGATCGCCTCGCCATGGGGACAGCTGATCGCGGATCATCCGGCCGTGCGTGAAGACATTCTCGAGTTCCGCCGCGTGCTGGAAGGCGCGACCGCCTACTTCGCCGCCCAGCGCTGCGATGAGAAGGATATCGAACGCATCCGCGGCTTGCTGGATGAAATGGAGCGCGCCCGCAACGCCGACGACAAGGCCGCCGAATCGCGCGCCGATGCCAAGCTGCATGATGCGATTGCACTGGCTTCGCACAACAGCATGTTCTTGCATCTTCATGGCAGCATCATGAGCATGCTGCGCGAACATATCACGCTCAACGGCAAAGGCTTGCGCGAGGTGGAAGCTTCCGCTTCCAAACAACTGCTGTCGCAGCATCGCAAAGTATGCGAGGCCATCTGCGCGCGCCGGCCTGAAGAAGCGCGCAAGGCCATGCAGGCGCATATCGATTTCGTGCGCAGCCGTATTGCGCTTGGACCCGACTGAGAAACGTGCACGCAATAATTTCCCGCTTTGCCCCACGTTTGGCGTGCTGCATCGCTGCCCTGCTCCGGGTGCGGCTTGAACCTGATTCGTCCTAGGTGCCCCATCCTACGAAAAATACGCATAAGTTTGCGCATAGGGTGGTATGGGAACGAGGGATGAGCGGGAAAGGGGCCCCTGATGTGCAACGACTACGCTCTCAAAAACCTGGTTAGAGCGGCTTGCCTGCTTTCCTGGCGCAGGCAGCGGCGCGTTCGGCTAGCAGATCGCGCTCGCGGGCGTTGCGCGTAAGCGATGCCGCACGCTCGAACTCGGCGCGCGCTTCGTCGAAGCGGCCGAGCTTGGCGAGCAGGTCGCCGCGCACGCTGGGCAGCAGGTGATAGTTCCTGAGCGAAGGCTCGGCGGCCAGTGTGTCAACCAGTTCGAGACCAGCCGCAGGGCCGAACGCCATCGCCAGCGCGACCGCGCGATTGAGTTCCACCACCGGCGAAGGCGCAAGCTGGGCCAAGGCGTCGTAGAGCGCGGCGATACGCGCCCAGTCGGTTTGCTCCGGGGTGCGGGCACGGGCATGACAGGCGGCGATCGCGGCCTGCAACGCGTAGGGTCCATAGGCGCCGCCGAGCGCCTCGGCACGCTCGAGCGCCGCCAGGCCGCGGCCGATCAGCAAATAATCCCAGCGCGAGCGGTCCTGATCGAGCAGGAGAACCGGCGCACCGGACGGGCCGACGCGCGCGCGTGAACGCGAAGCCTGGATCTCCATCAGCGCAACCAGGCCATGGACCTCGGATTCCTGCGGCATCAGCTCGGCCAGGATGCGGCCGAGCCGCAACGCCTCTTCGCATAGCGCAGGACGCATCCAGTCGTCGCCGGCGGTGGCCGAATAGCCTTCGTTGAAGATCAGGTAGAGCACCGCCAGCACGGACGACAGGCGGGCCGCGAGCTCGTCCGCGCGCGGCACCTCGAAGGGAACCCGCGCCTCGGCCAATGTGCGCTTGGCGCGCACGATGCGCTGCGCGACGGTCGGCTCGGGAACCAGGAAAGCGCGCGCGATCTCATCGGTGCTCAGGCCGCCGAGCAGGCGCAAGGTGAGCGCAACGCGTGCTTCCGAGGACAGTACAGGATGGCAAGCCGTAAACACCAGCCGCAGCAAGTCATCGTCGATCTCGGCCGCGCTTTGTTCCTCGCCTTCGAATGCGAAATTGTCCACGGCCATCTGCTGCTCCGCTTCGAGTTCGCGACCGAGTTCCTCGTGTTTGCGTTCGAGCAGTTTGCGCCGGCGCAGATGGTCGAGCGCGCGGCGCTTGGCAACGGCCATCAGCCAGGCCGCCGGATTGTCGGGCACGCCGGCCTCGGGCCAGCGCTCGAGCGCGCTGACCAGCGCATCCTGCGCCAATTCTTCGGCCAGGCCGATGTCGCGCAGCATGCGCGCCAGGGACGCAATGATCTTGGCGGATTCGATCCGCCAGACCGCGTCGATTGCGCGATGGGTGTCGTGCGTCGTCATGCGCTTCCGTGCCGGCCGGATTGCAGTTCCGGAAGTCCGACCGCGGCTTCCCGGACATCCGCCGGAAAGTCGGCGAACTCCTGCACCTGGCGCACCTCGATCACTTCGTTTTCCGAAGCAGGGCAGCGCGAGGCCCATTCGATCGCCTCTTCCCGCGACTTCACCTGAATCATCCAATAGCCGCCCAGCACTTCCTTGGCTTCTGCAAAGGGGCCGTCGGTTATCCTGGGTTTGCCGCCGGGGAAGGACACGCGAGCGCCCATCGAAGGCGGGTGAAGGCCATCGAGCGCCAGCAGCACGCCGGCCTTCTGCAGGGATTCGTTGTACTTCATCATCGCCGCCACCGCCTTGGCGTCCGGCACCGCGCCGGGCGCCGCATTTTCATATCCCTTGGGGATCATCAGCATCATGAATCGCATCGTCATTTCTCCATTTGATTGAGAGAGGGTTGAGAAAGATCTGTATCCCCCTCTGCTTCTACGACGAATCGGATGCCCCCAAATCGACACGCCCTGCAATTATTTTTCAGCGATGGCCTTGAGGTTGGCAAGGCCGGCTTCGAAATCCTTGCCGATCATGCTGTCCATGCTGACGAATACCTGCATCACTTTCGATACGAAGGGACTCGGGCCGTACATTGCCCAGGTGAGCCGGGTGGTGTCGCCCTTGGTTTGCAGCGTGTACTCGGCGTTGTTGTGGCCTTCGAACGGCTTGAGAAAATCCAGCTTGATGATGAGCTTGGAAGGTGCAGCGGCATCCGTGATTTCCATGCGTCCCTGGCCGACCTTGCTATTGCCTTCCCATTCGTACACGGCGCCCTTGCCGCTGGCCGCGCCGCTATGGGTACGGCGCATCGCCGGGTCCATTTTCTCCCAGGGCGACCAGGCAGGCCACTGGTGAAAGTCGTTGATGAGCGCAAAGATTTTCTCGGGCGGCGCCTTGATCTCGGCCGCACGCTCGACACGGAATGTATCGGGCTTGGTCGCGGCGAAGGCGAGGATGGCGGCGATGAGAACAGCGATGGCGACGGCAATTGTTTTGATCATTGATTCCTCCCGTGTTGGGTACGATTGATGTTGGCAGAATTGATGACAGCCCTTTTGTAGGGTGTGTGCAACCCGCGCGGGTTGCACACACCCTACCATGCCATGCTGGCAGTCATGTACTACGTCGTTCTCAAGAAGCGCTATGCCGTCCCGCCGGATGCACGATTCCGTTCACGCAAACGCTCTTCCTGATTCCTGATCGCGGGCGTGAATGCGTCGCCGAAGTCCGATGCTTCGTACACTTGGCGAATCTCGATCTCGGCCTCCGCGCCGAACGGATATGGGTAGCGCTTGGCCCATTCGATCGCCTCGGCCTTGGACTTTGCCTGAACCAGCCAATAGCCGGCGATCAGTTCCTTGGCCTCGCTGAATGGGCCGTCGATCACGCTCGGCTTGCCTTTCGAGAACTTCACGCGCGCGCCCTTGGCGCTGGGTTGCAGCCCGTCGGCGGCCAGAATCACGCCAGCCCGCATGTTCTCTTCGTTGTACCGCGCCATGGTGGCCAGGACAGCCTGGTCCGGGATCACGCCCGCTTCCGCGTTGCGGTCGGCCTTGAGCATGACCATGAAGCGCAGCAGCCGGTCTTCGCCCGCTGCCGGCGCGGGGGCTGGCGCCGCACTTCCCTCGACCCCGGCCAAGCCGCCTGGGCAGCCGACTTCGCGGATCTCGATCTCGACCTCGCCGCCGCCATCGAGCGGCGGCCAGCGCTTGATCCACTCGATCGCCTCCTCTTTCGATTTCACCTCCAGCATGCTGTAGCCGGCAACCAGTTCCTTGGCCTCGGCAAACGGCCCGTCGGTCACGCTGGGCACGCCCTTTGAAAACTTGATGCGCGCGCCTTTCGCGCTTGGCTGCAGGCCCGCGCCGGCGCGCATTGCCCCGGCTGCCAGCAATTCTTCGTTGTATTGCATCATGGCTGCGACGAGCTTCTCGTCAGGCAGCGCGCCGGCCTCGGTGTCCTTGTCGGCCTGGCGGATGATCATGAATCGCATCGTCAGGCTCCTTGTTGCTGGGCGCCGATCTGGGCGCGCAGGCGTTCCTCCTGCTCTCGCAACTCGGGCGTGAATTCGGCGCCGAAATCTTCCGCCTCGAAGATCTGGCGGATTTCGATTTCGGATTCGGCGCCGGTCGGGTTGGGACAGCGTTTGACCCATTCGATGGCTTCTTCCTTCGATTTCACCTGCCATATCCAGAAGCCGGCGATCAACTCCTTGGTCTCGGCAAAAGGCCCGTCGACCACGGTCCGCTTGTCGCCGGAAAACTTGACGCGCGCGCCCTTCGAACTTGGATGCAGTCCTTCACCGGCCTGCATCACGCCGGCTTTTACCAGTTCTTCGTTGAATTTCCCCATTTCGGTCAGGAGCTGTTCGCTCGGCATCACGCCGGCCTCGGTGTTTTTGTCGGCTTTGATCAGAATCATGAATCGCATGGTGTTCTCCATTTGCTTGCAGAATGATTGGGTAAATGAGCGGAAAAGCAGCGGCGCTGCCTTTCCGCTCCAGCTTCGACGTTTGCGCTCAGCCGCAGGCTTTCTGCGCCGCCTGCTGCATTTCCTCCGGGCTCACGTCCCGGATATGGGTGGCGATCGACCACGAATGGCCGAACGGGTCTTCGACCCTGCCGTAGCGGTCGCCCCAGAACATGTCTTCGAGCGGCATCTTCACCGTCGCACCGGCCGCGACCGCGCGTTCAAAGGCGGCATCGGCGTCCTCGACGTACAGGTGAATGGTGACTGGCGTGCCTTTGAGCGCCTTCGGTCCGAGCGCGCCCCATTCGGGCATTTCATCGACCAGCATGATGGACGAATCGCCGATGGTGATCTGGGCATGCATCAACCTGCCGTCCGGACCCGGCATGCGTCCGCGCTCGACGGCATTGAAGGCTTTTTTGTAAAACTCGATGGCGTCGGCCGCACCGGCGCAAACCAGGTGCGGTGTTACTGTGTGCATCCCTTCCGGGATAGGTTTTACTTGCGGCATGATGTTTCTCCTTCAGATTTCGGGTTATGGAGCCGGGTTTCCGGGAAAAGAAACCCTACTCTACCTGTACGACGAACGGCGCCGGACAAAATCGACATGCCGGCTGAATTATTTTTTAGAGGCCCCCTTTACTATTTTTTTGTGCCTTCCAGCAACAATACGATTTGCACTCCACACCGGCCGATTATCCTTGGACTGCCTCTTCTTCCGCAATTCCCCACCGCAGACGCGGGCAAAAATGTAAACTGTTCCCTTTTAGCATCCAAAAAATATGCCGCGCCTCTTCCCCCGCCCCGCGCCGGAACAACTCCGCCGCTTCCCGCTCGCTGCCGAGGCCGTGAGTACGCTGCATGACGCCGCGCAATTCCGCGCCTGCCTACTGGAACGCATTGCCCAGGCGAAAAAACGCATCTACCTCGCGGTGCTTTATCTGCAACATGACGAAGCCGGCAGGGAAATCCTGCAGGCGCTGCACGCGGCCAAGGCGGCCAGACCCGATCTCGACATTGCCGTGCTGGTCGACTGGCACCGGGCGCAACGCGGTTTGATCGGCGCCGGCAAGCAGGCCGGCAATGCCGCCTGGTATCAAGCAGAAGCCTGCGCCCACGCAACCGACGTGCCGATCTACGGGGTGCCGGTGCAGTCGCGCGAGCTGTTCGGCGTGCTGCATCTGAAGGGATTCGTGATCGACGATTGCGTGATTTACAGCGGCGCCAGCCTCAACAACGTGTATCTCCAGAAAATCGACAAATACCGGCATGACCGCTATCAGTTATTGCAATGCGGCGCGCTGGCCGATTGCATGACGCGCTTCATGCAGAAACATATCCTGGATTCGCCGGCAGTGCACCGCCTCGACCGGCCCGGCATTCCGGCCACTCGCAGCATCGGTTGGGCGATCCGCGAATTTCGCAATTGCCTGAAGGCGGCACGCTACGATACCGCCGCGGCCCTCGATAATTATGAAGGCTTGTCGGTTACGCCTTTGCTCGGGGTCGGCAAGAACAATCCGCTGAACCGACATATCACCGAACTGCTCGCGTCGAGCAGGCGCCATTTGAGCATCTGTACGCCCTATTTCAACTTCCCGCTCGCGGTGACGCGCGAAATCAATCGCGCGCTCAAACGCGGCGTGCAGATCGACATCATCGTCGGCGACAAGACCGCCAACGATTTTTTCATCCCACCCACCGAACCTTTCAAGGCCATCGGCGCCCTTCCCTATCTGTACGAAGCAAACCTGCGGCGCTTTACCCAGGCCCACCAGGCAGCGCTGGACCGGCGCCAATTGAACATCCATCTATGGAAGGACGGCGACAATACCTATCACCTGAAAGGGATCTGGGTGGATGAGCAATACAGTCTTTTGACCGGCAACAATCTCAATCCGCGCGCGTTCCGCCTCGACCTGGAAAATGCGCTCCTGATCTACGATCCCAAGCACGAGTTGGCACGGCAACGCCAGGCCGAGCTGGAGAATATTTTCCGGCATACGGTCCGGGTTCAGCACTACAGCGAGTTGGAAACCTTGAAGAATTATCCGGAGCGAGTGCGGAAACTGCTGGCCCGTCTCAGCAGGGTCAGGATCGATCGCTTGCTGTACCGGGTGCTGTGAGGGGCGATTGATCAGGCCGGGACCTGGCTCAGCTTTTCCATCATGTCATCGACGCTTGAAAAGCTCATTTCAGGCGCGTGCGCCAGCAAGGCTTCGAGCCGCGTATAGCCCCAGGCAACCGCGGCGCAATCGAGATTTTCCCCGTGTGCAGCCTCGATGTCCCTGATCTCGTCGCCGATGCACAACACCTCATCCCTCGCAAAACCGCTGCCGGCCAATACCCGCTTCAGCTTGCCGCCCTTGCCGAACAGCGATGCGCCGCATTCGTAATGGGCGATCAGGGAAGCATTTTCGGGACCGAGGACGGCTCGCGCATTTTCGTAGGAATTGGACGTGACCAGCGCCAGGCTGGCGCCCTGCTGCGACAGGAGGCGCAGCGCCGAATCCATGCCGTCGAACAGCTTGATGCGCTCGATGTTTTGCGCCATCAGGGTCTTGAAATGCAGCGCGACCCGAGGAATTTTCCACAACGGCAGGCCGACGTGCTTCATCAACTGGGGCACGGTGTATCCCCGCAGCGTTTCCAGCTCGCCCCGGTCGAGGCGGCGAAATCCATGCGTATCGGCCAGCGTGTCGAACTGCTCCAGGAAGAAAGGAAAGGAATCGGCCAGCGTGCCGTCGAAGTCGAAAATCAGCAGCTTGTATTTCACGTTCAGCTTCTCAGGATGGTCAGAGGCAGTTTGAGAAGTTCGTCGCCCGAATGCGCGAAATACCAGATCACCGCGACCAAGGCTGCGACGAGCAAGCAATACCAGACGCCCGAAAAGATTTGCCCATAACGATCCAGCGGCAGCAAGTGGCTGTGATGCCGGGTACGCCATTCGACAAAAATCTCCAGGCAGCCGATCAGCAGCAGAAACCCGTACAGCGTCAAACCCAGGGTATAACTGAACACCACGCCGATCACGGCAGCGACGACACAGACCGCCACGCCAATCTTGCTGTTCATCGAAAAGCTGATGCTCTTCAACACGTGCCCACCGTCCAGCGGCAGGATCGGCAACAGGTTGAGCAGGTTCAGCAAAGCATTGAACACGGCCAGCCCGGCAAAAAACGCATAGCCCGTGATCCAGTACGCCAGCACGCAGAGCAGCGACATCGCCAGGCCGAAACACGGCCCCATCATCGAGATCACCACATCCTGCCAGCGCGTATTGATCTTTTCATCGGTCAGCGCGGCGCCGCCGAAAAACGGGATCAGGTAAATCCCCTTGGTGCGCATGCCGAAATATTGCATCGCGCGCATGTGGCCGTACTCGTGGAACATCAGGCAAGCCAGCAGCGAGAGCGCAAACTGAAAGGAAAACAGCCAGGAATATGCCGCCAGGCTGGCGCCGGCCAGGACCACCTTGATCAGCTTGGCGCTCTTGAACAGTTTGAAGACCAGCGCGCCGACTCCCAGCAGGTTGGACGGCTTTCTTGTGGCGACGGAATGAGCCGGGATTTGCCGCTCCACATCCTTGGCGTTGCGCGTGCCCTGCGCCACAAGCTGTCCGCCGACGTGGAGTTGGTAGCGCAGCTCGAAGGGCTGCCAGGTCAGTTCGGTTTCGAGCCGGCAGGCAATCTCCGTAACAGGTGCGGCGGGCGCGCCACTGCCGGAGGCAACCGCCGCTTCGGCCCGCTGCAGGACGAATTCATGGCTGCGCCAGCCTTCGCCATCGGCAGTAGCCGCCAATTCCGATACCACGGTATCGTCCAGGAACAATTGCTGCCAGCCCGCCATCGAGCCTTCCAGCACCAGCGTCCGCCCCAAGCAATCGAGCTTCAGTAATTCCACGTCGGCCACCTCATCAGATTGATTATCTGTGGGAAGCGGTAGACCAAATGCAAGAAGTTTCGTCCACCGCTTCTTAGAAGCTTTAGACAAAACGTAGCGAGCGGCCCAAGGTCGGGGCGAGGAGCGCCCCCGTACGATAGGTGAAGCGGGAAATTCGGGGCGCCCGGCAAGGGTGGCGAGCACCGCAGCCCCGAGATTGAGCCGCGCAGTAGTTTTGCCTGCAGCTTCTTACAAGAGGCGCAGTATCCCCGACTTGGCTTGGGTCTGTCAAAGAGTCAGTCGGCCCCGGATACGCTTTATCGAAAGCTTTCCAGACGTTCCAGGTACCACTGCGGGAATCCGTATTCCCGTGCCGCCGTCAGCAGGCGTTCAAGATATTCCACATCCGGCGGCTGGTTCCCGTGGGCCGGCGGGATATAGCACAGGGCCGGCTGCATGCGCCCATCGGCCGTTTCGGCCACCACCGCCTCCGGCAAAAAAATCCCCACGCCATCCATCGAATAGAGCCTATCCAGTTCGGCATGCGTTGCGTTCACCAGGATGCCGTAGATCGCATGCCGGTCCGAGCGGCTGATGCAGGCATGCGGACAAAGATCGATGTCGAAGCCGTTCAGCCTGGCGACTTCGATACGCTCCGGGTAGAACCCGCCGCGCGCCATCACGTCGCGGCGCATGAAGCTGCCATAGAAAAAGACTGCGGTGCGTTTCGCATCTGCTTGCGGGGATATGGTCTGGACTGGAGAAGACACAGTATTCATGGACATGTCGATCTGGTTGGGGAAGCGCCCATCTTACGGCCCGCTCGCTTTCTCGAAACGTCAATGGATATCGCCGAAACGCCAAAGCGCAGCCGGTCCTTATTGGGATAGGCTCTCGGAGCCTCTAATATGAGCGAATCGTCATATTACATCCGCGCAAAAGCCTGGCCCAAGTCGGCACAGAGATCATCCGCATGTTCCAGACCGATATGCAGGCGCACCAGCCGCCCCTCGTCCGGCAAAACCGGCAGCGTGCGCAGATGATGCGGAATGGCCGGCATCACCAGGCTCTCGAAGCCGCCCCAACTGGTGCCTAGTCCGAACAGCATCAAGCCGTCGATAAAGCGTTCGAACGCCGCTTCATCGCACGCTTGCAATTCAAACGTGAAAGGCCCCGCGCCGCCGGAAAACTGCTTTTTCCAAAGCATATGGCCGGGATCGGAAGGCAGGACCGGAAACATCACGCGCTTGACCCGCTCGTGCCGCAGCAGCCACTCGGCCACCGCGATGGCGCTGACCTGATGCCGTTGCATGCGCAGCGCCAGTGTGCGCAGTCCGCGCAAGGCCAGCCAGCACGAATCCGGCGCGGCATGCGAGCCGTGGCGCTCGCACCAGTCGCGTACCGCACGAAGTGCGTCATAGGAACCGGTGATCAAACCCAGCATCAGGTCCGAATGTCCATTGATGAACTTGGTGGCGGCATGGATCGAGATGTCGATGCCCAGCGCATGCGCATCGAAATACAGCGGCGTGCCCCAGGTCGAATCGCAGGCGACCGGTATGCCGCGCGCATGCGCCGCCGCGCAGACCGCCTCGACGTCCGGCATCTGCATCGTCAGCGAAGACGGCGTCTCGACAAACACCAGGCTGGCGCCGCCATCGATCAGCCGCGCCGCGTCATCGGCGTCGCCGAAAAAGCTGATCTTCGTGCCGAGCACGGCCAATTCCTTTTCGCACAAGGCGCGTGCAGGTCCGTACACGCCCTCGTATATCAGGAGATGTTGCCCCGGACCGGCATGTGCCCCCAGCACCGCCGCGATCGCACTCAAACCGCTGGCGGTGGCGATGCAGGATTCGGTTTGTGCAAGCCGCGCCATCGCCGTCTGCAATTCGACGTTGGTGGCGGTGCCGTACCGTCCGTAGCGCGGCGACTCGAAGGCCACGCCGGCATACGATTGCTTGAATGCGGCCAAGGTGTCGAACACCATGGTCGAGGCGCGCACCAACGGCGGGTTGACCGCGTGCGCGGCGCCGGCCGTCGCTCGGCCCAGGTGGATCAATGACGTTTCGGGATGCATGGCTGGCCCTCCTTGATTTGATTGCTCAAGCCTGGATATTATGTTGGCATGTCAAAATCAATCAGTCAAAAAATATCGCCGGCCCGCCATGATGCCGAACCCGAATGGCGCGCCCTGGCCAAGACCCATGCGCGCGGCGCACTGCTGCCGCAGCATCAGCACCGGACCGGGCAGCTGGTGTTCGCGCTCTCGGGCGTGATGCAGGTCGACACCGGGCCCAGCCGCTGGACCATTCCGCCGCAGCGCGCGTTATGGGTGCCGCCGCAGCAACCGCATGCGATCCGCATGCTGTCGCAGGTGGAATTGCGCACCGTCTATTTCCAGCCTGCGCTGATTGCGCAATGCACCGGTTTTACGCGCCGGGACGAAGTCCACGCGGCGATCGCATCGCCGCTGATCAAGGAACTGGTGCTGGGTTTGTTCGAGTCGCAGCGCGAACAAGAGATGCAAGCGCTGATGGCGCGCCTGCTGCTGCATGCATTGCGCGAAACCGCCTGTCTGCCGACGCACCTGCCGATGCCGTCCGACGAACGCCTGCGCACCGCGCTGATGATGCTGATTGCGGACAACCGCTGGCAGATGTCGATCGCGGAACTCGCTTCCCACGCGGCGATGTCGGAGCGCACCTTCACGCGGCGTTTTACGGCCGAAGCCGGTTTGAGTTTTCGCGCCTGGCGGCAACGCGCGCGCATCATCGCTTCGCTGGATTTGCTGGCGTCGGGGCGCTCGGTCAAATCGATTGCGCATGCGATGCAGTTTGCCGGCGCGGCGGCTTATGTGGCGGCATTTCGCAAACTGCTCGGCGATACGCCGCAGGCGTTTCGGACCACCTGACGGTATTGGAGGGCGCTCAGGCAGGCGCAGTCCTGCCCCGCCTGCGCGGCACGCTGGCGCCGCTGTCCATCGCCAATTCCATCTTGAGGCAATCCATGAAATTCCTGATCACCGGATCGGATTCATCGCGCCGCCACAAGGCGCCGACGCTCCATTCGGCGGACGGATGCTTGACCTCGCGATAGACGACGCCGGTAATTTCCTGCATCGCGCTGTGCGGCACCAGCGCGACCCCGGCACCTGAGGCGACCAGCGCCAGCACGGTCAGGAACTCGTTTGCCTCCTGCGCGATTTTCGGGGTGAAATGATAGGCCGCGCAAACCCTGATCGCCTGATCGAATGCAAAGGAGCGCAATTCACGCAACTCCATCGTCATTACTCCAGGTTATCAAACTCATCCGATGATATCATTGGACGAATCAGCCGGAGAATGCGATCGTACGGCTGTCCGCCTCCGTTCCATCGAAAGCCATCAATGCAATCCGCCGCCGATTACCTGGGTTTTACCGCCGCGACCTGTACCACCGCCGCCTTTCTGCCGCAAGCCGCCAAGGTCTGGAGAGAACGTGCGGCGGCCGGCATTTCGACCGGCATGTACGTGATTTTTATTATCGGTGTGGCACTCTGGCTTTGTTACGGCATCGTGCTCAATGCCTGGCCGATCATCATCGCCAATGCGCTGACCCTGCTGCAGGCCGCCAGCATCCTGGTCATGAAATGGCATTTCGAACGGCCGCGGCCGCTTCACGAGCCGGCCTGATATCGACGGGAGAATGCATGCGCGTTTCAATGTACGCCGCTGAGGGCTCGAGCAGCAGCCAGTTAGGAAATTGGGCGGTCGTCGCGGGAGGCAATGCAAGGCGTACGGCGCGACGCAGTGCGACCACCGCTAGCTAAATTCATTCCACGTGCAGATCCGCGCTGGCCGCGCGCCGGCGCAATGCGCGGCCGTGATGAAAGCGCGCCATCAGCCGCGCATCGGTCAGCATGATGCCGATGGTTTTGCCGATCACCAGCACCACGCCCAGGATGGGCAGCACCAGCATCAAGCCGGAAATTCCGCCCACTGCCCCACCGACCAGGATCATCAGCACCGTGATCAAGGGATGCAGTTGCAGGTTCTTGCCGATGGTGAGCGGCATGTAGACAAAATCGTCGAGCAGGCGCACCGCGATGAACAAGGCGATGGCCCAATACGCGACGGCGGGGTCGTTGGGAAAATCCGATGCCGCCACCAGCACCACCAGCAAACCGCCCAGGACCGAACCGACATACGGTATCCACGCCAGCACCGCGGCGATCAGGCCGAGCGCAAGCGGCATCGGCATGCCGATCAGCCACAGGCCGCCGGCCAGGGTGACGGTATCGAGCAGGGTCAGTCGGAGCAAGCCCTGGAAATAAGCCCGGCCGGCCTGATCGATTTCATGCAGCAGGTTGAGCGTGGTTTCAAAGAATGCGTTGGGCACGGCGCGGCTCAGGAACAATTTCAGATGCCGGCCGTCCTTCAGGAAAAAATACACCAGCACCGGCACCAGCAGCAGGGACGGTCCCCAGGCGGCGATGCCGATGACGATCGGCTCCACCTGCTCCGCGACCGCGCCGGCCATATGCTGCAGGCGATCATCCAGCGTGTGGGAAATATGCGCCTGCGCCAGCAGGCTGAAGCGCCTTTCCAAGGCCAGTACCGACTGCTGCAGCAGGACGCTGCCGGCATTGATGTAATGCTCGATCATGGCCTGCTTTTCGGTCAGCCGCAATGCCATCCAGGGCAAGGCGATCATCAGCAGACCGCAAGCCAGCGCGAAAAAAGCGCCGCTTACGATCAGCGCCGCCGCATCCCAACTGGCGCCGGCGCGTACCAGTCCCGTCATCAGCGGCGACAGCAGGTAGAACAGGATCAAGGCCAGCAGGAACGGCACCACCAGCCACAGGATTTTTTGAAATGCCAAGAGCAGCAGGCAGGTCGTGCCGATCACCGCGATCCATACCAGGGGGCCGGTAGGGTGGCCGGACTGGTCCGAGCGGAAAAACCGCAGGTCGCTGAAATCTTGATCCCGGTAATCGCCGCTATCCGGACGAGAGCGCATGGCCTGCTCCTGGTTGGCACTTCAAAGATAGACTTTTTGTTCCGCCTGTTGGGCACTCTGGCGCAGTATGGAAGCCAGATGCCTGGCCATCTGCAGCGTGATCTTGGATGCCGCCACTGCATGCGTGTTCAGAAGGTCCATGAAATCCTCGCGAAAGAGTACCGCGACCCGGCAATCCGCAGCGGCCCGGGCCTGTGCGGCGCGCGGTCCCCGGTCCACCAGCGCCAGTTCGCCGAAAAACTCGCCCGGCCGGTATTGCGTGAGAAATTGCTCGACGCCGTCGATCTTGCGCGAGATCGCGACCGCGCCTTCCAGCACGATGTACACCGCCTGCGCTTCTTCCCCCTGGTCGAACAGGATTTCATCCTTCAGGTACTCCCGCTCGTGCAGCAGCGAATCGATATTGCGCAATTCACCGGGCGTCAGCGTCTCCAGCAGAGACAGCGCGCGCAAGCGCGCCAGGCGCGAGGAAGTCGGCTTCTTCAGGAAAAAACTCAGCTTCATCGGGATTTCCCTGGCGCGTGGCGGGCGTCAAACATCCGTGCAAATATCAGGGCTCGCTGAAAATCGAATCGCAGCCGAAGCGGGTGCCTTCGATATTCTGCAGTTCGTCGGACAGCCCCAGGTCGAACAACTCCTCGACGGCGTTCATGTAGCTGTTGAGCTTGGTGGCGCCGATGAGGCGGTAAATTTCACCCGCCTCATTGCGGATCCCGATGATCATTTTCTCTTCCCTGACCTGGTCCGCCGTGGCTTGATTCAAGAGCAGGTTGCCGATGATGTTTTTGTCGAATTTGGCAATTTTTTTGCCGTCGATTAATGCGGTTTTCACAGTACTTTCCTATGTAGTCTTTGGTTCTTCTTGAGTGACTGGCGGACAGCCAGTACATTTCAAGGCCGACAATATAACCGTAAATCGTTTTCTTATCCGCAGATTTTGTGCATTGAAATGCCGCTCGACGCAACCTGCGAACATTTTTTGCGTCATGCAGCCGGGCGCCCCTGCTCTGGAAATGCCTCATTCGAAAAGTCCGCGAACAAGCCGCGCCGCCGCACCTTTCGGGAAAAGCCGATTCTATGTTCCAATACCGTGCCCGATAAATCAACCTGCTCCGCCCGCCTCTTTGCATTGTGACATTACCATGCGTCTGAACCTCCTTCCAGCCGGCTTGCCGGCAGCTTCCCAACCATGCCGCCATCCATGGAAAGCAGCGCCATGAGCGACTATCCCGTCATCACCTGGACCGAGGCCGGCGAATCGCGATCGGCCCGCTGGCGCTCCGAGAGCGGAACGCCGCCGCCCAAGCGTGTCGTCATCGCCGACGACCGCACTCCGGCCGATACCGCCTATCGGCTGGCCTGCGAAGGCACGGCCTTGCTGTGGCGAGGTGATTTCCAGAATGCACGCCAGTTGCTGCAAGCGCTGGCGCGACGCATCGACCGCAAGCCCAAAAAAGCCTCCAAGACGCCCGCCTCCCTGGCCGACGCCTTCAACCTGCATCGCCAGGCTCAATCGCAACGCGCACGCACGCTGGCCATGCTGCTCCTGCCTTTCGATGCCGATTATGGCATTCCGCTGCGGCGCGCACCTGACGTGCGCCAGGCTTGCAACGAAGCCTATGGCGCCGGAGGCGAACCCTTCGTCGCGGCGATGCGTGAACTGCTGGGTCTGATCGGCGCCCACGAATGGCGCAAGACCGGCGTCGAAATCCCCGCACTGGGCGCGCGCATCCATCCGCACTACGGCGTGTTCGCGCCGGTACGCGGCGAATACGTCGGCCTGGTGGCGGATGCGCCCTTGCCGACGCGCGCCGCATCACTGGCCTTCGACATCGGCACCGGCACGGGGGTATTGGCCGCGGTGCTGGCGCGGCGCGGCGTGGCGCGCATCATCGCCACCGACTTCGATCCGCGGGCGCTGGCCTGCGCCGGCGACAACATCCGGCGGCTCGGGCTGGAGGATCGCGTCGAGGTGGTGCAGGCAGACCTTTTTCCCGAAGGAGGGGCTTCGCTGATCGTCTGCAACCCGCCCTGGGTTCCGGCGCGGCCCAGCTCGCCGATCGAACACGCGGTCTATGATCCCGGCAGCCGCATGCTGCGCGGTTTCCTCGCCGGGCTGGCGGCGCATCTGGAGCCCCAGGGCGAAGGCTGGCTGATCCTGTCCGACCTGGCCGAACACCTGGGTTTGCGGCCACGCGCCGAACTGCTGGCCATGATCGAAGCCGGGGGCTTGCAGGTCGCCGGCCGCATCGACGTCAAGCCTTTGCATCCGAAGGCCGCCGATCCCGCCGATCCCTTGCATGCGGCGCGCTCGGCCGAAACAACTTCGCTGTGGCGGCTTAGGACCCTTCCGCTGCGCACCTGACAGATAACACAACACATTCAAGGAAAAAACAATGAGCAACAAACCAGCCCGTACGCTGACGTTCAAGTGCAAAAAATGTGCGAAACCGGTCCAGGTCTATTTGCAAAAAGTCTCGGCCTGCTCGCATATCCAGCCCTATCAAGGCATATGCAAATGCGGCGAAGTGATGCGCCACGCGACCGGGCAGAAGGATGCGGTCGAATCCTACCTGGCCTCGCCGGATGGCGAATGGTCGCACCATCATCATTGAAGCTGCAGCAGCACAGCCCAGTACTGCGAATTGAAATTCTCGCGCCGGCAGCTTTCGTCGTGCAGGCAATCGCTTTTTTTGCCTGGCGGGAACAGGTCCGGGTTGTGGTTGTCTGAAAGCGCCTTGGCCGCGTTCAGCTTCAGCTTGCGCCGCGTCACCGACTGCAAAACGTTGCCGCCGATGCTCTCGAGCTTGCGCGCGGCAAGGTCAACCTCGATCACTACATCGCAATGCGCCGGGGTGGAAAATTTTGCGCCCTTTACCGCACGCTGCCAGGCATCGAAGTTTTTCAAAGGGGTCTTGCCGCGCCCATAGCACAGCAGATCGCCGACTCTCGGCACCGTTTTGCGCGGGTCGCAGGCGCGATATGCGTAGCCGTCCGGCGCTTCGAAGGCGCGCTTGATGTACTGCCAATGCGCCGGTGAAAAGCGGAACTGTTCCTCGCCCAGATGGACCTGGTCCATAAGGTAGGAAATGAACGCAGCGGACCAGGGTGAATCGTTCAAGGCGGCGCGCACCGCTGCCTGCTGCAAAGCCGTCACGCCATCCGGATCGCCGATGCCGAGCTTGAGGAACAAGGCCCTGAGTTCGAATTCCCGCGCCGGCTCACGCGTATCCGGATCTTCCAGCAGGCCGGGCACGTAGGTAATTTTCCGGTGCAAGGCAGTACCATCCACATGCTTGTCCAGCGTCAGCCAATATTCCCAAATCCGGCGCCAGGCGAAGCGTCCGGGACGGTCCGCGGCGCTCAGCCCGGTTTCGGGATCGTGCAGCAAGGCCGATTCCGATTCGACCGAGCCGAATTTCGATAGATAGCCGTCGACATTGATGCGATGGCCGTCGAATTCGCGGTATTCCCGCAGCGCGGCCTTGGCAATCTCCAAGCCCAGGGGATTCTGCGCGCCGGGGCTTGCGCAACTCGCCGCCGCGCCGCCGCACGCGCCGGTCCATATCAGGAATACAGCGGCCACATACCGTAAAAGCATGAATTACCTTATTGGAAAGCTGGCAAAGGATTTCCATCATAAGCGGTGGACAAACCTTGGGGCAAGCCAGCCTCAAGCTTTCGGAAATCGTGTCGATACAGGTGATACTTCTATTTCCTGGCCGGCACGCCATGAACCTTTTGTCATCGCTCGGCTCCAGTTTGTTCTCACCGCCCAAGACGGCGGCGCTGTTGACTGCCGCCACGCCGCCATCCCTGCCCTCGCAAAAAACACCCGCAGCCCTGACCACGCCGGCAAGCGAACTGGTATCGCTGTCGAAGACCGGCATCGACCTGTCGAAGCAACCGGATGCGCTCGCCCAACGGGTCGATAGCCTGGGCAAGGCGACCGTTGGCATGGCGCAGAATTTCCTGACCTCTTTTGCCAGGAGCCTGTTCGGCGACGCCGCCAACGGCATGACGGTGGCCTTCGATTCGGCCAGTGTTTCCGCGAGTTCAAGCTTCTCGGGTGCGCTAAAGCACAGCGCGGGCTCCGGCGGCAGCAGCGATGCGGCTTCCTTCCGGATGGAAGACAACTCAAGTTTCGTCGGCAAAGGCGTGATCACGACAGCGGACGGCCATCGCTTCAATTTCGAGGTCGAAGTGCATTACCAAGCGGTAGCCGAAGCTGCGGCCAGCCGCACCACCAGCGTCTCGAATCAGCCGGCCGGCGGCCCCACCCCACCCAAATCCGAGCAGCATGCCGCGCCCAAGGGTGACGACTTGTTCGTCGGCTTCCCCGGCACCATCACCGATCTGTTTCATATGATGGATCGCAACACATTGCAGATATCCTTCCAATTGCCGTCTTCAGACCAGGGCGACGGCAAGGCGAAACAGGGCAACCTGACGCTGCGCCTGCTCGACCTGATCGAGAGCCCGAAAGGCATCAACGCCAAACTCGCCAAGGCTTATGGCGCTTGTCCTGCGCCGGCTCCGACGGCCGCGACGAATGCAGCAGAAAGCGTGGAAAAATCCTAGTTGCGCTATGACAGCAGGCGTTTTACAGTTTGAGGGGCCTCTAAAAATCACCAAAAGTACCCAGGTTCGAGACTGATCAATTTCGAAAATTTTTAGAGACCACCTTGGGTAATTCCCCACAATAAACATCGAGAACCCGAATGGTCCTGCTGCTGCGCCTGCTGCGAAAACTCCTGGGCTGGGCCGATTTCATCGTCTTCACCGCGCTGATGTACCTGCTGTCCTGGCTGCCCTGGCCTGGGACTCATCCGGTCGCGCGCATGTTCAACGCCTGGTGCCGGGCTTTCGTGCGGGCGCTCGATGTCGACCTGCGCCTGCATCAGAAAAACCACAAGCGCCTGCCGGCGCGCTTCATCCTGATCGCCAATCACCCGGCCGCGCTGGAAGACATCGGCATTCCCGCATTGTTCGACGTGGTCTCCCTGGCCAAGCTGCAGGTGCAGGACTGGTTCATCGTAGGCCGCATCAGCAAGGCAGCCGGCACCTTGTACGTCGATCGCGACGACCCCGCTTCGCGCGACCAAGCCATCGAAACCATGGTGCAGGCCGTCAACGCGGGACAGAACATCGCGCTCTACCCGGAAGGCGGCTGCAAGGGGCGGCGCCTGTTCGAAAGCTTCAAATCCGGCGCTTTCGAAGTCTCGATGCGAACCGGCGTGCCTATCCTGCCGCTGTTCCTGCATTACGAAGCGCAGGACGATTTCGAATGGCAGCCGCCTTACCTGCTGCCGCACAAGATCTGGCATATGATCCGCACTGTCAACAACCGCGCCAACTACTACGTGTACGACCCGATCGCCCCCAAGGATTATGCGGACAAATATGCGATGAAAGCGGCGGTGTATGCCATGTATGTGCGGTGGAATGCGCAATATCTGGAATGAGCGCACGTCAATGCTTGCATGTTAAGGCCTCATCCTGCAGAATTGCCCTCCCTGCTCACCCGTTTCCTTCTTGCCCTCCCTTTCCGCGCCCCTTCTCTGGATGCGCCATATGAAGCCGCAAAGCAATCAATTGCTTCCAGGATTCCTACCTGCGTAGGTATTTCGCGACAAGATATCTAAGCGAATATCGACAATGACATCCCGCGACCGCTGATAGCGATTCTTTTCAGATCGGTCAATACTTGTTATCAATAATTTAATTTTTCAGGCGCCATCCCAGGCGGCCGCTTCTACTCCGCGATTCTCGCCAACGGCTTGCGGCAAATTTCGAACTAATTTTTCATGCAGAGATTTTTGTGAGCAACAACTCGGATTCATTTGAAAGACGGAAATCGATAATCAACCTTGAGCAGATGAAGAGGAAGCGCAATATGAAGATTCTTGACCAGCTTTCGCACGAGAAATTGGATGAAGCAAATGCAGACATGCGAATCGAAAACGCGGCCGGCGACTGGCATGCGTACCTCGAAGCCTGTCGCAAGATAGACAGCGGCAAGCTCACGCATGTCGAGGATGTGTTGACGGCAAAACGCCGCTCCGCACTCGCCTATCTCGGCAAGCGCGCCCAACATCAAGGCGGCGTCTACAGCAAGACCAAGCCGCGCATTCTGACGGCGGAATGGACGCAGACGCTTTCCACCGAAAATGCCACGCTGCGGTTCAAGCGCTATCCCTGGCTGGCGGCCTTGCTCAGCCTGCTGGCTGAAATAGAAAAGATGCAGGAAGAAGTCTCCCTGAAAAGCAAAGTCCTGCATTTCTCGCGGCAGTCGCAATGAAGGCAAGCCGCAGCGGTTGACATGCGCAAATAATCCGCACAAAACACGCGACGTTAGAGGCTCTAAAAAAATAATGGGGCAGGTTCCTGTTGCCGCCAGATGCGGATGACCGCTAGAGCCTGTTATGAACTCAAGCAGGGGGCCCTGCTTGAGTTCATAACAGGCTCTAGGCGTGCGACGAGTCAAGGATATTTCGCCTTGGCAAGGAGCGTGGCGACGCCCGGCACAACAGTGCGGGCGCCGTATCTGACGGCAACAGGGGCCGGTCTCATCTGTTTAAGCCCGCACCCGAAGCTTGCTGGATTGCAGTCTGTACCGAAGTAGTCGCGCCATCAAGCCAGGACTACCGCTCCCTCCATCTCCCGCTGCTGCAAAACCGCATGCTCCACGGCCAGCCGGAGCATGGCCGGCGTAATGTAAGAACGATGCGTTCGATTGATCGCTGCCATGTAAAACCGACCGAACAGGTTCTTGCATTGCACCCGCGTCCCGAGCGTAAAGTCCACGCGCTTGTCGTTGACGATCTCGACGCCGACGCAGGAGCGGAACAGAAGGTGCTTGTCGTCCGCGCCAAGAATCACTTGCGCACGGGTGTTTTCATCATTCGTCTCCTGATCCAGCACAGGATAACGATTGGCGAACAGGTTCGTTTTACAGGGCGACAGAAGCGATGAAACCGGGCAACCCAATTTCGAGGTTCGCAATCCGATCGGCCTGACCAGGGTATTGCGAAATGCCATCATGCGGGTGACGCCTGCGGGGGGATTTTCCAGGAAGCCGTCCAGCAAGGCGCAGAGCAAGGAAGAAGCGCCTGCGCTCTTGAAGTTTGCGCCTTCCACCGTCAGGCAAAAGGTATCGTCATGATGAAATGCGCTCCCGGCAAACTGCTTCAACAATAGCGATCCCGCCGGCGCCGTGTCGAGTTCGACCACCTTGCGGCCGCCGTTATCGGAAAAGAAGCCGGTCGATCCGCGCCATGTCGCCCAGGCGCCGCGAACCACGCCGGTGACCCCTCGCACCGTCTTGCACATGGCGCGCTGCAGCGTGCCGGGAGGTGCGTCCAGCGACAAATCGATGGTCGGAATATGGGCAGAGTCCAACGATTCGTCTTGCAACAGCGCGGCTACGCTCTGCGGCAGCAGTTCGGTAAGAGACGGGATGTCGGCTTGGTTGGCCAAGACCTTTTGCTTGAGCGCCTCGGGCAAATCGCCACCCAATTCATTGGTGTGGCAGGAGAGCGCAAAAAACACCGGATGCGGCGAGTTCTTTTCGAGCGGCGCAAATTGATGCCAGGTTTCTCCCCCAAACCTGACCGTAAACATGCAATCGGGCGGAATATTGATGTATTGCAGCGCCTTGATGAAATTCCGCGGATCTTGCTCGATTTGCTCCGCCGAGGCACTGGAAAAACGCAGTTGGGCGCCGCCGCTGCCGGCCACGGCGGTAAATACGCGGTGCCCCGCATGCCGGTGAAACGGATGCCCCTTGGGACCGACGGCAAACGAATACAAAGAGGTAGGATCGCCCTTTTCGAAATCGGTGCCGCCCAGCTTGGCGGACGGTTCATCGAGCTCGTCGACAAAGTCCTGATGCGCTTTCTGACGCGCCGACACGCTGGCAAACAGATGATTCCCCGAACCATGCCCCAGTTGCGCGATCAGGGACACCTCCACGGCGAGGCCGCCCGATCGAGAGGGAATCCGTGCGGATGGAAAGGTTTGAACCACCTTGGTGAGTGTCAGCATAGGTCCTCTTTCAGGTATCGGAAATGCGGCAAAGGCGAAGAGATGGCAACACCAATAGTTTGCCACACCCGAACCTCAGGAAGATATTTTGCGTCCATTGATGCCCGCGTATCGCGCTGCCAGCCGGCTCGACCGGCATGCCGCCGGCGTGAAGCGAGACAGGTGATTTTCCCGCGAGAGCATGCGATCATTCGCGACACGCACTCTCCCAGGAAGACTTCCTGTAACATGTCCGGCGGTCCTGTTTCGCAGGATAGGGGAAATCCGTCCCGCGAAAAAATATGCGTCCGCCTCTCCATGACCACGCCGGATTTCCGCATATGCCGGACTCAATACGAACTCAATATTGCGCCGCCCACCTGAAGACGACAACATATCGATATGACTATGAACAAGCTGCCCGTTGAAGTTGAAAAATGCCTGGACGATTTTGTGAGCGCGGCGCAAGACGCCTTCAAAACCGACCTGGTTTCGATCGTGCTGTTCGGCTCGGCCGCCGAAGGACAATTGCGCACCACCTCCGATGTCAACGTGCTGTTGATCCTGCGGCGCTTCGAGCAGGACGGCGCCGACGCGCTGCGCGAGCCGATGCGCCTGGCGCACGCAGCGGTGCAGTTGAACGCGATGTTTGTGCTGGAAGCCGAATTGCCGGCCGCGGCCGATGCCTTCGCCGTGAAGTTCTCCGACATCGGGGCGCGCCACCGCATATTGCATGGCAGCGATCCCTTCGCCCAACTCTCCAGTTCGCGCGAGGCCTTGATCAATCGCCTGAAGCAGATCCTGCTCAACCTGCAGCTCCGTTTGCGCGAGCGTTATGTACTGATCAGCCTGCGCGAGGAACAATTGGCGCAGGTGATCGCCGATAGCGCCCCGCCCTTGCGTTCCTGCGCGGCGTCGCTGCTGCAACTCGAAGGAAAGGAACAGCTCTCCAGCCCGAAATCGGCACTGGAAAGCATCGTGCGGGAATTGCAGATCCCCGAACTGCATGCGGCCCTGGAAGCGATGTCGGCCGCGCGCGAAAATGGCCGATTGGCCCCGGGCACGGCAGCGCCGGTCTTGATGAACCTGATCCGCTTATGCCGGCATCTGCGCGAACGCGTCGAGCGCTTGCAGTGAGGTGAACATGCTCAATCCCTTCCTGCTCACCGGCTTCCAGTTCCTGCTGTTTTATTTTTTCTTCGGCATCGCGGTCTGGCTCGGATTGCGAAGCTGGATCGCACGCCGGGAAACCGAAGGCGAACGGGCCACGACATCGGTTGCGAAAGATCCGTATTGCATCGCCTACCTGCGCGCCGGCGCGGCCGAAGCGCTGAAGATCGCCACCATTTCACTGGTCGACCGGGGTTTGATCAAGGCCGAAGGCAGCATGCTGCACACCCGAAGCGGCGATGCCGTCAAGTCGGCAGCCCGGCCGATAGAACAAGCCGTTCTTGCGCGCTACCTGAGGCCGGCAGAAGCAGGAGAAATCCTGCGCGGCGCCGAGGACATTGCGGCCTGCAGGCAATATCGGGACAAGCTGAAAGAGCAGGACTTGCTGGTCGGCCCGCGGTTCATGGAAACACGCTTCATCCCCGGCCTGATCGCACTGGCCTGCCTGTGGACCACTACCGCGATCAAGACCGATCTCGCACTGTCGCAAGGGCGGCACAACCTGCTGTTCCTGTTCCTGCTGACGCTGATGTTTTCTCTGGCAATCTTCTTCGTGCTGAAAAAGCGCACCACCGCACGCGGCGATGCCTTGCTGGCCGACCTCAGGGTATTGTTCGCGCGCCTGAAAGCACGCGCCAACAAGCTTGCCGCCGGCGGGCAAACCAACGAGGCTGCACTGGTGGCCGCCGTGTTCGGCATCGCGGTATTGCCCAATGCGCTCTTTCCGTTCGTGAACACGCTGTACCCGGCCAAGTCGAGCAATGGCAGCAATAGCAGCGACAGCGGCAGCGACGGCAGCAGCTGCAGTTCGGGCAGCGGAAGCAGTTGCGGAAGTAGTTGCGGCGGCGGCTGTGGAGGCGGGTGTGGCGGCTGAGCGCGATCGGGTCGGCATCGGCTGGCGCGGAGAACTGGCGGCCGGGATTTTTGCCAACCTCGACAGCATCGACGTCCTCGAAGTCATCGCAGAAGATCATTACCGCGCCTCGCCCCGGCAATTGCGCGCCTTGCGCACCTTGTCCGCGCAATGCCCGTTAAGCTTGCACGGCGTGGCGATGGGATTGGCATCAACCGTGCCGGTCGATCCGAAACGGATCGACAAAATGGCTCGTCTGGTCGATGCGCTGCAACCGGAATCCTGGTCCGAGCACCTGGCCTTCGTGCGCGGCGGCGGCATCGAAATCGGTCATCTCGCCGCACCGCCACGCACGCCGGAGAGCGCCGCCGGCGCCATCGCCAACATCGAACGCGCGCAACGCATCGTGGGACGTGCGCCGGCGATGGAGAATATCGCCACCCTGATCCGCCCGCCGGCCAGCACACTCGACGAAGCGGACTGGACCACGCAGATCATTACCGGCAGCGAGGCGCCTCTATTGCTGGATCTGCACAATCTATATGCGAACGCGGTCAATTTCGGCGAGGAACCGGAAGCCTTTCTGCTGCGTTTTCCCTTGCATAGAGTGCGCTCGGTGCACTTGAGCGGCGGTCACTGGATCGCCGAACCCGGCGGTTTGCAGCCGCCTGCCATGCGCCTGCTGGACGACCATGTGCACGACGTCCCGCCGGCCGTATATGCGCTGCTGACCCTGCTGGCGCAACATGCGCCGCAGCCTCTGACAGTGGTCCTGGAACGTGACGGCAACTACCCGGATTTCGGTTCGCTGCTGGCGCAATTGAATGCCGCGCGCGAAGCTTTGCGGCTCGGCCGCGCCCTGCACGCCGATGCGGAGCAGGCGGCATGAGTTCGCCCGCGCTCGAAGCATTCCTGGCGTTGCTATACACCGATGCCGCGGCGCGCGAGCGCTTTTTTCGCGACCCCGAAGCAGAAGCGCGGCGAGCAGGATTGTCGGCAGCGGAAGCGATCGCGATGAGCCGGATCGATCGCGCCGGATTGGAGATGGCAGCCGGCAGCTATGCATGGAAGCGCGCCCAACACAATCGCAGGCGCGGGCGCGTCCGGCGGTTTTTGGCTAATATCTTGGATTAGGCTCCCAGTTTCGTAGGAGGGGTTGCGCTGCGCTCCCCCTACTACGAACTGTTGCGTTGCCTGGCATTTCCATGAAACGCAACCAAGCAAAGACAAGACTGGACTTCATCCCTCTTTTGCCACCCATAAGGACCTCGTGTGCAGCCGATCATTTCAATAAAAAATCTCACCAAGACCTACGCCTCCGGCTTCCAGGCGCTCAAGAATGTCAATCTCGACATCGAGAGTGGAGAAATCTTCGCCCTGCTCGGCCCCAACGGCGCCGGCAAGACCACCCTGATCAGCATCATCTGCGGCATCGTCAATCCATCCGACGGAACGGTCCTGGCGGATGGACATGACGTGGTCGCGGAGTTTCGCGCGGCCCGCTCCAAGATCGGCCTGGTGCCGCAGGAATTGTCGACCGATGCCTTCGAAACGGTATGGGCCACCGTGAGCTTCAGCCGCGGCCTGTTCGGCAAACCGCCGAATCCCGCGCATATCGAAAAAGTGCTGCGCGACCTGTCCTTGTGGAACAAGAAGGACGCCATGATCCGCACGCTGTCGGGTGGCATGAAGCGCCGGGTGATGATCGCCAAGGCGCTGTCGCACGAACCGCATATTCTGTTCCTGGACGAACCGAGCGCCGGTGTCGACGTCGAACTGCGGCGCGACATGTGGGAGATGGTGCGCGGCTTGCGCGAAAAGGGCGTGACCATCATCCTGACCACCCACTACATCGAGGAAGCCGAGGAAATGGCCGACCGCATCGGCGTGCTCAGAAAGGGCGAACTGGTGCTGGTGGAGGAAAAAGCGGTACTGATGCAAAAACTCGGCAAAAAGCAGTTGAAACTGCATTTGCAACGCCCCCTGGAGCGCATTCCCGATGCTCTCGCCGGCCATCCGCTGGAACTCTCTTCCGATGGCGGCGACCTGGTCTATACCTTTGACACCCAGAGCGAACAGACCGGCATCGCCGACCTGCTGAAACAACTGGCCGAACACGGCATCGACTTCAAGGACCTGCAATCCAGCCAGAGTTCGCTGGAAGAAATTTTCGTCAACCTGGTGAGGGCACCCGCATGAATCTCTACGCTATCCGCGCAATCTATCAGTTCGAAATGGCGCGCACCTGGCGCACCCTGATGCAAAGCATTGCATCGCCGGTCATCTCGACCGTGCTCTACTTTGTCGTGTTCGGTTCGGCGATCGGTTCACGCATGGGCCAGATCGACGGTGTCAGCTATGGCGCGTTCATCGTGCCGGGCATGATCATGCTGTCGCTGCTGACGCAGAGCATTTCCAATGCCTCCTTCGGCATCTACATGCCCAAGTTCTCGGGCACGATCTACGAGATCCTGTCGGCACCGATCTCTCATGTTGAAATCCTGTGCGGCTATGTTGGGGCGGCGGCCAGCAAATCGATCATCCTGGGCATGATCATCCTGGTCACGGCGCGGTTTTTCGTTCCGTTCGACATCGTGCATCCGGTCTGGATGGCGGCCTTTCTGGCGCTCACCGCGGTGACGTTCAGCCTGTTCGGTTTCATCATCGGGGTGTGGGCCGACGGCTTTGAAAAACTGCAGATCGTTCCCCTGCTCGTCATCACGCCGCTGACTTTCCTGGGCGGCAGCTTCTATTCGATCAACATGCTGCCGCCGTTCTGGCAAACGGTCTCGCTGTTAAACCCGGTGGTTTACCTGATCAGCGGTTTTCGCTGGAGTTTCTATGGCGTGGCAGACGTCAACGTTACGCTCAGCATCGGCATGACCTTGCTGTTCCTGGCTCTGTGCCTGGTTACCGTTGGGCGCATCTTCAAAACGGGTTACCGGATCAAGGCCTGATTCCTGAACAGGCCCACAGGGTTGGGCGAGTGGAGGAAGAAACGGCATCGTTAGCTAAAGTTGCGATTGGCTATTCAATGCTTGAAGCCAATCGCCCTTTTCCTCCTTTTCCCCTCTGTCAAAATCCTCCCTCTCCTATTCCTGGCATGCCAGCAGGCAAATAAAATACCAAGCCAGAAAAGTTATTAATATATAATTGCTTATCGAATCATTTCCGGTCTTTTTGACGCATTGCTGTCCGGGCAAAAAACAGCTTCGAGCACATTCCGGTCAGCGCGAAGTGCGCATTTCAAAGATAAAACAGCAGGGAGTCTATGGCGCAAGCGCTCGTTACTCGTCCATCCGTTTCTGAAAACCAGCTTGCCGCCGAGGCCGCTTCCGCGCCACGCCGCCAACGTGTTGACGCCGCACCCCGGCTTGACTGCTCCACCCCTGGTTTTGCCCTGGGCCTCAGTCCGGCGATCCATTCGACACCGCGGATGCGTGTGGCCGTACCGTCACGCAAAGACCCGGGAATTTTCATCCGCCGCCATCCAGGCCAACCTGCCCATGGCGGCACATCCATGGCAAGTGTCACCACGCTTCGCCACCCCAATCCCACAGGAACCACGCCAATGAAGGATCACACCCGATGAGCGACCATATTTTCGAAGTCATCACGCCGCTCG
>CBIHON010000044.1:0-43358 GCA_966211965.1 uncultured Burkholderiales bacterium | reverse complement strand
GGCATAACCGACGTTGACTGGCAGTACTGCTTTTAAGTTCATAACAGGCTCTAGGGACGAACTTTTGTGCTACATTTGTTGCTTTTAAGTTAACACTATAAAAACTCAAGAAAGGATTCTACGTGGCGCTACCGACCTTCTCAAAACCAAAAAATCAAAATGCTACGAAGATAATCAAGGTCAGCCTCACAGAACAGAGTGTCGAAGCTTTCGAAGGAAAAGAGCGTGTATTCCGCTTTGAGTGCGTGACAGGCGATAAAGGCCATCCGACAGATAAGGGGGTATTCCAAATCATGCGCAAGGTGCATCCTTATCGAAGCCGCACATATAACGTGCAAATGAACTATGCAATGTTTTTTACTCACGATGGCAAAGCGTTGCATCAATACCATGGATTGGTGCCGTTGTCGGTTGTCCGAACTGTAAGGAGCGGTGTCAGCGATTGGTTTGGTTCGCACGGGTGCGTGCGTCTCACGGAAGCCGATGCGAAAGCTCTGTACCAATGGGCGGCCATTGGTACAAAGGTGCATGTGCAATGAGTGCCGGCAAGCGTCACCGCATCGTGCTTTGGGGCGCCGCCGGTGTTCTAGGTGCTGCGGTGCTAATCTATCTGACGCTTGGTGAATCGGCGGTCTCTCGAAACGCACTGAAACTGGACCCCGGCACTATCAATTACCAGACAGATCCGAACGAGATTCGGTCATTCGTGTACTCGAACGCGATAATGACAATGGCGGCTAAACGTCAGAAAGCGGGAATGCCGTTCTCTATTGAAATACATTTTACGGACCGGCGACCGCCGCAGAATTGCATGGCGACGTCTTCGCTCACAGGATTGCTATCGAATTTCTCAACAATTAGAGTTAAACGCCAAGTGGAAAAAGAGGATATGCCGGCGCGCTATCCAGCCCCGCTTGGTACGGTCGAGATTCAGGATGCGATTGCCAGTGAGTCGATGCCGCCGTGGAAGTTCTTTGGTTCGAGCGATAGTGCAGCGGTAGCGGTCGAGCAGCAATCAGTATTTTTTGAGACGGATATTCCATCGGCCGTATTCAAAAAACTTGAGGCTGGATGTGCAGAACTATCTACGCGGTGAGATTCCTGTGCTTGAGTACGCTCGCTACGTTACGCATGTGTTGAAATCCACCGAAAGCTGCTATTGGAATTCCGCCGAATGGGTGTGGCTTGAATTTGATGTGCCTCCCGCGAGATGGGAGAGTCGTAGGATGGGTGAAACCCATCATGGGTACGGTTGATCATGATGGGTTCCACCCATCCTACGATGCCATGCATTTAAGCTTCCTCTGAAATTTCGTCTGCCACAGGTGACGTAAAATTAACGTTACCTTGGAAAGACTGGAAATGAAGAAGATACCGAAACAAGCATATACGACGGAGTTCAAGGAACTGGCCGTCAAACGCACTACCGACGGCGAGTCGATTGGCGTCGTGGTTAAGGAACTGGGGCTGGCCGACCAGACGCTGCGTAATTGGGTCAAGGCTGCAAAGACAGGCAAGCTAAAGGCGCTGGCAGCAAGGTCGTCACGCCGGAACAAATGGAATTATCCAGACTGCGCGCCGAGGTCGTTCGCCTGAAGCGGGAGAATGAAATCATAAAAAAAGCGGCGGCGTATTTCGCCAAGGATGTACTGTGAAATACGCCTGGATCGAAACACACGACAAGGCGTTTGCGTTGAACGAACTGTGCGAAGCGCTCGATGTGAGCATCAGCGGCTGGCGTGGAAACGTGGCGGAACAAAGGATCGCAAGCGCTTGACGGCTGCGCAGATGCTGGCGGTGATTCGCGCCATCCATGTCGAACTCAAAGGTGCCTACGGCAGTCCGCGCATGGTGCGAGAACTGCGGCTGCGGGGCTTCACAGCCGGCAAGGAGCGCGTGGAAAGGCTCATGCGTGAGAACGGCATTCATGCACGTCACAAGCGGCGCTACAAGGTCACCACGGACTCGAAGCATGGCTTGCCGGTGGCGGAAAATCTGCTGGATCGAAACTTTACACCGGCCGAGCCTAATCAAGTCTGGACCTCGGATATCACGTACTTGTGGACCGATGAAGGCTGGTTGTATTTGGCGATCGTTCTGGATCTGTTTAACCGGGAAGTGATTGGCTGGTCGCTCAAGCCACGCATGACAACCGATATTGTGATCGATGCATTGACGATGGCTTGGTTTCGACGCCGACCAGAAATAGGTGTCATGCATCATTCGGATCGTGGCAGTCAATACGTCAGCCATGCGTTTCAGGAAAAGCTCAAAGAGTTCGGTATGACGTGCTCGATGAGCCGCAAGGGAAATTGTTGGGACAACGCTCCCACTGAAAGCTGGTTTAACAGTTTCAAGAACGAGCGAGTTCATGGTCGGCGCTACGCAACCCATGTCGATATGAAGGCAGTCAGCTTTGAATACATCGAAGTCTTTTATAATCGAACACGCCAGCATTCGACGCTTGGCTACCGATCGCCAATCCAATATCTGAATCGCTGCAGAAGCGAGCAAAGTCAGGAAAAGAAAGCAGCATGACATCCACCTGATGGTGAACGAAATATCGAGGGAACCTCACATTCTTATCGCCTATATCATAATCAAGCCGCATCCCGCAGAATTCTGGTTCTGGCCAGTCCGCTAGGCGAGCCATGAAAAATCGAGTTTTGTTTCTCATCCTGCTCGCTATTTCGCAGGTCGCATGTTCTGAAGAAAAAATTGAAGTGCGGCGCCGTGACAGCGCGGAGTTCAAGGAGCAGTATTACACGGTGAGCGGCGAGGGCTGCGATATCGGCTGGACCGTGCGGCACTTTGCTGAATCGTCCGGCTTCGGCATCGGCGAAGAATCCAGATGCACCTTGCCCTTGCAAAAGCAGGCGCCGTATCGCGAAGCCTTGCTGCAGAGGGTTGCAGCTGATACCAACAACATGCAGGGCATGCGCAATTTTGTTTGGGGACGGTTGAAGCGTGGCGATGCGACTGATGAATTCGCCAACCGCTTTGCGTTGGCGGCACTTAAATCGCCGGTCTGGAACAAGAAGACTGGAAAGCTTGCTGCCAAGGCAGGTGGCGACCGGCGCTTTTTTCAAGACTTGCTCAACCAGGAAAATGTGTTCGCCGAAATCGCAGCGAGCTTTGCTGCGATGAAGCTGACCCTGCGGGTGAACGACGTGGAACGCGTTATTGTCGGTACGCCTTCGGTTCACATTGAAGGTGTTGGAGAGGAGGATCGGCTGCCTGTAGATGCTTTTGTGAGTTTTTCCGTCACAAAAGGTCATTGAGCATATAGATTGGACTAGTGCTTGATGAGGTAAATAGCTGCTCAGCTTGATAAGTGGGCCGTGTGTAGTCGGCACTGCCGATGATTAAAAAAGGAGAGCCGGAAGAAAATCGAGCAAACGGAGCAGTTCTTGCCTCTTGCATGTCAAAATATAGGGAGCGCAAGAGCTGACCTTGCCTTCTCTCAATGGCCGCCTGCGGCTTTTTTTATCGGAACGTACAAACCAATGAATCTTCAAAGTTCAAACCCGGAATATCTCGAACAATGCAGGCAAGCCATGGCTGCGGAACAAAAGAAATCGCTTGCCGAGACCCAAAACTGGTCGCACGTCGACAAGCAGCAAGCACATATCGATTGGGATGCCTTGTACAAGGAACTTGCTCCTTTGGTGGATGATTTTCTTCCATCTTCCATCGAAGTTCAGGCTTTCATGTCGCGCCACTATTCAATCGCATCGCGGTTTTACGCGCCGTCACGGGAAGCATACATTGGCATGGGATTGTTCTATCGAGATAACCCGGATATGAAGGCTTTCCATAATGCCTATCACCCGAAGATGGTGGAGTTTCTTGGAGATGCCATCTATACCTACGCACAGCGCAACCTGTAGTTTGCATGCTCGGCCGGGCGTATGGTATGACTCGGCCGCCTGACTATTTTGCCCCATTGCCTGCCACGCTTTATATGCGCATTGCGATTTTTGGAAATTCCGGTTCAGGGAAATCGACCGCGGCTCGCGAAGCCGCAAAGCGGTCGAGTATTCCGGTGCTCGACCTCGACACGATAGTCTGGGAGCCCAACCGTATTGCTGTCCGCAGACCGTTCGAAGCCATTCATGCCGAACTGCACAAGTTTTGCACTGCCCATGAGGCTTGGATCGTCGAGGGATGCTACGGGGATCTTATAAAAGCCGCATTGGAGTGGAAACCTCTGCTGGTCTTCATGAATCCCGGAGAAGAAGCCTGCATAAGCAATTGCCGCAATCGGCCGTGGGAACCGCACAAATACGCGTCGAAAGCCGATCAGGATGCCGGGCTTGCGTTCCTGATCCGCTGGGTGTCGGATTACTACCAAAGAGAAGATGAAATGTCGCTGCGCTGCCATCGTGAAATCTTCGATGCTTATGATGGCTTGAAACGTGAGGTCAAAAGCATGGCGGACGCGGGCCTTGTCTCTTGCCCGCCAGAGTAACGTTGCCGCGCTCGCCCGGCACGCTGCGATGGCGAGCCCGCTCAAGGTGAGCCTGCTTGATCCGATACCAGGTGCCGGCCACCGCACTTTCCACAAAAATTACAGAATTGCCTGCGAAGATGGCGCCGCAGCCATTGCAAACGTTCGTCCAGGTGGAGCGACATCCAACCGAGGCGGCATCTGCTGGCTTACGCTCTCAGCCCATGTGCGCCGGTGATGCCAAAACTGCCGTTCCGGTGGCGCCGACTCATACACGCGTTTACTCAGGCAAAAAAGGAAAACAAGTATGAAAAAACTCTCCGCAGGTTTATTGCTGGCGTGTATGCCGCTGCTGGTACACGCTGCCACCGAATGGCGCGTGAAAGGAAGCGGCGGCTCAAGCACGCGCAACTCGTTGCAGCTCTCCGTACCCGTTGGAACACCGTGCGAACCCGAGCAGGTCTACCAAAGTGCATCCGGGTCGGTAAAGTACCATCTCGTGACGATCACGACTTCGCAGGGATCGGTGAAACTTCCCTTTGAATGCGTCGCGGTCGCCGCTGCGCCGACCGTGTCCTTGAGCGCGAGTCCGGCCTCCATATCCAGCGGCGCGACCGCGACCCTGACATGGTCTTCCACGGACGTGACGGCGTGCAATGCTTCGGGCGCCTGGTCCGGCGCGCGCACGACGTCAGGAATGCAAACAACGCCTGCGTTGACCGCGACCAGCACGTTTTCTCTGGCCTGTACCGGAGCCGGCGGCACGACGACTGCCTCGGCGACGGTGAGCGTTGCCGGGGCACCGCCGCCGGCACAGGGCACGGCCTACTATATTTCCCCGACCGGCAACAACGCTGCCGACTGCAAAACGATGTCCACGCCTTGCAAGACTTTCGCCTATGTCTTTTCCAAGATGGCGGGCGGCGACGAACTCGTCCTGCTCGACGGCGTCTATTCCGCAGCCGCGGGCACCGGCTCGATCTCTTGGGACAACGGCGCCAATTCGGCGCAGATACCGTCCGGCACCGTAACGCGCGCCACTTACGTGCACGCGCTCAATCCCGGCAAGGTGACCGTCGTGGGCGAACTGTTCATCGGGCGATCGTTCCGCAAGGACAGCTATATCACCGTGCAGGGGCTGACGTTCGAGGGCGGCGGCAGCTTGTACAACACCAGCTTCGTCACTATCAAGGATTCGGGCTTCCATGGCGCTTTCAATATCGGCACCAATGATCACGACCAGGGCAATACGGACAACCTGATCGAGGATGTATGGGTTTGGGCCGAACAGCAGCGCGTCATCGCCATCAATTATCGTGCGCATCGCAATGTCTGGCGCCGCATGGTTGTACGGGGCGATGGTTGCAATACTGCCGAGTGCACCGGCGGCGGCAGTCCGAATGTCGGTTTCACGGTCTACGATTCGCACGATGTGTCGGTGCAGAACGTCATCGTGGTCGACCGTGTCTTGAACGGCGTGCCGGAGTCGAATTACTATGCGGACTTTGCCATCGCTTCGCATACGGGCGGTCTGTACACCTTTGGCCGCAACGAATGGTTGGGCACCATCTCCCTGAATGCGCCTGACCTCGGCTACTACATGGAGCCCGATATCGGCACCATCGAGATACCGACCGTCAAGGTGTCCAATGCTGTGGCCTGGAACGCGGCGCTTGGCGGCTACAATCTGGCGCGCGACGCGCAAAACAGCACGCTTGAAAACCTGACCCTGAATATAAAAAGCGGCGATGCCTTTCGCGTAGCGCCCGACATGCCGAATCCGGCAACCGTGGCCACCGCGAAGAACCTGCTGGTTTCCGGTGCCGGGCGCTATGCGATCAACTCATCGGTACCGGCTTCCTACGTGAACACCAGCGGCACTTGGTCGCAGGGAACGTTCAACCAGGCCACTCCGACCAACGTCGTCACAGCGGCCTCCGGTCAAAAATACATTACGCGCATCGAGACCGGCTCCCCGCTCAAGGGGGCGGGCGCAGGCGGCGCTGACATCGGCGCCAACGTGCTCTTCCGCTACGGCGCGGATGGCACTCGCTACGGCCAGGCCGGTTTCAACGCTCTCGGCACGCTATCTCTCTGGCCATGGCCGAATGAGGATCGTATCAAGCGTGAGATGTGTGCGGCGACGACCCGCGGTTTTTGCTCTGCCGGCAAGCGCCTTGATGGGAATAACCCGGTCACACTGACTTCCTATATCTGGGAAGCTCTCGACAATCCAATCCCCGCAGGAATTTATCCGTAAGCGAACATACTATTCCCTCGCCAGAGGAGCGTAACGCCCCGGCGCAACGATGTTGCCCGGGTCGAGCGCAGCCTTGAGCTTGGCGACGATATCCCAGCACACGCTGCCGCTATCGGCCACCCGCCGCATTGCTTGCGGCCCCAGCCGGTACGGCACGAAACCCAGCGCCAAGCCGTCTTCGAACAGCGCCTGATAGCAGCGCTCCGCGGCCTTGGCTTGCATGGCGTTGTTCCGTTCGAACAGCACGGGCACGGTGCTGTCGAAGCAGCGGTCTGACAGGGCGGTCAGGGTGATCAGCGGCTCGATGCCGTGGGCGGCGCAGGTGTCCTGCACATGCGTCACGTACTCGCGCACGGCGCCGCGCCGCATGGGGACAAGCGGGGGATACCAGATCAGTCCGCACCCGTCGGCGGCCGGGTCGAGTGCGCCGGGCCCAGCGGGAACGCCGCCGTTTTTCCAATAAGCCAGCGGCAGTGCGACTTCGTTCGGATGTCCCAGCATGAGTTGCAGCGACGCATTCAGCGTATCGATGGTCTTACGCAGGCGCTGGCCCGGCGCCCCGGGAACCAGTCCTGCAATGCGCCGCACCAGCCTGGCCCGTTCGGGTGTCAGGAACAGCAAGCGCTTGCTTGCCGGGCCAAGCAGTTTTCGTACGACGGTCTCGGCTGCGGCGACCACCTCCGGTTCGCCATACAAGGCGCCGACACCGGTCCATGCCATCACCTGGTGCTTCTTCCCGAGATTGGTGACCGCTTCCTTCGGCAGGACGCCGTTTGCACCGACCAGATCCTTGGGATAGTGCGTCGTCATGGCCAATACACGATGCTGGTTCATCAGGTTGATGGAGCCGACGATGCCGGGCAGTCTCGCCATGATTTCCCTGGTGGCGTCGGCCAGGTTTTCGAGCGCGTCATCCTCTGCGGCGCTGAAGTAGAACGCCTTGAAGCCAGCCGGAGACTTGGCCAGGGCGATCGTCATTTGGGTGACGATCCCGAAATTTCCTTGTGCGAACAGGCCGTCCAGATAGGGGCCAAGTCCCCACTTGAATGCGCGATTGGCGGCGACGGCGCCGAGTTCGTCGAGCGCGGGACGATAGATTCGTCCGTCGGGCAGCACTGCTTCAAGGCTGGTTACGGCGGCAAAGTGATCAGTGCCCGGCGTGATGCCATAGCCGCGCTCGAGTGCATTGCCGACAAGGCTGCAGGTCGGGCCGGCGCCGGTGGTCGGCGTCATGAAACGGTGGCCGTGGCGTTCAAGGTATTGCGCCAACTGCTGTTGCGTCACGCCCGGCTCAAGTGTGACAAGACCGAGCTCCGGATCGAAGTCGACGATCCGGTCAAGGCCGCCAAGGTCGACGATCACGCAACCCGGCGCAGTTGGATTGGCGCTGCCGTAGCCCCAGTTGCGGCCGGTGCTGATGGGATACAGCGGCACACGGAATTGCGCTGCGATCTTGACGATGCCGGCAACATCCTGCGCCGTTTGCGGCTGCAGCGCGGCCGGAATGTCTTGTCGATCCGTGCCGGTACATTTGTCGTAGCGCCGCAAGGCTTCAGGCTCGTGCAGGACGGCGGCGCAGCCCAGCAAGGCGCTCCATGCATGTAAGGCCTGGTGCAACGAGGTGCGCCCGATGCGGGCCGCAATATTGTTCGAGTTGCCCGATCTCATTGCCGGACGGCTCCCAAGGCTTGCAGCCGCAACTGGATGCCTCGTTCTTCATGTTGGCTGAAGCCATAGGGATAGATGGATTTCTCTTCTTTTCTTGCTTCGATGTTGCCGCCGAACTTGCCGATCTGCTCGCCGATGTGGAGGAATTCTCCACGCATCAGTACGGCAGGCGCGTTGACGCGGCGGTTGGTGCGTTCGGCGCCAAGTTGCCGGAAACCGAGCGCGCGCTGGTAAAACTTGACATGGCGCGGATTGACTTCGATCAAGACATCGTCGAATGCATGAATCCGATGTGCGTAAATGAAGGCGACATGGAATAGCGCAGCCAGCGTCTTGATCGGAGCGTTTTGCGACATCGCCGCAAACTTGACGAACTCGCAGAGTTTTCTGTCTTCAGCACGGAGCACATCGATCTCGGCCTGGTATAGATCGTCGCACAACAAACCTGCGCTCGAGTCGAAGCGAATGCTCAGCGTGCCGACCGCTTCCTGGCCTTCGTAAGCGACGATCGTCAAACGGCGCGGATCGTCGGCCAGGTCTTGCGGGCCATAGCCGCGCTGGATGTACCTTTCCTGAACCAGCATGCAGGCTTCATGACGTATGCCATGCATGTTTGCGAGGCGGATTTTGAACTGGTTTTTCAGCTCGGCTTCGTGCCCGTTCTCTTGCGACGCCGTGGACTCTCTCTGCGGTTGCGGCCGCAGTGACAGGATGGTGGAACCCATGTCCGCTGAGGGCATCTGCAAACGCTTATCGGATTTTTCATCATATAGCATGGAGCACCTCGAAATGCTGCGAACACGAAGAGGAGGGCCTGATTTCTCAGGTGTGAGCGACGATGAATGCATTGTCATCGGATACGCTCGATGAGGATAGAGGGAAGACGATGGAAGGCCGATTTTCAGGAGTGAATGGCATTTTCTTTGATCAAGTTTTCTTTTTGAATCTCCCATGTGAATCTCCCATGCCTCGGCCAGGAGAAAATCTCAGCGGCAAGTCCGATCGATACCGATCATTTGCAATGCGGCTTTACGAATTGGGGAACTTTAGACTTGACCCGATCCCCCAACTACCAGGGCGTTTTTTCATCATTTTTGCTTGATGAGTTTGCGTCTCCGGTACACATGCGCTTCACTTGGCCGATATGGTTGTCGCATATGGTTATCGATCTCTTTCGGCGCGAGAACGTGCACGCCGGCGTTGCCGCAGGTTTGCTGGAATCGATGGAGTGGAGCTGCATTGTTTTTGAACATCTTCAAAGGAGTTTGCCATGGCAACTATGAATACCTACACAACCGAGCGGCGCCATTTTCCGGACCGCCGCTCCAGCGCAAGCAACCGCCTTGCAAAACGCATGAACGCAATCGATTGGATCGCGATGGTGCTATTGATCATCGGCGGCATCAATTGGGGTTTGATCGGATTGTTCGACGTCGATCTGGTGGCAAGTCTATTCGGCGATATGACCCCTTTGTCGCGCCTCGTGTATGTGCTGGTCGGTTTGTCTGCGTTGTACTCGATCTATACCAGCAGCAAGATGTCGCGCAGTGGCAGCTAGCGAGGCCGTAAGCTGCCGTGAAATTTCTTCTCGATGTCTCGGACGCTATCATGGGACGCTTGCTTTTGTTATACGGCAGCGTGCCATGAGGCGGGGCTTCGATGATATGCGGCCAATTGTTTCTCCGATGCTGGCAATGTTCGGCGAGGCACTTCCGCCGTCTTGCGAGGCAGTGCCGAAAGCGTATGCGGGTGCGGCAAATGCGCACCTGGTTCCCGTCAAAGCAGTATTGACTACTCCGTTTGCGGCTGTGCCAGCGTCAGCAAGCCGGCGGCATCCCTGCTGTAATTAATGACTTCAAAATTGCCCAGGCTGGCGCTGAACACGATGCGCCATTTCGCGGTGCTCGACGCTGGCGTAAAGCCGAACAGGCTCTCGAGTTGGGCCGAAGTGAAGGTCAACATCTGATTCGCCGCCAGTGTTCCCATCGTCTTGCCGGTGGCGATCACGGTCCCGTTATCGTCATAGGCTGTCGCGGTCAAGGCTGCGCTCGAGGACGTGGTATTGACGATCCGCAGCTCGGTCGTGGCGGTGCTGTTGGTCGAGGCATAGATCAGGTAGGCATTGCGCGTCGTGCTGGTTGCCGAACTTGCGGCACGATTGTCGGTCTGCGCTTGCGCCAGATACAGGTTGCCGTTGGACGGGAGCTTGGTGTTGTCGATAACCTCGAAGGTCGGCACATTGGCCGTGACGACCAAGCGATACTTGGCGTTGACCGAACTGGGACTGTAACCGAGAGCGGATTCAATCTGCGCCGAGGTCAGGGCCAGGATCTGGTTTGCGCCGAGCATGCCAAGCGTGCCGCTGCCGATCATGCTGCCGCCTTCGTCATAGGCTGTTGCCGTAACGGCCGCGCTGCTGCTGTTGGGATTGACGATGCGCAGTACGGTGTTGCGCTCGGTGCTGGTCGAGGGATTGACCAGCAGCACATTGCGCGTGGAAGTGCTTGCCGAAGAACCGGGCCGATTTTCCAGCTGCGCCTGGACCAGCGCCAAGTTGCCGGTAGCGATGTCCTTGGTGAAGTTGATCAATTCCAGGCTCGGCAGATTGGCGGAAAAGACCACGCGATACTTGGCGGTCGAACTGGGCGGTACATAGCCCAGCGCGCTTTCCAATTGGGCCGAGGTGTAGCTGATCATTTGCCGCGCCGCGATCGTGCCCAGCGCAATGTTGGCACTGCCTTGCTGGATGCCGGCTTCGTCGTATAGCGTCGCGCTCAGCGTGCCGCTTTGCGTGCCGGGATTGAGGATGCGCAGCACGTTGGTTTTGTTGGTGCTGGATGCAGCGCTGACGAACCAGGCCGAGCGGCTGACGCTGCTGCCGGTTGCGCCGCTGCTGCGGTCGGTGTACTGCGCCTGCGACAGCGTCTTGGCGCCGGTGGCGATGTCTTGCGTGAAGTTGATCAGTTGAAGAGACGCCAGTCCGCTGTAGATGTAGACCGAATACTTGGCAGTCGGCGCGCTGGGCGTAAAGCCGAGCAGTGCTTCAAGGTTGGCGGAACTGAAGCTCAAGGCCTGGTTGGCGGCGATGCTGCCGAGGCTGGCGTTGGCGGTGCCGAGCAGGCGGCCGTTTTCATCGAAAGCAGTGGCGGTGAGCGTACCGGCGCTGCTGCCGGTGTTGATCACGCGCAGCACCGAGGTCTTGTTGGTGCTGGTGGAGGCGTTGACGAACAGCGCCTGTAGCGTATTTGCAGCGGTCGAACCGACGGTAACGGTGGCGCTGGCGGCGCTGCCGCTGCCGCCGCTGTTGCTGCCGGTGACCGAGTAGGTCGTGGTCGCCGCGGGCGTCACCATGCCGCCGCTGCTGGTGGAGGCGAAGCCGGTATTGGTCCAGGTGTATGAGGTGGCTGCCGGACTGCAGGTGGCGAACAGGTAGGTGGAGCCGCCGGCGGCGATGACGTTGGGCGAGGCGTTCAGCGTGCAGATGGGCGGCGAGGGCGGGGTAACGGTGACGGAGGCGCTGGCAGGGGTGCCGGCTCCGGCGGCATTGTTGCCGGTCACGGAATATGAAAAGCTGCCTGCCGCGGCAGGCGTCACGACCGCAGTATTGGACGAGCCGGCGACGAGGCCGCTAGCCGGCGTCCAGGTGTACGAGGTCGCGGCCGGGCTGCAGTTGGCGGTCAGCGTGCTGGAGCCGCCGAGCGTGATCGTCGACGGCGATGCCGACAAAGTGCATACAGGCGGACCGGCGGTGACGGTTACGGTTGTGCTTGCGGTATTGCCGGTGCCGCCGGCGTTGCTGGCCGTGACGGAATACGAAAACACGCCGGCTGCGGCCGGAGTGACGGTGGCGGTATTGCCCGAGCCGGCGACCAGGCCGGTGGCCGGCGTCCACGAGTAGGAAGTGGCCGCTGGGCTGCAAGTCGCGGTCAGCGTTGCCGACGCGCCCAGAGTCAGCGACGATGGTGATGCGGAAAGGGTGCAACTCGGAGGCGCAGGCGTCGCGCAATTGCCGCCGACACTGCCGCTTCCATCGATCCTGAACACGGCCGTTGCCGCGCAGCCGGCGACAATCGTAAACTGCGTTGGCGAGCTGCCGCCCAGCGTTACCGGCGTCATGGCCGTGGTGCCGGTGTACAGTGGAGATTGAAACGACAAACCGCTCGAGGTCGCTGCATAGGGGCCGACGCTGGAGCCCCCGGTGAATCCGCGGGAAATTGCTTCGGCATGCAAGTCATACGTGCCGGGCGGCAGCAGGAGTTTGAAATAGCCGGAACTCTGCTTCAGGTAGTCGGACACAATGCTGTATACCAGGCGGGTGTTGACTTCGCGCGCCCAGATATTGCCGCCCAGGATAGGCGTGCCGGAAGCCTGCGTGAAGGTGCCGGTCAATTCCCCATACGTGCTGGCGATCGTGGTATCCGGATAGAGTGCGCTCACCGTCGCGACATCGTCTTCGTGCAAGGTCGCGCTGGTGCGGTAGGCAATCGGGTACATCAAGGGATAATTGGACTGGCTTAAACCCTGGTTGCTGTTGATCTGCGTATGATCCATGCCGATCAGGTGGCCGATTTCATGGGCCAGCACGACCTGCATGGTGGTATCGGAGACGGAGAGAAAGCCGTTGATGACGGCTTGCCCTTCCAGGTATTGGCAACCGCTGCTGCCGAATTGATAAGCGGAACCGGCGAAACCCAGCACCTGACTCTTCGCGCCGCTGCCGAACATCAGGTCGATGATCGATCCATCGGAGTCATAGATCACCGGATTCAGACCATCGGAATACTGGTCAAAGTAAGTGGTGTAATTGGCGGTCGTGACGTCCACCGGTAAATCCGCGCCGCGCGCAAAGCTCACCGTCGCGGTGGGAACATCGGTCCACTTTGCCACCGAGGTGGTGACCAAGGCGTCGGCTTGCGCTTTTGTACGTGAGCCCAGGGCGCCTTGGTCGTAATTCAATGTGACCGTACCAGCACCCGCATATTTGGTCGGCCGGTTCTGGCATACGCCCAGCGGGCCGCCCGCCTGGGCGACTGCGGTAATGAGCGAGAAGCAGCCGAGGGCGAGCCAGCGCATGTGATGGTTGGTTTTCATTTTGCCCCCCCTGTTTTTTTGCGCACGTATGCCTTGAATTCGTCGAGATCCATCATGTCAAGGCGGCCTGCCGGTTGATCGAATTGGCTTTGCACCGATTGCGACCAAAGCTGCCGGGGCTGGCCCGCGGTCATTTCGCGAAAGTCGCGGCCATTCGTCACCTGCTGTCCTTGCGCACCTTGCAGCAATTTGAACGTCCCTTGGCCAAGGCCGACCGGGCTCGAAAAACCGGCCGAGGAGATGCCGTTCAAGAAGAGCACATAGCTTTCGCCAGGCTCGAAGCGCGGCACGCCCTCGATCTGCTTTACCAGAGTCGAATCATCGGCACCGGCAAGCTGGCCGCCGATCTGCTTGATAGTGTGCGTGTCGCTCAAGCTGCCTTTTAGCGCGTCTTGTATCTGGAACGTGGTGTAGGTCACGATCAGGCCGGTTTGCGGATCGCGTTCGGTGCGGTTGCTCAGGCATTTGCCTTGAAACGCAAGGGTTGCGCTATCGACGATCCGGTCAAGCGGAAGCGGCAATATGCTGAGTGCCGATGCCGGCAAGGCGGTCGTGAAACTCAGGAAGCAAACAAGGAGGAATCGTTTCAACATGGCGGCGCTTTCGAATGTTGATATGACGGAATGTTGCTGGATGACATCTTAACCCGTTTACTACTGATCTTATAAGGGCAAATTGCTAAAAAATATGATGGGATATTTGCAATTGGCGGCTCGCGAATTGTCCGAATATTATTGGCCGTTGCCGCGTGATCGCCGGCCGGGTCGGGAAGGGAAATACGACGGCCGCGATTGAATGCCGCGCCGGCGGCGAGTCGGGATTCTTACGGAAAGATGAATGACCGGTTCCGAGCGGAAGCGGGGGACAAGCGGAGGCGTGCGTCTGTCAGGAATGTCCCATAGGGGCTAGAGCAGTTTCATCCTGACCGTACACGGCCAATCTTGCGCCTGCGATGCTCACCGTACCATTCGTACGGTTGCGCTTCTCGGCTCAACCTTGGCTCCTGTACAGTCAGGCTGAAACTGCTCTAACGGTGATGGATAGTAAGTCTTGGTTCCCTCTCCTTGAAGGGGAGGGAGCCCGAAACGGAAGGTCTAAAAGTTAGTTGGCGCCTATGCAGGAACGTCTCTGCGGTGGCAGGCTTATGAATGTGCGCTTTGCCTGGCAGCGTCCATTACTCCCACGCTTTCGCAAAAAGTGGCAACGACCGCGTTTCGCAGATTCCGCCAATGCCGGCCGCCGATGAACACGTGCTTCTGGTTGACCTCGATTTCGATGCCGAGATAGACCTCGTTCGGAAAGCGCCGCCGCAGGTAGCTGGTGAAGGCATCGCTGGTGCCGATGTAGGGATAGTTGCGCCGGGTTTTGCAATCGGGCCGGCGGGCGTTGAGAACGTCTTGCCAACGCCGGCACAAAAGCGTCTCGCCGCTGCGCGAAGGATCGAACAGCAAGCCGAAGTCGGCATTGCGCACTTTGCCGTACAGCTCGGGCGTGAAGCTGTGGCAGGAAATGTGGACGACGCGCTTGCCTTGCGAGATGGCGAACGCGATGATGGATTCGGCCTTGCTGCGATAGGGCAGGTAGTAGCGCTCGATGATTTTGCGCCGCTCTTCGACCGTCAGGCCGTTGACGATAACGTCGGCATGCAGACGCGGATGGCCGATCGAGCGGTTCAGGTCGACCACCAGGCGGCTGGTGGTCGACTGCAGGAAAGGGGCATGCAATGCGGCGGCCATTTCTCGCGCCAGCGTGAGTGCGCCAGGATCATAGCCGCGGTGGGTATAGAGCATCGCCTTGTCGCGCTTGAAAAGGTGACGCAAATCAGCCGGCACACGATTGCCGGCATGCTCGCAGGTGATGACATAGGTATCCGGTTTTGTCAGGGAACGGACGACGCCGGGCAGGTTTTCGTGAGCCTGGATCGAGGTCTCGACTTGCTCCGGATGAAGTTGGGCATGGAGGGGTTCGTTTTGCATCATGGCTTGCCGGTAAACATCCGGCCTTCCTGTAGGCAACGGCATAATTGATGATAGACAGCGTTTAATCCTGCACGCGAATAGTCGCCGTCCAGTGCGCGCACGATACGCCTGGCCAGCGGCCCCTGGTCCAGCATGATCCGCAGCGGCCGGTGCCAGGCTGAGGCGGGGTCGGCTGTCAACATCCGCTCGATCAGAAAGCGCCACAACTGATGCGCCTCGCAGCGCCGGCCGGGATAACCGAGCAGCGCGAGATATGCCTCGTCATCGATCACGGCCTGGTCGGCGTCGCGTATGCAATCGATCAGCAGCTTGGCGAGCATGCCGTTGCTGACCGCCTGCTGCTGCGCCAGGGATGCGGTGTCGGCCTGATACAGGAACTTGATGACTGAAATCGCAGCGGCTGCGATCGCCAGGTCGGCTTGCGGGCATTCCTGCGTATCGGCCACACGAATCTCGATCGCATTGCGGTCGAAGCGCGCAATCGCGCCGCGTGAATTCAGCCACTCATGTTGCAGGATGCCTTGCGGATCGTATTCGCGGATGTCGCGGTACATCGGGGCGAGAATGTTTTCCTGGTACTCGGCGCGGCTCGATACCGTTTCCGGGATCACCTGGCCGGCAATCGATGGCAGCACGTCGGCATTGCTGCGATAGACTTCCATCCTGTAGTCTGCAAAACCGGTGTTTTCGCCGTCGGCAATCGGCGAGCTTGCAGCCAGTGCCGGCAGGATCGGCAGCACCAGGCGGATCGCCGCATGCAAGCGCGCGAATTCGGCATCGCCGCAGAACGGCAGGTTGATATGCATGCTTTGCAGATTGGCCCAGCCATGGGTCCGGCATTCGAAGATGCGTTCGTAGCTGCGATAGATGTCGCGATTGGCGTGCGGCCACAGGCGCGCTTCGCTTGCCGGATTCATCCACGGATGCATGGCGCTCGGCATCAATTGCGCACCTTGTGCTTCCAGCAGGGGCGCGATGCTGCGCACTTCGTTTTGCAATGCGTCCGCCAATGGTCCGAGGTCAGGGCTGGGCTGCAGGTTTTTGAGTTCGATCACATGCATGAACATTTCATTCGACCAGCCCAGCATGCCGCGCGCGGCCTGGTTGGGATCGCCGCCGCTGAGCTGATTCAGGATCTGGTCGGCAATCGGTTTGCAGGATAAATCGTTGCGGCCGACGATCGCATATTCAAGCTCGATGCCGCAGGCCTGGAAAACATGCAGAGAAGGGGCTCCTATCATAGTGAGATGCTTCCTTTGCGCGCCTCGATGCGTTTACGGATGACGGCCATGACCTCACGGTACAACGCGTCCTTGAGCACGCCGTCTTCGTTGCCGGCATCGACGTTAGGGTTGTCGTTGATTTCGATGACGTAGCATTGCTGGCCGACAGTTTTCAAATCGACCCCATAGAAGCCGTTGCCGATCAGCTTGGCTGCTTGCATTGCATAGTCGAGCACTTCATCGGGCGCTTCACCCAGCGCCAACGCTTCAGCCGGGCCCTCTTCGCTGTGATGGGGATTGTGCTTGATGATTTGCCAGTGCCCGGCAGCCATATAGTATTTGCAGACGAACAGCGGCCTGCCGTCGAGTATGCCGACGCGCCAGTCGAATGCGGTCGGCAGGTATTCCTGGGCCAGGATCAGCTCGGATTTTTTCAACAGATCCTGCACGGCGGTTTGCAAGGCGTCTTCGGTGTCGACTTTGACGATGCCGATCGAGAAGGCGCCGTCGGGCTTTTTCAGAATGCATGGCAGGCCGAGCTGTGGAATGATTTGATCGACGTTCTCGTTATGCACCACCAGGGTTTTCGGTATCGGAATGTGGTGCAGAGTCAGCAACTCGGTCAGGAATACCTTGTTGTTGCATTTTATGATCGAGTCGGGAGCATCGATCACCACTTGGTTCGCCGCGTCGGCCTGGCGTGCGAACTGGTAGGTGTAGTGATTGGGCGAGGTGTTATCCCGGATGAAGAGCGCGTCGAATCGGCTCAACCGTTCGATATCGTCCTTGGTGATCACCTCGGCGTGCATGCCAAGCATTTCCGCTGCGTGCAGAAATTTTTCGATTGCGGCCGGATTGGAGGGCTGCGCCTCCGTGCCGGGACTACACAGGATCGCCACGCTCGGCTGCTGCGCCGCCGGTTCCCGTCCGCGCAGCTTGTGCCCTTTCAAGCATTCGAGCGCGGCCTGCGCGACGACCGCAAAATCGCGCGAAGTGATGTCGGGAATGCCGATGGTGCGTACGCTGCGCAGACGCCACTGGCCGTGGTGGCGTTCGAAGCGCGAGCGCAGCAGCGGCGCATGCAGCAGGTTGAAAAGCTGGATGCCGATCTGATCATAGCGGCGCTCGGCGTCGCGGCCGAAATAGCTGCGCATTTCAATGCTGTCGGCATCGATCGGCGAGAAGGTCGCTTCGATTACGCTGCCTAACTTGTCGTTGAGCAGTTCAATCAGATTGGGCGACTGCAGATCTTCGATCGCCTTGACGTCGGGCAGCGGATGATGGCCGCGGGCCTCTGCCAGCAGCGAAACATAATATCCGCGGCTTTGATAGCGATATGAATTGCACAGATTGAATACCTTGGTGGCGGTGCGAGTGCCGAAAGCAGGATCGGTCAAATAGTCACGGGCCGGGACCACATCCACGCCGGCGATATCGAAGGGCCAATCGCGCCGGCGGCTGACGACGAACAGGATATTCATGGGACTCTGCTTTTCGGCCGATGCCGAGGATGGATGATGAGCAAATTGGCGTCGTGCGTCACGATCCCGAGCAACACCGCGCCGATCACGCGGTCGATGCCGATCCAGTATTCGTGCGTTCCGCCGTATGGATTTTTTTGATAGGGGTCAACCACCAGCACCTTGCGCTTCTCGTTGTCGTAACCGGCGATCACCACGAAATGCCCGGACGGGGTGCCGTGGATATCGTTCGGGATATCGCTGGGGCCGAACTCGCGCGGGACACGATATAGAAAGGTTGAACTCAATCCGGTCAGGATCGGTTGCTTGCGCCGCAGCATGCCGTGGATCAATTCACGCGACAAGTCCTTGAAGCGCAAGCGCCCGCCAAGCTTGAGAAACTCCAGGTAACCCTTGGTTGCATGCTGCAGCCTATAGTCGAGCTTGACTTCGGCTTGACGCCGCAAACGCTCGGCAATACTGATGTCGGCAGGGCCGAACCAGGTCGGATCGAACACGTTCAGGTTATAAGTGTAGATGGTGGCGCGATACCCTTTTCGCATGGCATCGCAGGCGAGAAAAACAGCGAAGGTACCGCCCAATTCCAGCCGTCCGGTGCGGTCGATCACGTTTTCCAGCGGCTCGTCATCGCCCCAGTAGCGGTAGACGGCTTGCAGGCAAGTCGGGCCGCAGGTTGTTTCATCCGGTTGCGGAAGAATTTTTACGGGCAGATGCAGGACGCTCGGAATCACAGAGCCAAAAATCTCCAATTTGGTCGTCACGGTTTTATGTTGTTCCGTTGGATAGACCTTGAGCGCCTGTAAAAATTCCGTTTCTTATCGGGCCGTTTATTGACTTCCTGTTTTCCCGGTTTTGAAAGAACTTACTTGCGATCTCTACGCCTAAATTGTTGGGCATTGCAGCCCTGTGAATTTTTTCAAGGAGAAAGCTATGAAGGCGAACAAGACTTTATTCATCGCGCTTGGCTTAGCTTCGTCAGCGATGCTGGCACAAGCGCAGTCGAGCACCGATTTCGCCGCGTCGGGTGCGGCGGCTGGCCAGTATCAAAATCAGCAACAGGCACCGCAATCAACCGCCCCTCAAGGCCCCGTACCGGCGCCAGCCAGCCCGAGCGGGGCCGCAGCCGGAGTACCGGGAGGATATTCTCAGCAGCCGCCTGCGGCACCGACGGGGGCTGCGTCCGAGCAGCAGGGCGCATCGTCTTCATCCGGCTCATCTCAGCCGCAGCCTGCGCCTGCCGTGGGAGGTCCAGTTCAGCAGCAGAGCGGACCACCCGTGGGAAGCGCGCCCCAGCAGCCAGGCTCGCCAGCGCCATCCGCCTCGATCTCCGGCAACGCGTCCGCGCCGCCCCTGGCGCAGCAACCTCAGCAGCAAGTCGCAAATGGTGTAGCTTTCATGTGCGGCGGGGTCGGCAGCGACGAAGCGCAGTTAATGAAGAGCGAAGCGCCCAACTATGATTTGATGCTGACCTTCGCGGCGCGCGACGGCAGTTATCTTGCCGATGCGAATGTCGAGATCACGGATGCGCGCGGTACCCAGGTGTTTAAAACCACATGCGGCGCGCCGATTCTATTGGTTGATTTGCCCAAGAGCGGCAACTATCGGATTCGCTCGGAAATCGGCGGGCAGACGGTATCCCGCACAGCCTATGTACAGAATAAAAAAGGGCATAGCAAATCGCTGGCCTTGGTATGGCAGCAGCAGACGGGGACCAGCACCGGATCAAGTTCTTCCGACTAAGAGCTTATCCTGGTAGGTGTCGCACCCGGATTGCTGTCCAGCGGAAGCGGGGGCGGCGTTGCTAGGGGAGTGTCGGCTTGCAGGCCGACACCGACACCGTTACGCAGGCGTGGGGCCATGCCCCACGAAACCCTTGCTCCACCATGCAATCCGGATTTCCTGCTGCGCCCTTGCCCGCGCTTCCGCGGGACAGCAATCCGGGCGCGCTCCCGATTGGGATAGGTTCTACGCGTTGGCCGGACTGCTGACACTTGACAGCGTTGACAGCGGCTTTGCAACGATACTGCGAGCTGCCCTGAGCGATCGCACCGAGGAGGGGGCACGCGCAGCGAAGCATGGACAGCCCCGGCGCGCGATCATGAGGTAGGACTCATCGCGCGCAAATGTGCCGGATTTGGGGGAGGGGGCAATGATGAATGTTGAGTTTGAGGAATAGATGTGCCGGACATCTCTGATGTTCTCTATATCGCCGCCCCCTTTCTCTTTCTGTATGCAGCAAAATTTCTATGGAGTTCAATGGATGCCGCATGGATGCTCGCATCGGCTCTCATGACGTTGTTGCTATTTTTGCTATTATTGCGAATGTGCTGAACAGGCTCGGCGTTCCCATGAATTCAACCATTCTCATAAAGGCTTTTATGCTTCCACCACGGATTTGGCAGGCATTCCGGTTTGCTGCACTCTCACTTCTTTTGGCGTCCGCGTCGATTCATGCTGCTCCAGGCGATGCAGATCCCTTGTTCGGCGGCACCGGCTACGTACGCTACGCGGCAACGAAAGCGGTGCCCGGCTTGTTCTCCGCCGGCGTTGGTCTTGATGATGGAAGCGTGATTGTGGCTGGCGGCGCCGATTCCGATGTGTTTGTGCGGCATTATCGGGGCGACGCCACGCTTGATGAGGGATACGGCAACCTGGGCACGACGATTGTGCCGGGGATGCGAGGCGGCGACCGCAATCCACCCCAATTGAATGTGTTTCGCGATGCGACCGGGCGGATTCTGGTGGAGCAAGCCGGTCTGATCAGGAGATTGGCGGTCGATGGTTCGCTTGATGCCGGTTATAACCCCGTCCAGCTGAATGTCAAAGGATACATGTCCTACCAGTCGAGCTATGCCTGGATGCCGCAAACGGACGGCCGTTTCGTTGTCGTGACGGGCCAAGATGCCGGATATCAGGCGACCGACCGGATTTCGGTGCGCTTCTATTTGCCGGACGGCAAGCCAGATACAGTGCGCGGCGACGTCAACGGCGAGCGGCTGGTTTATCCGGCCGGAATGGGCACCTATTACCCGACCTCGGCGGTGACCGACGTCGAGGGGAAAATCCTGATCGCCGCCCGCTGGGAACGAACGCCGAACGATTCCGGGCTGGTGCTGATCCGGCTCAATCAGGATGGCAGTTACGATGCCGGATTCGGGCAAAATGGCACGCTGATCCTCGGTACGCAAATGGGGCCGGTACTCGACCCGCGAGTAACAGTCGGCCGCGACGGCCGCATCGGTTTGGTGTTCGGCGTCGACGTCATGCCGAATGATCCCTATTTCGTTGTCCATGTACTGTTGTCCAATGGACAGCAGGATGGATCGGCGCCCGGAGGAGGGCGCATCTCGGTGCGCGTGCCGCGTCAGGATGGGCTCAATTTGGCCGGTTTGCGTTGGCTTTCCGGAGCGCCCGATTTGCGCCTGGCCGGAACAGCCGCCTACCGGGATTCAGCCAGCCGGATCATGTTGTGGCGCGCAAATTTGGCGACGGGTGTGGTGGGGGCTCCGGAATATTCGCCGGCGGCTTTAGGCAAGGATTTTCGGGCGACGGGTTTTGCACCGGCAGGAAATGGCAGGCTGTGGGCATTTGGCAGCGAAGACCAATACGTGTATGGACGACTCGGTGCTTCTCCCTTAGTGGGATACGGACGTGGAGCGCTGCTCGGCTACGATACGGCGGCCTTTGCGGCGACCGAGCCGGTCCGTGTTGTGGCCGGTTTCGTCGGAAGAAATAAGGAGGCGTTTTCCGAGGCCAAACAATTGTCGAATGGGGATTTGCTCGTGCTTGGCACCTATGACACCGATCGCTTGCAATATCCTTTGGCGGCACTTAAACGTTTCACCGCCGACGGCAGACTTGATATGGGTTATGCCGCCGGTACCGGTAGTGTGACGGTAGATTCCGGAGTGTGGGGCATATATCGGCTGGTGCGCTCGGCGGACGATAACGCAACCGTGTTGATTTCGCAGACGAGTTGCAGTGTTGGCGGATCCATCTGCCATTCCCTGAGCTGGCTCAAGCGGTTTACGGCTGCGGGCGCACTGGATTCCACCTTCGGCGCCAAGGGAGTTCTGGAAATATTCAATGGCGCGATCTATGTGCCGGGTGTGCCGGCTGTGTACTATGTCCCAGGCTTTGCGGGTGACCAGGGCACGGTCCTTCTGGCGCGTTCGACATTGGACGGTAAAGAGACGATTTATCCAGTGCGCTATAACAATGCCGGCACGCTGGATGCAAGCTTCGGCGGCGCGGCGCAAGCGTTCTCGACAGCAGCATACGGCAGTATCAGAAAACTCGACACGTTGCCGGATGGCCGACTTCAGGCGGTCGCGGTGAATAGCAGCTTTGACGCAAGCCGCCAAGTCAAGCTATGGAGCTACCGCTGGCTTTCCAATGGTCAGATCGATCCTGCTGCAAAGCCGGATGCGCCGGTCTCGATCACCGTCACTGGTGACTTCCCGCTTAGTGCCGAGTTCGATACGGATACGCTGCTGCTCCCGGATGGCCGTACCCTTGTCGCGATTAATCAGACCAACCAGTGCATTGTCGTCAGATTGAAGGCTGATGGTACGCTCGACGAGACGTTCGGCGATGCGGGCTTGGTGCGGATCGATGGCATACATAGCGTCGCTCCGGGACCGATCAGGCTTGCCCGCGACCTTGACGGCGGGATCTTGTTGACCTACGACAGCAAGGCAAACAATGGCAGGGCTTCAACGGTGGCACGTCTTGGCGCCGACGGCCAACCCGATACAGGCTTTACCGCCGATCGCCGCTTTGAAAGTCAATTCGCGCTGTCCGGCAAGGAACAGGCCTCGGATTTGCTCGTGCTGCGGGATGGCGGCCTGCTTGCAATCGGTCAAAGCGACGGTTACGGTTTGTTGCTCAAGCTGCGTGGCACGGCGGCGCAGGCGGCCGGCAGCGCCGCGGCTGTCGAATTTCTCAATCGGAGCCTGGGGCATTACTTCGTCAGCGCGGGCTCCGTGGAGATCGCCAATGTTGAAACAGGCGGCGCCGGTCCTGCCTGGCAACGGACCGGCCTCGGCTTCCGCGCCTATTTGCCGGAATTGGGGGTTCCTCCCGGTGCGGTGCCGGTGTGCCGCTTTTACGGAACACCGGGCCGAGGTCCGAATTCGCATTTTTACACCCTCAATACGAGCGAGTGCGCCAAGGTCAAGCAGGACCCGGGCTGGACTTACGAGGGGATCGCGTTCTACTTGTATGCGCCGGTCAACGGGCAATGCGGGGCCGGCCAGCAGGCAGTTTATCGGGTCTACAACAATCGCTCTGCATTAAATGATTCAAACCATCGCTACATCACCGATCCGGGCGTCTATGAGCAGATGCGGACGCTGGGCTGGTCTCCAGAAGGCATCGTGTTTTGCGCACCGGTCCGGTGAGACGTATTTTTTAAGCTTTGCGCCATGGACAAGATCGATTGCGCCGTCATTGGCGCCGGTGTGGTGGGGCTGGCTGTTGCACGCGAATTGGCGCTTGGCGGGCGCGAGGTTGTGATCGTCGAAAGCGAAATCCGTTTCGGTTCCTCCACCAGCGCTCGTAACAGTGAAGTGATCCATGCCGGCCTGTATTACCCGGCGGGTTCGCTCAAGGGGCGGCTTTGCGTCGCCGGCAAGCGCATGTTGTATGCCTATTGCGCACATCGTCATGTTCCGCATCGGCGCTGCGGAAAACTCATCGTCGCCACTTCGCCGGCGGAGGTCGAAAAGCTGGAGGCCATCCGGATGCGGGCGATGGCGAACGGCGTCGATGATTTGCGGTTGTTGACACACGCTGAAGTGCAGGCGCGCGAACCTGAACTGCGATGCCTGGCCGCACTCGAGTCGCCCTCCAGCGGTATCGTCGACAGCCACGCATTGATGCAGGCCTTGCTGGCCGACGCGGAGGAGGCCGGCGCTGTCCTGGCCTTGCAAAGCAGAGTGCTGGGTGGAGAAGTCCAGTTCAACGGCATTCGTCTCGATATCCAAACTTCCAGCGGCGAAGAAAACAGCGTGCTGGCGCATATGGTGGTGAACGCCGCGGGATTGTTTGCGCCGGCGCTTGCTGCTCGCATTGACGGCCTGGGTAAGGTGCACATACCGACTCCTTATTTTGCCAAGGGCAGCTATTACAGCCTGGCAGGGCGGCGGGCGCCGTTTTCGTGCTTGGTCTATCCGGTACCGGAGGCAGGCGGACTCGGTGTTCATTTCACGCTCGACATGGGCAATCGGGCCAAGTTCGGTCCTGATGCGGAATGGCTCGCGATCGAAGGGGCAGAGCAGATCAGCTACGAAGTCGATCCGCGCCGTGCCGATAAATTTTATGCAGAGGTGAGGAAGTATTGGCCGGCGCTGCCGGATGGAACGCTGCAACCGGCCTATTCAGGCGTGCGGCCTAAGATTGCGCCGGTGGTCGACAGCGAAGCCGATTTTATCGTTCAGGGACCAACTGTGCATCAGGTCGCAGGACTGGTCAATTTATTCGGCATCGAGTCGCCGGGGCTCACTGCTTCGCTGGCGATCGCCAAGGAAGTAGCGCATCTGCTGGCGTAGCTTTGGGCCCCGTCCTTGTGTTCGTATTGGCTCGATGCACCATGATTAGGCTGTGCGCATCGTCCCGACCCAGGCTACGCGCCGCGCCCCCGCCGCGCCCAGCAAACCGCCGCCGATCGCCACGGCCAGCGACAGAATGACCGCAAGGAAAACCGCCCATACCGCACCGCTCGCATTCTTGACGGCACGCTCCGTCGCGGCCCGGCTTTCCGGCGAGGCTTGCGCAGGCGATCCGCTCAAGATCAAGGCTTGATCGACGATGGTCGCGGCACGGGTTCGATCCACATTCATCGAACCAGTCATCAAGCTGATCGCTTCCTCGCGTTGTCCGGCGCGAATGTTTTGCTGCCAGCGCTGCAGCAGCGTCGGATCGACGTTGCCGATCTGGCTGCGTACATAAGCGGCTACCGGCGATTCGCCGCCGCCCGAGGCGCGTGCAACCGCACTCGGTTCCATGGTGGTGAAGATGCCGCTGATCAGCATGCTGCTGAGAGAAGTGGCGAATACTGCGATCAGCAGCGTCGTCACGGCCCAGGATACGGCGCCGTGCAGCATGCCGTCAGTCTTGCGTTTCAAACCCGACATGCGGGCCGCAACGTAACCGCCGACGAAGCCCGCTACCAGCATCGTGAATGCCGCCCATATCAAGGGCGCGGTGGTATTGACCGGTTGACCGCTTGCGATGTCAACGACGGAAAGTCCGGTCGCCACGCCGAGCAGGGTCAAGGCGATCTGTAAAGAAATTCCTACTGCTATCCCGGCAAATATCGCACCCCAGCGAATTGCGGGAAACAAGGGCCGTTTTGGCACATCCAGAGAGATATCCGTCTCCGTGGTTTTACCAGAGGAATCGACTCCGATTGTCGTCGCCATTTTTCTACTCCTTTCAATTCCATTGTCGAGAAGTTCTATCTCAATGAGAGCGCCCGAAAAACGGGCTGCTCCCTACCTCTTTAGAGCCGCGTCGCAAGACTTTCAACACTCGACTGATGAGGAAGGTGCGCCGACCGGCACCGCTCCATCAAATCTCAAGTCAACGATACGACGCGGAGCCCAAGTGCAACATCGCTAGTCCGAACGCACGAAAAAATAGACCGGGACGAAAAAAATTCGTTCCCGTTTTGTTACCTTGAGGCATGTGGCGGAAGTCTGTTTTTCTTGTGAGATTTTTTGTTCGAAAAGTAGGAGAAAAGGAGGAGCGTGTCGGACGATTCTTCGCTGGGGGAAACAACGTTGCACGATCTTGGCAGAGAGAAATCGTGGAGGGAGGAATGTATTTCCAGTTTTTGAACTCGAAAAACTCTTGAATTACGAGAGGCATAAAAAATAAATTCTCTGCCGTAACCGCAGGACGCGTTTGCATGCGTTGCCGTTGCAGGAACTAGGCTGCCGCCGCAGTGTCTTTTAGCCATTGATTGGGGCTTGGTCTATGGCAGACAGCAGTGTAGTCCCAATACAGGAAGAGACAGGACAAGGAGTGCGGCATGGCAACCAAAGAGGAGTTTCGGAAGAAGCTCGAAGCGCACCTGAAACAATGGGATGTCGAACTTGAGCAGTTGAAGACAAAAGCTCGTCTGGCTTCAGAAAATGCGCGCGTCATATTCGACAACGAACTGGAAGATCTGAAGCTGCAGCGGGCCAAGGCGCAGCAGATGCTCACGCAACTGAGCGCGCGTAGCGAGAACGCTTGGGGTGATCTTAAGGAGGGAATGGAAAAGACCTGGAGTGAAATGAAAAGGACATTGGAAAAAGTGTCCTCGCATTTCAAGTAAACCGTTTTTGGCAGAAATCGATACTTTGGATAAGGAGAAGAAAAATGTCGCTCGGAACCCTCTTGTTGATCGTTTTGCTGGTGCTCTTGATCGGTGCTTTTCCTGCTTGGCCATATAGCCGCGAGTGGGGTTACTACCCAAGCGGCGCCTTGGGCCTGCTGGTGATCATCCTGTTGATTTTATGGTTGACCGGGCGGTTGTGAGGGTTTTCCAATTCATCGCGTGCGAAGCGTAGTGCTGTATCGGATCTGGACCGCTTGCCGGAGCGGCCGAGGGATGTGCGGCTCCGTTTTCCCGGCCTGAAGACGCATCGCTAACAGCATGCCAAGTTTTTGGGCCCGCTGCACGATGTACTGGGGCGGGAAGCCAGTACCTTGCTCCTGCAATGGATGAGCTTTTATATTTTGCCCATGTACTGCACAGTGGCAACCGCCGTTGCAATTGGCGAGGGCCGACGAATCTGCATCGGATTCTCCGGCGTCTCCAAAGCGGCGAACGGGACGCTAATTCGCGCATGGGAAACGGCGGCCGACCCCTACGCCAATACGGTATTGCAGAAAAGGCGTCATCCTCTTCATGGGGATTTGCGTCGTCAGCGGCACTGACAGCGCGCTGGTCGTTACCGGCGCGCTACTGGAGCATGCCGGTCGAAATTCTCTGCGCTTACCTGATACTTGATGCTGATACTGATGCAGTTGGTGAAGTCTTCGCTGATACGGCATTTGGACACAAGTTGATAAGCTAGTGTCCTGTTCCGTAAATTCGTTGCATAAAAGATGACGAGAATCGCGCCGATACCGCGTCAACAATGCGCGCAAGGCCTCGGCCTTGCTATGCTTTTTTCCTTGTCTCGGCCCGATTTCGCCACTTTTACTTTTGCAACGAATTTGCGGAACAGGACACTAGTGCTGAGACTCATCAATTTCGAAACAAATAAAAGTGATGAATTGTTGCATCAAATCAGGCGCGAACCGCAGCGATAGCTGGCCTATCGCGAGGATTCGCAACGCCGTGTGGCGCAGCAAGACACACTTTTATGTTTCGAAATTGATGAGTCTCAGCACTAGAGACTGTTACAGTCCGCTAGACTCCTGCACGACCAAGTGCATGCAGCTTCGGCAGCCATTTTTCCCGATTGGTTTTCTCGCTCGCTTCAACCATGCCGATCAAGGTTTTTTTGATTGGGCTGATTCCGCAAAAGCCGAGCGCACTGCGTTCCAGCCCTTTTAAACCATGCGCAAAAAAGAACCAGCGATACACGAACACCGGCATGCCCATCGTTACGACGAGGCGCGCTGATTTTCCCTTCAGGAGCTTTTTCCACGGTATGCGGCTTTCCGATTCGGTAAACGCAAATCCGGGTCGCAAGACTTGTTCCAGAAATGCCTTCAGGAGGGCCGGCATCGTGCCCATCCACAGAGGAAAAAAGAACACCAGGTGGTCAGCCCAGCCGATCGCCTGTTGCGCCTCCTGCAGGGCGGCCGGCAATGGACCGGACTTCCATTCCTCTTGCGTGCGCAGCAAGGGAAAGTCGAGCCGTGCCACCTCGATGAATCGCACCTCGTGGCCGGCTTCGGCGGCTCCCTGCAGATACGCTTGAGCAAGCGCATGACCGAAGTGGGTTTCGGAAGGATCGGGGTGGCTCTGGATGATTGTAATGCGCTTTCTCATGTCCGCAGTCTAGGGAAGTGCCAGGCTGGCTGCTTGATACAGGTCAAGCTTTATCAAAGAGGAGGACGCGGCGTAAGCAGACCAGGCTGTTTCGTTGATGTAGATCAGCAGAAGCGCGAATGCGCGCAGTAGTATTGGCTACGGTACTGTCCAATATTGTCCTTAGATTCTCCAATCCACATACAGGAAAAGGAAATACCATGCTTACTCTCTTTCCCACTGACTTTTCCAATCCCGCTCAAACTCAGGTTGATGCACAGCGCGCGCCTTGGGTGAATTTGCTCAACAAGACTCTTGAAAATTCCGTCAAATTTGCTGAATTGAACCTCTGGATCATGAAAGAATCGGCTGAGTTAAGCCAGCGCTTTCTGGCCGCGAAGACGCCATCGGAATTGTTTGCTTTGAGCGCGCAAACTTTGCCGCATTTGGAGAAAACGCTTTCTTATGCGAACCAGGTGGCTGGCATCGGTGCGGGAATGCAGGCCGAACTGAACAAGGCTTCGCAAGCCGGCGAAAATGCCCGCGAGCAGGAACTCAATGCAATCAATCCTTCTACCGGCGCCGGCAACCTGTTTACGATGATGAATTCCGCTATTGAAAATGCCAGTGCCGGTTACATGCAATGGATGAACATGGCCAAGCAGGCAGGCGGTGCGATGGGATTGCCCTTGCCGGCGCCGGCCGATCAGTACAGCTCGGCGGCCAAGAGTGCCGTCGAGCGCGCCCGCGGCAAGGTGAGCAGTCCGGCATGAGCGAGTTGCCATGGGCGGCCATATGCCGGCCGGACAAGCATTCGAGGTCATGATGCGGGCAATGTGGCTGGAGCGGCGGCGCACTCCCTTGCGGGAAATGCGCGTTGATTCCCAACCCCGGAGATGGGGCTGTCCCGATCCGGGTGATGGTTTGCGGTCTGTGCCGCACTGATTTGCATATTGCCGATGGTGAATTGCAGTTGCACAAATCACCCTTGATACATGGACATGAAGTGATGGGTGTGGTGGCGCAGGCGGGGTGATTCGTTGTCGTTGAGCCCGTCGGCATGCCATGATTGGGCGGTAGTTGTGGGCATTGCGGCTACTGTATTTGTGCAGATGAAAACCTGTGCGACAAGGCGTTGTCTTCAGGGTATGACCGCGACGAAAGGCCGTACCGGATATGCGCCGGCCGATGCGCGCTCTTGCTTCCACGTTCCGGCCGCATTTCTGTGCCAGATATATTTCGCGGCGCATTGAGGAAAAATGAAGCGCTTCCTCTGGCGCTCGATATTGCGTGAACGATACAAAAGCAACAGGCTCTAATCCGCTGCCTCCTTTTTCATCCGGTAGACCAGCACGGGAACCTGGCAGATCGACAGCATCCTGGCCGTGACGCTGCCCGGCAGGGCGTGCCCCCAACCGCTGCGTCCGTGCGAACCCATGAAGATCAGTTCGCAGCCTTCCTTCTCTGCTGCATGTACGACTTGTCGCGCCGGCGTTTCGGAGAATGCCGTAGCCCTGGATCGATTGTTATTCCCCCGTTTGGTGACACTTGATCCAGATCAACTAGCGGGATTTTATCTTCCCGTACCTTCGCCCGTAGTCATCAAAACCAGCGCACTCACTCTGTACGCGCACATCAAATCCGGCCTTCCCGGCAGCGGACATGCGGCACAGACCACCCTCTGCCTGAACGACATTGCAGACAAAATCGTCGGCGCCGAAACTGTCGATCATCCCGGCGATCACCCGTTGCCGGGTTATGCACGGAAATATTTCGCAAATTCGATTTGATGCATTGAAGCTTATGGCAGCGAATGTATTCGTAAGGAAATGTCTTAAGTTGTAACACTTCCTCCAAAATGTTGATTCATGGAAATATAATTTCTACGATAAAGCATCATTCACCACTTGGGAGAGCGGCGATGCATACGAATATCAATCCGCCGACGGCAATGGTTTTTCGAGCAATTACGATACTGCTCCTGTTGTGTGTCAGCATGGCGCTGCATGCGGAAGAGACGACCACCGTTGTCGAGTTTTACAACAACGCGCTCAAGCACTATTTCGTCACCGCTTCGGATAGCGAAGCCGCTGCGATCGAAAGCGGCGCCGCAGGCCCTGGATGGAGCCGGACCGGGCTCAGTTTCAAGGCTTGGCGCACAGCCGACAGTGCAGCCGGCTTGAGTCCGGTCTGCCGCTTTTATGGAACGCCCGGCAAAGGACCGAACGGGCATTTCCTGACGGCCGATCCCGGCGAATGCGAGGCGGTAAAAAAGGATGCCGGCTGGACCTATGAGGGCGTCGCGTTTTATGTGCGGCGCACAACCGCCGAAACGGCGGCCGGCATTGTGAATGGCTGCGCCAGCTCCGACGTGCCGGTCTACCGCCTCTACAACAACCGCGCTGCGCAAAACGATTCCAACCATCGCTATACCGGCGACAGCGCAGCCTACAGCAGCATGCAGGGGCAAAACTGGACCGGCGAGGGCACAGTGTTTTGCAGCCGTGGCAGCGACGTCAAGTACACCGACTATTTCACCTTTTCGCTCAATACCCAGGATTTTGCCTACCCGGACCAGAGCATCGCCGTGCTGCGCAAAGTGGTGGATGCGCATGAGCGCTATCAGATTCCGGTCGATGTCTATCTCACCACCACCATGATCGATCTGTACCAGCAGATGGCGCCGGATTTGTTGACGCGCCTGAAGAACTCGCCCTGGGTGGCGCTGACCTATCACACCCGGCCGCCCAAGCCTTACCACTATGGTTACGACTGGCTGGGCATCAAGCAGATGAGTTATGGGCAGCAGTATTCGACCATCATGAACTACGAGACGCATGGGCTCGACCTGGTGACCGGCCAGCCGACCATGGCGACCGGCGGATTCGGCAAGCTCAAGACCCTGTTGGGCAGCGCGCCGGTGCTCACGGCCTTTCTGGCTGATCAGGAAGTCGAGGCGGCGGTGTCGGATGTATTCCGCGATCTTGGCGCCAAGATGCGGATTGTGCATGGGCGTATCGTCAACGTCGGTGAGAGGCAGAGGGATTTGTATGTGCGCCCGGAACACGTGGACATGATCCTGCTGGAACATGCCGGGGAAAATATCCCCTCCGCTCTCGACGCCGCATTTCAAACCGCGCATGCGGCCAGCGGCGCGGTAGGGCCATATTTCGTCGGCGTCAAAATGCACGACAACGATTTCTTCGCCGATCATTCCGCCTGGACCGAAACCTACCAGAATCACGGCAAGCGCCCGCCTTGGAATTTGTCCTACATGTCGCCGCTGCTCGATGCAGACACCCAGGCCTCACGCTGGAGCATGTATGAAGCCGCAGTGGCGTATGCGTCGGCCAACCGCAACCGTATCGGCAGCTTGAACGGTCCCGGTTTGCTAGCCCTGGTATCCGGGGCCGCAAGCTCACCGCCGGCCTCGTCGGCGCCGAAGCTCTACGTGTCCGGCAACATGCACATCGAATCGCAGATGTCTTTGTGGCCGAATGTCGACAACCTGATCGCGTTCTATCGGCAGGCGGTCGCCATCGGCAAGACCGGTTCCCAGACCAGCGGGATGCGCTGGTCGCTGGGGCCGGATCTGGGCTGGCTGCAGAACGAGCCGCGCGCCCGCAATACCTTGCAAACGCTGGTCGGGCTTGGCGTCGAGCTGGACATCCATGCGCACGCCGCCACCGATCGAGCAAAAATCGCGGAGCAATTGCATGCCTGGGGCTTTGACGTGACGCAGGTGTTGAACGGCGTCAATACCGGTGACGTCGATGGCGCGCGGGCTGCGCAAACCACCCCGTCCGGCTACCGGTGGCAAGCCAAGTACCTGTGGGGCTTCAACCGTTCCAGCAGCCATGCCTCGGGTGCGGACGATTATTCGATTGGCTTGTGGCGGCCGAAATCAAGTGCCGAATATACTGTGCATGATCCGAACGGCAACCTGATTTCGATGGGCAACGGTAACGGCACCTTGGCCATTATCGAGAGCTTCGCCGCAGGGCTCGGTACGACCTATACCGCGCCGGTATATTCTGCCAGCGTCAACATCAAGCCTTGGACCCTGGCGGTTTCCGGCAGCGGTGAAGATCTCGCCGGCCTGACGGCATTTGCCAATCGGATCGGCGCCATGTCCAATGTGCGCTGGGCGACCAATCGTGAAATCTGCGAAGCCTGGGTTGCTGCAGGAGGGGTGGCGAGCCGGATTGATTTGCCGGACCAGTAAGCGAACATAACTTGGCGCAGGGGTTATTCGCAATGTATGTGCCCGGAAGGCCTTTCCATCCCTTGCGTTTCCTTCTGCTCCAGGCCGCTCGTATCCCGGCCTGAAATTTTGTTGCGCTCTATTCAGCAATCATGCGATGCGCGTACACTATGAATTTCGCGGCATCAAGTTTTCAAAATCCGCCGCGCAGTAGCGCAACGCCAAACCGATGTACAGCGCGCAGCCACACATCCTCACACGACATGTTCAAGTTTCTCGAATCACTGATTCACGGCACGCGAGCGCCTGGTTCCCAAGCGCCGACGGGCTTGCTGGGGTTTTACTGGCATTTCATCCGCCAGACCAAATGGCCTTATCTTGCGATGGTCGTCACCAGCCTTTCTGTCGCGCTGGTCGACATGAGCATTCCGGTATGCATCGGCCGCCTTGTGTTGCTGATGCAGGCGCCGGACCGCGGTGCAGCCATTGCGCAGCAAGCGCCGCTTCTGGCCGGCATGCTGGCCCTGATTCTGATCGGCCGGCCGCTGTTGCAGATGAGCGATATCGCGATCCGGCACAACGCCTTGTTGCCGGGCACCACCAACCTGGTGCGCTGGCAAAGCCACTGGCACGTGATAAGGCAGAGCTGGCCGTTCTTCCAGAAAGACTTTGCCGGACGCATCGCCAATCGCGTGATGCAGACTGCACAGTCGCTGCGCGAGAGCATCATGTCGGCGATCCGCGCGGTACTGTATATCGCGACCTATGGCATATCGTCGCTGATATTGATGAGCTTGGCCGATTGGCGGCTGGCGCTGCCGACCTTGGCCTGGATGATTGGCTATGTCTTTTTTCTGCGTTATTTCGTGCCGCGCCTGCGCGAACTGGCGCGGCAGAGCTCGGATGTGCGCTCCTTGGTGATGGCGCGCGTGGTCGACAGTTATACCAATATCCTGACCGTCAAGCTGTTCGCACGTGCCGCCGACGAGGATGCGCACGTGCGCGACGTGATCGACCGGCACCAGGCGGCGATGGCCGTGCACATGCGCATGACCAGCCGCTTCATGTTCACCTTGTCGGCCATGAATGCGCTGCTGCTCGGCTGCACGGGCATCATTGGCATCGGTTTGTGGGCGCACGGTGCGATCAGCGCCGCGCAGGTGGCGACCGCCTTGCCGCTCGCGTGGCAGATCGCCAATGCGGCCGGCTGGGTGTCATTTGAGATCGCCGGCATCTTCGAGAATATCGGTGCGGTGCAGGACGGCATGGAAACCATCGCCGTGCCGCACACGCTGCAGGATGCGCCCGATGCCAAGCCGCTTGAAGTGTCGCGCGGCGAAATCCGTTTCGAGCAGATCAGCTTCAGCTATGGCGGCCAGCATCCGGTGATCGACGGCCTGGACTTGGTGGTGCGGCCCGGCGAGCGGGTCGGCCTGGTGGGGCGCTCCGGTGCCGGCAAATCGACACTGGTCAATCTGCTGCTGCGCTTTTACGATGCCGAGCAAGGCCGCATCACGATCGACGGCCAGGATTTGCGCCACGTGACACAGGAAAGCCTGCGCGCCGCGATCGGCATGGTGACGCAGGATACCTCGCTGCTGCACCGCTCGGTCGCGGCCAACATCCGCTACGGCCGTCCGCATGCCACGCAGGAGCAGGTGGAAGCGGCCGCGCGCACCGCGCAGGCGCACGAGTTCATCGAGAAGCTGAGCGACTGGCAGGGCCGCTGCGGTTACGCCGCTCACGTCGGCGAACGCGGCGTCAAGCTGTCCGGCGGCCAGCGCCAGCGCGTGGCGATCGCCCGCGTCATCCTCAAGAATGCGCCGATCCTGGTGCTGGACGAAGCGACCTCGGCACTCGACAGCGAGATCGAGGCGGCGATCCAGCAGCAGCTCATCGATCTGATGGACGGCAAGACCGTGATCGCGATTGCCCACCGCCTTTCCACCATCGCCCGCATGGATCGCTTGATCGTGCTCGACCAGGGGCGGGTGGTCGAACAGGGTACGCACGAAGAACTCTTGCGCCGCAATGGCCACTATGCGGCGCTATGGCGGCACCAGTCGGGCGGATTTTTGCCGGAAGTGCTGGGCGATGAAGGGCAGGATGGGCTCCAACTGAGCGGTTGAACACCAGGTGCAGCGGCTGTGCCTTGCCGCCTAAGAATACAGCGCGCATTGGAAGCGCCCGAACCTGCAGGTATTGCCATGTGGTACGGCAGGCGCGACAACGCTTCTATACTGTTTGTCATGCTATTTTCCACATTTCCAGCGATCGGACAAACAAGATAAGATGAGAGTTGGATAAATCGCAGCCCATCTATTGCATATTGCGGCTGGCGATGAACAACCCGAATCGAGAATGAAAAAATTTGATGAGCATGCGAACATGACAACGCCCACCTCAAATGAAAACGGCGAACCGGTGCAACCGGCTTCGGGTATGCCGACGGGAAAAACCGCGACTTTCATTTTGACCGATGCAGAGAAAGCGGCCAAGGCGGCACAAGACCGGGCCTTGCTCGACAAGGCAATCCATGAACAAAGAAAGTCGGCACGCAAAACTTTCAAGACCCGGGTTCTGGTTGCATTCGAGGACGCGCCACCGGTGCAGGCGGTGACCGTCGACATCAGTACCGGCGGCCTTTGCTTGGGCAGTGTGCCCCGGCAGCTCAAGAACGGGCAACGGGTGCGCGTGACTTGCGACCTGTTGTCCCTCGGCAAGTCGCATCGCATGGTGGTGGTATGCCAGGTGACGCATTGCTTGTTCAGCGGCGACGGATTCAAGGTCGGCGTGCAATTTCTCGATCTCGATCCAGCCTTGCTGCCGGTCATCGATCAGATCGTCAAATCCTGAACGCCAGGATAGATTCTAGAGCATTTTTAGCCTGACCGTGCGGAGTCAAGGTCAGGCCGAGGAGCGGACGCGTACAGGCGTACGCCGAGCACCGGAGGCCTGAGATTGGCCCGTACGGTCAGGCTAAAAATGCTCTAAAAGCCGTTCACCTTATCCGCCGCCGCCTCAACCGTCGTAATGCGGCCGAAAGGCGGAGCCGGATTTTCCACACGCGGGCGTTCCATCAGCGGATTGAGAACCGGCGCCAGCGACTTGAGCAATTGCACCGACAAGGCGCTGGTAAAGCGGTAGTCCGCCGCATAGGGCTCGCGTACGTAGGCCGTCATGGTCCCAAAAAAACGGTCACCCAATAAAAAGACAAAAGTGGCGGAGCGATTGACCGCGCGTGAAGAAATCAATTGCCCATTCGGCGCATACGATTTGTAGCGCTGATCCCCGGTTCCGGTTTTTCCGCCGACTTCGATATTGTCGCCGCTGGTTCGCACGAAGCCTTCCTTGAGGCGCTTGGCAGTACCGCCTTGCACCACGTCGATCAATGAACGGCGCACGATGTCGGTAATTTCTTCCGGCAGCAGCCGCTGCGCACTGCCGGCGCCGGCCACGAAGCGCGTCTCATACGGCGTGCCGCGCGCAAAATCCATACGCTCCAGTTTCCGGACCGGGACTTGCAAACCCTTGTTGACGATGATGCCCATCAGCGCGGCCAGCGAGGCAGGGCGGTCGCCGGATGCGCCCAAGGCTGCCGCGTAAGAAGGCGTGAGCGCCTCGAACGGATAGCCCAAGCGGTGCCAGGAACGGGCGATTTCCAGGAAGGCTTCAAGCTCCAGCATTTGCTGGATGCGTTTGTCCTGGGTCTTCTTGTTGGGCGTCTTGAACAGCCATTCGTACGCCGCCTGCCGCTCGTTACGGCTGGCTGCGAGTGCTTGGCTCAGCGTCGCTTTTTGATTGCGGCGCAGGTATTCGACCAGCCATAACTCCAGCGGATGCACGCCGGCGAGATAACCGCGGTCGGCCAGGGAGAATTTGTCCACTGCGCTTTTCTCGTACAAGTCCCGCAGCGCCCGCTCCGATTGCTTGGCCTCCGGCAGGTTTTCAGCCATGAAGCGGGAGAACTGTTCGAAGTCCGCGCCTGGTTCGATGCTGCGATACAGGATGGCCAGCCGCTTCGGTGTCAGGTGGATGGTTTCCAGCAAAAGATCTTCCGCTTCCTGCACGGTCTTGCCCGCGTATTTCTTGTAGAAGCGTGTCAGGAATTCACGGCCTTCCTTGTCCGCAAAGCGCGCCAGCGTCGCCTGCCTGGCCGATGCATTCGAATCGGCCAATTGCTCCAAGGGGGCGCCGCTTGCCTTGGCCATGTAGTGCCGGACGATGTCGCGCATCATGCGCACGAACACCAGGTTGACCGAGTGCTGAAAACTTTCGCGCACGCTCATGTTCCGGCTATTTTCTTCCGGCTCGAAATTTTCAAAGTGCTGTACGCCGCCGCCCGTAAAAAATCCCTCTGAAGGGTTGCCGGAATACTTCCGCTCCATGGCGGCTTCGAGCATCGCACGCAGGCTCTGGTCCGATGCAGAGGCGAGATAATCCAGGGCCCAGCGGCTCAATACATCGCGTTTCTCCACTTGCACCTTGGCGCGCTCTTCGGGGGGCATGGCGGCGTAACGCTGGTGCAGATTGGCGATGACTTCGAGATAGGTGATCAAGGTCCGGAGCTTTGCGGTCGATCCCAGGTTCAGTCTTGCGCCCTCATTGATGTCGAACGGCTGATCGAGATTGTCTGTCTGCACACGCAACAGGTTGTTGCCGAGGCCACGTTCGAACAAGGTGAAGCTGAAGGTCAGTCGTTCCGGATTGTCGCCGGGTCTGAGCATGTTGTGGCCGTACAGCCCGGCTGCTTTGGCTCCCTCGACCGTCTTCAACTCGCGCAGCACCTTGGTGACCGCCGCCTGGGTCTGGCCATCCAGCGTCGTGCCGACCGTCAGATCGAGGCGGTCGAGGTCGTACAGACGTGGCAGGCGCAGCAAGCCGGAAAGATCCGTGCGCAGCGCCGTCACCGCTTTGCGGGCGACAAACGATGCGGGAGGCTCGTTCACCGGGCCTTGATTCAGGCTCAACTTGAGCGGCAATGCGGCGTCTTGCAAGGCAGGGGGGATAATTCCTGCCGCACCCAACACCCTTAAATGGCTGTTCGTCAATTGCTCCAGCTCTGCATCCGGGTCGAGCAGATAATAAGAGGGGCGCCGTTGCGCAATCATCAGGGAAAGCGCCTGCTTGTAGGCCAGGGCAGCACGCTGCAATTGCTCGTCCGCGGGCTGGCGCGAAGCGAGATCGCCCTGGTTCAGCAAACTGTTGATTTCCTTGAAATCGCGGCCATACCAGGCCCACATGCCGTCGCCCAGGCCGTTGATTTCGCCGATGCCGGCTTTCGCCGTAAGAGGCACCGTATTCAAGTATTCCACCACGACTTGCTTGCGCCTCGACAGCGTGTTCTCGCCGTTCGCATAGGCCTTGATGGAGGCCGATTTCATCTGCAAGAGTTTTTCCCGGGCGGAGCTGGTTCGTCCTTCCGGCGAATGGCGGTATTTTTCAATCTGGGTGATCAGTGTGCTCGCCCCCGGCGTGTCATGCGACTTGTCGAACACGTGGACGACCTGGTCGAGCAGTGCCCGGTTGAAGCGGCTCCAGTTGATGGCTGGATTGCGGGTCGGGTATTGGGTGTCGAGCAGTTCCCGATCTTCGATGAAGAGCAGGCTGTCCACCAGCATCTTCGGTATCGATTCGAAATTGTCGTACACGCGGCCGGGGGCGCGCACCGAATACAAGGTCTGCTGGTTGCAGTCCAATAGATCCAGGCCTGCTTGATCCTTTTCACGGTAAATTGGCGGCAGTTCGAACTGAGTCAACTGCGGCGCCATACGCACCTGCTGCGTTACGCGGAAGTCGCGGGCCAGCAGGGATTTTGTGAAATCGGGAATCTTGCTGTAGCCGAGACGCTCGTCGTACGGACCGAAGCTGGGAAAGCGTATGGAAGAGCTGGCTCCCGGCTCGACCTGGAACTTGAGATCATGCGCCAGCTTGGAAAAATAATATGCCTGGAGATGGGAAGAATGCAATTCTTCGATGACGAACCACGCGCCGGCAGAAGCAAGTCCGGCTCCGACAATCAACAGCCGCAGCTTACGAGAGGCAAGGAATGACACAGTTTTCAAAAGAGGTCGTTATTGGTTAAAAAAGCAGCAAGCTCGATCTTCAGCTGCAAAATGACAGTTGCCAAAAAAATCGCGTGGGCCTTGGTAGATTCCAATCCGTGGATGGCAACCGCAAGGCAACCATGTAGGGCATATTTTTGCAGATTTGCAGAATGAGCGGGGAGGAATTTTTCCTATTTCCTCGACTTTATCCATTCATGTCGTATAAGAGCCTCTCCCTGCCGGGAAAGGCTCAAAGTACAGCATACCGGTAAAGTGTTCCGGCAATGCAGGATCGGCGTACCGGTTGGCGTGCGCTGAATGTCGGAGACCAAGCGGTCGCCAGATTTCGAACTTTTTAATTTTTGTCTACGGCCGCTTTAATCGATGCCACTACTGTTCTATTGAAGCTTATGTAATGCATTACCTGTGTCGTCGTATGTAAGCTCAATAAGGGAAATATCCAGCTTGAACACGCTCGCCGCTTGGGCAAGTCCGATAGCTTGACGTTGCAGCGAGTGGGTGGCGGTGGCGGTTTCCTCGGCCAATGCCACATTCTTCCGGGTCACGTTATCCATTTCGATGATGGCTTGATTAATCTCTCCGATGCCGGCTTCTTGTTCTTGGCCGGCGGCGGTGATTTTACTAATGATGTCGGTGACGCGTTTGACGCTGGCGACGATCTCATCCATTGTCATGCCGGCCTGATTGACCAATTTACTGCCAACTTCAACCTTCTCGACAGAATCCGTAATCAACGATTTGATCTCTTTTGCGGCACTGGCCGAGCGCTGCGCCAGGTTGCGCACTTCGGTGGCGACTACAGCAAAGCCACGCCCCTGTTCACCGGCACGAGCAGCTTCCACAGCGGCATTCAAGGCCAGGATGTTGGTCTGGAAGGCGATGCCATCGATCACGCCGATGATGTCGGCAATCTTTTTCGCCGAGTCATTGATCGAGCCCATCGTGTTGACAACCTGCGATACGACTTCGCCGCCTTTGACTGCGACATCCGATGCAGATATGGCCAATTGGTTGGCTTGGCGCGCATGCTCTCCGTTCTGCTTGACGGTGGAAGTCAGTTCTACCATCGTGGATGCGGTTTTTTCCAGTGAGCCTGCTTGTTGTTCGGTACAAGACGACAGATCCAGGTTGCTGCTGGCGATTTGGCTGGTTGCGGCCGCAATTGTGTCGGCATCGCCGCGGACTTTCCCGACGATGTTTTGCAGGCTCCTGTTCATGTCTTTCAACGCCTGCAATAATTGTCCCGTCTCATCTTTTGATTTGACCTCGATGCTTCTGGTCAGATCTCCCGTCGCGACGGTTTGCGCAATCTTGACCGCTGTATTCAACGGTACGGTAATGCTGCGCACTAGCCAGTAGGTGACGATGCTGCCAAGGCAGAGCGCCGAAATAACGGCAGCCAACAGGAAAATGCAGGCTGTTTGATAGTGGGCGGCGGCAGCGGCGTGTGCTTCTTTCGTCAAGCGATCCGATTGTGCCAGTGCGAAGGCGACGATGTCGTCTATTTGTTTTGTTGGCGGCCGGTCGATACCCTTTACCAAGGTATCCACTACATGAGCACTGTCCGGATTCGTCGAGTTGTATTGTTTGAGCGCATCCTGATATTTCACGCCAAGTTCTTCATGCGTCTTCAGCGCATCATGCACCAATGGCGTTTCCAGCCCCAACTTGGAGAACTGATCGGCCAGTTTCCGCAGGTTATCCTGAGTTACGGCACTGCGCGCAACGAAGCCTTGCCGATATTTTTCAAATGCAGAAGGATCCTGACCGCGCAACAGAAGGTCTTTCCACTCTTGCACCTGCTTTTTAAATTCCACCTGCGCGGTCCGCGCGGTATTGATTGATACGGTGAGCGCTTCGGCGGTTGCCATCGCTTTCACATTATTGGCATTGGTGAGGCTTAGCGAATACCATCCTCCCAATCCTACGACGATCATCGCCGTCAGCAAAAAGGCCGCCAATGCTCCGAGCCGAAATCCAATTTTGACATCAGTAATTTTCATGCGCTCTCCCTTTGCATTTGTCTTTTATACATTACTTAAAATCGAAAAAGGTTTCGGAAATGCATCGCCTCAAAAGTTACAACTTTAGCCGGAATTTTCCATAAGAAAAATTTTCTTTGAGGGAAGATTATATAAGCATGGCAAAACATGACGTGGACAACCCTTGGGGCAGTCGTGTGTCAAGTGCCCATTCCAGTAGGTATTGAGGTAGCCTGACATTTTTGGACACTCCTGTTTGGTAAGCTTCGCCAACTGGAGACCCGAACCGGAAGCGGAAAATGCAAGACTGCGCAAGGAGCTTGCAGAGGCCCGCATGGAGGCAGATATCGTAAAAAAGCGGCAGCGTACTTTGCCAGGGAGTCGCTGCCAAGTACGCGTTCATGAAGAAAATGCGCCCCGAATTTCCAACTGCTGTATTGTGCCGCGCCTGGGACGTGTCGCGCAGCGGCTGTCATGCCTGGCGCAACAGCAAGCCAGCGCCGAGTGCGCAGGAGGGCGAGCGCCTGAAAGTGGCCATCAAGGCGGTGCACACGCAGAGCCGCAAAGACAGTTCGCCCCGCACTTCAATCGCGACCTGCCTGCGGCTGACAATCTGCTGAACCAGGCATTTGCGCCAAGCCGTCCGAACGAAGCTTGGGTAACAGATATCACGTACGTGCACACCGATGAGGGATGGCTTTACGTCGCCGGCATCAAGGACGTGTTTCCCTGCGAGCTGGCCGGTTACGCCATGCGCGCCGATGCGCAGGGGGCAATTCAGGAATACATCGAAAGCTTCTCATCGAAAGCTTCTATAACCGTCAGCGGCGTCACTCACGCCTGGGCAATGTGCCGCCCGCAGTGTTTGCTGAAAATTTCAGCAGGCAGCCGTCGGCGGCTTGAGACAAGAGTGTCCGCTATTGACCGTACACCTCACTTTCGAGTCTGGTGGGCTTTGCATGACCGGTTGTGCGGGGACGAAAAAAGCTGGCAGAGCGGCAACGCTCCCCATAATCCCGGCTTGCGCATGGCCGGTCAAGGAAGAGGGATTTGCTCACTGCGGGCCGCTCCCCAACTAATGTTGCATTTCAATGACCAGGCCGCTCCAGCTTCTTTTGTTCATTGACACTGGCAGGGGGATTGCCTACCATCGAACGAAAAAAATCCAACGACGATGCATGTCCGTGCACGGGCAAACAGGAGGAATCGCTTGTTGCATACCTTACAATCGGCCGCGCCGCCCTTGGCCAGCGGCAGCGGGGCGAGGCTTTGATGGCTCATCCTCTGCAACGCCTGGTCTGCGTCACCGGCTTGCCGCGTTCCGGTTCAACCCTGATCTGCCAACTGCTCGGGCATCATCCGTCGATCTATTCCCCCGGCCATAGTTCCCCGCTGCTGTCCGCCTTGCTGGGCCTGCGGCGCGAGCTGTCGCATGACGAGTTCCTGCTGGCGCAACTGGACCAGGCCGGTCCGCTGGTGCTCGAGCGGCTCAGTCGCGCCTATCGCGGATTCCTTTCCGGCTGGTTCGCCGAAACCGATTTGCCATTGGCGGTGGACAAGCATCGCGGCTGGCTCAATCAGCTCGACTTGCTTTTGCACCTGGTACCGGACGCCAAGCTGATCGTTTGCGTGCGCGAATTGGGGCAGGTATGGGGCAGCATCGAGGCGCAACACAAAAAAAGCGTGCTGCTCGATTTCCCCGACCGCAGCGCCGATCTTTCCCCTTTTGCGCGCGCCGACCGTTTTTTCGGGCCGGAAGGAGTGATCGGCTTCCCGCTGGCCGCCATCGAGGCCAGCCAGGATTATCCGGAGGAAGTACGCTCGCGCCTGTATTTTCTGGTCTTCGAGCACTTCATGGCGGAACCGCAAGCCGTTCTGGCGAGCTTGTTCGCATGGCTGGAACTGCCGCCGCATGCGATTGCGCTTGATCGCCTGAACGTGGTGCCGCATGAAAGCGACAGCTATTATCGTCTCAAGTATCCGCACCGGCGCCACAGCCATTTTTCCGCACCAGCCCCGCATATCGTTCCTCAGCGTATCGCCAACATCCTGCGGGAAAAATTCGCATGGTTCTACACCACTTTTTATCCTGGAGAGCTGGAATGACAATCCGAAAAAAACCGATCAAGACCCGACGCTATCCGCTTGCGATGGCGGTCTCCATGCTGTTTACGCCGGTGGCCTTTGCCGCGACCTGCACGGTGACCAACACCAATGACAGCGGCGCCGGCAGTCTGCGCGCCTGTATCGCCAGCGCTTCCAGCGGCGACACGATCGATATGACCGGCGTCAGCGGTACGATTTCGCTGACCACGACCGATACCACCACCGGTTATACGCCGAGCGGCCAGATCGCGACCAGCGACACCTCGGCCGATTACCCCGGCGACACGCTGCTGGTGATCAACAAGGACCTGACGATCAACGGCCCGTCCGGCAGCACGCTGGCGCTGGACGGCGGCAGTACCAACACCTCGACCGGCAAGCGGATCATGTATATCCCCGGCGGCGTCAACGTGACGATCAGCAACCTGACGCTGCAGAACGGCCGGGCGAAGTCCGCCGCACCGACCGGTGCCGGGGCCGGCGGCGCCGGCTTGGGCGGCGCGATCCTCAACGAAGGCAACCTGACGCTGCAAAGCGTGACCGTCAGCGGCAGCCGCGCGGTCGGTTCGGCCGGCACTACCGCCCTCACCGGCGGCGGCGGCGGCAGCATGGGATCGGCGGCGGCGGCCAACGGCAACTTCGGTCACGGCGGCGTGGGCGGCGTGGGCGGCGTCGGCGGCGCTGGCGGCTTCGGCGGCGGCGGCGGCGGCGGTTCGACAGGTACCAATGCTCACAGGTCCGGTTACAACGGCGGTGCCGGCGGCTTCGTCCACGTGGCGGTCCAGATCGCGCTCGCGCGCGGCGCGCGGGTCTGGGCGACCGGATCGGCGAGCCTTGCGGAGTCCTTCCGTCGGCTCGGGGCCGTGCCCATCG
>CBIHON010000043.1:0-45248 GCA_966211965.1 uncultured Burkholderiales bacterium | reverse complement strand
TTTTGATTTTTGAACTAATCGCTGGATTATTGATTTTTGAATATTTGATGAGGTATCCCGTGTCGTCCCGGGGTGTGCCGGGACGACACATGGCATGTTTTACGCAACAATCGCGTGCCCCAAGCTTTTTTTGCGGCATGGGAACTTATCGGTGATCGGAAACACAAACCAAACGCAAGAATATCCAATCAACCCAATTCAAAGGCCCCCTCTATCGATGGGTAAGCTCTTTCGTTCCATGAGCTTGAAAGCCCGTGTACTGCTGGTTGTCGTAGCGTTGCTGATTGTAGGTATTTGGGGATTGGCGGCTCGCGTCTCATCGGTACTTCAAGCCGATCTTGAAAAAATACTCGTGGACCAATTGTCGGCAACGGTGGGTTACATCGCGGCAGACCTTGATGCCAATTTGAAGCTGCACCTGGACATCATCCAGGAGATTGCCGCCACGATCCCGACGGACATGCTCACCGACACGGCCACACGCCGGTCTCTGCTGCAATACCTGCGTCCCTCTTATTCGATTTTCCCGCATGGACTTTTCCTTGTCGACAAAAACGGCATCAAGGTTGACGAGTATCCGGCGGGCACGGGGAATCTGTACGATTACGTCGACGGCAATGAGCATTTCCGCGCCGCCATGGCCAGCGGGCAACCCCACCATGTTTTCCCCCTGATCGGCAAAACGCCGCACCAGTCACGCATCCTGCTCATCGTTCCCGTACGCGATGCGAGGGGGACGCCAATCGGCGCACTGGTCACATCGATGTCGCCGCAGGACCCTAATTTTTTCGGCTTCCGCGAAAATCCGCATATCGGCAAGGTCGTGCGCGTGGTGGTGATCGCACGCAAGGCGCGCATCGCAGTTTCGGCTTCCGACACCGAGCGCATCTTCATGCCGGTTCCACGGACAGGAATCAACCCCTTGCTCGATCGGCGGATCGAGCAACAATACGAGGGAACCGGCATCTCCATGACCTCCTACGGCCTCGAAACCCTGAGCGTAAACCGGAACCTGAAGTTTGCCGACTGGACCGTCATCGCCGGCATCAAGACCGAGGATGCATTTGCGCCGATCAAGACGCTCCAGCGTCAGGTCTACCTGACCGCGATCCTGCTGTCGATCGTCATTGCGGCGCTGCTGCGCGCCATCCTGGCGCGGCAACTGGCGCCCTTGAAAATCGCGGCCGACTCCATACGCAAAATGTCCGAACTCGGACAGCTTTTCATGCTGCCTCTCACGGTCGAACGGCATGACGAAGTAGGACTTTTGGTAAGCAACTTCAATCGCCTGGTGGTAGAACGCAATCTGCTTTACGGGGAGCTTCAGGAAAGTACGCTGACCTTGAAGAAAGCGCAATCCATCGCCAGCATCGGCAGTTGGAAACTCGATCTCTCCGCCAACAAATTCACCTGGTCCGACGAAGCCTACAAAATCTTCGGCGTACCGATGGGAACGCCCCTGACCTGGAAGATCTTCCTTCGCTGCATCCTGCAGGAGGACCGGAAAGCCGTGGTCCAAGCCTGGAAGACCGCCCACAGCGGCAAGCCGGTCGACATCGAACACCGCGTCAACAACCCGGATGGCGTCAGGTGGGCGCGGCAAAAACTGGAAATCATGCAGGATGAGGCTGGCCATCCCTCGATTGTCATCGGCACCGTGCAGGAAATTACCCAAAGCAAGGAATCCGAAGCGCATATCGAGTTCCTTGCCTTCCATGATCCCCTGACCAAGCTCCCCAATCGCGTGCTCGCCAAGGACCGGATGGAAGTGGCGATTGCCTATGCCGACCGCGAGAAGACCAAGGCAGCACTATTATTTATCGATCTCGACAATTTCAAGCTGGTCAATGATTCGCTCGGCCATCTGATCGGCGACGCCTTGCTCAAGGCAGTGGCGCAACGCCTGCGCGCCTGTGTGCGCGAAACCGAAACCGTCAGCCGGCATGGCGGCGATGAATTCCTGATCATTCTTTCCAATATCGACCATACCGATTCGATCTCGATCATCGCAGACAAAATCCTCGAACAAATGGCGCTCCCCTTCCATATCGAGGGGCTGGAATTATTCACCAGCTTGTCGATCGGCCTCGCGGTCTACCCGGACGACGGCAGGGATTTCGAAGTGCTGCTAAAAAAATCCGACGCGGCGATGTACCACTCCAAGCAAGCCGGGCGCAATACCTATCGCTTCTACGGCCAGCAGATGAACATCAACGCCGGCAACAGCCTCAAGACGCGCGACGGACTGCGGCATGCACTGGCGCACGGCGAATTCGTTCTCCATTATCAACCGCAGATCAATGTCGAGAACGCCGAAACCGTCGGGGTCGAAGCGTTGATCCGCTGGAATCATCCGAAGCGCGGCCTGATCTCGGCGGCCGAGATCATCCCGGTCGCCGAAGACAGCGGCCTGATCATACCTATCGGCGAATGGGTACTGCAGGAAGCCTGCCGGCAAGCGGTTGCCTGGCATCAAGCCGGCTCGCCCGAGATGGTGGTCGCGGTCAACCTGTCTGCCGTCCAGTTCAAACGCGGCGACCTGGAACAAACCGTGGCGCATGCCTTATACGCATCCGGCCTGGACCCGGCATGCCTGGAACTGGAATTGACTGAGTCGATTTTGATCCAGGACAGCGACAACGTGCTTGCAACGCTCAAACGCCTGAAGTCGCTGGGCGTCAAATTATCGATCGACGACTTCGGCACCGGATATTCCAGCCTGGCCTACCTGAAACGCTTTGCCGTTGACAAGCTCAAGATCGACAAATCATTCATTCGCGACTTGAACACCGATACGGAAGGTGCGGCAATCGTGCGCGCCATCATTCAAATGGCGCACAGTCTCAATCTTAAAACCATTGCCGAGGGCGTGGAGCAGGAGCAGGTGCTGACCCTTCTCCATCAACTGGAATGCGACGAGGTGCAGGGCGCCTATTTTGCGATGCCGATGCCCACAGAAAAAATCGATCGCTATTTTTCCCGTCATGGGACGTTTCAGAGACGGGAATCAAAAAGCCCCGTTGAGTAAGCGAGGCTGGATAGTTTCTAAGAGTCTCTAATGCTTCCTATTTTTTAGGATATGGCGTGAAACCTGAAGAGACCGCGCTTATATGAACGAAGGCTTGGAGGAAGTTGCGACAAAACCCGCGCCGGTTTAACACGCTTGGCGAACCTGACTGTCCCCCGGCCGCCAATCCGGACGCAACGCGTTGTCCGCGTCGTGCTTCGAAAATTCTGCATGATCCGAAGGACGTGCATTGGTGGCCCCGCAGAAGCCGGCTTGGGCGTCAGGCGGCCGGTTTCTTTCCAACGTGGTGGCGCCGCAAAAACTCGCGTCATTCGTAGCGCCGCAAAAGCTGGCCGCATTGGGTGCGCCGGGAAAACTCACATCGTTCGTGACGCCGCAAAAGCCCGCCGATTGCCCTGTTTCCGGCGCGCCGAATTCTTTTCTGAGAAGATCATGCGTGATCCTGGCAGCGGCGGCGAGCTGTGCTGCATCTTCCGATCCACGCATTCCGAAATAAGGAAAATGGTGCAGGAAATAGCCGAACACCTGAGCGCAATCTTCCGCGTACTTATAGGTATCAAGAATATGCGCGTGCCAAAATTTGTCGACGTCTTTGCTCGGTACAATCACCATGCCCGGATACTTCGCCAGCAAAGTGAGAAAACGTTTGTATTCGATTTCATTGCGGTCGGCCAGGTCGCGTGACCAGCCATGTCCCTCTTCCGGATCCATTAATTTAAATTTGATTGGATCGAGATCGAGCGTCCATATTGCAGATACAACCTGATCAAGCGACTTGTTTACTGATTGTTCCATTTCCATTATTACTCCTTCGTGAGATGAGCCGCTCATTCACTGTGAACGGCTACGGCAACAAAACCGCGTCATTGAGATCTCAATGTTTCTCGTTTGGTTTCGATTTGCCTCAGAACATTATGTGTATATTCTGGGCAATGAACGTCGAATCTTCCAAACTGCTGCCGCCAGGAAATAAATAATGAGGAGCATGCCCTTGGTCATGCATTTTCGTTTATCGGGAGCATCTTTGTGCGCCCAGGCTGCATACTTTTCAGAAATGGTGCAGCTCTACATCGCACGAACCGGCGCAAGTTTTCTATGCCAGAAATTCCGGCTGCACATTGATCGTCGCTTGCTTCATGAATAATTCTTTGAGGCCCTCCAGCGGAAGCGGCGGACACAGGAGAAAGCCTTGCAGCGCGTCACATCGGTTCTGGCGGAAAAACTCAACCTGTTCAGGAGACTCCACGCCTTCAGCGACGACTGTCAGGTTCAGAGCATGCGCCATGTCAATGAGCGATCTGGCTATCACGCAACTCGTTGCATCATAGGGAATTCCTTTGAGAAAATCCTTGTCCAGTTTTAACCGGTGCAGTGGCAAACGGCGCAAATAACTCAGCGAGGAATAGCCGCTGCCGAAATCGTCCAAGGCAATCGAAATGCCGAGCGAATGCAACTCCTCGAGAATCTTGATGCCTTGTCCTTGCTTATCGACCATGTCTCTTTCGGTAATTTCTATTTCCAGATCTTCCGGCCTCAAAGAAGATTGTTCGACCATGGCGCGTATTTGGTCGATCAGAAACCCGTTCATCAATTCATGCGGACAAAAATTAATGGAGAGACAAAATCTCGGCAGACCGGCTCGTTGCCATTCCCGCTGCTGAACACAGGCCTGCGCCAAAACCCATGCGCCGATTGTCGGCATCAAGCCGGCCTCCGCAGCCAGATCGATCAGCTCGTCGACCGGATAGGCGGCCAGGACCGGATTCTTGCAACGCAGAAGTGCTTCCACCGAAGTGATGTGCCCGGTCGCACAGTCAACCACGGGCTGGTATACGAGTTCGAACTCGCGCATTGCTACGGCATGACGCAATTCGAGCAGGTTGTGCGCCCGATTGCGCGCTTCGGTGTCCATGTGTTCCGTGAAATAGCTGTAGCCGCCGCGTCCGCCGTTCTTGACGCGGTAGAGTGCGAGATCGGCCTTTTCCAGCAATTGATCAGGTTCCGCCGCATCTTGCGGATATACGGCGATGCCGATGCTGGCGCCGATCCGTACCTCGCCGCCGTCCAGGAGAAATGGACGCGACAACGCTTCCAGCAGCTTGGTCGCCAATTGCGCACCAGCCTCCGGCCCGTGCGCATTGGGCTGCAGCACGATGAACTCGTCGCCGCCCAGACGGGCGATGAAATCGGTCTCGCGCAACAGATGCGTCATCCGCTCCGCCACCTGTCGCAGCACGCCGTCTCCTGCCGCATGCCCGAGACTGTCGTTGACTTGCTTGAAGAAATCCAGATCGACGACTTGCAGAATCAGCAGTTGCCGGCTGCGCGCCATCGCCGCCATCATTTCCTCCAGCCGAACCCGGAAATAATTGCGATTGGCAATCCCGGTCAGCCCATCGAAATTGGCCAACCTGAGCATGTCGTTCTCGGCGCGCTTGCGAGCGGTATTGTCGCGCATGATCTTGAGATAGCCGATGTGCTCTCCGTGGCCGAGGTAAATCGGCGTAACCACGCCCTCGCCCCAGAAACGCGACCCGTCCTTTCGCACATGCCAACGATCATCCGCTCCTCTTCCCGCTTTGAGTGCGGTGGCCAACTCCTGCTGCGGCACTAATTGCCTACGGTCCTCGGCGGTAAATAAAACGCTGCCGCTGAGGCCGATGATTTCTTCGGCACGATAGCCGAGAATCCGTTCGGCGCCCGGATTCCAGCTCACGACAATGCCATCGTTGTCCATCGTGATGATGGCGTAATCGATTGCACTGGCATAAATTGCGCGCAATAAATCGGTATCGTCCATGGTATTCCCTCGACCGCATTTTTTGGCACTGTAAGAAACTGGACCGGCTCCCGATGAATGAGTTCAATAAAAAATTGGCAAGGCTCAGAGATTTGCCAAAATAAAGATCATTGCATCCTTGGTTCTACTGCATCAGCAGCGTACCCGCGCCTTCCAGCGTCACGACTTCAATCGCTGCTCTTTCCCGCAGAATCTTCAGGTATTCCAGCTGCAGGAGCCGGTGCAGTTCACGCCATGGGTCGAGCGCACGGCCTTATCGTGCTGCCAGCGCTGACGATAGGCGTTTTCCCAGGTACGGTCTTCGTTGACGACCGCACCGTGACCGCCGAAAAAGGTTTCCTGGACCGTACTGAAAAATTTCAAGCGGTCCAGAAAATGACTCATGCTGCCTCCACATGCGCACCGCCCCCGGTGCTTGGAAATGAAACGTCGCAAACTGTTTGCTTACGTTGATGCAGTCAGTCTACGCAGCGGGACGGTCGATGGGTATTGGCAAGACCGCGGTTTCGGGATTCGGGAAGGACTACAGAGAGTAGTTCTTTGTGACTAAATGATCTCATGATCGGCAAAGGCTGCGCAGCGCATAAAAAAAGGCACGGCAAGCCGTGCCCTTCCGGATCAAAATGCAGGCCCTGCGGCCTGGTCAAATTCGCACAACGACGCTTATTTAACGTGTGATGCTGACGGTATTGCTAGGCGACGATTTGTTGGAAGCAGCGTCGCGCGCAACCACATAGTAAGTGTAGGCGCCGCCTCCCACCTTCGTGCCGGTATCGCTGTAGGTCCTGGCAGTGGTGCTGGCAAGGAAGGCGTTATTCCGATAAATATCGTATGCCGCCACGCCCACGTTGTCCGACGCTGCACTCCAACCGAGGTCGATCGTCGGGTTCTTCTTGGATTTCCCCGTCGTTACCAGGGCAGCGGTCAGATTCGCCGGAGCAGTCGGCGGCGCGATGTCTGCCACCTTGACCAGGTAGCTCGCGGTGCCGGTAGAGCCTTGATTGTCCGTCACGGTCAATTGGACGTTATAGCTTCCCGCATTGGCATAAAAATGCGACAAGGTGCTGTTGGTCTGGATCATCGAGCCATCGCCGAAATTCCAGGCATACGATACGACGCTGCCGTTCGGATCATAGGAAGTCGAACCATCGAACGTCACGTTCAATCCGCCGTTCAGGCTTTGCGCCGTTGCGGAAATCTGCGCGACCGGGGGCGTATTGCCATCGGAATAGGAATAAGGGATGGCAACATATTTGCTCGCACCGTCGGCACTCAATGGCAGAGTGGTGCTGGCAAGGACTTCTTGATTCAGCCCCAGGTTGACCAGCTTCGCCGACTTCAGTGTCAAGGGATTGCCCGTGACGGAATCGGACAAGCCCAGATAGTAATTCATCGAAGCCGGCGTCGAAGGAACCACGTCGGACAGGTCAAGCACAAAGCTTGCATCGACCGCTGTCGTCGTGCCGTCGAAAGCGTAAGGCCCGCCCTGCGATATGAAAGCGCCGGTGCCGGCATAGGCCGTCGGTGTGCTGGAGGTTGTCGCCGAAGCGCCGCCCTGCAGCGTCATTTGATTGCGAGTCAGATGGTTGACCGTGAACTCTGCGATGAGCCTGGGCGTGTAGCTCGATTTTGCCAGGATGGTATATGCAATGTCGGACCAGAGCGCTCCCTGCCGCGTGGACGACACCGGCCCGCCCGCCACCGCCGTGGTGGCAAGAAGCGCATCATAGGCGACCCAGATATAGCCGCTGTTGCCCCAGCCGGTGCCCCAGGAATTGGCGACCTTGAGCGCACCCTTTTCACCCGGATCGACGACGCCGTTGCCGTTCAGATCGGTCCAGACGGTGTCGTCGTAGCCCACGATGGTCATTGCGTGCGCGCCGCTCGTGCCGTTCATATAGGACATCACGTATTGCCCGGCATAAGGGCTGGGTACAGCCGGATCGGCTTTCACCTGGGTGAATTGCCAGGAGCTGACGTAAGTGGAAAAGGTCAGCACGTGCCCGTTGGCCAATGCCTGCTTGAGATTTGCCAGTCCCGCAGCGCTGCTTACGCCGCTCATGTATTGAGACGGATTCATCCGGTACGTCAGGGCCGAACGCCAATCCGCGGCATTCGTATCCCAACTGCGGTAATCGCCGGCGAAATAGGGCAACTGACTCAAGGTCGCCGCGCCGTTTTTCTCAAGCAGGGCAAACGCGTCGGCAAACCAGGAGCCGTCGTCGACCCCACCGTTGATCATGTTGTACGTCCATTTGGGCGACAGGATATTGGTATTCGAGGTCTTGTTGTCGCATCCGCGCGCCAGGCAGATTTCGTGGCTGGCCTGGTAGTAAGTCGTGGCAAACGCCACACAAGAATTTTCACTGCCTTGGTTTCCGATCGGCGGCGCGGCGGCAAGCACGCTATTGTCCAAGCTGGCCGGGATCGCCGTTACGCCGGCGGTCGCCGCATCGAATGCGGCAAACCCGGCCGCCCTGCGCAGTGAGTCCGGTGTGGTGCCGTCGTCGATCTCGAACTCATTCTCGGGCCGCTCGGCAAATTTGAAATCGATCTCGCGTTTGCCATGTTCTTTGAGTTCCTTGTTTTTTCGCTCGATCGCCAGCGCATTGGGTTTTACATGCTTGACTTTTCGTTGGTGAAGTTCGATGACCTCTTTCCTGCTCGGCTCCCTTACGCCCTTGTAGTGCACATCGAGATCTTTTGCGGGATCACCGGCATAGGCGGGATGCATGCCGGCCACTGTGATAGAGACAGCGCTCAGCGATGCGTACAACAACTTTGTCGACGTAACTGGTTTGAACATTGATTTATCCCCTTGAATGGAAAAGCCATTGCAGGCGCGAAGACTGATGGCTGTGCAGATTGGATTTATTTCCGCGCCAGACTGAAAGCGGATCGGTTCTGTATGCTGTCCCGGCAGTTCGATGCTCGGGCTGAGGGAGGCAGTTGGCAGAGCGGATAGCGAGGCGCCACATACCTTTTCTGGATCAATAAACCGGTGGCCTTGCAAGACTCTTCCGAGTTTTTGAATTGCTTTTCTTTGAAAGACGGATCAAACGTTTCGGGAGTTGGATTACAAGCAGCGTTCGATAGACGGTACTTTTACTTGAATGAACGGTAATACGGCGGTCGATAAAACCCGGACGGGAAGATTAAAGCCTGCCATGGCATGAACACAAAGCAATTTTTTTGCAGTGCACATAAAAAAGGCACGGCGAACCGTGTGCGGCCGCCAAAGATCGGCACCATGAACGAATAGAAGATACGCAGGGTCGCCCCCGACAAACCCGGCAATGCAGTCAGCCAGAACAGCTGGTCGGTGCTGTAGCTGAAACCGATGTTCGGCAGATTCACCACCACCACGCTCCATACCATCCATACCGCGAATGCCGGCAGAGCGCCGGGATCGAAATCCACAGATTGCGGTTGGCAGTCGATCTGCCTTCACGCTGCCAAAATTAGGGCCTGTTATGAACCCAATCAGGGGCGCGTTCGGGCTGGAAGAGATGCAGCGCAAGAAGCAAGCCGCTTGCGCGAATAATCGCGAAAATCTTTTGTCGAAGGTAAGCACGCCACCGCCATGCCTATACTTTCCCATCGCAAAGACAGCGCTCTTTCCCAAGGACAAAGCAATGAACGAATCCGCCGCATTGGAAAACCAGCGCCGTCTTGTTGCCGCGCTCAGGCACGCGCTTGAGAAAGCGAGCGGCCAACCGGCACAATTAATCGAGACCCACATATCGTGGGTCCTGGTCTGCGCCGATACCGCATACAAATTCAAGAAAGCGCTGCGCTTCGATTTCCTTGATTTCTCCACGCTCGCGGCGCGCCGCTTCTATTGCCGGGAAGAGCTGCGCCTGAACCGCCGGTTGGCGCCGGCGATCTACCTGGACGTAGTGGCGATCAGCGGCACACCGGATCAACCGTCGATCGAAGGCGGCGGCGAAGCGATCGAATACGCGGTCAAGATGCGCGCATTCGAGCAGCAGGCCTTATGGTCGCACCGGCTCGACAATCGCTTACTGGCGCCGGAGGAAATCGATGCTCTGGCACAAAAAGTGGCGCGCTTCCATCTGGCGATTCCATCCGCACCGGAAGAAAGCGCATGGAGCACGCCAGCCGGCCTGCACTCGATAGCCGAGGACAACCTCGTCTCGCTCAAGCGGCTGGCAAAAGCCGACGAAACGCAGCAGCAGCTTGCCGAACTGAGCGCGTGGCAAACGCAGCAGGAAGACACGCTGCGCGAGACTTTCGTGCTGCGCAAGCAGACCGGCTACGTCCGCGAATGCCATGGCGATCTGCACAGCAACAATATCTTGACCTGGCGTGGACGCGTCGAAGTATTTGACTGCATCGAGTTCAACGAAAGCCTGCGCTGGATCGATGTGATGAACGACCTCGCCTTCACCCTGATGGACCTGGAATACCGCGAGCGGCCGGATCTGTCGGCGCGTCTGCTCAATCGCTATCTGCAGGAAAGCGGTGATTATGAAGGGCTGGCGGTGCTGCGCTACTATCGCGCCCAGCGCGCGCTGGTGCGCGCCAAGGTGGCCGACTTGCGTGCGGAACAGCTGGAAGCGCTTGCAGCAGGCACGGCCGCCAGCGAGGCACGCCGATACCTTGCTCTGGCGGCGCGCGAGACGCGGCCGGCGCAGAGCGCACTCATGATCACGCACGGCTATTCCGGCAGCGGCAAGTCGGTATTTTCGCGCGCGCTGCTTGAGTTGCTCGGCGCGGTGCAGATCCGCTCCGACCTGGAGCGCAAGCGCATGCACGGCTTGTCCGCGCACGTCGATGCCGGCGCTGCACCGGGACATGGCATCTACGAACCTCTCGCCACCGAAGCGACCTATCGCCGTCTGGCCGCGCTGACCCGTTCGATCGTCGCGTCCGGGTTGCCCGTCATCGTCGATGCGGCTTTTCTGAAAAAAACACAGCGCGATGCATTTGCAGAGCTGGCACGCGAGCTTGAGGTCCCCTTCCTCATCTTTGATTTGCGGGCCGATGAAGCGGTTTTACGAGCACGCATCACGGCGCGGCGGGAACAGGGCGGCGGCGACCCCTCGGACGCCAGCCTGGAAGTGCTTGCGCATCAATTGGCGACGTCGGAACCGCTATCGGCGCAGGAATTGGAATATTGCCTGACGACCGACGGCGGGACGGAATCAGGGCAGGATACGGTGCAAAAAATCGCTGCGCAGGTGAAGGAAATAATTTAGAGCCTGTTATGAACTCAAACAGGCTTCTCAATCCCTGATCCGCCGCACGCGGAGCGGCCACTGCCCCTCTGCCTTGGACGCAAAACCGGAAATCTCTTCAAGCTGCGCCCCGATCTCAAACCCATTGGCCGCCAGCCAGGCGCGATCGTAATAACTGTGCAGATAACGCTCGCCGCCGTCGCACAGGATCGCGACGATCGAACCGGCTTCCTGGTTGCGCCGCATTTCATCGGCCAGGCTCAGCACCGCGCAAAATATCGTGCCGGTCGAGCCGCCGCATTTGCGCCCCAATGCCTTCTCCAGGTAATGCAGCGCGGCCAGCGAATAATTGTCCGGCACCTTGACCATCGCATCGATCACGCTGCGCACGAACGAAGCCTCGACGCAAGGCCGGCCGATGCCCTCGATGCGCGACCCGCAAGGCGCGGTCAAACCGCGGTCGCCGCTCAGGTAATAATCGAAAAATACCGAATGATCCGGATCGGCCACGCAGACCTGCGTGTCGTAACGCTGATAGCGCACGTATCGGCCCAGCGTGGCCGAGGTGCCGCCGGTGCCGGCGCCGCACACGATCCAGCGCGGCACCGGATGCGGTTCTTCGCGCATCTGGCTGAAAATCGACTCCGCGATGTTGTTGTTTGCGCGCCAGTCGGTAGCCCGCTCGGCATAGGTGAACTGATCCATGAAATGCCCGCCGGTCTCCCGCGCCAGCCGCCGGGATTCGTTGACCACCTGACTCGCCTCATCGATCAGGTGGCAGCGCCCGCCATAGAATTCGATACAGGCGATTTTCTCCGGCGATGTCGAACGCGGCATCACTGCGATGAAGGGCAGTTTCAGGAGCCGCGCAAAATAGGCCTCGGACACGGCGGTCGAACCGCTGGATGCCTCGATAATGGTGCTGCCGCGGTGAATCCAGCCGTTGCACAGGCCGAATAAAAACAGCGAGCGCGCCAGGCGATGTTTCAAGCTGCCGGTCGGATGGCTCGACTCGTCCTTGAAATACAGATTAATGTCAGGAAAGCCGGGCAATTGCAACGGAAATAAATGGGTATCGGCTGAGCGGTTGAAGTCGGCTTCGATAATGCGGATGGCCTGTTGGACCCAGGTGCGGGATTTCATGGTTTTTTACTTTATGAAAATATGCGCTGCATTCAGCGCCCGGCCTGAATTTTATAACGGGAATCAGGGGAACTTGGCCCGGAATCTTCGCCAATACAGTCAGGGACAATGGTCCATTCCGGGTAGGGGAAAATGGCATGATGATGCGTAGAGCCGGTTATGAACTCCTGCCCTGGGAACATTGTTAAGGCAATATCGCCCTCAACCCGCCATGAGCGGTCCGATGCAATCGCATCGACGCCTCTCAAGTGTGGAGTATCCGGCCGCCGGCAGCAGACCAGTTTTCCCAGGGAACGTCCTGGAAACAAACCATCACGTTCTCCGGATCGAGGCCGGTGCGTGAAAGACCGGCCATCATATTCTCAAGTATCTGCTTTTTGACTTTGACGCTGCGCCCCACGCCGAGCAGGATTTCAACCAGCACAAAGTCATCGTTGCGATCCTGCTGTGCATCCGGAAAGCTGGGATCGAAGTGGAAGTCGTCAGCGGACAATTCCAGCACCCGATGAAAGCGGTCGCGTTCGTTCACGCCGGACGCAACGAGCGCAGCATGTATAGCCCCGAGAACGCCGGCCTTGAATTCGCTGCTCTTTGGCTTGCGGACGGTGACGGTGACGATGGGCATGGAGCGGCTCCAAAAGTTTGGGGGTTTAGCGAATGGCGGCATCGCGCGAACAGGACGAAAGCTGAATCGCCGTGCCTCCCGCTTGCTTCACAGGAGAAGGTCAGCCGGATTGTAAAGGGGAAGAAGGCAAGCCTGTCAAGCATGGAAGGCAAAGCGTGCGCCGTACTGAAAAAGTTACGCACAGCCTGTGTGGACAGTGCTGTGGATAACCCGTTGATACCTGCGCCAAAGCCAGTTCTGACAAGGGAATCCGGGCGTGCCCGTTTTATGTGCAGCTCGGCAACGCGCCACGCGGGCCATCACCGAATTTGCGACGACAACTTCGTTGCCATATGAAAAATTTCCCCCTACACTGGCCGCCTCTTGAGGCGGATGGATTTTCTCGCCTGCTAGTGTCCTGTTCCGCAAATTCGTTGCAAAAGTAAAAGTGGCGAAATCGGGCCGAGACAAGGAAAAAAGCATAGCAAGGCCGAGGCCTTGCGCGCATTTTTGACGCGGTATCGGCCCGATTCTCGTCATCTTTTATGCAACGAATTTACGGAACAGGACACTAGAATGCATACCTTTCAGTACATTGACCTTCGAACATAGAATGACGAAATTTAAAAATCTCCTCGGCGCCATCGCCGTTTCTCTCTCTGCCGCAAGCGGCGCCTTTGCCGGCGACGCACCACCGCCAAGTTACGCCAGCTATTTCGACAAGCTCCCCTGTGTCGGCCGTATCGGCCGCTGCTTCGACGCCACGATAGGCGGAAATGCCGTCACCGTCATCGGCGACAAAGCGCGGCATGAACAAGTCACGCGTGAAGCCAAAGAGGCCAATAACCGCGTGCGCGATATTTACTGGGAAGTGGCGGCGCCAATCGACGGCGCCCATGCGCTTGAAGTTGAGGTGCGCTCAAATGCCTTCGGCCTGCCGCATGTCGGCGAGCCGAAAACCGATCCCGAATTGATGATCTATCCGCTCGATGATCAGGATCTCGAGAGCAAACGCGAACTGGTCGCCCAGGACAGCGTCCGCATCAACGGCAATGCCGCTGTGACCGAACAGAATACGTTGACGCAAGATACCCTGCCAAAAGGCCGCTATGTGATTGCAATCACCTACCGCGGAACACAGAATTGGGATCGCAAGCAGGTGCTGATTCACGTCAAGTGACATGGCCGGTCAGCGGATCTCGTGTCCCGAGCCGCTGCCCGAAGAACGACAGAATCTCGTCACGCGCCTTGATCGTCGGCTGCCCAGCTTCGTCTATCAGATGCGCCGTCACTACACTGTGCGGACATGCGACCACCTTGTCGAAGAACAGCGGAGTATCCGGATTGGCCGCGCTGTCGGGTAATACGCGCGCCACGAAGCGATCGCCGAGCGCTGCGGCGTAGGCGGCAAACCGCTGCGCCTTGCAATGCTTATCGCCCTCGAAACGATAGGCCATGACGGTCAAGTTCTCTCGCTCCAGGCGTTCCCGGACGGCAGCCAATTCGTCTAAGGACATGCCGATGCCAGCGGCATCGTCCAGCGGCAATGAAGGCTGGCATACCACCGGCGCGAGCATGGCCGGCTCCAGCATCATGGTGAGCGCAAAGTTGCCGGTGAAGCACATCCCGATTGCGCCGACGCCCGGGCCACCGCACTCCTCATGCGCAAGCCGCGCCAGCGAACGCAGCCATTGGGTCACCGGACTGGATTTGTTGGATGCGAAGGCATGAAACTCGGCGCTGACGCAAGCCTGCCTGAGAATCGCAACACCTTCTTCCGCGCCGGGCACGATGCCATCGCGGCCGAACAGGGACGGCATGTACACGGTAAAGCCCGCGTCGCGCACCCAGCGGCCAAAGCGTGCGACGTGCGGACTGATGCCCGGCATCTCCGCCATCACGATCACCGCCGGTCCCTCGCCGGCGACGTGCACCAGCTTCGCGATTCCGTTAAGCGTGATGCGGCGATGTTCAAAGTCTTCGAGCGGATCATCCTCATTCATGTTCCGCCTCGCAATCGTACTGCTCGTACCATTCTTGATAGCCGTCATCTGTCGCTCCTTTGTGAAGATGCCATCCTCAGTCCATGCCCTCAGTCTAGCGCCGGGCAATCAATCCCGACATTGTCAAATATGACTAATTTCATGTCATACTGGACAAATGCAAACGATCTTGATATTGGCGCTGGAAGGCGTCATGGATTCCAGTCTTGCCATCACCCTGGACACCTTGAAGGCGGGCAGCGCCTTCCTTGCCGGCAAGGGACGCAAGGATCAAATTCGCGTATTGACCGCCGGATACAAAAGATTTATTCAAACCGGGGCAGGATTGCGGCTGACGACGGACATGACATTCAAAGAAGCGATCGAAGCGCATCTGAAACCAAACTGGGTCATCCTCCCCGGCGCCGGGCTCTTATCCGACAAGGAGATCACGAGCCGCTTCGCAAAACAAGACGCGCAGGAAGCCATGCGGCTGCTGCAGCTTCTCGACCGCGAAAAAGTAAAAATCGGCGCCTCCTGCTCTTCCGTCTTTTTTCTTGCGGAAGCAGGCTTGCTGCCCGGCCGTGCCGCGACGACGACGTGGTGGCTTGCTCAAATTTTCCGCGCCCGCTATCCCGATATCAAACTGGACGAAACAAGGATGCTGGTGCGCGACGGCCAGTACCTGACGGCCGGTTCCGCCTTTTCACAACTGGATCTTGCGCTGGCGATCGTCGCCGACACGATGGGTGCTTCGGTTGCGCATCTATGCTCGCGGTACATGCTGATCGACCAGCGCCCGTCACAGGCAAGGTACATGATACCGACGCATATCCGGCATGTTGACCCTACCGTAATTGCCGCCGAACGATGGATCGACGGGCACATATCCATGCCGATCAGCGTTGCACATTTATCGGCCGAGCTGGCCGTGTCGTCCAAGACCCTGGCACGAAGAATCCAGTCAGCAACGGGCGTTTCCCCCGTTAAATTCATCCAGCGCCGCAAATTGATGCACGCCGTCCATCTGATTGAAACCACCTCGATGCCGATCGATACAATTGCCGAAAAAATCGGATATCAGGATGGGACGACGCTGCGCAAACTGGTAAAGCGCGAATTCGGCACAACTCCCGCAGGGTTGCGCTGAACGCGGCATTGCTTGCGTTCCTCGCATGGCGGGTTCGGCATCGTCATGAAAGAACCCAGCACGCCGCGGCACGCATTCAAAACGAGAACGGAAAATAATGACCTTCAACATTCTTCGCCAAGGTTCCAGCGAAAAACCCGCCTTGAACAGACACGGCTGATCTATCGTAATTATCCGTTCACCGTGAGTGTAAACTTCGGCATGAATCTGCGGGTGGCCCAGGTGCTGTGGCAGCATCTGCCCTCGCCCTTGTTGTACGGATGGCTGCTGCTCAATCTGGCGTTGAGCGTCAAAGGAACGTTCGACTACCGCCGCTATCGCAAGACGCTCGACGCCGCCACGCCGGGTACCGATACGGCCGATGCTGCCTTGCGCCATTTTGCGGTTGTCGCTTGTACGACTGGCTGCCTGTGGGGCATCACCGGGATGACGCCTTTTCTGGCGCATTACAGCCTGGTCCAGGAGTTGATCCTGCCTCTGCCGGGCATGGTGCAGAGCGCGCTGTTGCTCGCGCTTTGGCTGATTGCATTCATGCCGCTGGCATGGAGCGAGTTGCTGCTGTTTGCCGCAGTCAACCTGTTTTATGCCGGCGACGACATCGATGCGGTGACGCGCGGCGTGTTTTTCTTTGCGCATTCCGACGTGGCAGGCCTGCCGTACTGGGAATACGGCATGTGGGAATTTTACGTCATGCTGTTGCACCGCTTGCGCAGTCCGGACGCCCCGGTCAGTCCGCTCCGGCTTGCCCCGTTCGTGCTGCCCCCCACAACATCAATCCAAGCAGACTGTAGCAGGCCAGCGTTAGCAGCAAGGGATGCTTGATGCGGAACACCGACATGAACATCATGGCGCGCCTTCCCGGCATCGCCGGTTCCCTCAACCTGATGAACCGCCATCGTGTTCTGGCGATGACGGCCCCCTATCCGTATGAACTGGCCGAGGCTCACGGCGGCACCCTGCCCGCCGATGCGATAGTCCGGCTCGGGCGCGAAAATCGGGTGGGCGCATGGACCGGCGCTGGAGCGCTCTGCGGCGAACGGCGCGTCGTCGCCGTCGCACAAAAAATAGTGCGGCAATTGCTTGCCCCGGCGGCCGACCGCCTGCTGTTCATGACGGAACGATGCTATCGCGCCTTGTTCGACGACGGCATCGTGCTCGGCTTCGTACCGTACCGGTTCGGACCGCAATCGATGCAGCGGGTAGCCGGCAGCGCATCCGCCTTCTGGGATCTGGCCGGCCAGCTCAAATCCGCCATCGGCCCGGTGGGCATACTCGGACCAGGACGCTATGCGCCCATGCCGCATCATGCCTGCCCTATCCCCCATTCATCCTAGTTCTTCCGTCCAATTAGCCACTGCAATGAGCAGCATTCCGGGCTTGCCGGATTGGAATCCCGGAAGCGTATTCCTCATTCCTGCTCAAGCTCATGAATGATGAGGCCGGCATGCGGCGGCAAAGGCTGCAGCCACGACTTATGTTTCAACGCACGCGCGGCGTCGGCCAGCCCCATCTGCCAACGCCGTTCCACCGTGGCCTTGCTGAAATCGATGTCCTTGAAAAAGTGGTCATCGGGTAGCGCCTTCATGATCAGGTGCACCACATTGATGGTATGGCCGCAACCCATGTCGATGAGCGACTGCATAGCCGTTTTTTCGCGTTCGGCAGGCGGAAGCTTTTCGCTCAGTTCGCGGATCGCGCGCTGCAAATCCCGGATCTTGCGGCGCGCGGCAAGCTGTTCTTTCGAGCGGCTGGCGTATTGGATGCTCTTGTAGCGCGCCATCGCCTGTGCCATCGACGCGGGCCGTTCTTCGGTCGGGTCCCACAGGTCCACCATGAAGCACAAGGCGTCGATACGCTCGCCCTCTTCCAGCACCACTTCGAGCGGACTGTTCGAGTAAATGCCGCCGTCCCAGTACATGCGCCCTTCGATTTCAACCGGCGGGAACCCCGGCGGCAGCGCGCCGCTCGCCATGATGTGTTCCGGCGCGATCCGCTGCACTCGGCTGTCGAACACCTTGCTCTGTCCCGAATCGATATCGACCGCGCATACGCTGATGCGTGTCGGCCCATCGTTCAAGTAATCGAAATCGATGTACTTCTCCAGCGTCGCCTTAAGCGGCGCGGTATCGTAAAAACTGTTTTGCGCCAGCGGCACGATTGCGTTGAGGTCCCACCCTGCGCCGGCACGCGGTTTGAAAAAACCGTCGACGCCGTTTATCAAAGTGCCGATGGTATTCATGCCGGCGGCCGGTTTCATCCATGGCAAAAGCTTCTCCCAAAGGTGCGCATCGTGCACGAGCTTCGGCGCCAGGCCTTTCCAGAATTCCTTCAAGCTGCCCAGACGATCTGCCGGCCGGTTGCCCGCGATCAGCGCGGCGTTGATGGCGCCGATGGACGTGCCGACGACCCAGTCGAGTTCGATGTCATGCTGCTGCAATTGCTGGTAGACGCCGGCCTGGTAGGCGCCCAAGGCGCCTCCGCCCTGCAGGATGAGGACTTTGATTTGCTGAGGCATTTTTCTTTGTTCTCCCGGGTGGATTCTGAGCTTGCAAAGAATACCTGAGAACCTGTCCAGAATTCTTTTAAACTACCTAAAAAACTCCGAACAGGTTCTCAGGCGAGAGCGATTAGGAAAGCAAGGCGCTTCTACGAGATAATCGTGGCGCCGGAAACACTCCCCGTTTCAAATGAAAGGACCGCGCCATGCGGAACACAAGTATGCCATCAACTCTCGGAAGCCCCGGCCAATCGGCGGCACCCTCGATCAACGCGTTGCAGCCGCGTAGCGCCGAATTGCTGATCGGTTATCTGGCCATGACAGGCATTCTCACGGTCATTGCGCTTGCCGCATTTTTTGTCTTTCCCGCTTTTTTTAAGGTTTTTAGTTCCTTCGGCGCCGATCTGCCGTTGCTGACGTTATTGCTGCTTGCATCCGGGCCGTATTGGGGTGTGTTACCGCTGGTTTCTGCCGTTGTCTCGTTCGATGTGTGGCGACGTAAGGAATGCAGTCGCCGGTACAAAATTGCCGCCATGAGTCTGCTGGTTTGCCTGGCAGTCCTTGCGGTGGTGATTATCCCGATCTCCGCATGGGGCCTCTATTCGCCGATATTTTACCTGGGGCAAGCGATTTGAATTGAGAAAAGGCCCTGTGTGCCATCTTCGGCTATGTTGCGCGCCAAGCAAGCCATTTTCCGGTATCGCCGAAACAGCGTGGGCACAGATGTCACGAAAGCAGCGGTGATTGAAAAATTGCTCCGTACTCAATTGCTGTGCAAGCGTGAATTCCTCATTTCTCAACATTGTTAAATCGTGACAAGTAACGAAATAGACCCATAGCAAAGTGTTAATTCCATGCTATATTTATTAAGTTAATAACAACAATGGCATTTGAACTTTCAGGAAAACGGCTACCATGCTAATAGTGAACGATGGCATTGTGCGGGATATTCGTATCGAGGCGAAGATTTATCCCATGCTTGAACATGGCTTGATGAGTGAAGTTAGCGGTATCGTCTTGCATCAGACAAGCAGTGCCTATGTCGTTAAGACGATGGCTGAATATGCCTTTAGACCTTCTGGGACTGGTGCACATTTTCTGATTAATCCGGCTGGTCAGATTTTTCAAACTGCCAGAATTAATCAGATTTGCTGGCATGTCGGGCGCATAAACGCCTATTGCAAGGCGGTGCACACATGTACGCCTGCCGACAATCAGGTTTTGGCGCAAATAGAGAAAAAATACGCTAATAATAAAGTTGAGAAAGATAGGCTAATCGATGCATGGGAACGGAAGAAACCGGCTATGCAGCGCTATCCCACAAACGCGGACTCTATTGGTATCGAGGTCGTCGGCGCTCCCCAGGGTAAGGTTTACGGCAGTCCTACTGACGCTCAAAATCAGTCGTCGCGTTGGCTAGTAAGGGAGCTGCTTGCAACATTAAAACTCGATCGTGCACGCACGTTTGCCCATGGCGTAATTGATCCGCGAAAACTGCCTACTGAAGGCGAGAACGTGCAATATTAAAGCCATGGGTGCCATCAAAATAGCTTTGAAAGTCAGCGGCTTTATTCTTTTAATCCTTTCGTGTTCTGTAGCACTATGGTCTCTGTGGTGGTATGCGCCAGTTTCTGTTAAAGCTGCCAGCATTGAAAAAATGAACGTGCCGGGTATACATCAAGATCAGCTACAAGATTGCGCTTTGTTCGTGATGACTCCAGATGAATTTCGTAGTTACTGGAAAGACACAAGGCCAATATTTGAGTTTGAATTTCATGATTATTCTTTTGGTTCATGCTATTTCAGGACGGTAGAGGGCAATAGGGAATATGCTATCGGCATCGGCGGGGTCGGCATGGTCACAAAAGACAATACTACTTATTATTACGTCAGAAAAAACGACAAGCCGGATTTTGCCGATATGAGTCCTCATTGACTTTGTTTTTTCCAGTTCATTCTACCAACGAACAATTCAATACATCCGACGCTGCGACCCAATTCGACACGTGAAACGCTTCGTGCAATCCATCAACGTGTTGAATGAGTAGGCTATTGCCATGGCGCTGGACCAAGCAACCTTAGGTAGCTGGGATTACATCTCAGCCTACGGCCCTAGCCGCTCCATGGTCCGGAGGAAAACCGGAGTCACATTTCTTGCAATTCAAACGAAATCCCAACATCTTGCCTCTACTCTCTTCGGTGAGCACCCAAGGCCTCAACGACCACGGCGGGTTGTGACGTACATGTTGGAAGTGACCACAGGCCAGTTCTGCAACCCAATGTTTCTCCTCGTCCAGGTGAAAGCCGGTTATCGATTGTTCCATGATCGCCTTAAGTGTCGTTCTCGCCAAGTTCAATCTTCCGCTTCGACTGGGCCGCCGTGGCCGGTCGCTCGCTCAATGGAAAGATCAGGTACCTGCGCCAACAAAACACGAGCCGTTGCACGACAACGAGGCATTAATCTTGGCAACTCCTCTTGCAGCAAGCGAAGAGCAGCGGACATATCATTGCAGTCGCAAGACAAGTGATCGAGCTGGTAGCCAAGAGCAACCTCGGGCTCTTCCAAGTTTTCTCCCATACATCTCCTGCTGGCCCATTTGACGAATTCGCTTGCCGAGGCGCATGAATTCGTATCGAGCGCCTCTGCCCGCAAGGCGAACTCTTCCGTGAACGTCAGTTCGAGCGGCCGAGGTGGAAATTCATACTCCGGCAACTTCAGGCAGGCAGTGGGCCCGTGCAATGAGAGTTCGAAGAGCTCGGAGGCCGGGTTGGCCTGATCAAGAATTTGTGCGTCGGCCCATGCAACCAATCGGTCCACGGATACCAAGCCCATCTGCCAAAGTGTGAGTGCAATGTTGATTGGGGACATTATGAGATCAGGCGGAAAAGCGAAACGTCTTCCGCCAAATATTTAAACTGCGCGAGCGATATCGTAAACAATCCAATTCATCCTACCAACGAACAATTCAACACCTCCAACACTGCGACCCATTTCGATTCCGGAACGCTTTGCGCAATCCATCAACATGTCGAATGATCAGGTTATTGCCATGACGCTGGGCCAAGCAACGTTAGGCAGGCGAGATTACATTCCAGCCTACGGTCTTGGCAACCGGTAGCGCCTGTTATGAACTCACATTAAGTGGATTAGTCGCTACTCGATCTGACATTTTCCAGGCCGAGATGCGACTTCGCCGGACAGTGTCCGAGAGATCCAATACCGTTTACCACACACTGGGATATGTGAGCCTCAACATTAGCGCAACCGGCGACCTTCAAGTCTATTCCCGCTTCCGCTCCCGAAATTGCGCCACTAGAAGATCGAACACCGCCGCGTCTTTCGCGCGCGATGCGGGCGTGGTCGTCAGTTCAAGTTCATACAAAATCCCGCCCTCGTCCCGACGCCGCGCGACGATGATCATGATCGAATTTCCCTTGGTGAGCACAGCCTTCTCGGCAGGCTTGCCGCCCAGCTCAGCCGCCGAACGCTCGACATGGTCGGGCTGCTCGCTATTGATCGATTGATCGAGTTGGATCTTGGTGCAGCCGTATTTGGGCGCATCGAAGACGGCAGACACTTCGATAGTCCGCTGATGGCCCAGGATCAGCCGAATGCCGTGATTCGGCGTCGGCGGCCTTGCCTTATAGGCTTGAACGCCGCGCGGAATCACGGCGCTGAAGCCATACTCTCCATTGCGATAGGATGTGTCGCGCAGCGGCGCGAGGTGAGCGATCTGCTCTGCCTTCCATCGTGCCTCCGCATCGGCGCAGGCAGATTGAGAAAACAATATGCCCACTGCCGCCGCCATCGCCACAAGCCATCTGGTCATGGTCATTTGACTCCGCACCCGGCTTTGTAGCCCAGAGCCGATGCCCGCGCCGGCCGAAAAGTAGGGCAAAAACAAAATAAGCTCCTGTCTCGCAATTTGGGAACCTTAAAGGCGGCAAATATTTATATGGACAAAAGATTAATTTTTGCAATACGATAACATCTCATTGATACTGCGGGAGAATAATTTATGGCGAGCGAAACACGATTTGTAGGCCGAACGAGCGATGATTGGCTTGCCGTCCAACTGGATCGCTTCGGCAGACAGTCGTTGCCGTATGGGATGAAAGTGCAGTGGGAAGGCATGAAGGGCAACCGCGAATACTTTACGCTCCTGGAAGGGACATACAAAGGCGAAAAAGGAAATATCAAATCAAAGGGTGCAAGCACCTCGTGGTTCGTGACCAATCTCCGGCATCAACCGCCTGGATTTATTCGCTTCAATCGTAAGCAGCAGGCCATATGGATCGGCGGGCAAGGCCCATACAACGCGTTTTCAGGCGCCTTCACTCATCCGACCGATGGCAAGACCTACACGCAAGTCCCTGCCGGCACTTACCCCTTGTGCATTCCCGACTACCCGCATTCTGCAACTCGCGCCGCCTATTCCCAATGGGCGACCTACCACAAGTCCTGGTTCCTCATTGATAATTGCCCGGGGAATTACGAGCGTGCCAGCCGCTATTTGCACACCGGCGAAATTTCCGAAGGTTGTGTCACTGTCCGCGCTTTTATCGTTGACCCTAAGGGCGCCCCGAAACCCGGCTTCGAAGATCTGACGAGCGCATGGATGCCTAAAGCGCCGGGCGGAATAGGCCTCCCCTATCCGATCGGCCAAGCTCCGGTGATAGGCTGGGATCAGGTCTATAACTACCTCATTCTTTGCCGTGCAAATGACAAACATGTCGGGAAGATTACGATCGAATGAATATTCTCATAAAACGCGCAGCGGCCGTCGCGATCAGCACGCTTGCATCGGCGAGCGTCTTTGCAACCGAACCGCCGGCGGCCCCCGCATCGCCATCTGCGCTTTGCTTGAGCATTCGTGCGGACCTAGAGAAAACGGTTAAAACCATCAGCAAACTCCCGCCGCAAGAGCAAGCGCGCAAGCTCGATGCATTTGATCATGCCCATGAAAATCCGGAGTCATGCAATGTCGACCGGATCATTGAAGTGCAGGACGCGGCTGAACTGCAACTGGTCAAACTCGATGCCGACGGTACGAAAATCATGCCGGCAAAAGTATCCCGCTGTGTGCGGCTTGAGACCGAAGACAAAAAGTGCAACGGCTACTATGCCGACGATACGTCGTCGTCTCGCGAAGGACAGGCCCGCAACGAGGCCATTCCGACGGCGACGACAATTCGCTTGGAGTCCAAATGGAGCGGCGCGAAATTGGAGTGCGTCTTTGTTCTTTCGCCTTCGCGAAAAGGGCCACCGGCATGTAGCAGAAATGCGGTGATGCCACGGCCGGAAAGAGGATCGATAGTGGCTGCGGTCTATCGGGTTGGGGGGTATGTGCCGCTTCGTAAGTATGTGTGGTTCGTTAATTGATCTGCTGGGAAATCAGGTACGGTGGGCACGGCTTCATCGTGTCCATGCTGAACGGTTGAAGCACGGCGTGGGCACAAAGGACCGTGCCCACCCTACCCGGCTTAACGTTTGACATGACCTACGTCCTGCGGCGGACAGCGTTTGCCATTGGTTGGTCGGTCGCTCGATGGAAAGATCAGGTACCTGCGCCAAAAAACACGAGCTGTTGCACTGCAACGAGGCATTAGCCTTGGCAACTCCTCTCGCAGCAAGCGAAGGGCAGCGAGCATATCATCGCAGTCGCAAGACAAGTGATCGAGTTGGTAGCCAAGAGCGACCTCCGGCTCTTCCAAGTCCTCTCCCATACATCTTCTGCTGGCCCATTTGACGAATTCGCTTGCCGAGGCGCATGAGTTCGCATCGAGCGCCTCTGCCCGCAAGGCGAACTCTTCCGTGAACGTCAGTTCGAGCGGCCGATGTGGAAATTCACACTCCGGCAACTTTAGGCAGGCAATGGGGCCGTGCAACGAGAGTTCGAAGAACTCGGACGCTGGGTTGGTGTGATCAAGAATTTGTGCGTCGGCCCATGCAACCAATCGGTCCGCGGATACCAAGCCCATCTGCCAAAGTGTGAGTGCAATGCTGATTGGGGACATTATGAGATCAGGCGGAAAAGCGAAGCGTCTTCCGCCAAATATTTAAACTGCACGAGCGATATCGTAAACAATCTAATTCATTCTACCAACGAACAATTCAACACCTCCAACACTGCGACCCATTTCGACACCCGAATCTTCACGAACGAGGCGAATTTCTTCCGTGAATCCGAAAAGATCGCGAAGCACCTGTATAGCAAGACTACCCATCCGAACATCGCAGTGGGCGAGCCGAGAAGGATCCTCTTTAAGTCGTTCGACAACAAGAACAGAATCTTATTCATGCTCAGGTTGGCGGCGGACCTTGGCCGCCGGTCAGGCACATGCTGTATGGCCTGCGACTGCCGTCGGGCATTTGCAGCTCTTTGAGCATCAGCACGAAGTCATACTCGGTCGATGGGTTCCTGATGTCGGCGACCCAGGCCAGCGTGCCGTCGGTGCCGGTCTTGGGTTCGTGCAGCGCGAACAAGGCGTTGAGCACTGGCGCGGGGTCGTCGGCTTTGCTTGTGAGCGCGCCCAACTGGTGGTAGCGCCATTCGAGCAGTCTGGCCAGCGCGGCGGTGGCGCTCGGCAAGCGTACCATCTCGCCGTGCGGCGGCAGGGGCATGTCGAAGGCGTAGCCGTAGGCATGGGTCAGCATGAAGAGCTTCTTGCGCAGCCAGCCGCGGTCGTTGGCGCGCATGTCGGTGAAGAGCGTCTTGGCGATCACGTGCAAACCGCGTGGCGGCTGGCCGCCGAGTACCCAGACTTCGAAGGGTACGCCGGATTATTCGGAGACGGCCACCGCGCCCAGCACGCTGTTGGGTCGGTAGGTGGTGATGCCTTTGAATCCCTTGCGTCAGGCTTCCATGTACAGGCTCTTGAAGTCGCTGTACGGATAATCCTCTGGCACGTTGACGGTCTTGGATATCGCGTTGTCGACATAGGGCGCGACGGCGGCGACCATCAGCATGTGGTCGGTGGCGGAAATCTCCAGCGCGGAGAGGAAGGCTTCCGGCAATTTGCCGACGTCGTGGCCGAGGGCGCGATAGACGCGGTAGGCGTGGTCTTCGACGGTGTAGTCTTTCTTGCTGCCGTCGGGCATACGCTTGGTGCGGTTATAGAACCAGGAGAACGGCGGTTCGATGCCGTTCGCTGCATTGTCGGCGAAGGCCAGCGAAATCGTGCCGGTCGGGGCGATCGAGGTCAGGTGCGAGTTGCGGATGCCATGCCGGCGGATGTCGCTTTTCAGGGTCTCGGGCAGGCGCGCGGCGAAGCCGCCTTGCAAGTAACGTTCGACGCCGAACATCGGGAACGCGCCGCGCTCCTTCGCTAGATCGACCGAGCCGGCATAGGCGGCGTCGCGCATTGCGCGGGCGATGTCGGCGGCCAGGGTGCGACTTGCTTCGGAATCGTAGCGCAGGCCGAGCATGATCAATGCGTCGCCTAGGCCGGTGAAGCCGATGCCGAGACGGCGCTTGTCGGAGGCTTCACGGGCCTATCCTTCGAGCGGCCATTTGGTAGACATCAGCACGTTGTCGAGCATGCGCACCGCGACCTTGGTCACTTGTGAGAGTTGCGCGAAGTCGAAGGCGGCTTCGGCGGACAACGGGGCGCTGACATAGGCGGTGCAGCCAATTTAAACTTGCGCAGCAGGTGAGCCGACCTCGCTTGACTGCATGATATGTGTGCGTTCCGGGCACAAGGAAAAGCACCCTCACGCAAAAACGACGCGATTTCGGCCTCTGCCTTTTGCTTCGTAAAGGGCCGCATCGGCCCGGCCCAAAAGCTCTTCAACCGATTCGCCGGAACGAAACGACGTTATGCCGGCGGACACCGTGACCGCCAGTCCCGGCGCCAGGCTGCTCCAGTCCGAGGATTGCGTTGAAAGCCGAATGCGCTCCATCACGATACCTGCGGCATCGGTAGTCGCGGTCGACGCCAAAAGCACCACGAATTCCTCACCGCCGTAGCGGGCGAATCGATCGGTATTACGTATTGCCGCTTGCACAGCCCGGCAAAACGTCCGCAAGACCTCGTCGCCGACCAGATGGCCGAAGCGGTCATTGACCGATTTAAAATGATCGAGATCGAGAATCGCCACCCAAAATTTCTGTCCCGAGCGATCGGCTCTGGCCTGTTCCTCGGCCAGAAAAAGCATGAAAGAACGCCTGTTGTAGACGCCGGTAAGATCGTCATGGCTGGCGAGTTCCTTGATTTTTTCCACCGATGCCGACAATTGTTTGTTTTTTTCGGATAACTGGTCACGCAAGTAGCTGAATTGTGCACAGATCAAAGTCAGTGAGCGGATAGCAAAGCAGAAGTAGAGCCATAAAATGAAGATGTCAAAACCTGATGTACCCGGGTAGCCGAAGCGATCGCGCCCGGCGTACAAGGCGGCTGCCGTGATGATCGCGAAAGCAAGCCATGCCGCGGTAAATTGACGCGGGCTGAACCGTATCATCGCGTAGGCATAAGTGACGACGAAGGAGAGCAGAAACACGATCCACAGCTTCGGCTCGATGATCAGGAAGGCTATCTGAATAGCACTGCCGACGGTTAGTTGAGGTACAAGAAGTCCCTTGTCCTTAAACCGCAAGTTCCATCCCGCGGCAATGAATATCGCGAAAAAAACCGTCGTGCTTCCGCTCGCAAGAAAAAAAGCCAGAACCACAGGCCACTGCGTGCTGCCGGCCCAGGCATAGGCGGCAAGGGTAAGCGTTTGCAGAACGCAGTTTACGATTGATATACGGTTCATTCGCAAACGAAGCTTTTGATGCTTCCGTTCTTTGTCCGGACTTTCCATATGTGCCCCACATTCAATTCGAATGAACCAGCAACCGTCGAAACAAGGGAAATGTCGAGTATGTAAAGCTTGAACAAAGCATCTCTCATTTTTCACTATTTTTCTAGGGCTTTTTTTGCACCGGCGCGCCTGCCCTGTTGATGAAAATCGGATGCTTGGAAATCTCGGCGCGGCTGCAATACCGGATGGCGAATACACCGTATGCTGCGTCAAACGTATGATAGTGAAACACCGAGGGAAGACGCCGGCACAGCCTGGTTTTCGTGCAAGGCAAATTCATGGGAGCGGCACAGCGGACTATGGACCTCGGCATTTATTGGAGCGCAGGTCGGGTTGGCCCGAGCATGCCGTGAATTACCCACATTTGCAGTGGGTAATTCTGTGGATAAGTCTATAGATTCTTGGCTAAGTGCATGATTTATAAGGCTTCTCTTCCGTTGATAAAAATAAGGGCATCATTCCGCGGCAGAGAACGCCATGGCGAATCGGGAGGCGATGCCTGGGCTGCATGACATTTCAGAAACCGGCCGCACGGCGGCGCACGGCCCCGGCTTCAATATTGACGCCTCATCCTGCCGGATCGGCGGTTCGTCGCATCTCCGTGGTTAAATTTTGCGCCGCCCGGTACAGTGCACGCAATGACAAAACATTGATACAAGGAGTACGCAAATGAAGAATCCCGTTTCCGACACCGCCTTCTACACCTGCGGCATCCGGGCCCAAGACGCCGAATCGGCGCACCCGGTATGCAATGACCAGTATGCACGGCGTTTCATGAACGCTCGCGGCGCGGAGGTCTTTTCGATGTTCAGCGGCGACAGGATGGGCAGCAATGCCCATCTCGCGCGCCACAGCATGATCGACGCGCTGTTGCGTGCGCGCTTGGCGGCCGCGCCGGATACCTGCGTGGTGACGATCGGCGCCGGCTTCGATAGCCGGCCGTATCGCATCCAGGGCGGCGCCTGGATCGAGCTCGACGAGCCCGGCATCATTGAATACAAGAACCAGCGGCTTGCGGTCACCGATTGCGCAAATGGCTTGAGCCGGATTTCCGTGGATTTTGGACGCGACCGTCTATATGAAAAATTGCCGCAACTCGTGCCGGCATCCAAAGTCGTCGTGGTGATAGAGGGCGTGTTCTTTTATCTGGCCGAAGAACAAATTCATGAGACCTTGAAGGCCTTGCAGCAAGCCTACCCGGGCCACGAGCTGATATGCGACCTGATGACCCGGCGGCTCATCGAATCCCGCTACCGGAAGAACCACAAGAAACTTCAACAAATGAATGCGCCTTTCAAGTTCCTCGCCGATGCGCCGGCGTCGACCTTCACGCAAGCCGGCTACCGCCTGGGTTCGGAAGCTTCCATCTTGACCAGGACGTTTGAACTCATGTGGAACAAAGGCATCGCGGCGCTGTTTGGGTGGATCATGCCGAAAATGGCGAAAGGGTATGCCTTGTACACGTTTGAAGCGCCTGGGGCCGACACGGCCCGTTCCTAGAGCCTGGCCACCGGTCGCAGCGGCAGACTACAGTTTCTTGACGAATTCCGATTTCAAACTCATGGCGCCGAAGCCATCGATCTTGCAATCGATATCGTGGTCGCTGTCGACCAGGCGAATGTTCTTGACCTTGGTGCCCAGCTTGATGACGCCGCCCGAACCTTTCAATTTCAAGTCCTTGATCACCGTGACCGTATCGCCGTCCTGCAAGACGTTGCCGGCCGAGTCGCGGTAGACCTTGGCGCCTTCCTCGGCCGCTTCGGCATTCACCTGCACGGGCCACTCATGGGCGCACTCGGGGCAAATGTAGAGGTTGCCATCCTCGTAGGTAAATTCAGAATTGCAGTTCGGGCAGGCTGGTAGAGCACTCATGGTCTTGTCTTTCGGGGTAAGGCTATGGAATTTGTTCAGGAACCGAGCAGGTCGTCAAAGGTTCTTGACATCGCAATGATTGCGAACCGGGCTTCCCTCTCCTGTGAGCGGGCAGAGGGGAAAGCCAAATACGTGATCTGACTGGGGGCTTTCGCACAACTGCTTAGCCGTAAAAAAGCAGGCAGTATACCGTGTGCGCCAATGGCCACTCCCGATTTTTCCGTTCGAGGCAGTGCCGCAACAAAATCCGCCCTACCCTGCCGGACTGCGAATTGGACTGCGAATTGGACTGCGAATTGGCAAGCATTGCATGCGAAGCCGTCGAGACCTTCGGCGTCCACTCTAACTCTATAATGCGACGCATCCGGCAAAGCGGATCATGCTCGCGCATCGATACGCGCCGATGATTCGCCGTCCTCCCAACAACAATAGTTTCTCCATGAGAAAAATCGCACGCCTTCCGCTGCTGCCATTGCAGAATCTCTTGACGCCGAGCCTGCTGCTGCTCGCTATCGGCATCAACCTCCGTGCAGCCTTGCAGCACTTCCCCACGGCGATGCACAACGACTCCTATACCTACCTTGCCTACGCGAAGTCGCTGCTCTCCCAGGGGCCCGCATTCTTTCTCGATGCCGGTTCCGTGCGCATCATCCCGATGTCGTATATTTACCCGTCCCTGCTCGGCGCGGACCCGACGGCGATCAAGATCGGCAACTCCCTGCTGTCCTGCCTCCTGCTGCTGGTGCTGTACCGGATCGGAACGCTCCTGCACTCGCACGGCGCGGGCGTGATCGCCGCTTTCCTGTATGCGCTCTCTCCCTTGATGGCGGAATACAAACCGGCGATCCTGACCGAACCCTTGTTCCTCTTCCTGTTCGGCGTGTGGACAATGGCGGTGGCGGAAACCGTGGCGGGGCGGCGGACTTTCGTTCCTTTGGCGGGCCTTGCATGCGGTTTGATGATCCTCACGCGCGGCACCTACATTTATTTTTTGTATGCCGTTTTGCTCGTGGCGATTCTGCTGTGGGTGAAAACGTCGTGGCGCCAGGTCGGAAAAGATTTATTTGCCGCGCATTTTCTGGCAGTGCTTTTTCCTTTGCTGCTTATCCTCAAGAACTGGCTGGCTTTCGGTTATCCGGGGTTGGCGACAGGCGTCGGCACCGCACTTTATCTCGGCAGCCATCCCTTGACCGGCGGCTATGAGCCGCCGTATTTCGCACTCGGCTACAACGACAACAACGCGGTCCTCCAAGGCCTCGACCATCTCTCGATCGCCGGCGATGCCTTGCTCAAGGGCGTCGGCCTGTTCATGCTGAAGCAGCAGACTGCGGCCGAGATTCTTCTGATGTACCTGCGCAAGGTGTCCGGTTTCGTATTCGTCAGCAAGGCAATTCTGGCCGACTCGATTTGGAATCTGCGTTCGCTGCGGATCGCCGAAATCGTGCTGGGAACCATCGGACTTTTTTCATTGCGTTCGACATTGATGCGCTGCTTTATCGGCGGCGCGCTGGCGTATCAGGTGCTGGTGCACATGCCGCTGCTCTATACCCATCGGTACAGCGTCGGCGCGCTGGATGTGCCCTTGATCGTGCTGTCTGCCGTGGGCATTGCCGTCCTTTGGAATGAATGGCGCTATCAGCCCCGCCCTTTCATGAAGCTGGGCGCGACAGCGGCCCTCCTCGCGATGTCGATCGGCATCGGCGAATGGCATCGCCAGCGCAGCCAGGTATTGATGCCGGATATTCTCGCCGTGCCGCATGAAAAGATCCATCATTGGGATACGGGCAGCTTGGCAGCGCTGAGCGGCAATGGGGCCATCGCTGAAGGCAACGGCGCCTACCGGACCACGGAAACCCTGTGGACGCTGGAAGTGCCGGTGCCGCCGCTGCCCTTGAAGCGCGGCGAAGAATACTATGTCTGGTCGATCGGGATGGAAGTGTCGGCGCCTTCATCTTTGCCCGGCTGCGGCGTCGGCGCGGTGTATTACCGAGCAATCGACGAACCGGCCTTCAGCGAGATCAAAAGCCGGTATTTCCGGGTTGTCGGAGATGGCCGGCAACGCTATTACCATCTCAGCGCCTCGCCCTCCATGTCGCCGATTTTCCCGGCCAAGGCGGGGTTCTTACGCATTGCAGGAAACTGCCCGACGGATAGCCGGATTCGTTTGCATGACATCCTGCTGTCGCGCTCCACGGTTGCAGAAACGTATAGAGAGCGCTATCTGAAGCAGGAGAATAGCAAGAACCTGTTGCGGTAGAAAATGCCAGCATTCTGCGATGCGGCGCCTGAGGCCCCGCATCGCAGTCCAGGCCGTTTATTTGCGGACCGTGGCAATCCTGGAGTTGACCGGGATATTGCTCGAATTCAGGCCCGGAGTCTGGCCGTGCAGATCGAAATCCAGTTTCACCTGCGGCCCGAAGAACAGGCAATGCGTGGAGCCGCCGAAGTGGAACATGCCCAGCTGCTCGCCTTTCGTAACATGCTGACCTTCATAAACCGTGATCTGGCAGGTGGACACCTCGGCCATGCCGACCGGCATGAAGCACATCAATCCGATGGCGGGATTGTCCGCCTCGATGAAGATCATCGCGCGGGTCGCCACCTCGGTGATATAGCCTTGCGAATCGTTGGGGCCGGCCGGATCGTAGCCTTCGGACAGGGCTTCGGAATAATAGCTGCCTTCCCTGACATAGGCCTTGACTACCTTGCCGCTGACCGGGCTGTGCCAACGGTGATAGCTCAGCGCGCTCAAGAACGCCTGGTAGATCGTCCCGCCGACGAACTTGTCGACATAGGGATCGTTCGCCAGCATGTGCTCGACCGAATACGGTTGCGCTTTGATCCAGAATTTATCCTGCCGTTTGACTTCGTGTGCGAGCCGGTAGGGGGCGGACTCGCAGGCATTGACGATGATCGAGTCATCATGGGGCGAAGCGATCGGCCGCACGCCTTCGCGAAATTCGCGCGTGAAAAAATCGTCCCAGGACGTAAAGCCATGATGCGGCTGGGCCGGATCGCATTTGAATTCCTTGTCGAAATTCGGCATGGCCTTTTTCGCGTCGACGCCAAACCAGCCGGTGCGCGGATGGTCGTTCAGGACTGCGCGGGAATCTTTTGAACCGAGGAAGCGCGCCCATTCATTGAGAACTTTCTTGAATTGCTGATTGACCTTTTGATTCAAGAAAGCCGCAAAGCCGCCGGTGGTGCCCATCGACCAATCGAGTATGGCATTAATGGGAAAACCCACCAAGCCGGTTTCGTTGAACTCCGGCGCGCGCGTCAAAATGACATTGATGAGCTGGAGCATCTGCCGGTAATTGCGGACCTGCGGCTTGCCGGCAGGGTTCTTGTTGTAAGGCGGCTTCTTCGGTACCTGCTCGAACATCTGGTTGAAGAACATGAAAATTTCAGCCTCGCGCTCGATCACCTGCTTGAACTCTTCCAGCACCGGGTGCAGCGGCTTCTGCAGGGCCTCCGCCTCGTTGATGAGCGCCGCCAGCCAGTTGTCCAGGACCGCTTGATCTGAAGGAAGCCATTTACCAACACGAAACGGAACTTGTCCTTCGACGGATGTACTCATCGATATTTCCTCTCAATAGTTTATGGATAAGGGAGCGCACAATTTCAATCGATTGCTCTGCGCCACGCGGTGTAGCATGCGCGTCGGCATCAAAAATTGAAATCCCATAAACGCGGGAATTTTTTTAGATCTTTGCAGCTGGACTTGTGGCGGCCTCTCAAAACTGTCCAAAGTACCCAAGGCCAAACGGAGGAGCGGATATGAAGCAGAGTACGATGCCTTGCGCAGCGCGATGCCGTGTCTCGCAAACACTATCGACCTAAATCGCCTTGCCTGGGAAATTCATCGATGCGGAGAAAGCGCGCCGGTGCTGCCCTGAGGAGTCGATGCCGGACTCGCCGGCACCTCAATCCAAAACCTCGAACACATGAAATACCAAGCCGCCCTGCATGTTCGCGGAGCCGACAAACCGCGTTTTCCGTTCGCCGAATTCCGGCATCTCATGTCCGGCCCCCATCAAGGCGAACTCTTTCGGTTTTCTCTCATGCTCCGGGTCAGCCAGCGCCCACACGCAGATCGCATCCCCTTGCTCGCGGGCGGAAAGAACCACTGCATCCCCGGGGATATGCGCCTGGCACAAGGGCGCCTTGTCGGGATTGAGCGTAAAAGTCAAAACTTCTTTTGTCATGCCTGTTTTATTCGTTTTCGTTAAACATAAGAAGACCTCTAAAAATCACCAAAAGCGTCCGAGGTCGGATCGAAGAGCGGATATGTACGCAAGTACTGAGCACCGCAGACCCGACCTTGAACGCTTTTGGTGATTTTAGAGGTCCCCATAAGGCCCGTACCGTAACAACCGCATTCACAGAACCAAACCGTCGGATCTTTCGATAGCTGATCACCTCAGAAAAATTGACGAAAAAGCTTGCCAAATTTTATCCAATCGGAACCTTACCGCTCTGAAAAAAAAGGTTCAAGCAAATACCGCCGGTATGCCAGCATATTTAACATGTTTTCACAATACCCTATTCAAAACGCCACAATTTGCAGCCCTTCATCTTCATTGCCGATATTCATCAAAGGTGCCTGACATCGGTTCTTCGAGACTTATCGATGACTCGACTTTGCTTTTCCGGCTTTTGTGCTAGAGTTTTTGAACTCCCTTTCACACGTCCATGCCTCTTGCATTTTCTCAATGACTTCGGCGCCAAATGCGTGGCGCTTTTCTATCATCAACCAGACAGGAGATTCCATGAAACTCTATTACTCGCCCGGTGCCTGTTCGATGGCGCCCCACATCGTTGCATGCGAGGCCGGTTACCACCTCGATATTGAGAAAGTCGACCTCATCAACAAGAAGACTGCTGACGGCGGTGACTATTGGAAGATAAACCCGAAAGGCTACGTACCGACCCTGATGCTTGATGATGGGCAAATCCTGACCGAGGCCAGTGTGATCTGCCAGTACCTCGCGGATCAAAAACCCGAGAGCGGACTGACGCCGCCATTCGGCACGATGGAGCGCTACCGCCAAATGGAAGCGTTGAATTTTACTGCGGCGGAAGTACACAAGCAGATCGGCGCTCTCTTCAATCCCTACCTGACGGCCGAGATGCGAAAAATCCAAATGGAGACGATAGGACGACGCCTTGATGCGCTGGAAAAACTGCTTGACGGAAAATCCTACATTACAGGCGACAAATTTTCCGCCGCAGATGCCTATCTCTTCACGGTGCTTAATTGGACCAAGCTCCACAAAATCGATGTGAGCCCCTGGCCGAATATCCAGGCGTATATGGCACGCATCGGCGAGCGTCCGAAAGTGCAAGAGGCGATGAAGGAGGAAGGCTTGCTCAAATAATTGGCTACCGCCATCGGGTGCTTCGAATCACGGCTGCAGGCTGTATTGCATACCGGATGGCACCCGCTATTGTTCCAGCATCCAGGCTTTCAACCCATCAACCCAGGATTTCGCAGGCATGCCGGTCTGACGCCTGATCGCTGCGGCGCGCTCATATAACACGCTGAAGTCGATCTGCGGCGAATGCTTGAATGCAAGCACGATGACATTGGCGTCGTGAACTTCCGGCAGCCAGACCACGGCATCGAATGCAAGCTGCATCGCATCGAGATTCTTGCCATAGTTCGGATAGTCGCCGAACAGGTTGCAGGTCATCATGCCGTCAGGCGTGAGACAGTCGGCGCAGGCCTGATAGAACTCCTGTGTGTCCAATACCGGTCCGCGCGCCTCGGCATCATACAAATCGACTTGCAGGATATCGATGTCTCCTCGCGGGGCGCGCCCGGTTACGAAATCCAACGCGTCCATGTTGAGGACATTGAGGCGCGCATCGTTGGGCGGAAGCGCGAACTTCTCTTCGCAGATCGCAATGACGGCGGGATTGAGTTCGACCGCGGTTACTTGCGCCTCGGGAAAGCGGCGATAACAGAATTTGGTCAACGTCGCAGTGCCCAGACCGAACTGCACGATGTGCCGTGGTGACTGGTTGAACAGCATCCACATCATCATCTGTTGCACATATTCCAGCTCGATCGCGTCCGGTTTGCTGAGTCGCATTGCGCCTTGCACCCATTCGGTTCCGAGGTGCAGGAAACGCACGCCCTTGTCTTCCGAGATCGTTGCAGGAGGATGGGTCAGATTTTTTTCGGGCATCGGTTTTAAAGTTCTTTGGAGGATGCGCATGCTTGCAAGGCTTGCCGCGGCTTGCTTCGGATTTCGGAATTGTACTGGCTATGTGTCACGGCAACTATCCAGACCATGCCTATGTCACGGACCGTGCGTAAGTTAGCGCCTTTTTTGCTTCAGGCCCTTGCGCATCGCTTCCAAGGCAACCGATTGATGACCTTTACGCCAGACCAGGCAGGTCTTCACACGAGCCACTCTCGGAGGAAGTGTAAAAGCGACGATCTCGTTATCCGCATGCACGACTTCCAGTACGGAACGCGGCATGATTGCCAGTCCGGAGCCGGCCGCGACACAAGCAACGATCGCATGGCAGGAACCGAGTTCCAGCACGCGATCCGGCACGACTGCCGCCGTGCTCAACCAGTCCTCCAGGATGCGGCGATAGGAACAACCGGCCGCGAATGCGACGATGGTGCGTTGTTGCATATCTTTCGGGGATCTGATGGCCGGCGTATTTTTGGACGCAATCAGCACCAGTTCTTCGGTAAAGACTTCCTGCGATTCCAATTCACCCAATATCTGCGGTTCCGCTACGAAAGCAGCTTCGATTTCAAACCGGTGCACCTTGCCGATCAAGGCGCCGGACGTCCCCGTGACCAGTTCGATCTGCACGTCCGGGTATTTCTGATGGTAACCAGACAGCAAGGGCGGCAAGCGCGCTGCCGCCGTGCTTTCCATTGTGCCGATTCGCAGCGTTCCTCTTGGGCCGCCGCTGCGAAGCGCCGATTCAGCCTCCGACGACAGGCGAAGCAGACGTTCCGCATAGCTCAGCAGCAGCTTTCCTTCGGACGACAACAGCAGCTTGCCGCCCTGACGTTGAAACAGCTTGACGCCAAGACGCTCTTCCAGGTTCTGGATGCGCGTCGTGATGTTCGATTGGACGCGATTCAAATAGGCTGCCGCCTTGGTGATGCCGCCGTAGTCCACCACTGCCTTGAAAATGTGCAGGGATTCCAAATCAATGTTTCTCATTTTGAGAACCTCCTATCTTCATTATTCATTTTTCTAAATACCCGCGTCAAGCTAGACTCGTATCATGTCGAATCAAAATACCTCGATCGCCGGAAACAATGCGCGCCATGCGTCATCGCCAATTGCAAAGGCTTTGGCCGGCTTGGCTGCGCTGGCCGTGGCGATGGGCATAGGCCGTTTCGCATTTACGCCGGTGATGCCGATGATGCTGCAGGACACCGGGTTGACGATCCAGGGCGGCGCCTGGCTGGCATCGGCCAATTATTTCGGTTACCTGGTCGGCGCTCTGAGCGCCATGGCGCTCAACGTTCGTCCGGAACGCGCGATACGCGGCGGCTTGATGACAATCGGCATCGCGACAATGGCAATGGGCATGCCATTGCCGTTCATTACATGGCTGGTTTTGCGCCTGCTCGCCGGCGTCGCCAGTGCATGGGTGCTGATTTCCGTTTCCGCATGGTCTCTTGAAACCCTGGCGGCCTATCAACGGCCGTTTCTCAACGGTCTGGTATTTGCCGGCGTCGGCAGCGGTATTGCTGCGGCAGGCTTGCTTTGCATCGTGCTGACGGAATTCAATATGGGATCGACAAGCGCGTGGACTGCGCTTGGCCTGATGACGATGGTTTTTACCGTGCTGATCTGGCGCTATTTTCCCGCTCAGACGTCCTCCCCCGGCAGCAAGAAGACAAGTGCAGACGGCAAGTTTCAATGGAATGCGGAAGCCATACGCCTAGTATGCTGCTATGGCGTGTTCGGCTTCGGCTACATTATTCCGGCCACATTTTTGCCCGTGATGGCGAAGAACGTTCTGCACAATTCGGCTGCATTCGGCTGGTCATGGCCGGTGTTCGGTCTCGCTGCGGCCGCATCGACATTGTGCGTCGCCCCCTTGGTCCGGCTGATGAGCCGGCGGCGTCTATGGATGCTTGGCCAATGGGTGATGGCACTTGGCGTGGTGCTGCCGATCGCATCGCCGCAGTTGCCGGCGATTTTTGCAGCGGCCTTGTGCGTGGGCGGTACCTTCATGGTCATCACCCTGATGGCACTGCAGGAGGCCAGGCACATTGCCGGCCGCCACGCAACCGCGCTGATGGCGGCCATGACCGCTGCTTTTGCTTGCGGGCAGATTATTGGTCCCTTGACCGTGAATGCGGCGACCGGCGGCAACGCCGGTTTTTCAAGCGGCCTGATAATGGCCGCCGTGCTGTTGGCTGCCGGTACGCTGTTGTTGCGAGGCGCCGCATCCGATTCTTGATTTTTTCATTTATTTTTTAACGGGGGATATTCTGATGAACGATAAGCATAAGCCGCTCGATTTGCAAAACTGTATGCCCGGCCCGGAGCGCATGCCGCCGCTGGCGATGGAAACAATGGATGAAGCCCAAAGAACGGCCGCGCAGGAATTGATCAACGGGCCGCGCGGAGCGATATTCGGCCCCTTCATTCCATTGCTGCGCAGCCCGGACTTGATGAGCCGCCTGCAAAAAGTGGGCGAGTATATCCGCTTCAACAGCGCGCTTGAGACACGTGTCAATGAATTCGTCATGCTGATCGTCTCGCGTCAATGGACGCAGCAGTTCGAATGGTGCATGCATTATCCATTGGCGCTGAAGGCCGGGGTCAAGCAGGACACGCTGGACGCGCTTGCCGAAGGACGGCGGCCCGGCAGCATGGCAGAAGATGAAGCGATTGCCTACGATTTGTGCGATGAACTGGCGCGCACGCATGGCGTATCGGATGCGACCTATCAGCAGGCGATAGAAAAATTTGGAGAACGCGGCGTGATCGACATGGTGGGATTGGTCGGCTATTTCAGCACGATCTCGATGATTATGAACGTCGCCCGCACACCGCCGATGAAAGATGCGAGCGCCGCGCCGCTGTCGCCTTTTCCTCTATGAAGCTCAAGCAGGGACGCAAAAGCCTTTCTGCAGCCTGCGTGGGGAAAGATTGCAGATTCGTGGATGGGGTGTAGCAAGGGTTTCGAATGGCAAGCCGTTCGCCTGCGGAACGAGGGCCGCCTGCAAGCGTCCGTGCGCCCGGCAAGGAGGGTGCAGTGCACTAGATCTGTTCTATCGCGACAAAGCCCTCACGCACGGGCGGGGCGGCCAGCAAAGGGATGACTTTTCCTATTTGCTCTCGCAAAAATCCATTTGTTTCGCTATGTCGCTGATCCGACTCCGACTCCCAAAATGTGATTGACATGCCATTTCCTGATGCAGCGTCGGTCAAGAGAAGCGTTTTGCAAAATCCCTTCTGCTGCTTCAAGGCGGGAATCACCGACTCTTGATAAAGGGCGACGACCTGATCGATTTTTCCGGGTTTTGAATGGATGTGCATTACGCGCGCAAACATGCTTTGCTCCTTGGTTTAAAAATAAACTTCTCAGACAACCTGAAAAACCCGGCGCCGGGCTGAGTTAATTCTTACGCGCTGCCGTCGCCTCCATTCAAGCCAGCCATGCAAGTATCGCCACGCCTAACAATCCTAACCATCCGGGGTGCATCCCCCTGGTGCCGACGAGGACAAGAAATGCGCTCGCAAGCATGGAAACGATGATCGCACGCTGGACAAAAGCCTGAACCGGATACTGATCCGATGGAAATGCGAGGCGCAAAAGTACCGCGCCAAATGCCCAGCCAAACACGGTGACGATGTGCCAGCTCGCCCATAGTATTCTGACGTGGCGCTCCCGCAGCAACGGCGCTCCGACTGTCGGGATCACCCCGCGCTCACGCATGCGGCTGAAGATCAGAATCTCGCCGAACACGGAATGGATGGCGCCAACGATCAGCGCAAGGCAACCTGCCGCGAACATATACGTTTGCATGCATCCTCCAGGCAGTATCGAAAAAATATCGACGCGATGACATTTCTATTTCCATGGCGCGGTGAATTTAGAACGTGGCAGCCAATGGAAAGCAGGAGTCAGCACAGAATCTCTTCATAGAAATCATTGCAGGCCGAGGCGACACGTTTCGGCACTTCGACCATGGGCACATGCCCTACTCTCTCAAGCACGAGTTTTCTACTGTTGCCAAGCCGTTTGTGTAAAAACTCGGCATCATCGACATGCGTAACTCTGTCGGCCTCACCCCAGATAATGAGAGAGGGGGCCGCAATTTCCGAAAGAACACTTGTTTTATCCAGGTCTCTCTCGATATCCACGGCAATCTTCTTATTCAGTGCACTGCGCTTGCTGAAGACTCTTGCCAATGCCGAGAGAAAGATCCCCGGAATGTAGGGCGGAGATTCCATGCCGATGCGCATCATGGCGCGGTATTCGGATGCATTGTGAATCTCAAACATCGGGTTAATGCCGGTATCTGCCACATGCTGCTTTAGCCAGCTTGGCGTCGATTCGACGCCGGCCACATCTATCAAGACCAGGGACGCAACCAGAGCCGGCGAAGTATGCGCCAATTGCAAAGCAATGGCACCGCCCATGGAATTTGCAATCAGATGCACCCGGTCGATATGCAGTGCGGCGAAAAATTCCTTGAGACGTTCTGCTTGCGCATCAATTCCATAGTCAAGCCCGATGTCGGCAATGCTGTCGCCATGTCCGGGCAGGTCGGGGACTATCAACTGAAGCTTCGAGTTGAGGCATTGGACGAAGCGGACCCAGCCCGTTTTGTCGGCACCGGCCCCGTGCAACATCACCACCGCTTCAGACGCCTGTCCGGCCGAGTTCTTGCGCCAGAGGTAGCGCATGGCGCCAAAAGAAAGCGCAACAGATGCAAGTTCCAATCGGGCACGCTTGAATTCAGAAGCAAATGCCTTCTGCAGCAGGTAATCGCTGAATCGGTCAAAGAAAATAGACATGGGCAGGAAGGAATTGATTGTGATTCTCCGATGAAAGACATGCAAGCATGATCAAGACGGGCTCCAAAATAGCAAACCAGAACGCCGAGCATCGCCAAGTCTCAGGTGGAAGCAGCCATCCAACTGATGTTCCTTGCTTCTCATCCTTGCCAGCGCAATGAATGCCAGTCCGCTTCCCCCTCCACCATACCCGCAGGTATGGACGCATGATCTCACCGCCCTCCTTTCTTGTCAATACCTTGAGGTATGGATGCCTCATGACGCAATCCGCGGCCAAGTTCGCAACCCAGGTCTGCCTGCGATACTATTGACGCCCTGTCCGGCGCCGCAGTCTATCCAACGCTGCGCGCCAAACCGGATCGGCAGCGGATTCAAGCATTCCGGACTCAGCCCGAATGCAACGACCAACGCCGTCCAACCCGCATAAGGAAGCGAACATTGAACACGATTACGGTTGCGCCGTTCGGCGCATGGCAATCCCCGATCAGTGCCAGGCAAGTCGCCGCAGGCGCGGTCCCACTGGCAGAGCCGCGCCTCGACGGCGAGCACATTTATTGGCTGGAAGGCCGGGCGGCCGAAGGCGGCCGCATGGTTGCAGTGCGCGCCGAAGCCGGCAGGCCGAACGCCAGCCTGAGCACGTTGCCGATGAACCTGCGCAGCCGCGTCCATGAGTATGGCGGCGGCGCCTGGACCGTTGCGCGCGGCACCCTGTATTTCTCCAACTTTGCCGATCAGCTTGTCTATGCGCAGGATGGCGAGGGCCCTGCCCGGCCTCTGACCGGAAACAGCACGCAGCGGCATGCCGACTTGACCCTCGACACGAAGCGGCAACGGCTCATCGCGGTGCGCGAAGATCACACATGCTCCGATCGGGAACCTGAAAATAGCCTGGTGGCCATCGCCATTGACGGCAGTGGACGTGAATCGGTTCTGGCCGAAGGCTTCGATTTTTACGCGGCGCCGCGCTTGTCCCCCGACGGCAGCCAGTTGACATGGATTTGCTGGAACCATCCATTGATGCCATGGATCGGCACCGAACTCTGGCTGGCCGACATCGCCGATGACGGCGCCTTGCGCAATCAGCGCAAGATCGCGGGCGGCGCCGAGGAATCTCTATGCCAACCGCTTTGGTCGCCGGACGGGCAGCTGTACGTGGTGTCGGACCGCTCCAACTGGTGGAACCTGTATCGCGTGGATGAAGGCCACTTGGAACCGGTTTGTCCCATGTCCTCGGAATTCGGCCGCCCGCAATGGGTATTCGGCCAGGCAATGTACGGCTTCACCGGCGAGCGGGAAATTACCGCGATCCATATCGAAAACGGCGTCAGCAAACTGCTGCGCATCGACCTCGCCGCCGGCACGGCGCAGCCCATTCCGGCGCCGTTCACCGATATGGATGGGCTGTGCGCCGGCCCTGGATTCGTGGTGTTGCTGGCGGGCGCGCCGACCATGCCGGCCCAGGTGGTGCGAATCGATGTGCCAAGTGGTGCCCATGCGAGCCTGGCGCGCAGCGTCGGGGATCTGCCGGACCCAGGCTATTTGTCGGCCCCGGTCAGCCTGGATTTTCCGAGCAGCGGCGGGCGAGTGGCCCATGCCTTCCATTACCCGCCGGCCAATCGTGATTATCGCGGCCCCGAAGGCGAATTGCCGCCGCTGATCGTATTCAGCCACGGCGGCCCGACCAGCATGAGTCCCGGCGTCTTGCGTCTTGCCTACCAGTACTGGACCAGCCGCGGCTTTGCGGTGCTCGACGTGAACTACGGCGGCAGCAGCGGTTTCGGCCGGCGCTACCGGGAAGCACTGAACGGGAATTGGGGCATCGTCGACGTGGAAGACTGCGTCGCCGCCGCACGCCACCTGGCCGGCCTCGGCTTGGCCGATCCCCGGCGCATGGCGATTCGCGGCGGCAGCGCGGGCGGATTCACGACACTGTGCGCACTGACTTTTCATGATGTCTTCAAGGTCGGTGCCTGCTACTACGGCGTGAGCGATCTCCAGGCGCTGGACGATGACACGCACAAGTTCGAATCGCGCTACACCTCCCATCTGGTCGCACCGCCGCCGGCCGGCAAGGCACTGTATGAAGCACGCTCGCCGATCCATCACACCGATCGCTTGTCTTGTCCGATGATTTTTTTCCAGGGGCTGGACGACAAGGTGGTGCCGCCATCGCAATCCGAACGCATGGTCGAAGCGCTCAAGTCGCGCGGCATTCCGGTGGCCTACCTGGCTTTCGAAGGAGAGGGACATGGGTTTCGCAAGAGCGAGACGCTGCGGATGACGCTGGAGGCGGAGTTGTATTTCTATGCGAAGGTGTTGGGGTTTCCGGTGGCGGATGCGATTGAGGCTGTGCCGATATTCAATTTACCGTAGCCAATAAGATTGGCGTTTGTCATCAACACTACATAATCAACGGAAAACAATCATCATGATCATCGCCAAGTTTCTGCACATCCTCGGTTTCACCATTTGGGTTGGCGGCATGTTTTTCGCCTACATGGCATTACGTCCGGTCGCCGCGCTTCGCCTGGAACCGTCTCAGCGGCTGCCGCTGTGGGAGGGGGTATTCGCCAAATTTTTTGCCTGGGTATGGCTGTCCGTCACGCTGATTCTCGGCAGCGGTCTGTACATGATGGCGCAAATCGGCAGACCACCGCTTTATGTCTCAGCCATGTTCGGCATCGGCCTCATCATGATGCTCGTCTTTGCCCATGTATTTTTTGCGCCTTACCGGCGTCTTCGGCGTGCCGTCGAGGCGAAGGATTGGGCGGCGGGCGGTGCAGCGCTGGGACAGATACGCAAGCTGGTAGGCGCCAACCTCATCCTGGGACTGATGACGATCGCGATGGGAGCCTTGGGGCCGTCCTTGGGAACATAACGCCTGAATAATCAAGCGGCACGCCGCGCATCCTCCAGCAAGGCCGTCAACGTCGCAACTTGCTCGCGGAGAGAGGCATTTTCCGCAGTGAGCGCCTCAAGTTTTGCGGTGAGACTCGCAACATCAGTATCGGTACGCGCTTCCGCCGCTTCGCTCGGTGCCGCAGCCCGCGCCGGTTTGGCAGAGGACTTCTTCTCGCGCACCATTTTTGCCGCCTGCTGCAATTCCTTCTTCCCGCCGGCAACCGCGGCAACCTGTTCGACACTGGGCAAGGACGCGACAGCCGCCGCCGCATTGATCGAAATGGTGCCGGACCTGACCGCATCGACCAATTCCGGCGCAGCGGTTTTCTGGATTTTTTCGATCTGGCTGATCGTATTGCTGCTGATGCCGGCGACCTTGGCCAGCTCTTCCCGGGTGTGGAGGGCAGGCACCGGCGGCACATCCGCCGGCGCGGTTTCGGGTTGGCTTTCCTGCTGCTCCTTGATGCGCGCAGTGATGATCTCTTTCTTGCGCAAGGCCAGCATACCCCGCTGGAAATCCGATACGCTGCGCCGCGCCAGATGATTGTCGATCATCCAAAGCATCACGTCCTCGATGGCAGCAAAGCTGTTGTTCTGCACCGTCTTGTATTCAATACCATGCTTGCGGCAAATTTCATACCGGTTGTGGCCGTCGATCAGTACTTCGCCCCATACCACCAGCGCATCGCGGCAGCCTTCCGCCAGGATACTGCGCTCGAGTGCCGCGTATTCGTTGGCCGTCAGCGGGTCGATATAACCGCGCAGTTCTTCGTTAATCTGGATGTCCATTTTTTCTATAATCCCGCTGTGCGGCGATGCGCCGCCGAAGTTCCCGGAAATCTCGGGGCACGAATTCTACACCACGAGAAAGAACGCCCTATCCGTAAAAAAGCGTGGGCGAATACTGCCTGCGGCTGCATGACAAGCTACACTCGCTACTCTTCTTTTTACTGCGCATGACCCGCCTATCGCCATGACCTTCGCTTCTCTCGGCCTGATCGCCCCTCTGCTCCAAGCCCTTGACACGCTCGGCTACCAAACGCCTACGCCGGTACAGAACCAGGCGATCCCGGCAGTGCTGGCGGGGCGCGACCTGATGGCGGCAGCGCAAACCGGCACCGGCAAAACCGCTGGCTTTGCGCTGCCGCTGTTGCAACGGCTGACAATGGAAGGCCAGGTCGCGAGCAATTGCGTACGCTGCCTGGTGCTGGTGCCGACTCGCGAACTGGCCGAGCAGGTGCATGACAGCTTCCGCTCCTACGGCGCAAGCCTGCCCTTGCGCACCGGCGTCGCTTACGGGGGCGTGAGCATCAACCCGCAAATGATGAAAATGCGCAAGGGCCTTGACATCCTGGTCGCGACACCGGGCCGTTTGCTCGACCTCTACCGGCAAAACGCACTCAAGTTCAATCAGTTGCAAACCCTGGTGCTGGATGAAGCCGACCGCATGCTCGATCTCGGATTTTCGCGCGAACTCGATGCGGTGTTCGCCGCCCTGCCGAAGCGGCGGCAGACGCTGCTGTTTTCCGCGACCTTCTCCGATGCGATCCGAACGATGGCGGATGCGCTGCTGCATGAGCCGTTGCGCATTGAAATCAGCCCTCCCAATACCACGGTAAAGAGCGTGACGCAGTGGGTGATCCCGGTCGACAAGAAACGCAAGCCCGAACTGTTCCATCACCTGCTGAAGAAAAAGCGCTGGGGCCAGGTGCTGGTATTCGTGAAGACCCGCAAGGGTGTCGATCAATTGGTCGACGCCTTGCTCGCTCGAGGCATCGGCGCCGACTCGATACACGGCGACAAGCCGCAGCCGGCCCGTTTGCGTGCGCTCGAACGTTTCAAGGCGGGAGAGGTGCAGATCCTGGTGGCGACCGACGTGGCAGCGCGCGGCCTGGATATCGACGCTCTGCCGCAAGTGGTCAACTTCGATTTGCCGATCGTCGCCGAAGACTATATCCACCGTATCGGCCGCACCGGCCGTGCCGGCGCCAGTGGTGAAGCCCTCTCGCTGGTGTGCGCCGACGAGGTGCGGCAGTTGGCAGCGATTGAAACCTTGACGTGCCAAACCCTGCGGCGGATTGATGAAGCCGGCTTTGAACCCGAGCACCGCGTGCCGCTAACCGCCGCCGGCGGGCAGGTTTTGAAAAAGCCGAAGAAACCCAAGAAGCCCAAGGTCGCAGGCCATCGTTAGAGCCTGTTATGAACTCAAGCAGGGGTCGCGTTCGAGCGAGAAGGGAGGCAGC
>CBIHON010000042.1:0-46106 GCA_966211965.1 uncultured Burkholderiales bacterium | reverse complement strand
TTCGTCTTGCTCAGACTGCAGCAGAACCCGTAAATTCAAACTGACTGGCTACTAGAGCCTGTTATGAACTCAAGCAGGGGTCCCTGCTTGAGTTCATAACAGGCTCTAGCGATTGGCCGATTCCTGTGCGCACAGTCTGCGCTCACCTCAGGGACGGAGACTACCCGGCCCGCACCGGCAAACCACACCGGCCACCGATACCTTCAAAGAAACGGCCGCAGTTCCGCGCGTCAGCTCTTCGTGAAACCGGACCAGTCATCCCTACCTGGACCCGACCTTGCCGGCATGGTGCGGCGCCTTATCCACCGGTACCTTGGTTTGCGCAACTTGAGAATCCGGCTTCGTCATCATCTTGGTGTCAGGGCGTTGTTCATTTTTGGGAATGGACGATTCGCTGACGGTGGCGTCGCCGGTACGCGGTTTTGTCGTCGAAGTGTTGTGGCTCGGCTCCTCCAGTTTAGGCGCATCGCCGCTGATCGAAATCAAGGGCAGACCGCCCGTCTTGCTGTTGCCGACCACGACGACCTTGGCGTTGGTCGAGCGAGCCAGCTCCAACGTGGCCTCGATGCCGCGCCAACGCAGATAGGATTCGGTCATGCCGCTGCTGACGATTTCCTGGAAGTTGCGGATGCCCAGCGCTTCCACCCGCTTGCGTTCCGTTTCCTTCAGTTCTTTTTCCACGATCAACGAATATTGCTCGACTTCATGCTTGGCCATGTTCTTGCGCACGATCGATTCCTGCACTCCTTCCGGCAATACGATGCGCTTGATCAGCACGTCCTCGATGGTGATCCACTCCTTGCCTTCAGATCCTTCCATGTTGAAGCGATTTTTCAAGTCATAGCGCACCGATTCGGAAATCTGGGACTGGATTTCCAGGCGGTGGTCAGTGTAAATATCTTCCGGCCGGTAGATGGCAATCACGTCGCGCGCACGTGCTCCCACCGATGGCGCCAGCAAGGTTTCCGGATATCCGGGGCCGGCATATTGGTGCAGCTTGCCGAGTACGGATGGAATCACCCGGAAACGCCAGGCAAGGTCGACCTTGAGTTTCAATCCGTCCGACGACAGCACCTCGAACTCGCGGTCAACGCTTTGCAGCCGCGCATCGTAGACGAATATCTTGTCCCAGGGAAAAATCAGCGAGGTGCCTTCGTGAATCACATGATCGACTACCGTGCCGCCGCCGAAACGTTTCCATAAGACGCCGAGGTGACCGGCGGGGATGGTGACGACCATGGACGGCATCATAAAACCAATCAACACGGCCAGGATGATGCCGCTGATCAGGAGATCATCGCTATAGACGCGCAACCGTGCACGCAGGCGTTCGCGCGCGGCGCCAAGAGAAGCGCGCAAGCGGCTAGTGCTAAAACTCATGACTGGATACTCTCCCGGGAGAATTCAACAAGGCGGCCATCCGCCATCTGCAAGCGGCGGTCGGCATGATGGAAATACTTATCGTCGTGGGTGATTGCAATCACCGTCACACCGTCGGCCTTCAGGCGCGGCAGCAAGGTTTCGTAGAACTTGGCACGGAAATGCGGGTCTTGGTCGGCCGCCCATTCATCAAGAATGATGATCGGCTTATCCTCGAGTTGGGCCGCCACCAGCGCCAGCCGCTTGCGCTGTCCGGTCGACAAATCGACCGTGGAAAAACTGCGACCATTCAGGTGGACCTTGTCCTCGATCTCCATCTGGTCGATCAGGCCGGCACTGCGTTCGGGGTCAACGTCGTCTATCCCGTACAGCTTGCTGAACAAATAGAAGTCCGAAAACACCGCACAAAACATGTCCCGGTAACTCTGCAATTCGGATTTCGTGATCACCCGGTTATCGACCAGTATCTCGCCGGAGTCGGCGGGGTACAGGCCGGTCAGCATTTTGATGAAGGTCGTTTTCCCCGAACCGTTGCCACCGGTCAGAAAGATGGTCTCGCCGGCGCGTATGGTCAAGTCGATCGGACCGACGGTGAAATTTTCGCTGCCCTGGCCGCGGCTGAAATGAAGACGGCGCAATTCGATATTGCTGAAGCTGGAGCGCATTGCCGGCACGACCGATGTCGCCTCAGCGTCCTTCGCCGTGCTGCTGCCGGCCTCGACATGCAGGTCCAGCAATTGCTCAAGCCGCAGCAGGTTTTCGGCAGCGGCATTGGCCACCGTGATTTGCGGCACCGACGACAGGATGCCTGAAATCGGTCCGACCAGGAACAAGACCGCCGTCAACGACTTGACCGTGGTTTCCGCAAAGGTCGAACTGAGTACCGGCAGGATGAATACCAGAGTCCCCAGCAACACGAAAATCGCCACTTGCGAAAAAATGAAATTGGCGGCGAGCGCCCGTTGCGCCAGCGAGCGAAAATATGCGGTACGCGCCGAAACCTGCATCGCGTCTTCCAGCAGTTCCGCTGCGCGGCGGCTGGACAGCTTGACCTCTTTGAAGCCCCCCAGCAGCCCTTCCACCACCTCATGCAAAGCGGTAACCTGGTCGTTGGCCCGGCGTAATTCGATACGCGCCAGAGCAATCTTGCGAGAATAGATGCGCGAGGCGATCAACAGCACCAATGCCACCAGGGCCAGGGTGGGAAGCGAGAGCGTGGCCAGGTAGAGCGCCGTCCAGAAAATCAGGATCAGCGCCTGCAAGCCCAGCATCAGGCTGCCGGCCGTCTGCGAAATAGTTTGGGCATCCGAGTTGATGGCGGTGAAGATCACGCCATGCCCGATTTTTTCGACACCGCCCAATTCGCAGGCTGCAAGTTTGCGGATCAAGTCGCGGCGGCGTCCGTCGACGATGCGCTCCACCTCGTCAGTGGTAACCACCAGCACGTATTTCTGGCTGATGACATAGGCCACCAAAGCCAGACCGAAGAGCGCAACGTAATACGCCTGCCCTCCTGTTTCAACCGGCGTCTGCGCCGCGGCATTGACGATCGCCAGGATGCCGGCGCTGGCGGCGCCAGCCACCACGGCCATCAGGCCGAGGCGCTTGATCGAGGTCTTGGTGTCTTTAAGAAGAAGTTCGGTAAGACGCATCGAGGTCAGTGGTCTTGCATCTTGTCGGCGTCCGATTTCCTGTGCGGCTCAATTGCTGCGAACAACAACAGATAAATCATCATTACCAGCGGCGTCAAAAGGAATGACAACAATAGGCTGCGCAAGAACCCGAGCCTGGCGTGGCGGCCCAAAACCGCCACCATCACACAGAGAACCACATAGATCACCAATGCATTGGACATGGTTTATTCCTCGGCTTTTTTTTCATCGAAAGTCATCGGAATGGCACCGTAAGGCAGCACGCGAACATCGCCCTTGCAGTCCACTCCATTCTCATACACGCAACGAATCACCTGTATCTTGCCGACCAATCCCTCGCAATAGTCGGCATTGATCGAACTGTAAAAATAGTGTGTTTCATCCTTGCCCACTTTGACACGGAAAAAGCGCGTGACCGTCGAACCCACCGCCTTGTTGTCGCGCCCCTGGTATGCGATGCCGACAACCAGTTCCTCGACGGTCTTGTGCGAAGAATTGATGCCGCGGATTTGCGGCGAACAATAGGCCCGATATGGTCCGCCCGTGCCGAACACGCGGGCCTGCGGAATTGTCACATAAATCTGACCCCTGACGCGCTTTTTGCGCACCAGTTCCTGGAGCGGCTGCTTCGCCACCTCCTCTGCCGCGCCCAGAGCGGACTCGGCCATCGCGCAGACGGGCATTCCGCAAAGCAGGACAAGGAAAAAAATTCGCAAGGCATGCCCGGCCTGAGCAAACCTTGCGCACATTGTTTTTGTCAGTCTCATACGTTTTCTAAAAACCTGGAACCTACCGCGTCTCGGTGGCTCCTTGCATCGCTTCGGCCAGATCGGCAGCCAGCACAGCCTCAAAATCGGGCGCGCTTCGCAAGAAAAAATGCCCGCCCACAAACTCCCGCAAGCTGCATTCAGCCTTGGTGAAACGCTGCCATCCCGCCATTTCGGCGGCACGGGCAGTGGCGTCTTCGCTGCCTGCATAGGCCACGATCGGACAACTGATCCGGTCGAATGTCATGGCCTGCGTCGATAAGGAAAAATCAGCGCGCAATACCGGCAAAGCCATCGCGCAAAAATCTTCATCTTCAAACAATTCTTCCGGCATGCCGCCGAACTCCCGCAGCACCTGCTTGAATTCTTCATCCGGCAATCCGATTGCACGCACCGCACCGGATTTGCGATCGGGCGGGAGATGAGCCCCGACCAAAAGGCGAAGCGGCGCCGGCAACCCCAATTGCTCCAAGCGCTGGATCAGCGCAAAACCAAGCTTGGCCCCCATGCTGTAGCCAAACACCATGTAGGGCCGATCCAGCAACGGTGCGATCGCATCGGCCAGGCCGTCTATCATCTGGCCGAGATGCTCGAGCGGCGCCTCATCGAGCCGCGTTTCGTGACCCGGATACTGTATCGGCGCCACCCCCACTTCCGGAAGCAGCTTGCGCCAGCCGAGGAAATTGGAAGCGCCTCCGCCTGCGAACGGCAGGCAAAACAGCCTGGTCCCGGCATTCGCGGGACCAGATCCAAAAGGCAACCAGGGATGGAGCGGCGTATCAGCCATCTAAAAAAGCGCCGTGCAGGCGTCGCGTCGCAACAGGATTTATGCCGCTTCCTTCTTTGCAGCGCCGGTCTGCTTCTTGAGGAAGTCCTTGGCTTCTTGCACGTACTTGCGGAAGGCTTCGCGCCAATCGGCGGGGTTCAAGTCCACCAGGTCGCCGCCGGTTTCAAAATGCTTTGCAAAGACTTTACCGATTGCATAGGTGGTGGTGCCTGCAGTCGTCGACTGGGCCAGCACGCCGGCTGCACTGCCGACGCCAGGAATGAATTTCAAGACGCTCGCGACAGGTGCAACCAAGGCCAAAGGCAGATAGCCGCCCAGCAGCGCGCCAAGCAGCTTCTTGGCGACTTCGTCCGAGAATGGCTTGTCGTACAAGGCGCCCAGCTTGCGCAGAAGATTGAGCTGGACACCGGTCAAGGCGATCAAGTCGACACCCGGCACCGGCAGGATGCCGATACCCATGGCCGCCATGGTGTGGTTCTTGATGGTGTTGAGCACCTCGTTGTCGCGGTCGACGTTGGTGATCATGACGGCGCTCTGCGGAGTGATCGCGGGATCGGCGCTCGCCGCAGCCGCAGGCGCTGCTACTGGATCAACAGGTGCTTCAACTTTATCAGTACTTTTCATCGGAACAGCTCCTTTTTAAATGAGAGCTCGGGGCTCTATGTGATGGATCGGGACTGCAAAAAAATCAATACTCAGTGAGGAAGCCAGGTTTCCTGTTACCGCCAGGGCCGGTATCGAACGGACGCAACGGCGGCAGTTTATCGTATGGACGGGTCGGCCAATATGCCTTGAGCGTGTCATACGTCATCACATCGCTGTAGTCATGCAGCGCCAGCGTGCGATTGTAAAAGAACGCCATCGTATACCCTTTATCCGGAACATAATAGACCTGCGACGTATATCCGATCATGCCGCCCTGATGGCCGATCAAATTTGCGCCGGTGTCCTTGACGATGCCCAGGCCATATGCCAGATGGTCGCTCATCGGCACATAGGTCAGGCGCTGGCTCTGCATACCGGAGGACAGCAGCGTGCCTTTGCCCAGCATTTCGCCCCATTTGGCCAGATCAGAGATGTTCGACAGCATATTGCCGGAAGCCCAAACGGTAGACGGGTCCTTGATCGTCACGTCATGCAGCACGCCCAATTCGGTATCTTCCCAGTAGCCATGCGAAAACGGCGACTGCATCAACGCCTCGCCGATGCGCGGCACCATCGTCGCCGGCAGATTCTGCGGTATCGTGAGGCCATTGGCGACCGCATCTTCGTAGGTCATGCCGCTGACCTTCTTGATCACCATGCCGAGCAGGACGTAATTGGTATTCGAATACAGGAAGGTGTTGAATGCCGGCGCATTGGCATCTTTCGCATGGCTGTTGGCGATCATCAGCAGCTCTTGCGGGAAGTACTGTTTCATCGCGTCGCTGATGAAAGCATCGCCCCAGGTGCTGTCGATCGTGAAATTGTTGATGCCGCTGGTGTGCTGCAGCAGATGGCGCAGGGTGATCTTGTTGGCGTCATAGGCCGGCATATAGGCCTTCATCTCATCGGCCAGGTATTTGCCGACCGGGTCGTCAAGCTTCAAGCGCCCGCTGTCGGCCAATTGCAAAATCAAGGTCGCGACATAAGTCTTGGTGTTGCTGCCCATGCGGAACAGCATGTCGGTTTTGATCGGCTTCTTGGTGGTCAGGTCGGCATAGCCGTTGGTTGTCATCCAGGTCTTGCCCTGGTCGTCGCGAATCGCGATGATCGAACCGGGAATTTGATAAGTGAATGCGGCCTTGTCGAGAATCTGCTGCACCGAACGCTGCGCATCGCTGTCGCGCCGCTGCGCGTTGACCGTGAACGACCAGCTATACGGCCGCCCCATCGTGTGGCCGGCCTTGTCGCGGATATTAGGGGAAACGGTTGCGGTATAACGCCGGCCGCCGCTCAATTCCTGCGCCTGCCTGAAAATCAAGGCGGGCCGCGTCGCGTCGTACTCGACCTTGCCGGGAACGGCAACATTGTCTTCTCCGGCCAAAGTAAGCGCGCTATCGTTGACGGAGGCCGGGTCGAGCGGCGTGGACAAGACCGCGACGATGTCGGTGTTGACCGCCGCATCCGTCGCACCGTCGCTGCGGCTCGAGTACAGCACGTAGGGCAAGGTGCTGGCGACCTGCTGGCAGGCCGCGGTGATCGAATTGAAGATGCAATTCTGTCCCGCGGGCGAGCTTGCGGCGGGCGTTGTTACGGTGCTGCCACCACTCCCTCCCCCGCAACCGGAAAGAAAGAAAGCGAGGGAGCTTAATACGGTTACTAAGGGGGATTTGAGTAATGTCATGATAGAAATATGGGTTGTAGGTTTTAGGATTAATTTCTTATGTCATACTGCCCGCATAGCTTAAGGGAAACTTGCAAAAGAAGGTGATGTTTACTCAAATTTATTTGCGGTTCGCACAACAATTCTTGACGTTTTTTATCTATGAATTGTGTCTTTTGTGTCTTCCGCGTCATGGAGTTGTAACACCCCTTCCAACATCAGCATCGGGATGAATTGGCGATTCAATGCGAGCCACACGCCGATGGGCGCGACGCTCGGCAATACCAGCGCCCCGAGTTGATAGCCGAGCGCAATCGCCTCCCGCTGCCAGGGATGAAAACCGATTTGCGCCGCCACGCCCGGCCCGGCGGTGATCGCCACCTGCTTCAAGAGATCGAAGCAAATGCTCCAGGCTTGGAACGGCACAAGAATCAAAGCGCCGAGGAGTAGTTTGCCCCAACGTTTATTCGCGCCGCTGGCGAGGAACAAGGCGGCATACAAAGGCAATCCATAGCCGTAAGTAAGCGGGCTGGCTTCCACCACCATCGCCGCCAAGCCCACTCCCCGCCCTGCGGCCGCCGCATCGATCTTCAAGGTTGTAAGCATGCCGAGAGTCCGATGCGACCATTCGGCCGCCTCGACCCAGATCGGGAAAAGCTGCCGCATCAGCCATCCGGACAACAAGGCCGCAGGACCGTTGAACCATTCCGCCAGCCAGTACCAGAGTCCAAGACAAAGCGGCAAGAACAGCGCGGTCTTGAGCAGGAAAGCGGAGAGCAAAGGGTTACGCTGCATGACCGCTCGCAGCCGGGACCGGCATCGCGCGTACCCAGATCAGCCAGGCCACCAGCACGTCCAGCATGATCAATGCCTGCCACAGATAGAGATGGGCAAACTCGAAGACGTCGCCACGCCATTGACCCAAATAGAACAGGCTGATGACGCGCAGGATATTAAGGCCTTGGACTGCGACAATGCCGAGGACGATGCCGCGCAGCTTGTGGCGCCATGGTGCGGGAAAGGCAAGAATCGCAGCGACCAGGACGATGCAGGCCTCAACCGCATTGCAGCCTGGCTGGATCGCCACGCCGAAGCCGCTGGCCTTGTTCTGAATCACGTTGGAATAGAACATCACCTGCGCATCAAACAAAGTGATGAGCATCCCGCTCCACTTGGCCAGCAAGGCGGTCCAAGGCGCCACCAGCAGGGTCTGGACCGGCGGCGTAAGCTCCAGCGCGAACAAACCGCCCTGGATCGCCAGGAAGATTAGAAAAAACCTGAGCATGGGTTGCGGCCGGTTTCAGCACTGCGGCGTGCCTTGACATCGCTGCTGCGATGGCTCGGGCAAGGCATGCCGATCACGTTGGTTAAGAATTTAGCGAAGAAAAATTTCAAAGGCGTTTCCCAACAATGGCATGCGGTATGGTATCAGCCTGCGACCCGGAATCGCCTATTTCATGAGCCGCCTCGCGCTTTTTATTTCGGCGCAAATATGTGCGAAAATTCTTGTTAGAGCCTCTAAACTAATGGGGCGGGTTTCTGTTGCCGCCAGATGCGGATGCCCGCTAGGCGTGCCCCCCTTGGCGAGGAGCGTAGCGACGCCCGGCACAACAACGCGGGTGCCGCATCTGGCGGCAACAGGGGCCTGACTCATTAGTTTAGAGGCTCTTATGGCCTCGTGGAACAAGGCCGGTAATGTATTGTGGTACTTGTGCCGAAACTGGTGTGAATAGAGGTCCTTCCGATGTCCGCTTCCGTCCTGCTGTCCGAACCGCCTTTACCGGAACAGCCACGCATACTCATCGTGGACGACTCGGTCGAAGATCTGCATCTTCTGATCGAAATCCTGCGCGAAAAGCAGTTCCGCCTGACCATCGCGTTTAACGGCAAGCAGGGCTACCAGCGCGCGATATCCACAAAACCCGACTTGATTCTGCTCGACGTGCATATGCCGCACACCGATGGCCTCGCCACCTGCAGACTGTTAAAAGCAAACAACCAGACCCGTAACATTCCGATTATTTTTCTGACCGCCGCCGCCGCGCCGGAAGAACGCATCAGCGGCTTGACCGCCGGCGGCGTGGATTATGTGGTCAAGCCTTTTTTCGCGGAAGAAGTGCTGGCGCGGATTCACATTCACCTCAACTTGGCCGCCCGAGCCAAGCCGCCCAACAAGGTCGTTGTGCCGGATTCCGGTGAAGCTCCCGACAAGGTCATGGTGCGCGCGGCCATGCATTACATATGCGCCAATCTGGAACAGACGCTGCCGCTGTCGGAAATCGCCCGCAAGGTCGGCAGTCATGAAAAAAAATTATCCAAGGCGTTTCGCGAACAAACCGGGCTTACCGTATTCGCCTTCATGCGTGAAGAGCGCAGCAGGGTGAGCCGCAAACTGCTGGCTGAAACCGAGATGAGCATCCAGGATATCGCCGAACAGGTCGGCTTCCAGAATGCGGGCAACTTCACGACCGCATTCCGCGAACGTTTCAGCATGACGCCGTCGGTTTTCCGGCAATCCCTAAAAAAATATGCACAAATGCCGCAATGAACTTGCGCGCATTTTTGCTCCACACATGCTTGCTGCTGTCGATCGTACTCGGAAAGCCGGTGTTCGCCGATGAGTTTTGGCTTTCCGGCAACGAGAATGGCGTAGCGCTGCCGGCATACCACGATATGCTGGAAGACAAGAGCGGCGCCCTGAGACCTGAAGACCTGGCGGATGCCGAGCGCGCCGGCCGTTTCATCAAAGTAGACCGGACGCCCTTGAATCTCGGTTATTCGAAATCCGCATTCTGGCTCCGGGCGGTACTGGTCAATCCCACAAAAAAAGAAATATCGCCGTGGCTGGAAGTCGGATCGCCGCGCTTGCAAAAGGTCAGCCTTTACCTGCTCCGCCAAGGGCGTTGGCAGCATTTCGAAGGAGGCAGCGGCCAGCCCTTCGACTTACGTCCGGTGAAGTACCGGCAATCGGTTTTTCCCTTCCGTCTCGCGCCGGGCGAGTCCATAACCGCCTATATCCGCATTGCCAGTGAAACCTCGATTTCAGTCGAAACCCGACTCTGGAGCGAGTCCTCTTTCCGTGCAGCGGAAGCGCAAAGCGCCTTGTCCAATGGCTTGCAATTAGGCGGGCTGGGGGCCTTGGCCTTGTGCGGCTTGATACTCTTCTATTCATTCGGCCAGCGCTCCTTCTTATTTCATGCTTTAGGTCTCCTTGCCTACCTGCTGTACGAAATGGGCGCCAAGGGTTATAGCTTTATGCTGCTGTGGCCGAATTCGCCCATCTGGGGCAGCCATTCACTCGCCGTGTTCAGCACTGCGGCCAGTATTGCGCGCATCTTCTTCATGCGCGAATTTTTACAGACGCGGCACACGCTGCGGCGCTGGGACCCGCTCCTTCTGTTGGCCATTTACCTGCAGTTGGCTGCTGTTGCCTACTCGCAGTTTATCGATTACCGGCAGGGCGCCAACGCATGCGTCGCGCTCGGGATTGTTTCGCTGCTGGGGACTACGGCGCTGAGCGTATTGGCCCTGGCACGCGGCCTGGAAAATGCGGGCTTTTACCTGGGGGCGACCCTGATCCTGATCTCCGGCGCCGCCGGCCGCTATCTCGACTTTCTCGGCCTGAACGTCCCGACGCTGCTGAGCGAATATGCGCCTCCGATCTCGGCCATCCTGGCGGCGATGCTGCTGCTGGCAGCCATGATTGAGGCCTTGATCCGGAACCAGCGCAAGACGGAGGCGGAGCAGAACCGGATTTTGTCGGCCAAGGAAGCGCAGCGGCAGCAGTTGGAGCAGGCGGTTCAATTGCGCACCAAAGAACTGCATGACGCGCTACGGCAAGCGGAATCGGCCAACCAGGCAAAAAGCACGCTGCTGGCGCATATCAGTCATGATCTGCGCGCGCCCCTTGCAACCATCATCGGCCACGTGCGCCTGTTACGGCGCCAAGCCGGGCTGCGGGATGCACGCCATCCGATTGCGATCGAAAACAGCGCGCAGCGCCAACTCGCCTTGATCGACGAATTGCTGGAATATGCGCAGAGCGGCTATCGAGGTGTGACCTTGGCGGCCCAACCTTCGGACTTGCGCGCATTCTTGAAGGAAGTGGCAGAGGAAGCCGCCGTGCTGGCGATCCAGCAGCATAATCGCTTTGTATTGCAAACGGATGATCAACTACCTGCGGCTGTCGTAGCCGATCTCAAGCGCTTGCACCAAGTATTGATGAACCTGTTGTCAAATGCCGCGAAATTCACATGTGACGGAGAAATCATGCTGGAGGTGCAGAGCGAGCATACAGTGCCGGAAGTGCCCGGCCGTGTATGGCTCTGTTTCCAGGTCAGCGATACCGGCGCCGGAATCGGGGAAGACGATGGGGACAGGATTTTCGAACCGTTCCAGCGTGGCGCTGCAGCGACCGGCAAGCAAGGTGTCGGCTTGGGCCTGAGCATTGCACGCCTGATCGTAAGCAGCATGGGCGGTCAACTGATGGTTTCGAGCGTGCTGGGGCAAGGCAGCCGGTTTTATTTCCGCCTTCCCTTCGAATTGGCGTCTGAATCCGAAGTGCAGCCCCTGCCAAAGGATGGGCTGGGTGCGGCTATGGATGAGGAGGAGCCCGCTTCGCTTTTGATTCCGGCATCTGGTGCGACCCCGGACCCGGGCGCTGAAAAAGCGCTGCCTGCGGCCCTATCTGTGCCTCCTCTGCGCATGGCACAACTGCTGCGCTTTGTCGAGGACGGCGCGGTGACTGAAATCGAGGAATGGGTCGCCACGATCAAGCGCGACATCCCGGAATCAGCGAACTACACAGCGCAGATCGAGCAGGCATTGAAAGCGCTTGATTTCAACGTACTGGAAAAACTGGCCGCGAGCAAATAGCTTATTCCGACGACGTACCGGACCACCAGTAACGCGCCGGTGACTTTCTCTTAGTTACCGAAAATCACTTCCGGCCGCTCCCTTCCGCCGCCTCGAAAACCGGGAGCCTGCATCGTATAAAAATACGGCGAAATGGAATTGCGCAAAGGTTTTATCCGCTCCAGCAAAGATGTCAAAATGCAATACCCGCGATAATCGAAAAATCCTTATCTTGCGGCGGACAATCGGTCCGGACAGGCGTTCCCATGAAAAAAATCAAGATTGCCAAATATGTCAGCGCTTCTTTCGCTCTTATTTCGGCATTGCTGAGCACCTCGGCCTTCCCTGATCCCTATCCGCCGTATTGGGACGGCGGCGCCGGCGCGGCGGTCCATTATGCCCCGGTCGCATGGCCTAACGAACCGGCGCTGCCATCCAACTGCGGCGCGACCTGCGGCGACTGGCTGCCCTACATGCGCTTCCAGAACAATATCAACGACCCGCGCACCCAGGACCCGTCCAACGGAGGCACGGCGCCGCAAAACTACGTCAATATTTCATCATCCTGCACCGACAAATCGAAACCAAGCATCTACTATTCGCTGCGCCAGGGGGCCACTGCCAGCCAGGATGTGATCATGTTCCGCTGGCGCGTGGAACAGATAGCCAACACCTACGCTACCGGCCCGTCCGCAGGCAATTTCGGCGCAACCGATCCCTGGAATTCGGCTTTGTGGTCGGTGTTGTTCGATGTGGACGGCGATGGTTATCTGGATCTGGCGGCGCATCTGGACGGCTCCTCGGGCGCACCTTCGGTGGCGATCGACCGGATTGCCGGAATCTGGAGCAAGCGTGCCACGCAATCGCTCGATTATGTCGGCGATCCGACCAATGTCAAGCTGCTTGGGCATAATCCCACGGCTTTCATCGACGGCAATGCCGGCACGACGACCAACAAGATACTCAACTTCCACAACAGCCTGACGCCCGACACCAGTTGGCCGAACGGCTCGGGCGAGACCACCTGGGACTATGGAACCACGCGCGCCAAGCTGGTAAGCAGCAGTCCTTGCAATGAGTATTTCATCGATTACCAGATTCCGGTGGCAATGCTCGACGCATCCAGGCAGGGCGGGCCGAAGATCGTGCGCACCACGCCGATTTCAATGGTGTTTTGCACCGCCAACAGTCTCAACAATCCGTTCCAAAAGGATTGCGCCATCAACAAGGATTGGATCGGCGAAGCGGCCAAGCCGGCGCCCTTCGGCGACTACGTTTCGTTCAATCAAAGCGCCCCCTACTCCCAGCCTATCGTATCGAGCGTCACCGGCACCGCCCCGACCTCATGTCCGGGAAACTACAGCTTGACGGCCAAGGTGCAGGACACGCTTGCGGTGATCGGCGGTGTCGTGACGCCTACGGTCAAGGCCGTCAAGTTTTACTACTACTATGACGCCAACGGCAATGGCCTGGACGACGACGGCAATGCCTGGACCTTTGCTGCCAATGCGACGCTCAAGACCGGCAGCCTGAACATCTGGACCGCTAGTTGGGATGCCAGCAGCCTGGCAAAAGGCCAATATCTGATCGGTGTCCAGGCGGTTGACGACAATACCAAGGTGGACGACGGCATGACGGCCAGTGGAGTAGACAACCGAACCCTGTCCTACGTGGTCGGCGACGCCAGCAACCGTATCTATGTCGGCGGCACATCCTACGCTGCGGTGCCGACACATTCTCCAGTGATGACCACCTCCGGTACGGAAAACTGGTGGGGCAATCCGAACGTCACCGGCGCACAAACCGCGCTGATCGGCGTCGCCCTCAACACCTGCGGCCAGGCGCCGACGCTGACCAAGAGCGCCAGCGTCAGTAATGTGGCAGCGACGGGCGCGGTCGATTTCACCCTCACGGTGACCAACCCGCTGGGCAACGCCATCACGCTGAGCCAGTTGGACGATGTGCTGCCGGCGGGATTTACGTTTTCGAACGTCCCGGCCCTGAGCGGCACGCTGGCGCCCAGCGTCACTACCGGCCCTGGCAACGGCGCCTCCGGCACCTTGACCTGGACCTTTGCGGCACCGGTCACCATCGCCTCCGCCGGCAGCGCAACGCTCACTTTCCGCACTACCGCCCCAGCCACGCCAGGCAGCTACAACAACAGCGCCAGCGCGACGACCAGCTTCGGCACCTTGAGCAGCGCCCCGGTCTCGATCGCGGTCGATTCGGCGCGCGTATCGCTCAGCAAGACGCCGAACGTGTATCTTATCGATCCCGACGGCACCACCCAGCTCGTCTATACGCTGGCATATTCAAACGATTCGACGGTCAGCGTCACCGGCGCCACCATCAGTGATGTTTTGCCTGCCGGCGTGACCTATGTGAGTTGCACGGGCGGCAGCGCTTGCAGCAACACTGCCGGCACCGTGACCTGGACCTTGGGCACCTTGGCCGGAGGCGCCAGCGGCAGCGCGACACTGAGAGTGACTGTCAATACCAATTACAGCAGCGCCTCGCTCGCCAACAGTGCGACCCTGTCGGCCACCGACCCCGGCAACAATCCTGTCACCAAGACTGCGACCAGCACCATCGCGGTCAATGTGCCGCATCCCAACATCGTCTTGCAAAAAACCGCCAGCACGTCGCTGGTGGCGCCGGGCAGCAATGTGACCTTCACCATTTCCTATGCAAACAACGGCTCCAACACGGCCAGTTCGGTTGTCATTACCGATGTGATTCCCAGCGGCTTCACCTATGTATCGTCAACCGGCTCGCCGACCTCCCCTCCGTCGGTGGGAAGCGGCGGCACCATGACATGGAATATCGGTTCGGTGACGGTCGGCGCCAGCGGCTCCGTCAGCGTGACGCTGAAGGCGGACAATCCGTATGCCGCGCCAAGCAATCCGCAGACCAATACCGCGTCCGTCACCTGGAGCGGCAACGGCACGCCGGTCACGGCTACGTCGACCATCGGCGTCTCGCAAACCGGGTCGACCTGCTCAAATTACTACTTCACCAACACGACGGGCAATGTCGGGTCTTCGGGCACGCAAAACCTTGCCAACACCACGACGCCGACCGGCGCAACCGCGACCATCTCGCAGTTGCAGATTCCGGTAAGCGCTGAAACGGAAATTGCGCGCTTTTACCAAGACCCGGCTTCGACTTCTCTGATCGACTTCACCGGCGGCACCTCGACCTTGAACGGCACGCTGAATTACACCAAGGCCAATCCATCCACCTCCAGCGTCACCCTCAACGTCAAGATCTACGACTACAACCCCGGCAACGGCGCCACCACGCTGCTGGGAACGGCTACCCATACCGACACCGGCACCCCGACGCCGCCGATCACCTTGACCGGGGCGACATTGACCGGTTCACTGGCTTTGGGACACCGTCTGTTGTGGGTGGTGTCGGCGCTGAACAATACCACCAACAAGACGCCCGACATCATCCTGACAGTGAACTCGACCGGCAGCACGGTGAGTCTGTGCGCGCCGCCGCCGCCAAATCTGACGCTGACCAAGGTGGTCGACAAGGTGAACGCCGCCGCCGGCGATACGCTGGCATACACGGTGAATTTTTCCAACACCAGCCAAAACGCCGCCGCCACCGGCGCGCAAATCGTCGATACCCTGCCAACCGGCCTTACCTATGCCAGCGCAACCTTGAACGGCAGCGCGGCCACACCCACCGGCAGCAATCCCTATACCTTCAGCGTCAATTCCAGCGGCGCGGCGGCCGGCACGGTCGCGGCGGGAGGTTCCGGCACCCTGATAATCAACGCCACCGTAGACAACCCGCTCGCAGCCAACATCACCAGCGTCACCAATAGCGCCTCGCTCTCCAGCACGCAGACCGCGGCGGTGACCGCGACCGCGCTCACAGGCATCACCGGACGCGGCGGCAGCACCGGCGGTGGCGGCACACCGGCCCTGGCAATCAGCCTGGCTGCCGATCGAACCACCGCCAGACCCGGCGACACCGTGACCTACACCGTGACCGTCGTGAACATCGGCACCGCCAGCGCCTCCAATGTCGTGATCTCGGATGTCACGCCGGGCGCCAGCTACTACGTGTATGGCACCTGCACCGGCTGTACCAACACCGCCGGCACGCTGGGCTGGAACGTCGGCACGCTGGCCATAGGCGCATCGGCATCCTACACCTTTACCATGGCCGCCGGCAGCACCGGCTTGCCGGCAGGCGTGACCGTCATCCCCGACACTGCCACCACCAGCGCCACCGGCGTCGCGGTGGTAACCAGCAATACCGTCAACGTCAGCATCAACGGCAACCCGAACCTGACACTAAGCAAAACAGCTACGCCCAACACCGGTCTGAAAGCAGGCGACACCATCACCTACAGCATGACCGTCACCAACAACGGCAACGCATCGGCAAGCAACGTCGTGGTGCTCGACCCGATTCCGGCAAACACCTCCTATCAAGGCACCATCACCGCCACGGCCGGCACCGGCGCCTTCGATACGATCAATAACCGTGTGGTCTTCAATGTCGGCACGCTTGCCGCAGCGGGCAGCGCAACGCTGAGTTTCAAGGCGACCGTCGGCACCCTTGCTGCCGGCAACACCACGATCACCAACAACGCCAGCGCCACCGCCGCCAATGCGCCGGCCACCACTGCCAGTGCGACCGCAGGCGCCAGCGCCGCGCCGGTCCTGACGCTGTCGAAAACTGCGCCAAGCCAGGTTGCCTATCCGGCCGCCACACTGAGCCAGGCGGCAAGCGGTACGACCCTGTTCGTCAACGACACCAGCCAGATCAGCGTCGGCCAATACGTCAAGGCCGGCGGCACCACCGCACTGGTAACTGCCAAGACCGCCACCACCCTCACGGTCGACACCTCGATCACGGCCACCTCCGGCAGCAGCGTGACCGCCAGCCTGGTCTATGGCTTGAGCTATCAAAATACCGGCGACGCCAAGGCAAGTGCGGTCACCCTGACCGACACCCTGCCTGCCGGCCTCAGCTTTATCTCGGCCTCCGGCGGCGGCGTCAACAGCTCGGGAACCGTGACCTGGAATCTCGGCGACATCGACGCCGGCGGCGGCGCCACCGTGCAAGTCATCGCCATGCCGACCGCGACCGGCCCCCTGACCAATAACGCGTCGATCACCTGCGCCGCCTGCAACACGGCCAACGCCAGCACCACCACCTCGGTCGGCGGCCTGAAGGTCACCAAGCGCACATCCACGCCGACCAGCAATGCCGGCGGCACTGCGAACTACGTCATCGACGTCGAAAACACCTCGGGCTCGGCCATCGCCGGGGTCAACGTGACCGACACCATGCCGACCGGCTTCAGCTATGCCTCCACCACTTCGATCCTGAACGACGGCGTCGCGGCCACCGCCGTCAGTTCGCCCACCGTCGGCGATGCGGCCCTGGCTTGGACCGGGTTCACGATTCAAGCCGGCAAAAAGCTGAGCGTCAGTTTCGTCGCCAACATCGCAGCCTCCGCCGGCGCCGCCACCTATCAAAACGCGGCAGGCGCCACGCCGACGGCCAGCACGGTCGCCTTCGATCCGCTGGTCACGACAGCGGAAGACGTTACGATCCTGGCCGCCGGCACCGGCGTGGTGGAAGGCTACGTATTCAAGGACAACAACAATAACGGCAGCTACGATGCCGCGACCGATACGCCGCTGACCGGCATCAGGGTCAGCATCACCGACAGCTCCACCATCCTGTACACCGTCACCACCGATGCCTCCGGCTACTTCAGCCGCGTCGTGGCGGCCGGCAGCGCCAGCGTCGATGTCATCGATGCGGATCTGCCGGGCGGCGTGGCGCTGGGCGCCGGCTTCACCGATCCGGCCACGGTTACCGTGCCCAACGGCAGCAACGTGGTCAAGAACTTCGGCTATGTCGCACCGGCGCCCGATCTCACCCTGACCAAGAGCCACACAGGCAATTTCACCCAAGGGCAAACCGGCGCGACATATACGCTCACCGTCACCAATAGCGGCAACGCCGCGACCAATGCCCTGGTCAGCGTTGTCGATACGCTCCCGGCCGGCCTGACGGCAACCGGGATCAGCGGTACCGGCTGGACTTGCGTGCTGCTCACAGTCACATGCACACGCAATGATGCGCTGGCCGCATCCTCCAGTTATCCGGCAATCACCGTGACGGTCACGGTTGCCGGCAACGCCGCGACGCCGTTGACCAATACGGCGGCGGTTAGCGGCGGCGGTGAAACCAATACGGCCAATAATTCGGCCAGCGATCCGACCATCGTCAACGCAGCCAGCGCCGCCATCACCGGCCACGTCTTCAGCGACGACAACGGCAACGGTGTGCAAGACGCCGGCGAAAGCAATCTGGCAGGACTTGCGGTGACCATCACCACCAGTACCGCCGGCACGGCGAACGGCACCACCGATGCCAGCGGCAATTACTCGATCACCGTACCGACCGGCTCGACTTCTGCCAGTGTCGGCATGCCGGCCGGCTATACGCTGACCACGGCGAACAATCCGCAAACCGTAACCGTGATTTCGGGCGGCACCGCCACGACGCCGGTCGGATTCCGTCCACCGGCCGCGCCGACGCCCCCCGATCTGGCAATAACCAAATCGCATACCGGCAACTTCACCCGCGGCCAGAGCGGTGCGGCCTATCAGCTCACCGTCAGCAACGCCGGCAACGGCGCGAGCGTCGGCACCGTCACGGTCGCCGATACCTTACCGGCCGGCCTGAGCGCAACTGCGATGAGCGGCAGCGGCTGGACTTGCGTCCTGGCTTCGCTCACCTGCACCCGCAGCGATGCGCTGGCGCCGGGCGCGAGTTACCCATCCATCACATTGACCGTGAGCGTGGCAGCCAACGCCGGTTCGCCGCTCACCAATACGGCAACCGTCAGCGGCGGCGGCGAAACGGTTATTGGCGCCAACAATACCGCCACCGATCCGACCACGATCGTGGCACAAGCGACCGGCACTCTGTCCGGCTTCGTGTTTGCCGATGCCAACGACAACGGCAGCAAGGATAGCGGCGAAGCCGGCATTCCGAACGTGCGCATCACCCTTTCCGGCACCGTCGCCAGCGGCGGCGTCGATGTCTGCACGGTCTTGCCGAGCTGTGTCGCCACCAGCGACAGCAGCGGCGCCTTCGCCTTCGCGAACGTGCCGGCTGGTACCTACAAACTGGTGGAAAACCAGAACGACGTGCTGCTGGTACTCGACAGCACGAATAATCCGCGCTACACCGACGGCAAGGAAACCGCAGGCATCGCCGGCGGCAGCGTCGACAATACCTATTTCGGCGGCCAGGACGCCTATAACACCATCGATAACATCGCGCTCACCTCGACCGTGCTGGCCAATAGCGGCGGCAACGTCGGCGGTTACCTGTTCGGCGAGCGGCTGCGTCCCAATACCAACCTCGTGCTGAAGCCGCCTATCGTCAGCGGCTATATCTGGATGGACCGCAAGCATGACCGCAGCCGTCCGCCCGCTTCCACCGAAGGCCAGGAAGGATGGACCGTCACGCTGACCGCCAGTACCGGCGCCACCATCTGTGTGGCGACATCGGATGCGAACGGCTTTTATCAGTTCGACAATCTGCACTGCCCCGGCTATGAGGCCTCTGGCTTGCCGACCAGCGCCTCGCTGGGCGGCGCGACCTTCTCGATCTCCTTCTCCAAGCCCAGCAACCGTATGCCGAATATGGCGACTTCGGGCGGCGGGGCAGGAACGGCGGGCACTGGTCAAATTACCGGCGTCACGCTCAAGGCGAATGACGAAGTGACCGAGCAGAACCTGCCTCTCGACCCGTCGGGCATCATCTACAACTCGGCGACCCGCTTGCCGGTCAACGGCGCGACCATTGTCATTTCCGGGCCGGCCGGCTTCAATCCGGCGACCGATCTGGTCGGCGGCGCTGCGGCGCAAACCCAGGTCACGGGTGCCGATGGCTTGTATTCGTTCTTTCTGCAAAACGCGTTCCCGAGCGGTACCTACACGCTGACGGTCACCTCGCCTGCAGGTTATCTGGCGGCGCCGTCCACGCTGATTCCGGCTTGCAGCGGCACCATCAATATCATGGCTGCACCGAATCCGGCCCTGATCCAGGGTTCGAACGCGCAACCACCAATCGGCACCATGCCGCACGACCCGGCCGCTTGCCCGGCGTCGAGCGCCGGCTTCGCAACGGTAGCGCCCTTTACTGCGGCACAATCCACGACCCAGTATTACACCCGCATCCTGATCACCAACGGGGTCTCGGCGCCGACGCTCAATAATCACATTCCTCTCGACCCGGTCCCGGTTCCGCCCACCGTCACCAAGAGTTTCTCCGCCGCGTCGATTTTGCAAGGGACCAATGCCACGCTGACGCTAAGCCTTGGCAATTCCAACGCCAGCGCCTTGACCCTGAGCCAGGCGTTTACCGACAATCTGCCGGCCGGTATGAGTGTGGCGACGCCTGCCGCGATCGGCGGCAACTGCACGATGGCGAACGTCACCGCGGCAGCAGGCAGCTCAAGCATCACTTATGCGAACGGCGCGCTCATCCCGGTCGGCGGCTGCACCATCACGGTCGCGGTGACCGCGCCGGTCGGTTGCTATACCAATACCATCCCGGCAGCGGCACTCAATACCAATCTGGGCGCCAACCCGGCAGCGGCATCGGCGATGCTGTGCGTGACACAGCCTGGCGTCGCGCCGACCGTGACGAAGAGTTTTTCCGCGACCTCTATCGTGCTCGGCACCAATGCAACCCTGACGCTCAACCTGGGCAATGCCAATGCGCTGCCGATCACGCTGATGCAACCGCTGACCGACGCCTTGCCGGCCGGCCTGGCGGTAGCGACACCTGCCGCCATCGGCGGCAGCTGTGCGGCGGCAAGCGTCAGCGCAGTGGCAGGCAGCACCAGCATCAGCTATGCAAACGGCGCGATCATTCCCGCCGGCGGCTGTACCATTACGGTTCCTGTCACATCCGCTGCGGCCGGGTGCTACACCAACACCATCGCTGCCGGAGCACTGATCACCACCGTCGGCAGCAATGCCGCGCCGACTTCGGCGGCCCTGTGCACGACCTTGCCGGGAACGGCCCCCACCATCGCCAAGAGTTTTTCTGCTGCCTCCATCGTGCTCGGCACCAATGCAACCTTGACGCTGAACCTTGGCAACAGCAATGCGACGCCGGTCACCTTGACCCAGGCCTTGACCGACAACTTGCCAGCCGGTTTGATCCTGGCTTCGCCGGCGACCATCGGCGGCACCTGCCCGGCCGCCAGCGTCAGCGCTGCTGCCGGCGGCAGCAGCGTGAGGTATGCGAGCGGCGCCAGCATCCCTGCCGGCGGCTGCACGATCACCGTGCCGGTCACAGGCTCGGCGGCCGGCTGCTACACCAATACCATCCCGGCCGGCGGGCTGGTTACCAGCGCCGGCAGCAACCCGCTTGCGACTGCAGCCAACCTGTGCGTGACCCAGCCCACCTGCAGCGGCGCGGTCGCGGACGTCAAGACCACAATCGTTGTCCCGTCCAGCGCACGCATCGGGGCGCCGGTCAGCGCCACGGTAAGCTTTGGCAACACGGGTACGGCAACCGCTCTGGGTGTAACTTATTCGGCGACGCTGAGCGGCGTGGTCAGCAACGTAAGCTGCAGCGGCGCCGTTTGCAGCTACAACAGCGCTACCGGAGCGCTCACGCTCTCGGGCTTGCCGGGCACCTTGGCGCCGGGTGAGTCCTATGTCGTCACGGTGAACTATATTTCATCGGCCGCCGGCACCGTCAGCCTGGCATCCTCCATCGCCACCCAAAGCTGCCAGGGTACGAATTTCGACCCTGATACCGCGCTCGGCAGTACAGTGATCGACAATACGGTGGTGGATATCCCGACTTTGTCGCCGGAAGCGCTCGCGCTGCTCATGCTTGCGATTGGCATGCTGGCCATGATGCACGCAAGAAGGAGTAGATAAGCAACAACAATCCCCTCTCAGACGCCTCGGATTCTGATACTCTTTCACGAGTTTGTTGTCCCGCAACATGCGGGACGGCAAACGCGATGAACGCCACACAGACCAAGCCTCTGTCATCCCGCGCAGGACGGGACCCAGCGTATCGAGATTTAGGAGAGTAGATTGGAGCAAGATGGCGCATTGAGCGAATGCATTACGCATTCCGAGGGCCGGGCATTTGTCACCGGAACCCAGGCGATGGTCGCGATGCTGCTGGCGCAGCGCCTGACCGATGCCGCGAACGGCATCAATTCTGCGGGCTTCGTATCAGGCTATCGCGGCTCGCCGCTGGGCGGCGTGGACCAGGAGCTGTGGCGCAACAAAGCCCACCTGGAAGCCAACGCGATCCGTTTCCTTCCCGCGATTAACGAAGACCTGGCCGCCACGGCGATCCTGGGCACGCAAAGAATCGGCAGCGATCCGGATGCACAGTACGACGGCGTGTTCGCCCTGTGGTACGGCAAAGGGCCGGGCGTGGACAGGTCCGGCGATGCCTTGAAACACGGCAATGCCTACGGCTCCTCGCCGCGCGGCGGCGTGCTGGTGGTGGCCGGCGACGACCACGGCTGCGTCTCCTCCTCGATGCCCCACCAGAGCGACCAAGCCTTCATCGCCTGGAGCATGCCGATCCTGAACCCCTCCAGCATTGCCGAGTATCTCGAATTCGGTTTGTACGGCTGGGCCTTGTCGCGCTTTTCCGGCAACTGGGTCGGCTTCAAGGCAATCTCCGAAACCATGGAAAGCGCAGCCTCGGTCGAACTGGCGACCTCGACCCATTACGAGCAGCCCGAAGACCACCGCTATCCGCCGGGCGGCGTGCATTACCGCTGGCCGGACTTCCCCAGCCTGGCGATCGAGCAGCGCTTGCAAGCCAAGTTCGAGGCGGTCGCCGCCTTTGCCAAGCGCAACAGCATCGACAAGCAGATCATTCCGGCCCCGCATGCCCGCACCGGCATCATCACCTGCGGCAAAGCCTACCTGGATCTGATGGAGGCGTTCCGCCTGATCGGCCTGGACGCCGATATCCTGGAAACGATGGGCGTGCGCATCTACAAGGTCGGGTTGACCTACCCGATCGAAACCACGCGCCTGATGCGTTTCATCGACGGTTTGCAGCACGTGCTGGTGGTGGAAGAAAAAGGTCCGGTGCTGGAACAGCAATTGAAGACGCTCTTGTTCAACCGCGCAGCGGACAGCCGCCCGGTGGTCATCGGCAAGACGGACGAAGCCGGCCTGCCCTGCATCCCTGCTGCGGGAGAACTGCGCCCCTCGATCCTGCTGCCGGTATTGGTGAGCTGGCTGCACCGGCATTTTCCGGCGCAACGTTTTGTCAGCTACCTGGAATGCCATGCGCCTGATCCGCTGCTGTCGAATGCAGCCGATGCAGTCAAACGCACGCCCTACTACTGCTCCGGCTGCCCGCATAACATCTCGACCGTGGTGCCGGACGGCAGCCGCGCGCAAGCCGGCATCGGTTGCCACTTCATGGCTTCGTGGATGGATCGCAAGACCACAGGCTTGACGCAAATGGGCGGCGAAGGCGCCGACTGGGTCGGACAGTCGCTGTTCACCAAAACCCCCCATGTATTTCAAAACCTTGGCGACGGCACCTACTTCCATTCAGGCTACCTGGCCTTGCGCCAGGCGGTCGCCGCGCAAACCAACATCACCTACAAAATCCTGTACAACGACGCCGTCGCGATGACCGGCGGCCAACCGATCGATGGCAAGCTGACGGTGCAGCAAATCGCCCGGCAAGTCAGCGGCGAAGGCATACGCAAGCTGGTGATCGTGACCGAAGATCCTGGCCGCTACGACGCGATGCATGACTTGCCGGCCGGGACCACGATCCACCACCGTTCGGAACTCGACGCAGTGCAAAGGATGCTGCGCGAAATCAGCGGCGTGACGGTCCTCATCTATGATCAAGTATGCGCCGCCGAAAAACGCCGCCGCTTCAAGCGCGGCGATATTCCCGGACCGACCCGGCGCGTGATGATCAACCCTGCGGTCTGCGAAGGCTGCGGCGACTGCGGCAAGCAATCGAACTGCCTGTCGATCCTGCCGCTGGAAACCGAGTTCGGGCGCAAGCGCAGCATCGACCAATCGACATGCAACAAAGACCTGTCCTGCGTCGAAGGTTTCTGCCCAAGTTTCGTATCGATCGTCGGCGGGACCTTCAAAAAACCGAAAAAAGCATTGATCGAAATCGACACCATCCAGGCGCTGCTGCAGCGCTATCCGGTCCCCGAACATCCCGCGGTCAAAGGCCACTACAACATCCTGATCGCCGGCATCGGCGGCACCGGTGTAGTGACGGTCGGCTCGGTTATCGCGATGGCCGCGCACTTCGAAGGCAAGGGCGCCTCCACGCTGAATTTCAAAGGCTTCGCTCAAAAAGGCGGCGCGGTGCTGAACCACATACGACTGGCCGCCAACCCGGACGCACTGACCCAGGTCCGGATCGACCGCAAGCAAGCCGACACCGTGCTGGTTTGCGACCTGGTGGTCGGCGGCCTGGACGATGTACTGAGCACCATGCGGCGCGGCCATACCGCCGCCATCGTCAATCAAAGTGAAATCGCCACCGGCCAGTTCACGCGCGATCCAGACGCCAGCATCCAGCGCCCCGCCCTGCTGGAAAAGCTGCGCCATGCCGCCGGCGCCGAGCAGATGGCGATATTCGATGCCCACCACTATGCACGGCTGGCGTTCGGCGACACCATCGTTGCCAACATGATTCTGGCAGGCTATGCCTGGCAGCGCGGCGCGATTCCGATCCGCCTCGATTCGATCGAGCGCGCCATCGAAGAAAACGGCGTCTCGGTCGCGCTCAACCACAAGGCATTCTTGCTAGGCCGGCTGCTCGCGGCCGACGAATCCGCTGCCATGGCCCTGCTGGGTCAGAAATCCGCCGTCATTCAATTCCACAAAAAGACAGCACTGGAAACCCGGATCGCCCTACGCGCCGATTTCCTGCGCGATTATCAGAACGCGGCTCTGGCAAAAAAATACCTTCGGCAGGTAAAAGCAATCGAGGCTCTGGAAAAAAACCTGATCGGCGACAGCACTTCACTGCGCCTGACAGAAGCCGTCGCCAAATACCTGTTCAAGCTGATGTCTTACAAGGATGAGTACGAGGTCGCGCGCCTGTTCACCAACGGCGAGTTCGAACGGCAGGTGCAGCAACTGTACGAAGGCGATTACACGCTGCAATTCCACATGGCGCCGCCGGTTCTGTTCTGGCGCAAGCAAAACAGCGGCAGGCCGAAAAAGATTACGCTCGGTCCCTGGATGATGACGGCAATGCGCATGCTGAAGCATTTCAAATTCCTGCGCGGCACGCCCGCCGATCCCTTCGGCCATATGCGGGAAAGGCGCACCGAACGCGAGTTGATTGCCGAATACGAGGCGATGCTCACGGCATTGCCGGGCACGCTCACCGTCGACAAGCTCGATATCGCGGTCGAGCTGGCCAGCCTGCCGGAGACCATACGCGGTTATGGCGAAATCAAACTCGCCGCCATCGCCAAGGCAAGAACCAGGCGTGACGAGTTGTTTGAAAAGCTGACTGCAACAGCACAAACCGAGGCCCCCTCCTCTGCCTCCTCCGCCTACGCATGAATGAAATCGGGGACCGCCTCCCCGATTTCATTCAACAAAGCAGCGGGACATCGTAAAATCATGCGCATTGGCCTGTGAAGCACACAGATTACGACGAACAACTGAACCAGCTCATATGAAAAACACCGTTCATTTCATCCTGCAGGGCAAAGGCGGCATCGGCAAGACATTTGTGTCCACCATCCTGGCCCAATGGATGAAAACCAAGGCCCCGGAAAACCTGCGCTGCTACGACACCGACCAGGAAAACACCACCTTTTCCCGCTACCGCGCGATGGAAGTCAAGCATGTCCCGGTCATGACGGAAGGCCGCACCATCGACCCCAAGCGCTTCGACGCACTGATGATCGACATCCTCGAAACGGACGGCAACTGCGTGATCGACAACGGAGCCAATTCATTCACGCCGCTGATGGCCTACCTGCTGGAGAACCATGCCTTCGACCTGTTGCATGAATCGGGCCGCAGCGTCTTCATCCACAGCATCGTCGGCGGCGGCGACACCCTGCACGACACCGCGTCCGGTTTCGTCGCGACCGCGCAATCCACCGATACTCCGATCGTGCTGTGGGAAAACGAACATTTCGGCCTGTTGCAGACACCGTCCGGCCGCGTCTTCACCGAATCGCAAACCTTCCACGAAAACGCCAAGTACGTGATCGGCCGCGTCAAGCTGGCGCAGCGCAATTCCGACACCTTCGGCGCCGACATCAAGAAAATGAATACCGGCCGCCTGACCCTGGACGAGGTCATGCAAAGCGACAAATTCAACATCATGGAAAAGCAGCGCATCAAGGTGGTGTACCGCGAAATCTTCGAACAGCTCGACAATGTCCAATGGTAAGCGCGGGAGCCGCGATGGACGTCAATAAACTGCGCACGCTGGTTTTTGAAAAAACCGGCATCAAGATCGATACCAGCGATCCCATTTTTGCGCTGGTCGCTTTGAATGAAGCGGTGCTGGCCGAATGCGTCGCGGAGCAGGTGGCGGCCCTGCATCAGGCGGCCGAAAAATTGAGCGAACAAACCAGCCAGTTGCAGCAAGCCGGCACGCTCTATGAGAATTTGCTAAAGCAGGTGGCGGCAGCGAGCGAAGGAGGCCGCACGCAGGAAATCGCAGCGGCGCTTGCCAAGGAAAACGATACAAAAAAGGGCAGCCGTTGGAGCCTTGCTGCGGGCGATTTGATCCTCTGGCAAGTGCTGGCCGGCGCAGGCGGCATCGCACTGCTGTGCGCTATGCTGACGCTGGCAGGCTTATCCCTGTTCGGCCGTCGCGATGCACCGCCGCAGGAAGCGCCGAAAGTTGTGGTGGCGCCCCCGCCGCCTTCGCTCACGCCAGAGCAGATGCAGTTGATCCGGAACGGCGAAAAATATGCAAAGATCCTGCCGAAGCTGGATGCGAATACGCAGGCGAAAATCCAACGTTTGCTTCAGCAGCCTTGATGGAGACAAGACATCGGGTGCAACCGCGCTGAAGCGGCCTGGATGCGGGTTGCATCCGCCCTGCCCCTTCATTTCTTGGCCGGCCGCTTCCCCAGCTTGCGCTGCAGCGTACGCCTGTGCATGTTCAAAGCGCGCGCGGTCGAAGAGATATTGCCCTGATGTTCCGCCAGCACGCGCTGGATATGCTCCCATTCGAGCCGGTCGACCGTGAGCGGGACGGCAATTTCCGCGGATGCCAACACTTGCGCACCGGCTGCTTCGCATTGCAAGGCCGAGAGTATCGAATCCACATTTGCCGGCTTGCTCAGATAATCGTCGGCGCCCGATTTGATCGCCAGCACCGTGGTCGCGATGCTGGCGTAGCCGGTCAATACCAGTAGCCGCGCCTGCGGCAAGGCATTGCGCAATGGTGCAATCCACTGCAGGCCCGAATCCTGCGCCAGATGCAAGTCGATCGTCGCATAATCAAAAGCCGTCCGCGTCGCCGCATCCAGCGCATCCCGTCCGCTATGCGCCACGACCGTGTCATAGCCGCGCCGCATGAGAGAACGCGCCAGGGTCGCTGCGAATACCTCGTTATCGTCGAGAATGAGGAATTGCTTTTTCATACGGCGGGAAGAGTGAGTGTCGCGATCGTGCCCTGCTCCGGGCGCGACGCCAGTTCTATTTTCGCACCGCATTGCCGGGCGCCTGCAAAGGCCAGCATCAGACCGATGCCCTGCCCGCCCGAGGTGCTCTTCACCGGCTCATAGCCTAATCTCTTCAGCAGATCCGGGGCGATGCCCGCCCCCTGGTCTTTTATCCGGATTGCCACGCCGTGCCCGGCAGGCTCCAGCGACAAGCCGACCGCTGTGCCGGAAGCGGCGGATGCCTGCGCGGCATTGTCAAGCAGGATCATCAGGATTCGTCCGATCGCATGAGCGTCGCCGATATGTATGCCGGTGACCGGCAAGTGCCGTTCGAGCCGGATGGCCGGATAGCGCAAGCGCCACTGTTCGATGAAGTCATTGAGCCATGCGTCCAGTTGCGGGGGCGCGGCGCCATCGGCCTTTGCCATCGTGCTACGCATGCTCATGCTTTCAAGCGCGGCTTTGCACAAAGCGATCTGCATTTCAATGATCTGCAGATCCTCGATATAGCCGGCCAGCGCGGCATCATGCTGCGCTTCGCGCTTCAGTTCTTCCGCGATCATGGCCACCGTCGACAGCGGCGTGCCCATCCCGTGCGCAGCGTTGGCGGCTTGCATGCCCAAGGCGATCATGCGTTCGCTTTGCGCGTGCTGCTCGCGCGCCATGGCAAGCTGCGCGTCGCGTTCGCGCAGGGCGCCCGACATGCGCGCGACGAACCAGGTGATCAGCCCGGCCGACAGCCCGAAGTTGGCCCACATGCCGGCCAAGTGATAGCTCACCGCCTGGTCGACGTTCATCACACGCATTGGAACGTAGAGCGAGGTCATACCGGAATAGCAGACCAGCGAAATCGCCGCCAGCGCCAGCGCAAATCGCCATGGCAAAATCGCTGCCGCCACCGCCAGCACCGGCAGGTAGAAGGACACGAAGGGGTTGGTGGCGCCGCCGGAAAAGTAAAGCAGGACGGTCAACACCGCGACATCGGCCAGCAACTGGAGGAACAATTCGATTTCGCCGGCGGGAACGGAACGCCGCATGCGGCGCCAAGTCCAGGCATTGAAAGCGGCGAGCAAGGCCATGGCGATGAGCATCGGCTTCTGCGGCAATTCGATGCCCAGCCACCATTGCGCCAGCGCGATCGCCGCGAGTTGCACGATGAGTTCGATAAAGCGCATCAACACGATCCGGCGCAGCGTCTCGTGTTGCGGCAAAACCTTGAAGAGCGAGGGAAAGGTCATACCCGGCGTATCCTGTTGATGTATCCGTAATAACACGCCCTGCAGAAGGAATTCAGCGGCTCTCGGCCCCGCGCGAAATCCCGGTGTTTGCCGGTATGGCATGTGCAGGATTGCCGGAGCATTGGCAGATTATATTGGCCGGCCGCTTGGGTCCGCCGGGTGCGACATTATGCCGCATTCCATTTTAACAAGGCATTCTCTATCCTCGACGGTAAACCAAAAATAGAACATCTGCCGGACACCCAATGCGGAAAAATACCCAACTCAGCCTGTTGACGCTTGCCATCGCCCCTTTCTTCTCCGCGCCGGTCCCGGCGCAGGATGCCGCCGAAAAGACACTGGAAGCGGTCACCGTGACCGGCACGCGCACCCCGCTCGACCCGAATCTCCCCACCACTACCGAGAGCAAAACCGCCGAGCAATTGCGCGAACAGAACTTCGTGAATGTCGAGGATGCCTTGAAGTATCTGCCGGACATGACGATACGCAAGCGTTATATCGGCGACCGCAATTCCCTGATCGGCGGACGTTCGTTCAGCGAATTGCAGGCGCCGCGCGGACTGGTATATGCGGACGGCTATTTGCTGTCGCAATTTCTCGGCCAGTTCAACGCGCCGCGCTGGAACGTGGTGGCGCCGGAAGAGCTGGCACGCGTTGATGTGTTGTACGGTCCCTTCTCCGCACTGTATCCCGGCAATTCGATCGGCACCACGGTGGTGATGACCACGCGCCAGCCGCAGCAATTCGAGGGCTCGGCGCGCATCCAGTATTTTTCCCAACACTACGAGGATGCAGGCTACGCCGGCAGCTACGGCGGTCATCAGGAAAGCGCCTGGTTCGGCAACAAGGTCGGCGCCTGGTCCTATAGCCTTGGCGCGAACCGCCTGCAAAACAAGAGCCAGCCGATGCAATACCTGGCGCTGCAAAAGCCGTCCGCAGCGCCCGGCCTGGCCACCGCTGTGACCGGTGCGGCAGCAGGCGTCGACCCTACCGGCAAACCATGGTATCTGGCCGGCCCGATCGGCAGCGCTTTGGAGAACGATACGCAAGAACAGGTCAAGCTCAAGCTCGGTTACGATTTTTCGCCGACGCTGTACGGCGAAGCGCTGTACACCTGGTGGCATAACGATGCCAGGCGCAGCGGCGCCAGCACCCTGCGCGACGCGGCCGGCGCTCCGGTATATGCTGGGCTGGTGTCGATTGACGGTATCAAGTACAGCATCCCGGCCAATTCCTACTCGCCGCAAAATGTGGAAGAAGTGCACGGCATGCTCGGCCTGAAGCTGAGCACACGCAACAAGAAGGGCTGGAACGCCTCTGCAGTCGGCACGCTGTACGACATCTCGACCGATCTGACGCGCTCCGCAAGCATGCCGCCCCCGGCTACCTCCGCAGGCGGCGCCGGTACCTATGCCGACAATAGCGGCACAGGATGGAAAACGCTCGACCTGCAAGCCACCTACACACCAGGCAAGGATGAGACACATGCGCTGGCACTCGGTTATCACAACAATCGCTACAGCCTCGAAAGCCGCAGCTTCAACACGGCCGACTGGCGCAGCGGCGATCCGGGGGCCAGAATCTCCGGCTTCTTCGGCAACACCAGCCTGCAGGCGTTGTTTGCGCAGGACACCTGGAGGCTGTCGCCGCAATGGCTGACCACCCTCGGCTTACGGTATGAACAATGGCGGGCCGACAGCGGCCGGCGCGAAAGCGCAAGCAATGCCGTGAACTATGCCGACCGCAGCGAAAGCGCCTGGTCGCCGAAAGCTTCGCTATCCTGGATCGCCGGCACCGACTGGCTGCTCAAGGCGTCGCTCGGTAAAGGCGTGCGTTTTCCTACCGTGTCCGAACTGTTTCAAGGCTCGGTCAACGGTACGACGATCGTCAACAACAACCCCGGCCTGAAACCGGAAAGTTCGTTTGCCAAAGAGCTCACTGCGGAAAGAGAATTTGCGTTCGGCGTCACCACCGGCAGCGTGCGCGCCTCGCTGTTCGAGGACGATGTGCGCGATACCATCTACAGCCAAACCAATATCCTGGTGTTCCCGAATGTCACGAATATCCAGAACATCGATCGGGTGCGCACACGCGGCATCGAATTTTCCGCCAGCGCCAACGACCTGGCGTTCAAAGGATTCAATCTGAGCGGCAGCTTGACTTTCTCGCGCTCGGTCATTCTGGAGGACGCCAGCAATCCGTCTCTGGTCGGCAACACCTGGGTGCGGATACCTCGGGTGCGCGCCAGCGTGATCGCCGCCTATCGCCCCAACGATCAATGGTCGGCCAGCTTGGCGGGGCGTTATTCCGGCCGCCAATACGCCAACCTGGAAAACAACGACGTCAACGGCGACGTCTACGGCGGCGTATCCAGCTATGCGGTATGGGATTTCAAGGCGAGCTACCGGCTGGCGAAAAACATCGAAGCCTCTTTCGGCATCGACAACCTGGGCGACCGCAAGTATTTTGTTTTTCATCCCTATCCGGGCCGCACATTTTTTGGAGAACTCCGTGCCAGTTTTTAACGTCATCAAACTATGCTGTCTCGTACTCGCCGGTTCGGCCTGCTGCGCCTCGGCCCAGGAACCGGCCAGGCATGCGCATACGCCCAAGGCTGCCGAGCTCGGCACTTCCGCCGCCGTTGACGCACAGGGCCGCCTGTGGATCGCGATGAAAGAGAACAGCAGCGATGGTCAATTCGTCGTGGTGCAAAATTCGCCAGACATGGGCAAGACCTGGTCGGTGCCGAAGCGCGTGCAGCGGACGCCTGAACCGGTCTCGGCCGAAGGAGAGAATCGCCCCAAGCTGGCCTTCGGCGCCAAGGGGGAAATGTACGTCACCTACACCAAACCGCTGGCCAAGCCCTACACCGGTGAGATCCGTTTCGCCCGCTCGCTCGACGGCGGCCTGAGCTTTACCCCCCCGATGACGGTGCATGCCAACCGCGACCCGATCACCCATCGCTTCGAATCGATTATCGTCGACAAAAGCGGCCGCATCTACGTGGCCTGGATCGACAAGCGCGATGTCGAAGCCGCCGCCGCGCGCAAGGAAAAATACGCCGGCGGCGCCCTGTATTACGCGGTGTCGGAAGACGGCGGCGCCAGCTTCAGGGGCGATTACAAGATTGCCGATCACTCCTGCGAATGCTGCAGGATCGCCTTATCGCTCAATCCGCAAGGAAAAGTGTTTGCGCTATGGCGCCATATCTTCGAGCCGAATGCGCGCGACCATGCGTTGGCGGAATTAAGGCCCGATGGCTCGGTTTCGGAAATCAAGCGCACTTCCTTCGACGACTGGCGCGTCGACGCCTGCCCGCATCACGGCCCGTCCCTTGCCTTCGCGGCAGACGGTACCCGGCATCAAACCTGGTTCAATCTGAAGGACAACGCAGGCGGCGTCTTTTATGCTGCCGCATCGCCGTCGGGAGTGGCGGGAACGCCGCTCAAGCTGGGCTCGGCACAAGCCCAACATGCCGACGTCGCCGCACAAGGCAAGGATGTCGCGCTGGCGTGGAAGCAATTCGACGGCAAAGCCACGGCGATCATCGGCAAGCTATCGAGCGACGGCGGCCTCAACTGGCAGGACAAAGTCTTCGCCTCGACCCAGGGCGTATCGGACCAGCCGCATTTGCTGAGCACGGCATCGGGCATCATGCTGGTGTGGCGCACGCAAAATGAAGGGCTGCGCGTGCTGTCCCTCAAACCTGGAGTATGAAATGAAGAAACTCATAAGCGTGATCATCGCTTGCCTGGCGCTGTTTGTGGCGCACTGCGCAGGCGCCGCGCCCGCCATCCAGGCATTCCAGCCGGACAGCCTGGAGCGCATTGTCGCCAACCAGAAAGGCAAACCCTTCGTGCTGTTCGTCTGGTCGCTGGATTGTGCGTACTGCAAGGCCAGCCTCGATGCGCTGGGGCAGGAAAAACGCAAGCGCAAGTCCTTCAACGTGGTGACGCTGGCGACCGACCCGTTGGACGATACGCAGGCCGCAACCCTGATGAAAAAAAAGCTGGCGGCATCCGGCCTGCTCAACAACGCCTGGGCTTTCGGCCCGGCGGCTCCGGAACAATTGCGTTATGCAATCGATGCGGCCTGGCATGGAGAAATGCCGCGCAGCTACTGGTACAACGCACGCGGCGAACGGGTCGCTCACTCGGGGGCGATTACTGCGGCCACCATCGCGAAATTGTTGGCGGATTAATCGCTTCCGGCGACGTCTCCTGCAGGAGTTTCGCCTACCGTTTCTTACATACTTCCCCCACGGCTATCGAACTCCTGCCGCGCCCTTACCACGGTGCTCCGGTTTTCTTTGGCCCATCCCTCCAGGCCGATCAGGGGCTCGATCAAGCTGCGGCCGAGTTCGGTCAGTTCATATTCGACTCGCGGCGGGATAGTCGGATAAACGGTACGCGCCACCAGGCCGTCGCGTTCAAGCCCCCTCAAGGTTAGCGTCAGCATGCGCTGTGAAATGCCGTCCAGCCTGCGGCGCATTTCATTGAATCGCATCGTGCCGTTCGACAGCATCCCGACCACAAAAACCGTCCACTTGTCGCCGATGCGCGAGAGTACCTCGCCCAGCACTTGGCAGTTTTCGGGGACGTACAGGTTTTCTTTCTTCATTCAAATTTCCTTATAAATGTACGTGGTCTTGGTTTTCCACCCTGCTTGCGGATAGGTGTTCCGGGTCGCCCGCATGCCGGCGACGAGAGGGTTTTCCAACAGGAACATTCGTGTTCCCTGGTATTCAGGCCATTCCTACGGCTCACTCATGTGCCTTCTTGTGCGCAATCTCAGCAAAGATTACCCTGAATGTTATCAATACTTTATTGAAACAACATCAGTATTTTGTTTGCAAATGGAAGGCCGGCGAAGACCGGTCCCGCTCCCTTCATGTGCCGCGCAGGGACGATGACGCGGCCGCATTTTACTGAGAGGCTTGGTGGAGATTGCAATTTTTGGCGCAGGCGTCGCTGGTTTGGTATCCGCCATTTGCCTCGGCGCCAAGGGATACTCTTGCCGCGTTTACGAACGCAGCAGGCAATCCTTGGACGCCGGCATGGGGTTCATCCTGATGCCCGAAGCCATCGACAAGCTGCGCGCATTCGGCGTAGGTCTAAGAGGAGTCCCCCTGCGCCGTTATCGATGCCACAACGCGATGGGAAGGCCGATGCTGGCTCAACCCATGCCGCCGGGCGCGCGCGGCATCCGCCGCCGTGAAGTCATGGAGGCCTTGCTTGAAGGGCTGCCCTTCCCGATCGACTTCAACGCAAGCCTGGCCGGCTTCGAATTCACGCGAAGCGGCCGCGTCGCCGCCGCGTACCTTACGTCCGGCACCCGCATCGAGGCCGACTTGTACGTGGCGGCAGACGGCATCGGCTCGCCGGCAAGAAAGGCGATGTTCCCGGACTGGCGCGAGACGCCGGCGCGGGTGATTGAAATCGTCGGGCTGACGCGTTGTGATCGCACAGCGCGATGGGCCGATGGCGTGCTCAATAAATTCCAGGCCGGCAGCGGCGGCATTGCCCTCGGCATTTTGCCCGTGGATACCGATCATGTCGTCTGGTACCTGCAGTTCGATGCGATGCGCTTTCCTCCGCCGCGGGACGATGCGCAGGCGCGCCAGGCGTTTGCAATGGAACTTGCCGGTAGCTGGGTGCAGCCGATTCCGCAACTGCTGGCGGCGACCGATTTCTCTCAAGTGCATCTCTGGCGCCCGCTGAACGTGGAGTTGGTCCCGCGGTTCCATCAGGGCAACCTGGTATTGACGGGCGACGCGGCCCATCCTCTACTGCCCTTTTCCAGCCGAGGCGTGTCGTCAGCCATCAACGATGCGATCGAATTGACAGAGTCGCTCGACAACGCCGTCAGCCTGGATGCCGCGCTGGCCTCCTATTCGGATAAGCAGCGCCGCCAATGCGAACCGTACATCGAGCAAGGCCGCGCACTCACGCGAAGTTTTTTGGCGCATCAGGAGATCGGCAGGGGCTTGCTGCCGATCGCAAAATAAGCAAGATCATATGGACTCTTCATTTTTTTCGGACGCCTCGGTACCGCTTGCCTTGCTGCGCGAGCGGGCATTCAATTTGCGCTGGGCGCAACAGGCGCCGGACATGATTCCTTTGACTGCGGCAGATCCCGATTTCCCTGTTTGCCCCGCGATCCAGGAACAGCTTGTGCGCTATGTGCGAGAAGGTGTGCTCAGCTATGCGCCGCCGCAAGGTTTGCCGGCATTTCGCGAAGCAGTCTCCGCTTGGATGCGCGAGACGCGCGCCATCGATTGCACGGCCGACGCCATTTTTGCTACCGACAGCGCGGCATCGGCGCTGTCGGTGGCGGCGCGTGCCAGTCTGAATCCAGGCGACGAAGTCTTCATCCCCGATCCGGTGGATTTTTTGTTCGCGCACACGATACGGCGAACCGGTGGGGTTCCGGTCTGGATCAGCCTTGATCGGGACACCAGCGCCGACGCGTTCATCGCGCGGATGGAACGGCGCATCACGCCGCGCACCCGCATGCTGTGGCTCTGCAATCCGCACAATCCGCTGGGCATCGTCCATACGCGCGAATGGCTCCGTAGCGTGGCCGAATGGGCGATCCGGCGCGGCTTGCGCATCCTGTCCGACGAAATCTGGTCGGATATCGTCTATACCCCGCATCGCCACGTCAGCACCGCGTCGCTATCGGAAGAAATCGCCGCCAATGCCGTGACGGTCTACGGCTTTTCCAAAAACTTCGCGCTCGCCGGTCTGCGCGTAGGCTGCATCATCTGTACCGATACGCGCTGGCGCGAGCAGATGATTGCAGCTTCCGATGCAGGCAGCACGGTCTACGGCGTATCGGTGCTGTCGCAGGTCGCCGCCGCGGCAGCCCTCTCCGAGGGGCGCCAATGGCTGACCGAATTCGTCGGTCACCTGCAAGCTCAGCGCGACTACGCAGTGCATCGCCTGTCACAATGGCCCGGAGCCGTCACGCGCTCGCCGCAGGGCACCTATGTCGTCTTTCCCGATATCCGCGCCTTGAGCGAGGATGCCGAACCGCTATGCGATTATTTACGCGAGCATGCGCGGGTCGCCCTGGTGCCCGGCAGCGCACAATGGTTCAGCCCGGCGGCCTGCGGCCACTTGCGGATCTGTTTCGCAACCTCGCATGGGATCTTGCGCGCCGCATTCGATCGGCTCGAGCCGCTCGTGCTGTCCTGGGCTCAACGTCGTTCCCGATAAGCCCCCTGTTTCTATACTTTGCTGCTTTCCTCATCCAGATCCTGACAATAAATGTTGCATTTCCAATAGGTATTTTTTCTATCTCCAAGTAGAATTGGTTGGCAATCACCGGAATATGAAACCACCTTCCACATTATGGAGAAATGCATGACGCAACTTCCTGATTCGAACCCGCATCGCATCACGATCGTCGGCGGGGGGGCCGGGGGATTGGAGTTGGCGGTTCGCCTCGGCAAAAAGCTCGGCAAGAAGAAAAAAGCCGTGATCACCTTGGTGGATGCCGCTCGAACCCACCTCTGGAAACCACTGCTGCATCAAGTCGCCGCCGGCACCCTTGACAGCCACGCCGACGAACTCGAATACTTTGCCTTGGCGCGCAAGCACAACTTCACTTTCCGCCTGGGGCGCATGGACGGCTTGAACCGCGCCAAGAAAGAAATCTATCTGGCTCCCACCTGCGATGAAAATGGCGAGGAATTGTTGCCGCGCCAGGCAATTCCCTATGACACCCTGGTACTCGCGCTGGGCAGTCAAACCAATGACTACGGCACGCCCGGGGCACGCGAAAACAGCATCATGCTCGACTCCCCCGCTGCGGCGGAACGCTTCAATCAGCGCCTGATCAACTGCTGTCTGCGCGCGCAGGCAGCAGGCAAAGGCGCCGGCGAAGGCCGTTTCACCGTTACCATCATCGGCGGCGGCGCTACCGGCGTGGAGTTGTCGGCAGAACTGCACATGACCACCAAGATTCTGTCGAGCTACGGCTTGGCCAACTTCCATCCGGAAAAAGACCTGAAGATCGTCATCGTCGATGCCGCTCCGCGCCTGCTGCAGGCGTTGCCGGAACGTCTGTCGGACGCCGTAGCGCGCGAGTTGCGCACCATCGACATTGAAATCCACACCAACGAAAAAGTGGTCGAAGTCTCGAAAGAAGGGGTGAAAATGGCCAGCGGCAAATTCATTCCAAGCGGCATCGTGGTCTGGTCCGCCGGCATCAAGGCGCCGGACTTCATGAAGGATATCGACGGCTTGGAAACCAACCGCATCAACCAGTTGCTGGTGCAGCGTACGCTGCAATCGACCCGCGATCCCGCTATTTTCGCGATGGGTGATTGCGCCGCCTGTCCGCGCGAAGACGGCAAGTTCGTGCCTGCCGCCGCCCAGGCTGCGCATCAGCAGGCCACCATGCTGACCGCATCCTTGTGCCGGATGTTGCAGGGCAAATCCCTGCTCGAATTCAGCTATCACGACCACGGTTCGCTGGTGTCGTTGGGCGATTACAGTACGGTGGGCAGCCTGATGGGCGCGATTGCCAACGGCTCGGTTTTCATCGAAGGGAAGATTGCAAAAGTGATGTACTGGTCGCTGCACAAGCAGCATCAGATCGCAGTCAACGGCTTGTTCCATACTTGGTTGTCGACCTGGGCCGAAACCATCAACTGGGTGCGTAATCCACGCATCAAACTACATTGAAGCAACTGTTCCGAAAATAAAAACGGCACCTCTATGAGGCGCCCTTTTTTACGTCGTGAGACTGCATCAGGACAATAGGCGCACCAGCGCATCGGGATGGAAGCCCAACCCCAGCAAGCCGGATACGCCCATGAATATGCCGCCGGTGGTCGGGACCAAGGCCGCAAAGTAGAGCCAACGCTGCCCGGTCAAGGCCGTTACCGCCAGCAGAGAGATGGCGATCGCGAGCAGGGCATCGGAAAGATCGAACTGGTCATCGCGGAAATTCGCCGCATCGTAATCCTTCTGGTCCTGCTCGGCCTGCTTGCGCAACTCCTCTTTCTTCTTGTTCTGCTCCGCTGCAAGACGCTCGTAATTTTGAATCGTCTCGCGATAGGCCGCTTGCTCGGCCGGAGTCCGGCCGACGGCGGCAAGCTGGAGCTGGGCAACGGTAGACTTTGCGATTTCCTCGCGAATATTGCGCGCCTGGTAAAACGCCCAGTGATCGAGCTTGTTGGCCTGTGCCTGCTGCATGCCTTGCACAATATTGTCGTCCTTGACCTTGCATATGCCCATGAAGGTTGCCAGCATCGCCACCGTGATCGCTACCAGCGTATTCAGGCGTGCAAGACGCCGGTCAGCAGCCTGGTTCTCTTTGCTTGACTCGACCACATCCATTGGATTGACATCCATGTTTTAACAATTTTTTAAATGATTGGATTAAAAGGACGAACCTGGTTCCTGAAGAAAACTGATTTCCTCAGGAGTCGATTCGCGTTCAAGCATCTGATTGCGATGCGGAAAACGACCAAAACGGTCGATGATACGCCGATGCCGCAACGCGAACATCAGGAAACCGCGGAAGGTGTCCATGTGTTCAGGCCGCACTTCCTGGTACAAGCGTGTGAAGAGTTGTACAGATAATGCCTGCAACGCCGCCGATTCCGCATGTTCCAACGGCAGGTAGAAAAACACTCTTTCGATGGGACGCAGTTTGCGGTCCATGCCCCGGTCCAGCCCCTCCTGACACCAGCTCTGCGCCAGCAGATCGAACTGAAAAGCCCGTGCGGTATTGCGGTACATATTGCGGGGAAACTGATCGGTCAACAGTAACAAGGCGAGCATGCCGCTCGGAGAATCCCTCCAGTCATCGAGCTTGTGCGCCGCTGCCATCGCGACCTGGTTTTCAAAACGCTCGCGGATCTGCCGGTCTGTCTCCTCGTTCTTGGACCACCATAGTTTCGAATTTTGCTGCGCGACGGCGGTATCGTCCGGGCTTGCACCGAACCAGAAGCTGCGAATCGAATCGGGATTCTCCACCAGATACATCCTTATACCGAAAAAGTAACATGTGGGGCCAAAAGCGTATTGGCATTGTCGTTAAAAAATCTCCGGCACACAAGCCGTGATTTTCCCGGATAACTTGACGGTATAATTTTTGCCATGCCCAAGCTCATCTTCACGCAACAATTGCGCCGTTTCACCGAGGCGCCTGAGATCGATACGCCCGCAGTGCGATTGCGCGATGCCTTGGAAGCCGCTTTCATGGCCAACCCGCGTCTGCGCGGCTATATTCTCGACGAACAAGGCCATCTGCGTGCGAATGTCGTGATTTTCATCGATGGGCATCGCGTGCGCGACCGCACCAGGCTCGACCACGCCCTTTCAATCAACAGCAGCATCCACGTATTGCAAGCCCTGTCAGGAGGATGACCATGCAAGACCGCGCCTTGATTGCCACCCGCAAGGGCCTATTCGAACTGCAGCGCGGCTGCGCCGGCTGGTCGATCGGACCGGCCGCTTTTCTCGGTGAGCCTGTCACGATGATGCTTTCGGACCGGCGCGACGGCACGCTCTATGCCGCACTCAACCTCGGGCATTTCGGCGTCAAATTGCATCGCCGCGACTCCGGTGCCGATAGCTGGACCGAGATCACCGTACCAGCCTATCCGCAGCAACCGGAAGACAGCAACGATGATGTCGCCTGGAAGCTGGTGCAGATCTGGTCGCTGGCGGCGGGCGGCGCGAATGAACCCGGCGTGCTCTGGGCCGGCACCTTGCCCGGCGGCTTGTTCCGTTCGCGCGACCGCGGAGATTCGTGGGAATTGGTGCGCTCCCTGTGGGATGTTCCGCAACGCCGCGAGTGGTTCGGCGGCGGCTATGCCGTTCCGGGCATCCATTCGATCTGTGTCGATCCGCGCGACAGCCGCCACCTGCTGGTCGGCATTTCCTGCGGGGGCGCCTGGGTCACGCGCGACGGCGGCGATAGCTGGAGGCCGAGTTCCAAAGGCATGCGCGCCAGCTATATGCCGCCGGAACGCGCCGACGACGAAAGCATACAAGACCCGCATTCGATCGTGCAATGCAACACGGCACCCGATGCATACTGGTGCCAGCATCACAACGGTATTTGGCGGTCGACCGACGGCGCAGCCTTGTGGCAGCAAGTCGGCAAGGGCCAAGCCGGGATGTCGGACTTCGGCTTCGCTGTGGCGGTGCATCCGCATGAGCCGGACACGGCGTGGTTCGTACCGGCACTGGCCGATCAAAGACGCATTCCGGCCGATGCCGCACTGTCGGTCACACGCACACGGAACGGCGGCAAAACCTTCGAGATATTGCGCGAAGGTTTGCCGCAGCAGCATTGCTACGACCTGATCTACCGCCACGGCTTGACGGTGTCGGATGACGGTTGCAGTCTGCTGATGGGATCGACCACCGGCGGCTTGTGGGCCTCGGAAAACGGCGGCGACCGGTGGCAGGAGATTTCGACCACGCTGCCGCCGATTTATGCAGTGAAATTCATTTAAACATGAAGATTGCGGAGTACGAATAGCTAACTGCCGCAGGTCCGGAAACTGCGGCCCCTTGCTATGGAGGCTCTGAGAGTCGCTCCGGCCGTCAGGCCGTGGTATTGATGTTCTGCCCCAGATGCGGCGGAAGATTCGTGGAAGACGGTGCAGGAATCGCATCGAGCAAAGCTGCAGCGCCAGCGCGCTCAGTGTCGAGCGCCTTTTTTAATACCGCCATGCCGACCTCCTGGCTGGTTTTGTCGGCCGACATGCTGGTCGCCAGGCTGGCAATTCCGTTGACATCCATTCCCGCCTCCATTTTTCTCAGTCTGAGATAGTGTGTGTCGCCTTACATTTTGCGCACTCGTCTCTTTCATGCTTATCGTCAGCTGCGGCGATTTCTTTAAGCATTTTTAGCCTGACTGTACGGGCCAATCTCAGGTCTCCGGTGCTCGGCGTACGCCTGTACGCGTCCGCGCCTCGGCCTGACCTTGACTCCGCACGCTCAGGCTAAAAATGCTCTAGAGCCTGCTTGAAAATGAGTTGCCGACACACATTGCAAAAAATTGAACCGCATGAAGGCATTTTTCTTGCACATTGAGCCCGCAGGTTAGCAGGAGATTGCCGGAAAAAACTGAACAATTTCATTTTCAAGCAGGCTCTTAAGGTTGAGACTCCTTCTCTCTGCCTGCGAGGGAGAAGGAAACATTAACATGTATAAAATAAATCTTTATTCCTTTCTCTTTGACGATTGAGAGCGCTGCATGCGTCTGACCGATTACACCGACTACTCGCTGAGAACCCTGATGTACCTGGGCTTGGCGCGGTGAAATAGCGCACAACCGAGCCGCCGGTTCAAGAGTTGTTTGGTGGCGCCGCCTCCCGGTAGGGCAGCCAGACGATGAATTCAGATCCCTGCCGCGGCACGCTCGTAAGCGACAATGCGCCGCCATGCAATTCGACCAATTGCTTGACCAGCGCCAACCCCAAGCCGCTGCCCTCGTATTTACGGGCCAAGCCGCTGTCGAGTTGCACAAAGGGTTTGAACAAACGTTCGATATCCTGCCCGCTGATGCCGATGCCGGTGTCGCGCACGCTCAGTTCCAGATAGGACAGAACTGCATCCGCCCCGCCCGGTTCATGAAAATCGCCGACCATATGCACGCCCTGCAAACGGCTGCGATCGACCCGCCGCATGCGCAGGGCCAGCGTGCCGCCGTCCGGCGTAAATTTAACGGCATTCGACAGCAGGTTGTAGAGAATCTGCTTGGTCTTACGCTGGTCGGCCATGACCCAGGCGGTGTCATCCATATCGAGTTCGAACGAGAGACGATGGGCCAGCGCTTTTTCCTTGAGGACGGTCCAGCTGTTCTGCAGTAGTTGGCGAATATCGGTGGGCTCCAGGTCCAGTTCCATCTTGCCTGCCTCAATCTTCGACAGGTCGAGGATATCGTTGATGAGGGACAGCAAATGTGTACCGCTATCGAGAATGTCGCCGGCGCATTCGACCTGTTTTTCTGACATCTCGCCAATCAGTCCCGATTTCATCGCTTGCGAGAAGCCGATGATGGCATTGAGAGGCGTACGCAACTCGTGCGACATATTGGCCAGAAACTCCGATTTCATGCGGCTGGCATGTTCCAGCGCCAGATTCTGGCGGGCGATCTCGCGATTGGTCTCCTCGAGGCGAGCGGCATGCTGGGCCAACCGCATATTCAGTTCGATCACCTGCCGTTCGCGGTTAAGCAGCTCATCGTTGACCTGGACCGCCTGCTCATAGGTGGAAATCAAGAGATCGAGAATCTGCTGGGGCTCCGAGTTGATGACGTGCTTCTGCCCGCCCAGATACAAGGCGATGCCGATGTCCATGTTCTTGCCTTCGCGCAGTTGCCGGTTCATCAGCACATGCTCGAGGCGGGTCAGCAGGTAATCATCGGAATACGGCTTGCGTATGAAGTTGTCGGCGCCGCATTCGAGACCGCGAATGATGTCTTTCGAATCGGTCAAGGACGTCACCAGCATCACCGGCGTGTCCTGCCATAGCGGATTGGTCTTGATTGCCTGGCAAAGCTGGTAGCCGTCCATTTCCGGCATCACGATATCGGATATGACGATATCCGGTATGCGTTGCAGCATCGCCTCCAGCGCAAGTTTGCCGTTGGCCGCGGTACGCACCCAATATCCTTTTCCAATCAACAGGTAGCGCAGCTTTTCGGCTTGCGTATTGCTGTCCTCGACGATCAGGACATCGACGTTTCCCGGCGCCATTTTCTGGGTGGTCTGCATAGTCATTCCTATCATCAGTGTCAGGGGAGACAGCGCCCTCCCAAGAGAATAGATGATTTCCGCAAAAAAATTGCGAAAATGTTCTGTCTCTTTCTGCTAACGTTTCTGCGTCAGCCGGTTTAATGCCAGCGCGATCCCCTCCGGGGGCAACACATACTTTGCTGCGTCCAGTTTCACCGCCTCGCCCGGCATGCCGAAAATGACCGAGCTTTCCTTGTCCTGTGCAATCGTCACTGCACCGCCGTCCTGCAATAACTTGAGTTCCTGTGCACCGTCCCGCCCCATCCCGGTCAGCAGCACGCCGACCGCATGCGCGCCGAATGCGCTTGCCACCGAGCGAAACAGGCTCGATACGGACGGCCGCAAACCGTACTCTGGCGCATGCTCGGACAGCGCAATGCTGCCGTTCGCCAAGATCGTCATGTGAACGCCGTCAGGCGCGACATAGGCGACTCCCGGCAGGGCGCATTCGCCATGCACTGCCGCCTTGACCCGAAATGCCGACGCCCGCGCCAGCCACTCGATGAAGCCTCCGGCAAAGCCGGGAGAAATGTGCTGGACAATCAGGATCGGAACAGCGAAATCAGGCGCCAAACGCGACAAAATCGCCTGCAGCGCGATCGGACCGCCGGTCGATGCACCGATCGCCACCATCCTGATATTCCCGATATCCGTCATAGTTGCAGCTTCCGAGCGCTTGAGAGGCGGCGCCGCCGTGGTCCGTAAGCGCGCCCAACGCCTGACCACCTTGACTTCAGCCATCAGCTTGACGGCCTGGATCAATTCCGCCGCGGCGGCTTGATGATTCGGATGGCCTGGGCCGAGCGGCTTGGCCAGTACGGTCAGCGCTCCCGATTCAAGCGCGCGGAAAGATTCCGCCACTTCATGGGGGACGGAACTGGCAGTCACCATCACGATGCGGGTCGGGCAGGTTTCCATGATTTTGCGCGTAGCGGCAAAACCATCCATCCTGGGCAGATGAATGTCCATCGTGATCACGTCCGGCAACAAACGAGCAGCCGATTCCACAGCTTGCTGCCCGTCCGCCGCGACGCCGACGACCAGCAATTGCGGATCGCCGTTCAGCAAATACACCAACAGTTCGCGCGCGACGATGGAATCATCCACCACCAGCACTCTTATCAGGCGTTTGGCGAGGGGTGATTTCATATAAGCCTCCGGACGATTTCCAGCAAGTCGCTCTGGTCGAAATCGCTTTTCACGACATAGGCGTTGGCGCCGACGTCGATGCCGCGTTCCCGATGCTCGCGCGTGCCGAGCGCGGTTACCAGGATCACCGGCAACTCGGCCAGCTTATTGTCGTCCCTGATCCTGGCTGTCAGGTCGAAACCATCCATGCGCGGCATTTCGACATCCGACACGACCAGATCAAAGCGGCCGCTGCGCAAGGCAGTCAGCGCATCGAGGCCATCCACCGCAGCGACCACCTCGTAGCCGGCCGACTCCAGGATGTTCTTGAGAAGCACGCGCGAGGTAATCGAGTCTTCCGCCACCAGCACACGACGCCGCGCCGATTCCCGCGACCTGGATTCGGCGCGAATAGCCGGCGCCGCCTTGTGCGCCGATTTCATCAAATCGGCCACGTTCAGGATCGGCACCACCTGGCCAGCCCCCAGAACGGTTGCCCCCCACACATTCGGCACCCGCGGCAATTGCGGGCCCAGGCTCTTGAGCAGCACCTCCTGATCGCCCAGTACCTCGTCCACCGCGAATGCTATGCGCTTGCCTCCGGATGCCAGCAGCGCGACCGACAGATAATCGCTCTGCGCCGTGGCTGTCGCGCTTCGATCCAGCCCCAATACCGCATCCAGGCGCACCAGCGACAAAGCCTGCCCGCCGAGTTCAATGGTTTCGCGATTTTCAACCGTCTTTAGCAGCGCCAATGGCACTCGTGCGACCCGCTCCACATTGCGCGACGGCAGGACAAATTGCCGCTCGCCGAGCCCCACCAGCAAACCACGGAGCGTCGCAAGCGTGGTCGGCAAGATGATGCTGAAGCGGGTGCCGCCCTGTGGCGCCAGCGCCACCGTCACGCTACCGCCGAGCTTCTCCACCTTCTCACGCACGATCGCCAGTCCCAAGCCGCGTCCGGAAATGTCAGTCAGAATCGGACTGGTGGACAAGCCCGACTCAAACACCATGGACAGCATATCCTGCTCGCTCGCGGCGGTGCCGGGCAGGTCCGGCAACAGATCAAGCTTTTGCGCCGCATCTTTGACCCGTGCGAGATCGATCCCCCGGCCATCGTCCGCCACTACCAGTTCGACCTTGCCGCCCTCCTTCGGCACGGCTTCGATGGTGATGCGGCCGCGCGCCGGTTTCTGTTGCCGCGCGCGCTCGGCCGGTGTCTCCAGGCCGTGGTCGATCGCATTGCGTACCAGGTGAATCAAGGGATCCTTCATCTGCTCCAGGATGCGGCGGTCGATTTCCAGCGCAGCATCGTGGAAAATCAGTTCGGCTTCCTTGCCGCTGTCGCGCGCCAGATCCCGCACCAGCTTCGGGAACATCTCGAGCATCGACGAGAACGGCAGCATCAGGGCCTGCTTCATATCGTCCAGCAGGTTGTCGACCATGCCGGTCAAGGCACGCTGTTCCTGTTCGGCCGTGTGCTCCAGTCGAAGCAGGCGGTCGCCGAAAGATTTGGCGAAAAACTCGTCGCGTTCGACTGCCTCCAGCAGCCGGTCGATCAACACCGGCTTGCTGTCCGAGCGGTCTCCGCCGGCATGGCGCGCGGCGGCACGCCGCATCACACGCGCATCGCGCACCGTCTTGCTCCAGGTCTTTTTCCAAAGCGCCAATTCGCGGTTCAATTCACGTAATTCGCTGCTCAAGTGGTCCGCACTGAATTTAAAGGCGAGCAATTCCTCGGCCTGCACCAGCAAGGCATCGAGCTTGGCTGTGGAAATCCTGACGGTCGCCTCGCCGCTCGTTTCTACACTGGCTGGCGTACTGCGCTTGACGGCGGTTTTTGTCGTGCGTATTTCCGGCATCGGCAGAGCGGCCGGCGCCGCAGCGCCGTCCGTCAGAATTCTCCCAAGCCCCGCAATCACCTCGGCCATTTGCGCTGTGTGCGATACCTCTGCTCCAACGGCGCCTGCCAGCAATAGTTGGTTCAGTACATCAATCGTATCGTTGAGGACGTCGAAAAATTCAGCGTCATACACGATCTCGCCACGTTTCGAGACGGCCAGCACGCTTTCCAGCGCATGGCACACCATTTCAATCTCGCCCTGGTTGACCGCGCGCGCCGCGCCTTTCAGGCTGTGCGCTTCACGGAAAAATGTCTCCATCAGTTCGGACCGCGCCTCTTCCGGCACCGGCTTTTCCAGATCGGACAGCAGTGACGACATCATCTTCAAATGTTCTTCCGCCTCAATCTTGAAGGTGGCCAGCAGCCGCGTCAGAAAACGTTCGTCTTCCGTGCTCATGTCGTTCCTTGTCGGCACAATCCGTTCACACCTTGTACCGTCCTACCAATTCCTTGAGTTTCTGTCCCAGGTCGTGCAGGTTGTGCGCGGCTACTTCGGCCTGTCGTGTGCTTTCCAAGTTTTGCGTGGTCGATACCTTGATGTTTTCCATTGCTAGCGCCAACTGGTCCATGCCCGCCAATTGCTGCTGTGCCGATACCGCGATCTGGCTGGCTGCCTGCGCACTTTCCCCG
>CBIHON010000041.1:0-46799 GCA_966211965.1 uncultured Burkholderiales bacterium | reverse complement strand
GCTGGTTCAAGCATTGCGGCTACACCTTACATTAAATCGCGAACCGCTCTAGTGTCCTGTTCCGTAAATTCGTTGCATAAAAGATGACGAGAATCGCGCCGATACCGCGTCAAAAATGCGCGCAAGGCCTTGGCCTTGCTGTGCTTTTTCCTTGTCTCGGCCCGATTTCGTCACTTTACTTTTGCTACGAATTTACGGAACAGGACACTAGTTTGACGCAACAATTCATCACTTTTATTTGTTTCGAAATTGATGAGTCTCAGCACTAGTACACCCGCCGCGCGCTATTTTCCTTTGCCAAAACCTTAAAAAACCGGAAGACAATCGTCCGATGGAAACAATGTGTTACCGCGCTTTGACAGTGCGCGTTCATAGACTACCTTCTCGATACCAACCTGCCGCCCGATAACAAGGGCCTGCCGGCCCGAAAACACCGTATTCACAGGAGGATCGATGTTTACCGCTACGTTACACCGCTTGCGGTTGCCCGGATTGCTCGCTTTGGCCGTCAGCCAAGCCGGTTTCGCCGCCGAACCGACGGCGAGCGCAGTCGAGTTCTACAACGTTAATCTCAAACATTACTTCATGACCGCCGACGCGGCCGAGGCCAGCGGTATTGACAATGGCGCGGCCGGCGCCGGTTGGGTTCGTACCGGCGCCGTAATACGGGCTTTTGCCAAGGCGAGTGACGGTACCGGACTGTCTGCGGTATGCCGCTTCTACGGTACGCCGGGCAAAGGGCCGAATTCCCATTTCTACACTGCCGACCCGGCCGAATGCGCCCAAGTCAAGCAAGACCCGGGCTGGACTTACGAAGGCATCGTGTTCTACATCCAACCGGCGCAAAACGGTGTATGCAGCAGCGGTACGACCGGCGTCTACCGCAGCTACAACAACGGCTTTGCTGCCAACAATTCCAACCACCGTTATCTGACCGATTACACGCTGTTCGCGAACATGGCGTCGCAGGGCTTTTCGCCTGAAGGCTTGGTGATGTGCGCGCCGCTGTCGAGCGCGCAAAAACAGGCGGATGCCAACCGCTTGCTGCAACAGGCTTCGTTCGGCCCGACCGACGCGCTGGTGCAGCATGTCGTGGCGGTCGGTGCGGCCGGCTGGCTGGCGGAACAATATGCCTTGCCGGTCACGCAATACCCGGCCTATCCCTATGTAACGGCGAACCGGCCCGATTCCTGCGTCAACAATTCGACCCCGCCGCTTACTGCCAGCAGTTACTGCGCACGCGACAACTACACCTTGTTCCAGACCCAGCTGCAATTCTTCCGGAATGCCTTGAACAATCCCGATCAGTTGCGTCAGCGTGTGGCTTTTGCACTGTCGCAGATCCTGGTCACCTCGGGGGCCGATATCCCGCTCAACTATGCGATGGCAGGCTATCAGCAGATGTTTCTCGACAAGGCTTTCGGCAATTACGAGGATATCCTGAAGTCGGTCACCCTCAGTCCGGTGATGGGTGACTACCTCAACATGGTCAACAATGACAAACCCGATGCCGCCAGAGGCTACAATCCGAACGAAAATTATGCACGCGAATTGCTGCAACTGTTTTCGATCGGCTTGACGCAATTGAATTCGGACGGGACGGCCAAGCGCGATTCGCAAGGCAAGACCATCCCGACTTACGGCCAATCCGAAGTCACCAACCTGGCGCACGTATTGACCGGATGGACTTATCCGGCTGCACCGGGAACCACGCAATCGACGACCAATTTCAACCGCACGCCGACCTATACCGGCAGCATGGTGGCCTTGCCGAGCCATCATGACACCAGCGCCAAGACCTTGCTCAATGGGACAGTCCAGCCGGCCGGCCTGGATATCACGACCGACTTGAACAACGCGGTTCACATGGTATTCATGCATCCGAACGTGGGGCCTTTCATCGGCAAGCAATTGATCCAGAAGCTGGTCAACGGTAATCCGACGCCGGGCTACGTGGCGCGCGTTGCCGCCGCTTTCGACAACAACGGCGCCGGCGTGCGCGGCGACATGAAGGCCGTAATCTCGGCGATCCTGCTCGACCCGGAAGCGCGCGGCGACGCCAAGCTCGATCCCGGCTATGGCAAACTGCGCGAGCCGGTGCTGTACCTGACCACGCTGGCGCGTGCTTTGAATGCCACGTCGGACGGTGTCTTCTTCCAGCAGCAAGCGGGAGTGATGGGGCAGCCGGTGTTTTCTTCGCCGACGGTATTCAATTTTTATTCGCCGGAGTATGTAGTGCCAGGCACTGCGGCGCTCGGGCCGGAATTCGATTTGCAAGACACCAGCAGCGCGCTTGCCCGGATCAACGTCGCCAACAGCATGCTGTTCGGAACTATCAACCCGAACACGACGGTCTACGGCGCGACCGGCACACAGTTCAATTGGACCGGCTTGCAGGCACTGGCCGGCGACCCGGCTGCGCTGGCGGATAAACTGTCGGTCCTGTTGATGAACGGGACCATGTCGGCGCAGATGAAGGCGGCGATCGTGTCGGCGGTCAGTGCAGTGTCCGCCACGGATACCTTGGGCCGGGCACGCACGGCGGTATACCTGGTCGCCGCATCGCCGCAATTTCAGGTGGAGAGATAACATGATGAATCGTCGCGACTTCCTGCGCCGCGCCGGTGCGTTCTCGGCCGCCGGCCTGGCCGGCACGCTGGATCTGGTGAGCCTGTCGGCCCAGGCCCAGACCGCCGTCAACGACTACAAGGCGCTGGTTTGTGTATTTCTATTCGGCGGGGTTGACGGCAACAACGTCATCATCCCGATGGATAGCGCGGGCTACGGCGCCTACAGCCTGGCCCGCCCCACGTCCTCCGGCATCGCGCTGGCGCAGGCGGCGTTGCTGCCGATCCAACCGGCGACTGGCGCCACGCCGTACGGCTTGCATCCGAATCTGGGCGAGTTGCAAACCTTGTTCAACCAAAAGAAACTGGCCGTGGTCGCCAATGTCGGCACGTTGACCAAGCCGATCACCAAGGCGCAATACAATGCATCGAACGCGCCTTCGCAATTGTTCTCTCACTCGGACCAACAGGCGCAGTGGCAATCCGCGGTATCCAATTCCCTCAGCCAGACCGGGTGGGGCGGGCGCTTGGCGGACCGGATGGCGGCTGCGAACGGCAGCGCGCTATTCCCGTTGGCGACTTCGGTGGCCGGCAACAATTTGTTCGCCAGCGGCGTGACGACGACGCCCTTGTCGGTTCCATCATCCGGTACGTTCGGTCTGACCGGCTATACCGCCAGCAATGCAGCAAACAACGCGCGCTACGCGGCTTTGCAACAGATTCTGGCCGTAGACCGCGGCAATGCCCTAGTTGCCGCAGCAAGCGATATTTCGACCCAGGCGATCAAGCTTAGCACCCAGGTCAATGGCATCATCACCAACAACAATTCCTCGATCAAGGGTTTCTTTTCAGGCTTCCCTAATTCGAATTCAGTCGCCCAACAGTTGTACCAAGTAGCAAAAATCATTGAAGCACGCGATACCATCGGTGTGAAGCGGCAGGTTTTCTTCGTTTCGTTGGGCGGCTTCGACACCCACAACAATCAGCTCAATGTCATGCAAACCCAGTTTGCACAACTGTCGCCGGCATTGAAGGCCTTCTACGACGCGACTGCGCAAATGGGTATCGCGAACCAGGTGACGACTTTCACCTTGTCGGACTTTGGCCGGACTTTTCAGCCGGCATCCGGCCAGGGTACCGATCACGCCTGGGGCAATCACCACATCGTGATGGGTGGGGCGGTGAAGGGCGGCGATTTGTACGGCAAGTATCCGACCCTGGCATTGGGCGGGCCGGACGACACTGATACGCGCGGACGCTGGATTCCGACAACCTCGGTCGATCAATACGGCGCGACGCTGGCACGCTGGTTTGGCGTGGCGGAGAGTGACTTGAGCGGTGTGTTTCCGAACCTGGGCAGCTTCGCTTCCAGCAATATTGGTTTCATGGGATGAGGCTGGCATGAATCAGAAACGCTTGAGGCACTTGTATGTGTTCGTCCTGCTGGCCGGCGTGGTTTCTCTTGCAACGGCGGCGAGCGAGGCCAGCATCAGCAACGGCAACACCATCTACAACACGATTTGCGCCGCCTGCCACGGTCCGATCGCCGCGGCCAATGTCTATGGCATCAAGGCGGGCGCCAACAATCCGACCCTGATCCAAAGCCTGATCAATACTAATTTCGGCGGCATGGGGATTCTCAAGAATCAATTGTCGTCCAGCCAGATCAGCGATGCGGCAGCCTATCTCGGCAGCGTGTTTTATCCGAACCAGGGCGCACCGGGTATCGGCATCAGCCCGCCTTCCGTCGTATTTGCGGCGCGTGCGGTCGGCAGCAGCGGCGGCACCACGGTCACCGTATCGAACACCGGCACCGGGACCCTGATCATTTCCGGCGTCACTGCCAGTCCCGGCGATTTCGTTGTTTTCAGCGGTTGCGGCGCCAACCTTGCGCCGGGGGCGAGCTGTTACATCACGCTTACCTTTGCGCCGAAATCGGCCGGCACCATCACCGGGAACTTGACCGTGCAGAGCAATGCCGCGCCGGCCAGCTATCAGGTCGCCTTGTCGGGTACCGGCACGGGTGCCACAACGTCCGGGCCGCGCGGCGACGGGATCGTGGTCGAATATTGGCTGGAGTCGAACAATACCTATTTCATCACCGGCAACGGTGCGGAGCAGGCATTCGTGGATGGCGGCGGCGTCGGGCCCTGGCAGGCTACCGGCAACTGGTTCAAATCGGGCGGCCCCAATGCAGTGTGCCGTTTTTACGGCAACCGTGCGCTCGGCGTCAACGGTCAACCCCTGGGACCGAATTCGCACTTCTATACGGCCGACAGCGGCGAGTGCGAGCAAGTAAAACGGGATCAGGGATGGAAATTCGAATCGCTCGATTTCCAGACCACGGCGGCGACCGGCGGCAGTTGCCCTGCCAATCTGGTTCCGGTTTATCGTGCTTACAACAACGGCTACTTGAGTACGCCGAACAACTCGAACCATCGGATCACGGCCAACAAGGCGGCGTACGACCAGCAGGTTGCTGCCGGGTGGAAGGGCGAGGGTATTGTGATGTGCGCACCTCTTTAATCGACGACCAACGGTGAAGCCGGGAGTTCGGAACACCTGCCAGCATAATGGTGTCTCGGCGGTCCCGTCGCCTTGCAAGCCGCGGGAATACCGGGAATATCTTTAGCCAGCAATTAGAACAGTTTCAGCCTGACCGTACACGGCCAATCTTGCGCCTGCGATGCTCACCGTACCATTCGTACGGTTGCGCTTCTCGGCTCAACCTTAGCTCTTGTACAGTCAGGCTGAAACTGCTCTAGCGGTCGGCCTTGCCTTGTTGTTTGCGCGCGATTTTCAGCACCGCGTTTCGAATCGTCGTCAATACCGTCAACGCATTGAAAGGCTTGACGATGAAGCCATGGACCCCGCGCTGCAGTGCGCCTTGCACGATCTCGGAACTCATCTTTCCGGAAACCATGAAAACCAGCGCCTTGGGCAATTCGCTGCGTATGGTATCGAGCAGGGTCATTCCGCCATCTTCGGCATGCCCGATATCGATGCACACGACTTGTGGCCGCAGCTTGATGACGCGCGCCAGACCTGCAGAGCTGGTATTGCTGTCGCCGACCACCTCGTGTCCGCCATTTGTCAAAATGGTGCCCAGCAGATTTCGCGAAATCGCATTGGCGTCGATGATGACCACTTTTAGCATCGTCCCTGGCCCCTTGGCATCGATGCAAGGCCGATCTTGGACGGATCGGCGCTGCACGGTCTTTTCCTGATGATAAATGAAAATATCCTGCCTGCCTAATTTGTCGGCGGCTGCGCGTGATTTTGCGGAGGATGTCGGCTCATATGTGGGACAGCGAACAGATGCGTTGTTGTGCCTGTGGTCAGATGGGGCCTTGCCGGAAACGGCCGACTTGGCCGGCTGCCAGTCCCCGTCAACCCAAGATTTTCGGGGGCTATCGCAGGATGGGGAGCCGAGGTGCAACTCATCATGCTCGACCGTACGTGCGATGGGTTTCAACCATTCTACGATTCGGCATTTTCATAAGTTGGTCCGAAAATTTGATGGATCACTAGCGGACTAGTGAACCGCAACAGTCCACTAGAGCCTGTTATATGAACCCAAACAGAGGTCGCGTTCGACAAGGAGAATGCAATGAGACGTAATGCTTCAGCAATCTGGAAGGGCAGTCTGAACGATGGCCACGGATATCTCACCAGCGACAGCGGGGTATTGTCCGATACCCCATATTCATTCGCTTCCCGTTTTGAGCATGGCCATGGCACCAATCCCGAGGAGTTGATCGCCGCCGCACATGCTGGATGTTTTTCGATGGATTTGTCAAGCCGCCTCGGGCGGGCTCAACTGACGGCCGACAGTATCGAGACTACTGCCAGCCTGACTATCGAAAAGAGCGATGCCGGCTTCATGATCACTGCCATCCATCTCGACGTGCTTGCCAGAATTCCCGGAGCCGACCTGGAAACCTTTAACGCCGCCGTTAACCAAGCCAAAGAGGGTTGCCCGGTATCACGGGTTCTGAGCGCTCCGATTACTGTCAACGCAAGGCTTGATGCACTGAGCCAAATCGATGCCTGAAGCGAGGCCGCTTGCCTCGGCTGCAAACCAAAGCTGTGCCCCTTGCAGGTTTCGCTTCTTTATCGATCCACGTCGACCCTATAAAGGCCTTTCACGATTTCACCCTGTTTCGAACAGGGTGAAAGGCGGAATTTGTCCCGCAAATGATTGTCTGCGATTTTCGATGTTGTCAGGCAAGTCGCATCTGTGTCCTTTTCATGTCTAAGCTGCTGCCGCGGATGGTTTTCTCAATGAAAACGATGGTCGATATGAGAGTAAATGTACTTCTGATCACAGACAATGCTTCCGATGCCGCGATGATCCGGGATCTGCTCGCCGATTGCTTCAAACTGGAATGGGTACGCACCTTGGCAGGCGCTTGCGAGCGGCTGAAACGGCCTGAAGTCGGCGCGATCCTGCTGGACTTGTTCCTTCCGGACAGTCGGGGCATGGAAACCTTCAACCGTTTGTCGGCCGCACACCCGCAGATCCCCTTCCTGATCTTCAGCGGCCTGGATCAGGACGACGCCGTTAGCCACACGATGGCGCGCGCTCCCTACGACTACCTGCCCAAAGCCCACCTCGATCGCTTCCTGCTGTCGCAATCCCTGCACAATGTGATCGGCCGCAAGGCAGTGGAAGAAACGCTGTTCGCCGAAAGAGAGCGTGCCGAAGTGACGTTGAATTCCATCGCCGATGCCGTTCTCAGTACCGACATCAACGGCCGGGTCACCTACATGAACAAGGTTGCCGAGCATATGACCGGATGGCCGCGCGAGCAAGGTATCGGCAAGCCGCTTGAAGAAGTACTGCAGCTGGTTGACGCAGTGACGCGGCAAGCCATTCCCAATCCCATGAAGACGGCGATTCTGAACAATACGGTGTCCGGTCTGACACCGAATAGCATCCTGATCCGGCGCGACGGCGTCGAAGCGGCAGTGGAAGATTCTGCAGCGCCGATCCGCGACCGGAACGGCAAAGTCGTCGGCGCCGTCATGGTATTTCATGATGTAACCGAGGCGCGAGAGATGGCCCTGCGGATGGCGTATTCCGCCAATTATGATTTTCTCACCGACCTGCCGAACCGTACTTTGTTGTACGACCGCATCGAGCAGGCGATTGAACTGGCCAAGCGCGATGAGCACAAGCTGGCCTTGTTGTTTCTCGACCTGGATCATTTGAAGCACATCAACGATTCTCTCGGTCACGCGATCGGAGACAAATTGCTGCAATCGGTAGCGCTGCGCCTGGTGGAATGCGTGCGCAGCTCCGACACCGTCAGTCGGCAGGGTGGCGATGAATTCGTCATCTTGCTGTCGCGGATTGCACATATCGATGACGGGGCCGAGTGCGCAAAAAAAATGCTGGCAGCCCTGGAAGTGCCGCATACCATCGGGAACCACGATCTGCATATCTCGGCAAGCATCGGCATCAGCATGTATCCCGGCGACGGGCAGGATGCGGAAACCTTGATGCAGAGCGCCGACATCGCGATGTACCAGGCCAAGAAGCGCGGCCGCAATAACTATCAATGCTTCAAGCCGGAAATGAATGCCAGGGCGGTCGAGCGGCAGTTCATCGAAGCCAGCCTGCGGCAAGCCCTTAGACGGAAGGAGTTCGTGCTGCACTATCAGCCGAAAGTCAATCTCGCCACCGGTGCGATCTCAGGTGTCGAGGCGCTGATTCGCTGGATGCATCCGGAACGTGGGTTGATGGCGCCGGCCGACTTCATCCCTATTGCCGAAGAGTGCGGCGTCATCGTCAACATCGGCCGCTGGGTAATGCGGCAAGCCTGCATGCAGGCCCAGATTTGGCGCAATGCAGGATTTGCCCCCACGCCGGTGGCAGTCAATATCTCGGCGATCGAATTCCGCGACCGCGACTTCCTCGACAGCGTATCCTCCATCCTGCGGGAATCCGGTTTGCCGGCACGTTATCTGGAGCTCGAATTGACTGAAAGCGTCCTGATGGAGGATGCCGGCTCAGCCACTTTCGTGCTGCATGCATTGAAGACGATGGGCGTGCAATTTGCGATCGATGATTTCGGCACCGGTTATTCCAGCCTGAGCTATTTGAAGCGTTTCCCGATAGACGCGCTGAAGATCGATCAATCGTTCGTGCAGGACATCGCTACCGACAAGGATGCCGCCACCATCGTCAATGCCGTCATTGGCATGGGAAAAAATCTCAAGCAGCGCGTCGTCGCCGAAGGAGTCGAAACCCAGATTCAGCTTCGGTTTCTGCAAGCGCAGCGGTGCATCGAAGGGCAGGGCTATTATTTCGGCCGGCCGATGAGTGCGGATGAATTCGCAATCGTGCTGGAAGGCGGCTTGTCGGATGTCGTGCTTGACTAGCGAAAATGCATAATTCCAATACAGCATATGAACAGTCCGTAGAGAAGGAGGGCAAGCAGGAATCGTTGCTCGCGAAGCTCGGCCCGGGCTTGATCACCGGCGCTGCTGACGATGATCCCAGCGGCATTGCTACCTATTCGCAAGCCGGCGCGCAATTCGGTTTCAACATGTTGTGGACGATATTGCTTACCTATCCGTTGATGGCTGGCATCCAGATTGCCAGCGCCAGGATCGGTCGGGTCAGCGGCCACGGACTGGCCAGCAATATGCGCAGGCACTATGCGCCATGGCTGGTATATGCTGTCGTTGGTTTGCTGTTGATTGCAAATACGATCAATATCGCCGCCGATGTGTCGGCCATGGGAGATGCCATGGCATTGATTGCAGGCGGACCTGCGCGCGTATACGCGGTTGGTTTTGGCGTGCTCTCGCTGTGCCTGCAAATATTCATTCCCTACCATCGCTATGTACGCGTCCTGAAATGGCTGACGCTGGCTCTGCTGGCCTATGTGGCCACCCTCTTCGTGGTACGGACGCCCTGGGCTGAGGTGCTGCGCGGCACGCTGCTGCCGCAGTTGTCCTGGAAGCCGGAATACATTACAACCCTGGTCGCGGTATTCGGCACCACCATCAGTCCTTGCCTGTTTTTTTGGCAGGCTTCGCAAGAGATCGAGGAGCAGCGCGGCAATCCGCAGGCGAGGTCGCTATTGGATGCGCCGGAACAAGCGCGAGAGAATTTCCGGCGCATCAAACTCGATACCTTTATCGGCATGGGATTTTCCAACCTGGTGGCATTCTGCATCATCTTGACCACGGCGGTAACGCTGCACCTTCATGGCATAACGGAAATCCGAAGCTCGGTGCAGGCGGCGGAAGCCTTGCGGCCGATCGCCGGGGAGTTTGCTTTCATGCTGTTCAGCGCGGGCATCATCGGTACCGGCCTGCTGGCGATCCCGGTGCTGGCAGGTTCGGCGGCATATGCGATGGCAGGCGCTTTTCACTGGAAAGACGGCCTGGAACTGGAGTTCATGGATGCCCGGAAGTTTTACGGCATCATTGCTGTTTCGACCTCGATCGGCGTGTTGCTCGGCTTTACACCCATCAACCCGATCCAGGCGCTGTACTGGAGCGCGGTGATCAACGGCGTCATCTCGGTGCCGATCATGGCAGTGGTCATGCTGATGGTGGGGCGGCCGGAAATCATGGGACGCTTCGTCGCTTCATGCGGTCTCAAGATAATGGGCTGGTCGGCCACGGCGGCCATGGCATTGGCGGTAACAGCGATGTTCTGGATGCTTGCCGTTTAATTCTACTGTCTTGCTCCGTAACTAGTGGACTGCCACAGTCCACTAGAGCCAGTATTCCAAGCTGCGCGCCGCCCATTCCTTGATTCGATCCGCGAAGGGCCGCCGCTCCCATTCTTCTCTGGTGATTTCCCTCGAACCCCGCAAGTCTTCCTCGAATGCGTTTTCCATCTCGCGCCCGAAATTTTCGTTCAAGACCACTACGTTGACCTCATAGTTGTGCAAGAAGCTGCGCGTGTCGATATTGGTCGAACCGACGGTCGACCAGATGCGGTCGATTACCGCGGTCTTTGCATGCAGGACTGATACCTGCAACTGATAGATCCGGACGCCGCTCTCCAGGAGGCTGCTATAAAACGAGTGTCCAGCTCGGAACACCAGGCCAACATCGGAAACCCCGGGCAAAATGATCTTGACGTCGACACCGCGGCGTGCCGCCGCGATAAGTGCCTCAATCACCTGCGCGTCCGGGACAAAGTAGGCTGTCGTGATATGGACGGTCGCCTTGGCTTCCTGCAGTGCGAGCATGTAAGCTTTGTAGATCTCGAAATCGCCGTCCGGCTGGCTGGCGAGAACCCGAACTACCTTGTCGCCGACTTTGGGCAATGGCGGAAAAAACGCGAGGTCCGGCAAATCCTCTCCCTTCTGATTGAACCATGCATTGAGAAACAACCATTGCAAGGTCGCGACGGCAGGTCCTTCTATCCTGATATGCGTATCGCGCCAGCCGATGTTGGAAGCGGCTTTCGATCTGGCCCTGAAGAGCGAACTGTTGGAATAAGCCGCGCTGATGTTGACGCCGCCGGTAAATGCGACCTTGCCGTCGACCACCAGAATTTTACGGTGATCGCGGTTGTTGAGGCGCCATAGCCCGGTGCCTGCAAACGGATTGACCGGATTGAAAGGGAGAAGACGGATTCCCGCCACGCGCATGCGCTCGAAGAATTCGGCGGGCGTGCCCAGGGTTCCCACGCTGTCGTACAGGATATTGACCGGTACGCCTGCACGCTGCTTGGCGATCAGCATGTCGGCGAAGCGCAGCCCGAGTTCGTCGCGATCGAAAATATAGGTTTCCAGATTGATGTGATGCTGGGCGGCGCTGATGGCCGCCATCATTGCACCCATGGTTTGAGGGCCGTCGATCAGCAGGGTGACTTTATTGCCGGCGATGAGAGGCCGCCCGGTCGCGGCCTCTTCCAGCGCTGCCAGAGTTTTCAGATCCACGCCGGATTTGCCCAAGCGCGTGGCCAGCAGCGCGCTCGCCTTTTTCGCGGGCAGTGGGCCTTTGTCGCTGGCTACCGTCGGGCTGGCAGGCGGGTTGAGTGACTCTTTTAGATACCTGACGTCGGGCAGATTGGCGCAGGTACCAAGCAGCAGGCTAACGCAGAGGATGAGGACACAGCGTCTCCTCCAGGACATGATTTCCGCCGGTCCTCACTAAGGCCCGTCACACCCTGTTTCTACCAATGATGCGAAGCAGGACCATGACGATTGCAACGACAAGAAGGATATGGATGAAGCCGCCGAGTGTATATGAGCTAACCAGTCCAAGCAGCCACAGGATGAGCAGGATAACCGCAATTGTATAAAGCATGATGAGTCCCTTTCGACTTCAGGTTGCAAGAGGAAGAGGGCGGGATTTGCTGCACACCGTGGCCGCCCCTTTCGGTGTATTGCATTGTCCTGCTCATGGCATTGCACTTCCGTGCGCCACCCAACATAGAGAGAAATTATTTTTCCTGAGAAGCTATGTCGCGCTGTGGCGATCAATATCTCAAATTCTCAGTGAGGAGAATGGCAAGCACAAGAGTCTCATGGAGACGCGATCCATTATTATTGAGATTTGGAAGCCGTAGATGAAACGTGGCGAACGACCCCGAGATTAGGCCGTTCGCCACGTTTCATCTACGACTTCTAATATAAAGGATTAAATCTCCGTGTCGTCTCAGTGAGCGCTGGAACCCTGCGTCGTTTATCTCCTGTCGCAGAAAGAAATGGTGGTGCAAACCAGGAAACGTCAGTTTTGGAAAGCAGGGATGCGATCAAACACAGCGCCTGTCAAAGAGAGACATGGCGAGGTTGATGATATGGGAAAAGCCGATGACGGACGAAAAAATGAATTGGATCGGCGGAAAACTCGCACTCAAAAATCGAGAACCGGCTCAGGTTCTTATTTGCCGACGCCCTTTTGATATTTGCTCTTCCCCGCTTTTTTCAAGGAAATCGCCACTGCCTGCTTGATCGCTTTTTTCTTCGACTTTGGGTGGCTGTTGCCTATCGTGCCTTCGTCTTCCCATTCGTGCACGAGTTTTTTCACGTTCGTGCTGATGGTTTCCCTACTGCTTCCTTTCTTCAGACCCATAATGCCAGCTCCTTAAACCATTGTTCGAGTTCATTTGATAAATGAAAAAATACGAAGTTCCGGCTTGCCGCTGCATCTCGAATCGCTGTCGCTCTCATTCGGCACCGCGTAAAAATCATGCGGTGCCGGAATGCTTCAGCTTGTGTATCTTGCGGCTTATTTGGTGGCTGTCACTACGATATCCACGCGGCGGTCAGGCTGCAGGCAGGCAATGAGTTTCGGACTCTTCGGACCTTTGCAATCGTCCGGCTTGGTAACCGGCTGTGTTTCACCTTTACCCATAGCGCTGATCCGATCGGCCTGGACTCCCTTGCTGATCAGGTATGCCTTTACCGCCTCGGCGCGACGTTCGGACAGCTTCTGGTTATAGGCGGGATTACCGATGCGATCGCTGTGTCCGGTTACGGCGATCGTCTGATAGTTAGTGCCGGCGAGGTCGTTCACCAGTTTGTCCAACGCAGTTTTTCCGCCGGGTTTCAGTACATATTTATCGAAGTCGAACAATTCTTCGGCCGAGAACGTAACGGTCTGCGGCGCAGGTTTCGGGGCCGGTGCAGGTACTGGTGCCGGAGCTGGAGGCGGAGGTGGGGGCGGCGTTACGGCAGCTACCGGAGGAGGGGGCGGAGCCGGTTTCCTGACCAAGTCGGGATCGCATTCTGCGGTAGCCAGTGCCGGTGTCCAGTAACCGGCGCGCCAGCATTGACCGTAGGGATTTTTCCAGATGATGCCGGCGGGGTCGACCCAGTTTCCTTGAACGCCGGCGGCTTGCGCGTTAGCGAGTGCCGGAACCAGAGTTGCTGCGGAAAAAATGGCGAATACTAGTTTCGTGCTTGGTTTCATTTGTTCTTCCTTCTTGGGCCAGTTTTCAAAATTAGTCTTCAATCTGCCGCGTATAGTTCAATTTTTCGAACCCTTGTCGTGACATTGTTGAGCTTAGGGAAAAAAACTTGCACGGTCTGTGCGTTGGCACACACAGGGTTCGGCTCCCCGCCGCGAGTCCTGCGTTTTTGCAGCGAGAGTCTTCGGCGGCCCCCATTACTTCGTGATCTGAATATTATCGATTTGAATGCGTTCGGTGGGCTTGCGATCGAACCTGAACGTCACGCCCCGAATGTTGGCAGGTGTCAGAACAGTGCCGGTCACTAGGTCGTGTAAGGGAATGCGCACCGTGCGCAGGAAGTTATGCGTGAAATCGCCGTCGACGGTGGTGGTGCCCTCCTGGAAGACGCGATCCGGATAAGGCAACCCGCTGTAGGCGGAAAGATTCAGCAGCGGGCCGTCGATCACCGTGCCGAACAGTGTTTGCAGCCGCACCCGCATCGACAAATTCTGATCTTGATCGACGATGTTCTTGTCGGAGGCGCGCTCGTACATTTGCGCCATGTCGAACTGCAGTACCGGATACGTCAAGGTCGACGGTCCGGCGGTGACGATGCTGGCAAAATTCATCCGATATTCATCGCCAGGGTTATCCCACGCCTGCATCGCGGCGTCGGTCGCAAGATAACTATGCGGATAATCCGCATACACCAGCGGGAAACCGAAAAACCAGATCTCGTTTGGAAAAAGGTAAAGCTCCTGGAGCTGGGCCAATCCCAGTCCCGCATTGCTCACCCCAACCAGCGAACCGGTGGCGATATGATTGTCTTCCTCGTAGTGGTCGAGAAGAATGCGGTCCTTATCCTGGTAACGGCTCAAGAGCGTCAGACCGGCTGGTAGACTCGGATCGGCTACACGTTGCGTGAGAATGTCCTTCGTATCCAGGCCGGCCCGGTTATGCCGCATGAAAGCGGCGGAAGCCAACTTTAAAGTCTGTTGTGCGTTTCCCGGCGCGATCAGTTTGTTCAGCGGGCGAGGTGACGCGGCGCTATCGGCGCACGGAATCGATTGCGGGTTGATCACACATGGCGCAGCCCAGACCGAATTGAAATGTTTATGGTTGGCGCCATAGAGGAAGAACGCCGACTTGTTGTTGACTGCCGGCGCGGTCACAGGCTGTGCACGTTCATACTGATTTTGTCCGACAAAAAAACGATATCGTCATCATGGCTGCCCTGAATCACGCCGTAAGCACTGTCGTCGGTCAAGATCGGCGTTGAATGCGACGGTCCATGGGAAAGGCGGGATCGGAAAAATACAGGCTGCCGGCATATGGATTGAGATCCGTCAGGATTAACTTGTCGGTCGGTGCAATCGCAAATACTGCGCGGATGCTGAAGTTGAACCAGTTCGGCGGCCAATACATCGCCGATCAGGAGTTCCACCGGCATCGCATCATGTACCGGAATACGGCCCTTGATCTTGACGATATAGACTTCGCTGAACGCGCGGCGATGACCGGCGGCGTCGATTGCGGTGACCTTTACCGGCAGGGATTGTTTTTCAATGGTAACCGACTCCAGCTTTACGATGCGGGCATGGCCATACGGCAGCGCAAGACAGAAAGCGGCAAACAGAAATAGGGATGCGGCGATTTTTTTCACACAAATAGGAGACGATATTTAACGCAGAGTTCTCTCTATGGGGCGCCGGCTTTTGATTCCCCTCAAATCTTTTTTATCGTGCGGCCGGCATTTCGGATGTTCCGGGACGATAACGTTTGCCGGGCGGTGGTGCCACGGGTTTGCGTTGCGCCTGACGTAATAATGCGGTGCAGCCGCTATCTTGCTCTGGGCCGATATTTGTCAAAGGAATCAAGGCAGTCAAGGCCGGCGCCAACGCACCCAATGCGAGCGCGCTGCCTGCTTTTAATGTCAGCACGCCTTTGTCGATTTTCACTTGCGGCGTCTTGAAGCTGCCGTTGACGTGGATCGGCGCCCTTAGCGAAATGACGCGGATGCCTTTGCTTTCCGGTTTGATCGTAAGATCCAGTTGTTCCTGGGCCAGGTTGATTTTACCGTCGATGAGCAGTGTCGCGTCGTCGGTATCGACCACAAATGCCCGTGTCTGCATCAGACCGTCGTCCACCGCAAAATCGCTTGCCAGGCAATGCAGTTGTACCTGTCGATCGCCCGCCAACTGGGTCAGGATGATGCTGCCGATATTCAACCCTATTTCTTCCAGCAGCAATTTGCTGATCGTGCCTTGGGTGATCGCGGCTTTTACTTCGCCGTTGGACGATGCAAGCAGGCTGGCGACCGAATTGCCGGTGCCGGTCAGCCTCGCATCCCCGTTGATTTCACCGAAGCTGGCCTGCATCGGTTGGAAGGCGGGAAAAAGTTGCTTGAGCTTCAGGCCACGCGCCGAAGCTTTGACGTCTGCCTTTAATTGCTTTTCGCGGCCATCCAAGGTCATGTCCGAAATCAGGTGACCGCCGGCGATGCCGAAATTGAGCGGCGCCAGCTTGACCACGCCGTCTTTCAAATGGATGTCGGCCAGCAGGTCATCGATCGGCATTTGCTTGCTGCCCATGATTTTTTTTGCGCTGAATTTTACGTCGGCATCGATGCTGGACAAGCGTTCTATCTTGAAGGGCTCGACCGGCAAGAGTTTGTCTGCCGGCTGAACGGCTGCGGCGCCGCGCCGCGTTTTGCTCGCATTCGAGTCGGCGCCGATCAGCGGCGCCAGATCGTCGAACACGAGCAGCGTCGAGACGACACTGCCCTTCAGCAAGGGACGCGGCTCGCGCCCCTGATAATGCAGCGTGCCGGACAAATCGCTGGCACCCATCTTGCCGCTGAATTTTTCATAGGTCCAGTTTCCGCCCTGAGCGCTGAAGTTGCCGGTCAGGTGGCCTTCGGTTTTGAAGGCGCCTGTTTCCGGCAGCACAATGCCGCTGATCGGATAGAGCTGCGCCATGCTGATGCCGGATAGCTTGAGGCGCATATCCAGTTTTTGCGGCCGCAGCGGACGTGTCACCGTCCCCTCGAGGCCGATTGCCGTCTTGCCGATACGGATTTCGCCCTGCAGGGGATAGGCAGTATCCTGTTCGCGCAGCGAGAGAATGGCGCCGGCCTTGCCGCTGCCGTTGACGTCTTGGCCGTTGAAGCTTCCCCCAGCCTTCCACGCCACGCCATATGACTTGCCGGCACTTTGAGCGCTTTGGTCGAGTGTATCGAGTTGCACCTTCAGGTCTGCATGCCGGATTGCGTCGATCAGGCGCACTTCGGCTTTATTCAGGACGACCCTCTGCAAATCCAGCTGCCATGTCGAGGCGCCGGATGCTTGCAGCGTCCAGTTGTTCTTGCCGTCCGCAGCACGTTCCAGTGTCAGCGAGGCGCCATCCAGCAGCAGTTCCGGAATCAGAACTTCATGTCTCAACAAGGGCAGAGGATTGAGAGAGAAACTGACCAGCTTAAGCTCGGCAAGGTTGGGGGAGGACTTCACCCATGCAGGATTGCCTACGGTGATATCTCGCGCCCTCAGGCGGGGCCAAGGAATCCATCCGCCTCCGGTTGGCGGCGCATGCCAAGTCAAGTCAAGGTCGCCGTTGATGGCAAAAGGGCGTCCGGTGGCGTCGCTTACGCGTGCATTCAACCATGGTTTGGCGCGATTCCAGTCCTGGTTTATCAGCACCAGTACGCCAAGGATGAGCACTGCGACCAAGCCGCCCGCGATCCACAAAAATATTTTTACATTGCGCGACATGGATGTCAGAGATTGTTGCGATTAAACCCTCTCAAAAAAACTATCAAAAGGATCTCTGCCCTGAAAATCAACGCAGAAAGTGTCCGGTTCCGAAGAGTCCGATCAATCCAATGATGATCAGATAAAGTGCCACGATGAAGTTCAGCAAACGGGGCATCACCAGGATAAGGATGCCGGCGATCAGCGCCACCAAGGGGGCCAGAGTCAAATTGATGCTCATTGAATTTTACTGTGATGGAAAAACATGAAAAGCAGCATATCTGGACAGAGAAAAATGTTATGTACGCCAACACACAGACGCGCTTCTATTTTTTCTATCGCTTTCCTTTTATCGGAGGATTTTTCGGAGAAGCTTTTTCTTTTGCAAGTCGATAGGGGTAGAGTGCACAATGAAAAAACGCAACGCGCAGTTTGACATTATTTTATGCCGCCCTTTGGAGCGACGGGCCGGAACATTTTTGGAAGTGAAAAATCTAAAAATTTGTTATGGAGACCGAGGACGGCGGGCCGAATCAGCATCCCCACCCGGCTGAGGTCAGGTTATCGAATGCTGGACATGCCATGCCGTAGTTTTGACGATTCTTTCCAGCTTTACTTTTTCTTTTTATTAGAGACTGCAGGAGGTAACGGATATGGACACGAAACTGGCCGCCAAGCGATGGCACGACTGGGGTAATCTGTTGCTTGGTGCTTGGTTATTTATTTCTCCTTGGGTGATGGCTTACACCGATATTTCGAGGGCGGCATGGAATGCCCATATCTTGGGCGCGGCGATCGTGGCGTTTTCGGCGATTGCTGTGTATTTGCCGCGTATGTGGGAGGAAGGCGTCAACATTGCATTAGGTATATGGCTGCTGATTTCTCCGTGGGTTCTTGACTTCGCAACCTATCGAAACATCACCGCCAACGCCGTGATTGTCGGCTTGCTGGTGGCAGTGCTGGCTACCTGGGCAATGGTGCGCGACAAGGATTTTGAGAAGCTGCGTCATGACCGCCACGCAGCCCCCTGATTGAGTTCATAACAGGCTCTAGCGGTCCGGTCAGGAAATGTCTGGCCGGACCTGCTTTTATCAGGTTATTTTCCTTTTATCAGGTTATTTTCCCTCGTGTTTTTATTCACGCTAAGACATAGAGCACGTTTCTTTAATCATTGCAGAATTAGTTCTGCTGGAGAATTTTATGTATTCGATTCCCGAGCAATTTGCAGCAGCCGCCAAAGCCCATTTCGAAACCCAGCTTGGATTGATTAATGCTTTGACCAGCAAGGCGTTTGAGGGGGTGGAAAGAGTTGTTGCCCTGAATGTCGATGCCGCCAAGGCATCGTTGGAAGAAGTCTCCGATACAGTAAAGCAGATCGATCCTTCCAAAGGACCGCAGGAGTTATTTGCTGTTGCTGCCAAGACGCAACCTACCGCCGAGAAGATGCTCGACTATGGGCGGCATCTGGCGGAAATCGCAACCGGCGTCCAGGCCGAATTTGCCGACGCGGCGGAAGCGCAGGTCAATGAAACCAAGCAGAAGCTGGTGAGCTTGGTTGATGAAGCGACCAAGAATGCGCCTCCTGGCTCGGAAAACACCATTGCCGTCCTGAAATCGGTGATCGATCAAGCCAACGCGGGGTACGAGCAATTGGTCAAGAGCGCCAAACAAACGGTGGAGACGCTGCAAGGCAACATGAACACAGCAGCAAGCCAATTTACCCAGGCTGCCGGCCAGTTTACGCAAACAGCGGAAAAAGCCGCGTCCGCCAAAACCACTAAGAGCAAGTAGCGGCGCCTAGTGTCCTGTTCCGTAAATTCGTAGCAAAAGTAAAAGTGACGAAATCGGGCCGAGACAAGGAAAAAGCACAGCAAGGCCGAGGCCTTGCGCGCATTTTTGACGCGCTATCGGCGCGATTCCCGTCATCTTTTATGCAACGAATTTACGGAACAGGACACTAGCTGGTATTGGCTTCTTTTCCGATATTTCCCAGGGCCGTGTTGAGTACGGTCTTCCGGGGGATAGTCTCCCAAGGCGAACAGAAATTCGCGCCCCAAGAGCGGTCAGGGCGGTGTGCTGCTCAATTGGCCTCTTTTTTATTTGAGCATTTTCACTCTCGTACTATAATTGCTTTCTTTGCGGCAATGGGTTTGCTGCAAGGACTTGCGTCATTTCTTTCCCACAAAGCCGGCAGCGGCATCAGGGCCACCGTTATTCATTGATTCTTTGTTTCCTGCAAGGGTGAGAACAAAGAATGCCAGTGTTTTTTTAATGGCAGAGCGCAAGTCCGGCCCCAAGATTGTTTCTTGTCATCCCGGGGAGGGACATGAGCAAATCGTCTTTACGGCGGCAACTGGTGTTGCCGTTTGTGTTTTTGGTGATGTTTGTTTCAGCGGCCATCGGCTGGATCTCCTTCCGTGCGGGTGAAAATGCGATTGCTAATCTCACTGCGCGTGTTCTGGTGGATATGGTCGACCGTATTGGCAGCGCCACCGAGCAGCACCTTGCCGGCGCCATGATTGCGCTGCAGTCGGTTGCTCCAGATCCCAAAACCATTCCTAAAGCCCAGCCGTTTCCGGATGATCTCGCGGCCCTGGAGCAGCGTTTCTGGACTGCCAGCGGCCTCTTCATGGAAGTCAATAATTACGTTTATTTCGGCGGTGTTGACGGCCGCTTCATTGGCGTAAACCGGCTCAACAAGGACTCTGTCGAGCTTTATCTGCGCGAGCCGGCTGCAGCACAGCGCGTGGTGTATGCGGTGCAGGCGCCGGGTGACCGCTCCAGCATATTACGCAAGGATGATTACGATGCACGCACCCGCCTCTGGTATGAGGCTGCTGCCAAACAAAAGGATGCGGTCTGGTCGCCGGTATACAACGACTATACGTCGAAAGAGCCGACCATCACCTTGGCCAGATCCGTATATCGCGCGGATCAGAAGCTGGCAGGTGTGATCGCGACCGATCTGACCCTCAAGGCATTGAGCGATTTTTTGCGCTCGCTGCTGGTTAGCCAGCATGGGGTTGCCTTCGTGGTTGATGCCGACGGTGTAATGATCGCCACCTCAGGCAAGGAGGTCCCATTCAAAATCGAGCTCGACGCACCGCAACGCAAGCGGGCAGAGGAGATGGCTTCACCCCTGATACGTGAGGCCTATGCCAAGGTGCGCGAATGGCGTCAAAACAAAACCAATCTAACTACCGCGATAGCGCGTGAATTTTCTACCGAGTCCGGCCGTGTGGAGATCGCCGCTGCATCGCTTGGGAGCCGTTATGGCGTGGATTGGGTCACAGTAGTCGCGATTCCTCGTGAAGATTTCATGGGTGGTTTGACACTCGGCTTTTATCAAGGGGTGTTTATCGCCGGTATTTGCGTGATGGCTGCGCTGGTCCTTGGTTTGTCGATCCTGAACCGGGTGTTACGGGATATTCGCATGCTCACCAATGCCGCCAAGAAGGTCGGCAATGGGGAGCCACTGCCGGTCTTGAACATCAAGCGCCGCGATGAAATCGGGCTGCTCGTGCAGACCTTCAACGAGATGGAACACAATCTGCGCATCGACAAGTTGACCGCAGTGTTCAACCGCGAGTCCTTGAATGCGCAAGCTGCATTCCTGCAGCGCCAGGCCGCAGTGAATCCAGCCGGCCGGATCGGCTTCGCGCTGCTGTTCATCGATCTCGATAATTTCAAGCTGATCAATGATCAATATGGCCACGACGCCGGCGATCAAGTGCTGATGATGGTTGCCGCCCGTCTGAAAACTGCGGTACGGATCAGCGATATCGTGGCGCGCTACGGCGGCGATGAATTTGTGATTCTGCTCAAAGGGATCAATGCAAGAGAAGATGTGATTGCAGCCGAAGAAAAAATCCGCGAGATGGTGGCGGAGCCGATCGACCTTGCACATGGCATCGTGTACGTCGGCGTGTCGCTTGGCTGGGCCATTTTCCCGGACGACGGCAAGGATACGGCTGCCTTGCTCAAGGTTGCCGATATCCGCATGTTCGAAACCAAGCGAACACGCAAGATCGCAGGTCGCTAGCGGGAAAATATCCCATAAACATGGGATGCGGATCAATAGGTAAATCGAGTAAAATTGCCAAAAAACAATAAAACTCGAGGCTTGTCACATTGAATTCCCACGTTAGCAGCACGTCCAGGCTTTCCCCCCGGATCAGCTTGAGCCTGAAGACGCGCATTGCGATTGCAGTGGTTGCGTTCGTTCTTGTGACGACGGTCTTGGTTACTTCAGCCGCGCTGTTTTTGGTGAAGCGTGGCATGAAAGCGGTAATCAGCGAACAGCAATTCACCTTGCTCACGCGTGCTGCCGACGAAATCGACCAGAAATTTTATGCCCGGCAGGCGAGTCTGCAGGCCCTAGCCATCAATGTCCCCAAAAAATCCCTCAATGATCCGGTATCGCTGCAGCTTTACCTGGACCAGAATGCAAGCCTGAAATCCTTATTCGAGAATTTCCTGATATTCGACGTTCAGGGGAGGCAATTGGCGAACCTGAATGAGCCCGCGCTGAGCGGCAGCATCGATCCGGCACACCGGAATTACATCAAGGACACGCTGCTGCGGCGCAAGGGCGTGATCTCGGCCCCGCAACGCAACCTGCGCACGCAAAGATCGGTGGTCACACTGACCGTACCGGTGTTCGATGAGGATGGCCAAGCCGCGCTGATCCTGGCCGGAGTGGTCGATCTGGAACGCGACAATTTTCTTGGGCAATTGGCGCAATTGAAAATTGGTCGGAGCGGATATTTCTATGTTGTGACCGGCGACGGCACGATCGTCACGCATCCGAATAAATCGCATATTCTGCAAAACGCGGCGGCGGTGGAGCGCAATAATCCGGCGTTGGAGCGCGCGTTTGCCGGATTTGAAGGCACGGCCGAGGGGCGTAACAGTATGGGCGAGGCCGGCTTGCTTTCCTTTAAGCGGCTCAAATCGGCCAACTGGATACTTGCTGCAGTGTATCCGGAAGAAGAAGTATTCGGTCCCATTGTCGAGGTGGAGGATCAGGCCATCCTGGCGGCATTCCTGCTGGCGATTTTTGTCGGACCGTTGGCCTGGTGGATCACTCGCCGCCAAATTTTTCCGATACAGCAATTGCGCGACTGGATTCAGGCGATCGGCGAAGATCCGTCCAGGGCGATATTCGGCATGCACTATGCCAGGGATGAAATTGGCGACTTGGCGCAAGCCTTTGACCGCCTCGTTCGCGAACGCTTGTTCGCAGAGGCCCGGGCCCAGTCGGTCGAGGCGCAATTGTGTGCAGCCGCCGAAAGCAGCCTGGATGCTTTTTTCACCTTGCGTGCGGAACGCGATGAAGAGGGGCGGATCGTCGATTTTCGTTTCGACTATATCAACCCGAATACGGAACGCATGCTCGACATGACGCGGCGGGAAGTGCAGGGTAAGCGGCTTGGCTCCGTGGTTCCCGCCTTTTGTGCCGAAGGGCGTTTGGAAAAATATGCGCGGGTAATCGAAAGCGGTGCAGCCCTGCAGGAGGAATTCGCAATCGAGGCGCCACAGATCCACGCGGAATGGCTGCACACTCAGGTGGTGCCGCTGGCCGACGGTGTGGCGATCACCATGCGCGACATCACGCAGCGTAAGCGCAGCGAATTCGAGTTGCGTAACAGCCGTGCCTTTCTACAGTCGCTGATTGACCAATTGCCGGCATTGATTTTCGTGAAGAGCTTGCGTCCGGAAAATTGCGGCCAGATGGTTGTTTGGAACAAGGCGGCCGAAGAAATCAGCGGTCTGCCGGCGCACAAGGTGATCGGCAAGACCAATCGTGAGATTTTCCCAGCCAAAATGGTGGAAATTGTCGATCGGCTGGACCAGCAGATGCTGGCCGAAAAAAAGGTCATCGTCGTCAAGGATTATCCCTACCGCCGGCCCGATGGCGCGTTGCGTATCCATAGTTCCACCTCGGTCCCGCTATTCGGCGACGACGGCCGACCCGAATACATGCTCGGGATCGTGGAAGACCACACCGAGCGTCATCACTCGGAACAAGCCTTGCTCGAGAGCGAACAACGCCTGCGTACCATTACCAACAACCTGCCGATCTTGATCGCCTACGTCGACCGTGACGAGCGCTACCGTTTCTGCAACAGCCATTACGAGAATTTGCTGAATCAGGGGCGTAAACCTTTGATTGGTTCGAAAGTGCGCGAGATCATCGGCGACGAGGTGTATGAAGACGTCGCGGACAAGATCGCGACCGTGCTGGCAGGCGAGCGAGTGACTTACGAGCGCAGCGGCACAGAGCCTGATGCGTCTCACTGGCGCGTCGATTACATCCCGGATCTGGCGGCAGATGGAACGGTGGCCGGGTTCTACGTGATGCTGCTGAATATCACCAGCCTGAAACAGATTGAAAGCCATCTCCGGTCGCTAGCGAGAATGGATGCGCTCACACAGCTCGCCAATCGCATGCATTTTGATGAGCAGCTAAATGCGAGCGTTGCGCGCGACCGGTGCGACGGTAAACGCCTGGCGCTCATGTACCTGGACATCGATCACTTCAAGGCAATCAACGATACGCTAGGCCATCAGGCGGGAGATGAAGTGCTGCGCGAATTCTCGCGGCGCTTAACCTGCAGCGTGGAACAGGGTGACATGGTAGCGCGCCTGGCGGGCGACGAATTCGTCATCATCCTTGAGGGGCATGATATGCCGGGCGATGCAGCCGCAGTTGCGGGAAAAATTATTCGAGCGATGGAGCAGGGTATTCAGGTACAGGATAGCGTGCGCCAAGTGAGCACGAGCATCGGCATCACTGTATTGCGCGAAGGCGAGACCGATGCCGAAGCGTTGTTGCGTAGAGCCGATGAAGCTTTGTATGCAGCCAAGTCGGCAGGCCGCAATACCTACAGCTGTATTTTGTGAGCCTGGTGCAGGTGCCCCGATGAATCAGGCAGCAAACCTTGCGCCCTCAGAACTTGTTCAGCGGGGGGCGCTAAGCGGCAGTAATCAGGGGCTGGACGGTGTTCGAAATCCTCATGTGCCCGTGTACACTCCGGTTCCTGCGCACCGTTCATCATGCGATTGATACCCGTTTGGCGGGACCCTGAACAGGTTCCAACAGCGATGGCAAGGCTTGACGTGGTTTTAACTTTATCGGTTTATCCGGTATAATGCGGGGTCGTTGAGATTCGAGCTAGTAGTGGTGCAGTATCAGTCTGTCATTCCTTACTTGGTTGAAACGATCTTTTCGGGCATATGCCCACCTTAACTGAAATAGGAAATTGTAATGGCAACTGGTACCGTAAAATGGTTCAATGATTCGAAGGGTTTTGGTTTTATTACGCCTGACGAAGGCGGCGAAGATCTGTTCGCACACTTCTCGGCAATTCAATCGAGCGGCTTCAAGTCTCTGCAAGAGAACCAACGCGTTTCTTTCGAAGTTACCGCTGGCCCAAAAGGCAAGCAAGCTTCGAACATTCAGAGCATCTAAGCTGAATCGCGCGATGTAAAAAATCCCCGGCATGCCGGGGATTTTTTTTGCCATGTGTCTGTATGGGCGCACTCCTGAAGGCGCGCAGGCCCATCCGCAAGCTAATCACGATAGACAATTGCATACGGGTGATCGAACGGGGCTTGGGTTCAATCGGCGTCCGGGCGCCTCTCCGATTGAACGCGCATTTCGACTCGACGGCGCATCGCATCGTCGGCACTTACCAACTGTTACAGTTTAACTGCTGAGCTACTGTACACTTACGCGACCGGCCGCGGGGGTGGTTGCTGTGCTGCATCACGCACCGTAGATGCCGTCCCAACCCATCGGATTGCCCTTAAAACAAGATGAGGGAGACGGAAACTGCACCGGAAAAATCGTTGCGCCCTTGCAGCCCGGGGACGGAAAGAGTCGCGTGACATGACAGGGGGTTATGTTGGAGCGTTGTAAGGATTCCGGGATGAGAAATTCTCTCTCCATATCCCAGGTTTTAAAGACCTGGGTTCTCTTTTTTGTGATGTATGCGTGCTGTGCAAACGCCGCATTGGCCGATGGCTCGGTCCGTCATGCCTTATTCGTTAACGCTTCCACCAGCCCCAATAAGACCAGCATCATCCGGCTGGTCAATGTGTCCGATCTAAACGGCTCCGTTACTGCCACGGCCTACGACGAAACTGGCGCAATCGTCGGCACGCCGAACGCCACCTTGGGTACGCTTGCCGCGCAGCAGATGCGCACCTTTACCTCGGCACAACTGGAAAGCGCCCTTGGCTATCAGCCATCGATTGGCACTGCCAAGTATCGCATCATGTTCAGCAGCAACCTGGCCAGTTTTGAATTGCTTAATTTCATCAAAGATAATGCGACCGGCAATCTGACTTCGGGGCAAGCGCAAACCGGTGAGCGCATTGCCGGCACCGGAACTTCCTCAATCCGTCACGCGCTGTTCGTCAATCCATCGAGCAGCCTGAACAAGACTAGCGTGATCCGTGTGATCAATCTCAACAGCCAAGGCGGAACATTGAGCGCCACCGCTTACAATGAAGCGGGCAGTGTCATCGGCACGCCGAATGCCGCCTTGGGCACACTTGCCGCGCAGCAGATGCGCACCTTCACCTCGGCGCAATTGGAAAGCGCGCTTGGTTACACTCCTTCCGCCACAACCGCCAAATATCGGATCGTCTTCAGCGCCACATTGCCTGGTTTTGAGCTGATCAATTTCATCAAGGACAATGCGAGCGGCAACTTGACGCTGGGCCAGGCGCAGACCGATACGCGCGCCGTGGGCTCTGCTTCCACGTCGACCCGCAACGCACTGTATGTGAACGCCTCGACCGGCGTCAAAAAGACCAGCGTGCTGCGCGTCATCAATCTCAACGATCAGGCCGGAACGCTCACAGCCACGGCCTATGACGAAGCCGGGGCTATTGTGGGCAACGCCAATGCCGCACTGGGTGCGATTGCCGCCCAGCAGATGCTCAGCTTTACTTCGGCGCAATTGGAAGCGGCAATCGGTTATGTGCCGTCGTCAGGCAACGCCAAATACCGCATTGTGTTGCGCGCTACGCTGCCAAGCTTTGAAGTCATCAACTTCGTCAAGGATATCGCCAGCGGCAATCTCGTTTTGGCACAGGAGCAGATTGATGACCGTGTCCCCGGCACGGCAAATTCCTCGACCCGCCAGGCGCTGTTCGTCAATGCTTCGACCAGTACCAGCAAGACCAGCGTGCTGCGTCTGATCAATTTGAACGACCAGGCGGGCAGCATCACGGCTACCGCATATAACGAGGCAGGGGCTATCGTCGGCAATGCCAACGCCATGCTGGGCGCATTGGCGGCACAGCAGATGCGCACCTTCACCTCCGCGCAATTGGAGGCGGCGATCGGCTATACCCCTGCCGCCGGTACCGCCAAGTATCACATTGAGTTCAAGGTCAATCTGCCAAGCTTCGAGATCGTCAGCTACAACAAGACCGTGATGATCGTCACGCTTGGCGCAACGCCCAGCACAACATCGGCGCCCGCCATGATCACTCTGAGCGCGAGCGTGAACGAGACGGATGAAGGCGTTGCAAGGATCGACTTCTATAACGGTGCCGTTCTGCTTGCCGGTACGAACAATGCGCCTTACCGTTATGACTGGACCGGTATCGCGGCCGGGAGCTACACGGTTAGCGCCAAAGCCACCGACAGTCTCGGCGCGGTTATCAGTTCAAATCCGGTGGCGATCACGGTGCGCGAATCCACCGGCACGCTGAGCAACGTGCGCAAGGATGCCGCGCGCTTTTTACGCCAAGCCACTTTCGGCGCCAGCCGCGATGCCATTGACAGCCTCGTTGCTCAGGGATACGCGGCGTGGCTCGATCAGCAATTCGCCAAGCCGCAGGTTTTGCATCTGGACACGGTAAAAGCAGACCCTGCGCTGCCCGAAAATCCATGGGCGGTCACCATGCCTTCGATCTGGAAGCAATATTTTGAAGGGGACGATCAGTTGCGCCAGCGCGTCGGTTATGCACTGTCTCAAATTTTTGTGGTCTCGCTTGCCAACAATACCGTGCAGGATGCGGCCTGCGGTCCGGCCCATTACCTGGATATTCTGAACCTTCACGCTTTCGGCAATGCACGCGATTTGTTAAGAGACATCACGCTCAATCCGATCATGGGTGAGTATTTGAGCATGAAGGAAAGTGCCAAGGCCGATCCGGTGTTGCAGACGCAACCGGACGAGAATTACGCGCGCGAAGTGATGCAGCTTTTTTCGATCGGCACGGTCATGTTGAACAACGACGGATCGGTAAAACTCGACGCCTCCGGCTTGCCAATTCCGACGTATAACGAAGACACCGTCAAGGGATTTTCCAAAGCATTGTCCGGCTGGACCTTTGCCGGCCAGGACCAGACCAAGAGTTGGCGTTGGCTGTATCCGGATATCTGGGACAGCGATGTGACGTTGCGTACTCAGAAGGCTTGCGCAGCCTGGACCAGCCCGATGCAGCCGTGGACAGCAAAATATCGTTCGTCCGACGACACGCGTGATCTCGCCGGCCCGGCGCACGATACCGGCAGCAAGCAATTGCTGGTTTATCCTGGGGCGCGTTACAGTACGCTGCCAGCCAATCAGTCTGCACAGACCGACCTGGACAACGTGATCGACAACCTGTTCTATCATCCGAATGTCGGTCCCTTCCTGTCCAAGCAGTTGATACAGCGCTTGGTGACGTCCAATCCTAGTCCGCTCTACATCGATCGTGTCGCCCAGGTTTTCAACAATAACGGCAACGGTGTGCGCGGCGACATGAAAGCGGTGGTACGCGCGATCCTGCTGGACGTGGAGGCACGGAGTCTGTATCTGGCCGGGCAACCGACTTATGGAAAACTGACCGAGCCGGTGATCCGTTTTGTACAGATGCATCGCGCCTTCAATGCGCGGCGGGCGGACGGCTACTACGATCTGTGGGATCTCAGTGCGCCGACCGCTCTCAACCAGAATCCATTACGCGCGCCTTCGGTTTTCAACTTTTATCATCCGGACTTCGCGCCGGCTGGGCCGCTGACTCAAGCGAAATTGGTCGGGCCGGAATTCGAAATCACCAATGCCTCGTCGGTCGCCGGCTTTGCCGATTTCAGCAAATGGGGCATCATCGGCGGCTTCGACCATGGAAGCAGCGATTTGGGAAGCCGAATGCTTCCTGATTACAGCTATTACCTGGGATTGACCAACACGCCTGCGGCGCTGTTGGATGAGTTGGATCTGGTGCTTACGTCCGGCAGCATGAATCCGGTCTTCAAGGCGCAGATCGTGCAGGCCGTAGGCAAAGTCAATTCCAGCGATGCGGCTGCCAAGAGCCTGGAGCGCCTGAACATGGCACTCTGGCTGATCATCAATTCACCCGATTATTCGGTTCAGAAATAAGGACGGCAGCATGCGACATTTCGACATCAAAAAAATGCAGCGCCGCGATTTTCTGAAGCTCTTGAGCAGTATCACCGCCGTGCCCCTGATGAGCGCGATCAGCGAACTGGCGTATGGGGCCGGGCCGTTTAATGACTATCGTGCGCTGGTCTGCGTCTTTTTGTTCGGGGGTAACGATGCGCACAATATGATCGTGCCGCTGGATGGGCGCTATACCAGCTATGCCGCCAATCGCGGGCCGCTCGCGATTCCGCTGGCCAGTCTGCAAGCCAATGCGATCAACGATCCGGTGCAAGGCGCTTTCGGTCTGCATCCCCGCATGACGCAGACCGCAGGCTTGTTCAGCAGCGGAAAATTGGCCGTGGTGTCGAACGTGGGCGTATTGCTGCGCCCGACCACCAAGGCCGATTATCAAAACAAGATTCAATTGCCGCCGCAGTTGTTTTCTCACTCGGACATGCAGGACCATTGGCATACCTCGTATCCGCAAGCGCCGGTGACCGATGGATGGGGCGGGCGCCTGGCCAACCTGATTCAATCGGCTAATACCGGCCAATTGTCGGTGTCGATTTCCACCGCCAGTTCGAGCGTATTCCTGAAAGGAGGCACCGCGGTCGCCCATCAGGTCGGCACTTATCAGGCCAATCCCAAGACCACTATCGTTCAGCGTATCCGCGCTTGGCGCGATTGGGATACGAACGGAGCGAACCCGCAGGCAATCTATGAAAACGCGATTACAATGGCGCGGACCAATGCTTTGGAAGACCAGTTCGGCGATGTTGCGACGCGCTCGGTGGAACTCAATAACCTGATCCTGAACACGCTATATTCCGGCCCCGATACAAGCGGCAATTACACGCAAAAATATCCGATCAACACCGTTTTCCCGGCGGGGAATCCTTTGGCCAGTCAGTTGCGTTCGGTGGCAATGATGATCGCTGCGCGGCAAGCGCTCGGCGTCAAGCGGCAAATTTTCTTTGTATCCGTGGGCGGCAGTTTCGACACCCATAGCGATCAATTCGATACCGGCAGCAGCGTATTGAAACCCGGAGCAGGGGACCCGCTTATCTTGTTCGGAAAGCATGCAGACTTGTTGGGACAAGTCGATGCCGGCCTCAAGGCTTTTTACGATGCCACGGTCGAACTCGGCGTGCAGGAGAGCGTGACCACTTTTACCGAATCGGACTTCGGGCGCACCCTGACATCCAACGGCAAGGGTTCGGATCACGGCTGGGGTGGGCATCATCTCGTAATGGGCGGGGCGGTGCGGGGCGGCAGGATCTACGGTAATTTCCACAATATGCAGATCGGCAGCGGGAACCCCGCCGATGCGGGACAGGGGCGCTTGATACCGGCAATCTCGGTCGATCAATATGGTGCGACGCTATCGAAATGGATGGGCGCGAGTGCGGGTGATTTGAATACGGTGTTTCCGAACCTGAAGAACTTCGGTAGCCAAACCGATCTTGGATTTCTGGTTTAGCCAGGGACTATGTCCGACGCGGATTCCGGTACGGGCGCATGCATCTGTTGCCATCCTGCCGGAGTGAGTTACGTCTTGCGCCAATAATCCGGCTTCGCGTATGCGCGCCGTAAAAAATCGACCAGCGCCCGTATTCGTGAAGGCAGATGCCGCCGCTGCGCGAACACCGCATAGATATCATTGCCCGGCGCGGCGAACTCATCCAGTACCGTCACCAGCTTGCCGGATTCGATTTCGCTGCCGACTTCCCACATCGAACGCCATGCCAGCCCTTTACCTTCCACCGCCCAGTCGTGCAGCACTTCGCCGTCATTGCACACCATGTTGCCAGTGACCTTGAGCGTCACGTTTTTCCCATTCTGGCGAAAAGTCCAGCCGCGTTGGCTGCCCTCGCTGCTGATTGCCAGACAATTATGTTTGGCCAGATCGTCCAGCGATTGCGGGGCGCCGTGGCGTTTGATATAGGCGCTTGAGGCGACCACGACACGCTTGTTGTCGGCCAGCTTGACGCCGATCAGGTTGGAGTCCGACAGTGCCGCGATGCGGATGGCGACATCGATGCCTTCACCGATCAGGTCTACTACTCGATCATTCAGATTCAGGGTCAATGTCACGTCCCGATGCTCGGCCAGGAAGGAGGGCATCAGCGGTGCAACATGCTGGCGCCCGAAGCCGGCCGGTGCAGAAATGATCAGATGGCCGGATGCCTTTGCGCTGCGCTCGGATACGGCCGATTCGGCATCCTCCAGCTCAGCGAGAATGCGTTGGCAATCCTCAAGGAAGGCCAAGCCTTCAGAGGTCAATGCGATCTTGCGCGTGGTGCGCTGCAGCAGCTTGACGCCCAGGCGTTCTTCCAGCGCGTCCAGCCGGCGTCCGATCATGGCCGGGGCGATGCCTTCCGCGCGCGCGGCAGCCGATAGGCTACCCTTGGCTGCCACATCTACGAAAGTGGAAATTTGTTTGAATTGGTCCATGAGATGCTTGCGAGAGTATTTCACTTGATACTAAAACGCAACAATAAAGTGATAAATCGTTTCGTCTATGCGTATTTATCTCGAATATACTGAGGCAACCTGATCGGACCATCCATGAATATCCAAGCCATCGCCTTTGACGCCTACGGAACCCTATTTGACGTGTATTCGATCGGCACGCTTGCGGAAAAGCTGTTTCCCCAACAGGGGGCGGCGCTGGCGGAATTGTGGCGCGACAAGCAGATCGAATATACGCGCTTGCGGACCATGTGCTCGATGTACAAGCCGTTTTGGGAAGTGACCCAGGATGCGCTGATATTTGCTTGCAAAAAGCTCAAGCTGACCTTGACGCTCGATGCGCAAAACACGCTGATGGGGCAGTACGCAAAGTTGCAAGCCTTTCCGGAAAACCTCATCGCATTGCAAAGCCTCCAGGCCCGTGGCATCAAGCTCGCGATTCTCTCCAACGGCAATCCGCAAATGCTGGATGCCGTGGTGGAAGCAGCCGGCATGCAGGGTTTGTTCAATCACATTCTGTCGGTCGAAGCCGTCAAAAAATTCAAGACCGCCCCCGAGGCTTACCAGCTCGGTCCGGACGTATTCGGTCTCCCGGCCAGAAATATTTTATTCGTCTCCAGCAATGCCTGGGATGCCTGCGGCGCGACCTGGTTCGGTTACACGACCTTCTGGGTAAATCGCTCCGGTGCGCCATTGGAAGAGTTGGGCGTGGCGCCGCATGGGGAAGGGCGTACGCTGTCGGATGTCATCGCATTTGTAGAAAAAAGCCGCAGTAACTGATTGATTTGATTCTTTTGTTTATTACCAGGAGCCCACATGACCCAACTGACTCTGCCATCCGGCATGGAAATCAAAGCCGAAATCAAGCCCGGCTACGAACAAATCCTCACTCCTGAGGCACTGGCGCTGGTCGCCAAGTTGAGCCGCGCTTTCGAATCGCGCCGCCAGGAATTGCTGGCCATTCGCGTCGAACGTGCCAAGCGCCTGGATGCCGGCGAGCGTCCAGACTTTCTGGCCGAGACCAGACACATCCGCGAAGGTGATTGGAAAATCGCGCCGATTCCGAAGGCGCTCGAGTGCCGCCGCGTCGAAATCACCGGCCCGGTCGAGCGCAAGATGGTCATCAACGCCTTCAATTCCGGTGCCGACAGCTATATGACCGACTTCGAGGACTCCAACTCGCCGGTTTGGGATAACCAGATCAGTGGCCAGATCAATTTGATGGAAGCCATCCGCAGAACCATCAGCCTGGAGCAAAATGGCAAGACCTACAAGCTCAACGACAAGGTTGCCACCCTGGTTGTGCGTCCGCGCGGCTGGCATCTCGATGAAAAACATGTGCTGATTGACGGCAAGCGCATTTCCGGCGGGATTTTCGACTTTGCGCTGTTCATGTACCACAATGCCAAGGAGCAACTGGCTCGCGGCGCAGGCCCTTATTTCTATCTGCCGAAGATGGAATCGCATCTCGAAGCGCGCCTGTGGAACGACATCTTCGTGATGACGCAAAATGAACTTGGCTTGCCCCAAGGTACGATCAAAGCCACGGTTCTGATCGAAACCATTCTTGCTGCGTTCGAAATGGACGAGATTCTCTATGAGCTGCGTGAACATAGTTCTGGATTGAACGCTGGCCGCTGGGATTACATTTTCTCCTGCATCAAGAAATTCAAGCTGGACAAGAATTTCTGTCTGGCCGATCGGGCCAAGGTCACGATGACTTCTCCTTTCATGCGTTCTTATACCCTGTTGTTGTTGAAGACCTGCCACAAGCGCAACGCGCCGGCAATCGGCGGCATGGCGGCCCTGATTCCGATCAAGAACGATCCGGAGAAGAATGAGATCGCCATGGCCGGCGTGCGCAACGACAAAGCGCGGGACGCGACGGATGGTTATGATGGCGGCTGGGTGGCGCATCCCGGCCTGGTCGAACTGGCGATGGGGGAGTTCAAGAAAGTCCTGGGTGACAAGCCGAATCAAATCGACAAGCAGCGCCCCGACGTCAATGTGAATGCGGTGGATCTGCTTAACTTCCAGCCAGAGACGCCGATTACTGAAGCCGGTCTGCGCTACAACATCAATGTCGGCATCCACTATCTGGGTGCCTGGCTGGCCGGTAACGGCTGTGTACCGATCCATAATCTGATGGAAGATGCCGCGACCGCAGAAATCAGCCGCAGCCAGGTCTGGCAGTGGATTCGCTCAAGCAAGGGCGTGCTGGAAGATGGTCGTAAGGTCACCGCCGAGATGGTCCGCGCAATGATCCCGGAAGAGTTGACGAAGGTGAAAACGGTCGTTGGCGCCGGCGCGACCTACGACCGCGCGGCGCAGATTTTCGAACAGATGTCGACTTCAACCAGCTTTGCGGAATTCCTGACCTTGCCTCTATACGAGGAAATTTAAGCGAGGTAGCGTCCGTCTGCCATTCCCATCGTTCGATCAATTGATCAATTAGGAAACCAAGAAACCCGGCTCTAGTGTTGAAAATCATAAATTTCGAAACATAAAAGTGTGCCTTGCCGCGCCCTACGTCGCCTCGCCGGCCGCGTTGGAATCCTCGCGATAGGCCAGCTATCGCTGCGGTTCGCGCCTAGTGTCCTGTTCCGTAAATTCGTTGCATAAAAGATGACGAGAATCGCGCCGATACCGCGTCAAAAATGCGCGCAAGGCCTCGGCCTTGCTGTGCTTTTTTCCTTGTCTCGGCCCGATTTCGTCACTTTTACTTTTGCTACGAATTTACGGGACAGGACACTGTTTGACGCAACAATCCATCACTTTTATTTATTTCGAAATTGATGAGTCTCAGCACTAGCCGGGTTTTTAATTCAATGTTCGTCGAATATGCCGCCGTGGCTCGCTGAAAGAATCGCCTCAACCGCACTGTGCTTGATTTTCCGCTCATTCGAAATTGCATAGAACTGTTCCCGGACTCCCTTGAATTCCCCAACCGGAACGGCGCCGAATTGGGCCTCGACTTCGGATGCAAGCGCCGAAGGGGCCGGGAACATGCCCAGGCCGCTGCGGCCGAAGGTCATCAGCAGGGCGCTGTCTTCGAATTCGCCGATGATGTCCGGCCGCAGATCATTTGCCTCGAACCATTGGTCGAGGCGTCCGCGAATCGCGTTGTTTCGGGTGGGCAGCAGCAAGGGGGCTCCCCGCAGACCGGCGGGAAAATCACTGCGGTATTTCTGCGCCAGGGCGGGCACGCCGAATAACATCATCTCGTCTTCGCCCAGCAAATGGCTGAATACCCGCAAGCTGGTGCCTGTCATGACCGGTCGATCCGTCAGGACCACGTCAAGCTTGTGCAGTGCCAAGTCGCCCAGCAGAACTTCGAAGCTGCCGTCGTAGCAGGCCAGTTTTACTTGCTGCGGCAGATCCAGCGCCGCTTTCAACAGGCGATAGGCGACCAGCTTGGGTAGCGAGTCCGATAATCCTACAGTCAGCCGCATGGTCTGGCTGCTATCAGCCTCGGCCAAGTCCTCCTGCATTTGTTCACCCAACAAAAAAATCTGGTCGGCGTATGTCAGCGCCAAACGCCCCGGCTCGGTCAAGACGAGACGCCTTCCTTGCTGCGTGAACAAGGATTTGCCCATCGTTTGTTCAAGCAAATTGAGTTGCGTACTGATGGTTTGCACCGCGACGCCCAGTCGTTCTGCCGCCCGCGTGATGCCGCCTTCCTTGGCCACGACCCAGAAGTAATAAAGGTGGTGAAAATTCAAGCCGGTGGATTTCATTGTCCTATTTTTTCGAAATAATTATTCGATTATCTTCTCTTTTTTATGTGTTTAAAACAGCCTAGCATTTGTTTCATCAATGCTGCGCAAGTATCTGCTGTCCCGCTGTATTAAAACCCGAACTGCTCGAATATCAAAGGATATGATCATGAACGACCGTCTCAGTACCATGCGCGCCAATTCGATGGCAGGCTTGCCTGTCACTACCGTCATCGATAATTCGGCACGCCGTGTGTTGCGCAACACCTATTTTCTGCTCTCGCTGACGCTCGGTTTCAGCGCGTTGGCCGCTGGCGTGACGGCGGCCCTGCGTCTGCCCCACCCGGGTGTCCTCATCACTTTAGCTGGATATTTCGGTTTGCTCTTTCTGATTAACAAATTTCGCAATAGCGGCGCAGGGGTTGCGCTGCTGTTTGGATTGACCGGCTTCATGGGATACACGCTCGGCCCGATCGTTGGACATTACCTCGGGTTGGCCAACGGCACGCAAACCGTGATGCTGGCAATTGGTGGTACGGCCGCAATTTTTTTGGGGCTGTCGGCATATGCGCTGGTGTCTAAACGCGATTTTTCTTTCCTGGGTGGTTTCCTGGCGATCGGTATCTTGCTCGCCTTCCTGGCGGGATTGGCTGCGATCTTCTTACAGATTCCCGCACTTTCGCTGACAATCTCGGCCGTCGTCGTTTTGCTGATGTCGGGTTTGATCCTGTATGAGACCGGCAACATCATTCACGGCGGGGAAACCAATTACGTGATGGCTACGCTCTCCCTGTTTGTATCGATTTTCAATTTGTTCACCAGCCTGCTGCAACTGCTCGGATTTGCGAGCAGCGGCGAATGACTAATTCTCCATGCGGGCCGCATGGCAACATGCGGCCCATGTCCTCAAAATCCAATGAAATCGCAACTCTCATACTTTTCCGGCTCATTGGCATTCTGCGTTTTCGCCATCGTTGCTGCTTACTTCATCGGCGGAATCCAGGCGGCGGTGATTGTATTTTTTCTTACGGTACTTGAGACCTCTCTCTCTTTCGATAATGCCGTGGTCAATGCCGGTATTTTGAGAGACTGGGATGAGCCCTGGCGTCGCCGCTTCCTTGTGTGGGGAATGTTGATCGCGGTGTTCGGCATGCGCCTGGTGTTTCCATTGTTGATCGTCGGCGTAGCAGGCCATGTGAGCCCGATCAAGGCGCTCGACCTTGCGCTCCACGCTCCGGCGGAATACAGCCGGATTCTCGGCTCGGCACATCACCAGATTGCTGCCTTTGGCGGCACTTTCCTGATGATGGTGTTCTTCAGCTTTTTCGTCGCCAGACATAAGACCGAGCATTGGTTGCAGGCGATCGAAAAGCCGCTCACCCGGCTTGGAAAGATGGAAGCGATCGAGGCGGCCTTGACGCTGTTGGTTTTGCTTGCTGCCTCGACGATGCTGGAAGCCGAACGCGGCGAATTCATCGAGGCGGGCGTCTGGGGTGTCGTCACCTTCATCCTGGCCAAGGGTTTAGGCGCGTTTTTGGGGGGCGAAGAATCGGAATCCGGACACCACGTGGTAAAGCAGGGTGTTGGCGGTTTTCTGTACCTCGAATTGATCGATGCCAGCTTTTCCTTCGACGGTGTGATTGGCGCATTTGCGATGACCAACAACCTTTTCATCATTGTGCTCGGTCTTGGTGCCGGTGCGATGTTCGTGCGTAGTTTCACTTTGCTGTTGGTGGACAAAGGCACTTTGACACGCTTTCGTTATCTCGAACACGGCGCGTTCTGGGCCATCGGTGCGCTCGCGATACTGATGCTCGTCGGCGTCAGCATTCATGTGTCGGAGGCGGTGACGGGCATGCTGGGGGCGGTGTTGATTGTCGCCTCGTTGCTTAGTTCGATTTGGGCAAATAAAAAGCAAGCCTTGGAATAGAGCGGGATTACTGTTCCGTCCGGAAGCGCCGGTTGCGCAGGAAAGCGCAACCGGATGAGCAGGCGAACAGCTTCGCGCCTTTATAGCGTCTTCAAATAAGCCCGTATCCCCGCCAGCAGCATCTCGACCGACATCGCCGTCAGTATCAATCCCATCAGGCGTTCGAACGCAGTCATCACGCGCGGGCCGAGCGCGCGTTGCATTCGCTCTGCGCTCAGCAGCACCAGCAACCACACCATGGCCACCAGGGATAATGCGCTGACATGCAGCATCGCTTCCGCCGTGGTATTGGAAGAGAACAGCAGTACGGTCGCCAAGGCCGACGGTCCAGCCAATGCAGGAATCGCCAGCGGCACGATGAAAGGCTCGTGCGTCGAATCTGCCCCATCGCCCAGTACACCGCCCGGCTGCGGAAAGACCATGCGCAGCGCAATCAGAAACAGGATCACGCCGCCTCCAATGCGTAGTGCCACCTCGGACAATTGCAGCGCCGCCAGAAAATGGCGTCCGAAAAACATGAAGAGCAACAACAGCACAAACGCGATTGCGCACTCACGCACTACTACCTGCCAACGTCGTGCAGCCGGCACGTTGGTCAAGGCACTGACGAACAAGGGCACGTTTCCGAAGGGATCGGTCACCAGCAATAGCAGGATGAAGGCCTGGAAAAAATTTTGGGTCATAGGGCTGCTCGTTCAAAATAGTGTTCCGCGCCAGACGTTTGGCGCAATGTCCATTCCCTTGTATCGGGGGCAGCCGTCTTTATCACACGTTTCTATTTGAATTAGCAGCGGAATCGCCAGCACTTTTCCTTATTTTGTGCGCACGAGAATGGCAGTGACTTTACTCATGTCGATGATCGCGTCGAAGAATTCCCTCCCGCTCAGTTCGCTCAACTGCAGCAATTCCGAAGTGGAATCCTTGATGACGCCGGTGAGTTCTTCGGTGCCTTGCAGTTTGACCGTGACCTTTTTGCCTTTGAGCGCCGCGACTTGTTTTTGCAAGGTGTCGCCGGGTTTGATGGCGAGGCCGTCTGCACAAGCGATTTGTGCGGCTGCGAGGAAAGCCAAAAGTGCCGATAGCCTGATGATGTTCATTTTCATTTTCCAGACTCCGTTAAGGTTTTTATTGGACGCGTTTAATCGAAAACGTCCAGACCAGTCAAGACGTTTTCATTTTCGCTGATCATTTATCCGCCAATTGCGGCACCGTATAAATCGGCGCGAATCCGCCGCCGCTGGTGCGGAAATTGGTGGTTTGGCCTTGATACATGCGTGCCGCGAGAAGTACGCTCCGGCCCGCATAGGCGTAGCTGCGTACGTCGAGCTTGAGATCAATCGGGTCATGGTCCGCTGCCAGCCGCCGCTCGCTCGGCGCCACCAGGGTTTGCGCCACGTATCCGCCTTCGAGGATGTCGCCCCACACTCGTTTTGTCACCTTGTCGCCGCGATATACGGCGCGGCTGCCATAACCCTTGGCGGGTTTGAAGAAAAGCTGGCGGCGATCCGCCCACAGCGCATCGGCATTGTCCGCCGTGACCGCCACCGTGCGCGGAATACCCTGGACCAGCGTATCGATGGCGTCATTCTCCACATCCCAACGGCGTAGCAGCGCGGGGTCGGTCAGCAATATCAGGTTACGTTTGTCAGCGTACAAGGCGTGGGCGCGAGGGTGCGGCGTCACCACGGCGGCATTGCACAAATAAGCATCATGCAGGGATTGATGTTCGGGCAACGCCAGTTCGAAATCGGTGAGCCGGTTGTAGACCAGGTCGATTTTTTTTGTGCCATGCCATAGGGCTCCGTCATGCATCTGCAACTGCAGCGGATCGAGAATCAAGGCATCGATGCCATGCCTGACGAACAGATCCTGGAACAGCAAAAACTCCGGATAGAGATATTGCTCTTGCGGCGCGGTATCGACGATCGCGATGGTTTTGAGGGGCGCCGTTTTTCCCGATCTGACCCATTCCGATGCAAACATTGAAAACAAGGTGTCGTCGAGCCGTTCAATCGGCACCGGACCGTCCATCATGTCGCGCACTTCATCACAGCAGGCCAATTGCGCCTTCGCCAAAACCGCGTTGAGCATGGCGCCGCCGGCATTGGTATTGATCTCGACCAGGCGCGGACCGTCGGGGCTGAGATGGAAATCGTAGCCGAACATGACGCCAAGCGCCGGTGTTTGATGATGCGCGATCTCAGGGGCATAGGCGAGCACCGCAGCCTGATAGGCCGGCATCGCGGCAACCTGTTCGACGGCCTGGATGATCCGGCTCATTTGATCGACTTGCCGCTGCGTGGCAAACACGCCGAACTTGGCGAACAAATGCGGACGCTGTTCGATCATCCCGCCCGGCACATGGCTGTCGCCCAGCACTTGGTCGAGCTGCCGCTGTAGCGACGCGGCATCGACACCGATGCAGTGGCATTCACGATTAAGATGCTCTGCCAGCACCTCCCATGCGTCTTCTCCAGGGAATGGAAAGAATTGACCGCAGTATTCCTTGCTCATGGCTCAAAAGGGGCCGATATAGTCGCGTTTGCTGAGCTCGATCCCGTTATGGCGCAGGATTGCGTAGGCGGTCGTGACGTGGAAATAAAAATTCGGAAGGGAATAATGCAGCAGGTAAGCCTGCCCCTTGAAATGCTTGGTGGTCGGACCGGCCTGAGTTGTGATATCGCGCTCTTCGCTGCCGTCGATCTGGGCGGCCGTCAAGGTTTCGATGAAGGCCAGCGTTTTGGCGATGCGAGCCTGGAGTTCGGCAAATGTCTGCTCATTGTCTTCATACTTCGGCACTTCCACGCCCGCCAGGCGAGCGCAGGTGCCTTTGGCGAAATCGCAGGCGATCAATACCTGCCGCCGCATCGTGAACATGTCGGGGAAAAGCCTGGCTTGCAGCAGGGCGTCAGCTTCGATTTTTTTCTCGGTGGCATGAGCCTCGGCCTTCTGGAGGATGGCGGACAGACTGCCCAGGATGTGCTTGAAGACTGGAACGGAAGCGGCGTACATCGAAATGGTCATCGGGGTCTCCTTGTGAAAGTCGCTTGATGATAGCGCGAAGTTGTCTTGCCTGCAGAGTTGAGGCATTACGAGCACATTTCGAGTAGGATGCTACCCAGCAAAAATTGCCGCTGGCAAGTAATGCTACCCCAAGCCAGACCTGCGTCCACGATAAATAATGAATAATGAGCCGGAACCCGTCATGCCGATTGCCGAACCGAAGAAAAAACCACGCCGCCGTTTTCTGCTCGGCGGTGCGGGTCTTGCGGGAGCGCTGATCGTCGGCTGGGGCGCGATACTGCCGCGACAGCGCCTGAATTCATCCGTGCCCTTTCCAACCAAGGGCGGCGAAGTTGCGCTCAACGGTTGGATCAAGATCGGCAAAGACAGCCGTGTGACCGTCGCGATGCCGCGCTGCGAGATGGGGCAGGGCGTGCATACCGCTCTGCCCATGCTGGTGGCGGAAGAGTTGGACGTACCTTTGTCGATGGTGGGAATCGAACAGGCGCCGATCGACAAGATCTTTGGAAATGTTGCAATGTTATCGGATGGATTGCCGTTTCATCCGGACGACAACGGCCTGGTCAAGCGTGGCATGCAATGGCTGACTGCCAATGTCGCGCGGGAATTGGGCCTCATGGTCACGGGCGGTTCGTCCAGTGTGAAGGATGCGTGGAGGCCGATGCGTGAAGCCGGCGCCGCGGCGCGAGCAATGCTGGTTGCGGCGGCAGCGAAGGAGTGGGGCGTGGCTGCTTCCGAATGCAAGACTGCCGACGGTGCGGTCATGCATGCCAGCGGCAAGCGTGCGGCCTACGGCGAACTGGCTGCGAAAGCGGCCGGTAGCAGCCCGGCTGCCATACGCCTCAAGGATCCGAAGGATTTCAACTTGATCGGTACGCCGCAAGCGCGGCGGGACTCGGCGGCAAAGGTCGACGGCAGCGCCGAGTTCGGCCTGGACGTGCGGCCCGAAGGTTTGCTGTTCGCCGCAGTAAAGATGGCGCCTGTGATAGGCGGCACGCTGCTGAAATTCGATGAGCGTGCGGTGAAGGCGATGTCGGGCGTGATCCGCGTGGTGGATTTTTCACGCGCCGGACGCGGTGTGGCGGGCGTCGCGGTAATTGCGAAAACGTATTGGCAAGCCAAGCAGGCCGCCGAGGCACTGCCACTGACATGGGATGAAGGCCCGAACGCGAAATTGAGCAGTGCCGAAGTTTTTCGCGAATTGGCGGCCAAGCTGGACAGCGAGGAGGGCTTTGCGTATTACAAGCGCGGCGAGGTGAGCGACGCCGATGGCGCGGCAAAAACCGTCAAGGCGGAATACTCGGCTCCCTTTCTGGCGCACGCAACGATGGAGCCGATCAATTGCACCGCCCAGTGTAAAGACGGCAAGGTCAAGTTGTGGATATCGACCCAGGTGCCAAGCGTCGCGGTGGATGCAGCGGCCAGGATCGCGCAATGCAAACGCGAGAACGTGAGCTTGCACATGACCTATATCGGCGGCGGTTTCGGACGGCGCCTGGAAATCGACATGGTGACGCAAGCAGTGGCGATTGCAATGGAGAGCGGCGGCCTGCCGGTACAAGTGATCTGGAGCCGGGAAGAGGATCTGACCCATGATGTCTATCGTCCGGCCGCGCTGGCACGTTTTTCAGCAACGCTGGATGCAGCCGGCAATGTGCTCGCCTATGACAACAAGTCGGCCAGCGGCTCCATCACGCACCAGGTATTGCAGCGCACCTTCGGCTTGCCCGGCAACGGCCCGGACAAGACCACGGCGGAAGGCGAATTCGACATGCCGTACGAATTCCCGAACCAGCGCATTGCACATGTGATTGTGCCGACCCCGGTGCCGTTGGGATACTGGCGTTCGGTCGGGCATTCGCACAATGCCTTTTTCAAGGAAAGCTTCATCGATGAACTGGCGCATGCGTCGGGCCGGGACACAATCGAATTCCGCCGCAGTTTACTGAAAAATCATCCGCGCCATCTTGCAGTGCTGAATGCCGCCATCGAAAAAGCCGGCGCACCGATGCAGGGACGAGCGCATGGGGTCGCATTGCATCAGTCCTTCGGTTCCATCGTTGCGCAAGTGGCTGAAGTTTCGGTCGAAGGGCAAGACATCCTGGTGCATAAGGTCACCTGCGCGGTCGACTGCGGCATTGCGGTGAATCCGAACATCATCGCGCAGCAGGTTGAATCGGCAGTGGTGTTCGGTCTGAGCGCAGCCTTGTTCGGCGAAGTGACGATCAAGGATGGCAAAGTCGAGCAGCAGAATTTCCACAACTATCCGGTGCTGCGCATGAACCAGGCGCCGCAGGTCGACACTGTCATCATCAAGAGTGCGGAACCGCCGGAAGGCATGGGCGAACCGGCCACGCCGCCGGTTGCGCCTGCGGTTGCGAATGCAGTGTTTGCCTTGACCGGCAAGCGCTTGCGCAGTTTGCCTTTGCGATTGGCTTGAAAGTTTGGGGGTCTCAAGCCGTTGCTTGCGCCCGCTTTATACGCGCCAGCAAACCCCATCGGTCCGTGGTCGCCAAACCGTTTTGCAGCGCCATGATGAAGGCATCCTGTGCCGCCTCTCCTTCGACTTCCCAGATGCCGTTGGCCCGTCTGGTCCCGGTGCGCCGCAGCCAGGTTTCTTGCTCGGGTAATTCGGGAATCGTTTCACCGCTGACGCCGTAAGGGATCTCGATCGTCTTCACCTGCCAGGGTAACGCAACGGTATCCCTCGGTATATCGATGCGGTACAGGTAGCGCACCAAGTGATTTTCCACTGCAGGATAGTCGAGCGGCAGCCCTTGCAATTCGACTGCCACCGCGCGATGAAGAGGGGAGATCGGCGGGCAAACGCAACCCGTCGCGAGCGGATGTTCCGGCAACGCCTTTTCGCCGAGCAGTGCGAGTATGTCGCGTTCGCGCTGGGCATCATCGAAGCAGCCGAACCGGCTCAGGACACGTTCGCGCACCTGCCGCGCACGGGCGCGAAATCCTTCACCCGCAAGCAGGCGGGTGGCGATATCGAATGCCTGCGCATGCCGGTTTTGTTCCAATGCGGCGAGCGACCCGGCCAGCATTTCTTCGGCGATTTCCGGCGGCGGCGCGATGATGTCGCCATCTCCTGCGATATAGCGTTCCTGCAAGGATGGACCGATGCGGCAGGCGCCGAGCCGCTCGACAAATTCGAATGCCGAGCATGCATTGCGAAACCACCAGCTCAATTCGATGCCGGACGGCTGCATCAGATCCGATTGCGCATCGACCCATTCGCCTTGCAGCTCGGATTGCGGCAGGTATAGCACGCGATCTTCCCGTATCGCTTCGATGCCCATCAGCCAGCGGTATCCGTTCTCTTCCGCCAAGCAAAATGAGAATTCGAATACTGTGTCCGGCTCTCGTATCGAGCCGTCGGGATATGGCAAACCTTGGGATTGGATTTTGGCGAGGAACATTCGGACGAGTGTAGCACCCGGCATTCCGGATTCATACCGCAAATCGCATCGTCCGGGGAGTCAGGAAAATCAGTTGCCGAATCACTGGCGGCAAACTTCGCTCAGACGCAAACGCAAATTGCAATCCTGCTGCCAGGCGCGATGTTCCTCATTGCCAGTCGCCTCCGCCAGCAACTCGGCATCGCTTTTCTCGACTAAAGCCAGCAGCAGCCGGTCCGCAAGACGCGCGTCGGGCAGGACGTTACCGAAGAAGGCGACGATATCCGCGTGCTGAATCAGCAAGGTCGGAAAATTCTGCACGTCGATATCGCCCACTACCTCAGCTTGCTCTTCAATGTCGATCCAGATGAAATGTTTATCGGGATGCCGGGCCGCCCATTGTTCAAAGGAGGGACGATACGCGTTGCAGACGTCGCACCACGCTGCGCATAAACAGGCTACGATCCACGAATGATCGTTCAGCAGGTTCGCTACCTGGTCGCGGTCGTGATGGTTTAGGGTCAGGCATGTCATTTGGCCATTTTACCGCCTCCTCGCTCGCTCATGGCGGAGCGAACCGGCATGCCGTGATGCAAATCGCGCCATTCCGGTCGCGTTGCCCGTTGCGAGCGCGGTAAAATACGCCAATGCCTACTATCCTCGCTATCGAAACATCGACCGAACTTGCTTCCGCTGCACTATTGCATGGCAATCAGATTCTTACGCGTGAAGCGTCCGGTGTGCATACCCATTCGCAAACCATCCTGCCGATGGTACAAAGCTTGCTCGCGCAGGCGGGAATCGGCCTGTCAAGCTGTGCCGCAATTGCTTTCGGCGCGGGGCCTGGTTCGTTTACCGGCGTGCGGACCGCATGCGGAATTGCGCAAGGATTAGCCTTCGGGCTCGACTTGCCGCTGCTGCCGATCGTTACATTGCAGGCGATGGCCCAAGCCTGCCGGGAAGCCAGCGGTGCTTCCGACGTATTAAGCGTACTCGATGCACGCATGGGTGAAGTCTATTGGGCGCAATACCGCTTTGCCGACGGTTGGCAGACGGTGATTGAGCCGACCTTGTCGGCGCCATCCGGCGTGCGGCCCCAAGGTGCGGTGCAGGCTTGCGGCAATGGCTTGCAAGCCTATGCCTCCGCATTTGGAACGCAGGACTTCATGCGCGGGGTACTTGAATGCATGCCCCATGCAGCGCAGGTCGGGGCGCTGGCACGCACTGGACTCGAACGCGGCAACGCTGTCACCGCACGCGACGCCCAGCCGGTTTATCTGCGCAATAAGGTCGCGTTGACGATCAACGAGCGCCAAGCAAAGATGGAGGCTTGAGTTCGATGCAAAAATTGGCCGGCGCATTGGCCTTGCCCGCATTACGCCCCTTCGAACCCATGCGGATCGACGATCTGGGCGAAGTCCAGGCGATCGAGAACGATGTGTATCCGTATCCCTGGACGCGCGGCAACTTCCTCGATTCGCTGTATACCGGTTATGAGACTTGGGTAGTGCGCGAAGAGGCAGGAGCATTGGCCGGTTATTTTTTGATGATGATTGCCGTGGATGAAGCGCATCTGCTCAACATCACGGTGCGCCGTGATTTGCAGGGCCGGGGCTTGGCTCGCATTCTGCTGGACCAGGTAGTGTTGCTGGCTCGCAGGAAAAATATGCAATCGGTTTTGCTGGAAGTCCGGCCATCGAACTTGCGCGCGAAGGCGGTGTATGAGCGTTATGGTTTCGTGCAGATCGGCCGGCGCAAGGGGTACTATCCCGCTGACGGCAATGCGCGGGAAGATGCGATTGTGATGAGATTGCCTTTATGACTTATTCCTCCAGCCGCCGCGAGATTTTTCTCAATGAAATGGGAGTCGGACCGATATGGCACCGGCGCACTGCGTCGCAGCTTGCCGGCGAAGCGGAGCAGCCTATCGATGAGCAGCCTGTCGATGAGCAGCCTGCTTTGGCCGTCGTACCCGCTGAAGCTCCTCCCGATATGTCATTTGCCTGGCCCGATGAGCCGGTTGCTGCACCCCCGATTTCCCTGCCGCCACGGCAGGATCGTGCCGCACCGCCTGTGGTTGAGGTCGCTGACATGGATTTCGACCAACTCAAGGCGGCCGTAGCCAATTGCACCAAATGCGGCTTGTGCCGTGGCCGTACCAAAACCGTTTTCGGGGTTGGCGACGAGCGGGCAAAATGGCTGTTCATCGGCGAGGGCCCCGGCCGCAACGAGGATTTGCAGGGTGAACCGTTCGTCGGGCCTGCCGGCAAGTTGCTCGACAATATGCTGGCTGCGATGGACATGAAGCGTGGCGCCAATGCGTATATCGCCAACATCGTCAAATGCAGGCCGACCGACGGCAATGGCCGGGATCGGCCGCCGACCCCGGAGGAAAGCGCGGCGTGCATGCCTTACCTGCGGCGGCAAATTGCCTTGATTCAGCCGGCCGTTTTGGTCGCGCTCGGCAAGACTGCCGCCTTGTCGCTGCTGCAACTCGATCCGGCGACGCCGGTGTCGAAGCTGCGCGGGACTGTGCATCGCTATGCCGATTTGCCGCTGGTCGTGACGTATCACCCCGCCTATCTGCTACGCACGCCGGCAGACAAAAGAAAGGTCTGGGCCGATTTATGTCTGGCGATAAGTACTTATGCCGGCGGTGCACAATAAGTCCGCCGAGGTTTTTCAAGCGCAATTTCACCGACGCTGGGGCCATCTGAGCGATCCGCATGTACGCGATCTGGCGTGGTTGCTGGATGCGCCAGATTTGCTCGACCCCGATGCAGAGCAATGGCACGGGAAAATAGCTTCGCTTTCAAGCCATGCGGCAACGGATGCGCAACAGTGGCTTGTTGCTCTGGACCGCGCGCCAGCCATCTTGCATGCCTATCTGGATCTGCATGCGTTTACTCGCCTGGGGCACTATGCAGAAAAGCTGATGGCGTTTTATTTCCGGCACAAGGGCTGGCTTGTTGCGCACGGCCTGCAGGTGCGCACCGGCAAAAATGAGACGGTAGGTGAATTCGATTTTTTGTTGCGTGAGGGGGGCAGGCTGCTGCATTGGGAATTTGCGACCAAGTTCTATTTGCTGTACACCAAGAGCGGCTTACCGCATGCCGGTTACTTCATCGGGCCCAACCTGGCTGATACGCTGGAAGCAAAGATGCGCAAGATATTGCTGCGCCAACTGGCTCTGGCGCAACATCCGGCTGCGCAAATCCATTTACCGCAGCCCCTTGACTCGGCGCAGGCCTTGATAAAAGGATGGTTGTTTTATCCCCTGAAAAATCCGCAGCCGGTACAAATGCCCGGTGTATCCGATAATCACTGCCGCGGCTTCTGGTGTTCGCTTGCTGAACTGGATCTGATGGAGGGCGAGCGGTACATCGTCTTGCCGCGCTTGCGTTGGCTCGCACCTGCGAAAGCCTGTGCCGATCAGGCGCTTAGCCGGCAAGACCTGGAGGAAGCTTTAAGCCGGCACTTTGCACAGGACAACACGCCGGTTCTGGTTGCTGTCCTTGATCTGGATGATGGATACGCTATCGAAAGCAGGCGGGGCTTTATTGTTCCAGATGACTGGCAGCGTGCGGCAGCACACTTTAGAAACAAACAGGCAGGAAAAGCCTAGAGCGGTTGGCGAAATGACGTAGGGTCTGCGATTTTTATAATCGGACGCT
>CBIHON010000040.1:0-47524 GCA_966211965.1 uncultured Burkholderiales bacterium | reverse complement strand
GGCTGGTTCAAGCATTGCGGCTACACCTTACATTAAATCGCGAACCGCTCTAGGGGACTGTGACAGCCAATTGGAAAGTGTCTGTCGCGTGTCCGGCGTACAGGGCCGCGGCGCACCTGCTCGTGATGGCTCGCTATTAATTACTGTGCTGTGCGCCTTGCCCTGTACGCCGGACATGCACCTTCCACTTCCAAATCGACTGTTACGGTCCTAGTCCTTGCTGAGGAAAGCCTCTGCCAGCCGGACCCAGTAAGTTGCCCCGATCGGTAGCAAATCATCATTGAAGTCGTAACTCGGATTGTGCAAATTGCACGGCCCGAGACCGTGGCCGACGTCGCGGTGCTCGCCTTCGCCATTGCCGATGAAAACATAGCACCCCGGCATGCGCTGCAGCAGATAGGCGAAATCCTCGGCCCCCATGGTCGGTTCGACTTGCGCATTGACGTTCTGCGCGCCGGCGATTGCCTGCATCACCTCGACCGCGAAGGCAGTTTCCTTTGAATGGTTGATCAGCGCCGGATAATTGCGCTTGAAGCGGAATTCGACTTGCGCCTCGAATGCAGCCGCAGTGTGGGCCGCTATATCGTGCATGCGCTGTTCGATCAAATCCAGCACCTCGACCGAGAAGGTGCGCACTGTTCCAATCAAGGTCGCTTCATTCGGGATCACGTTGGTTGCGCTGCCCGCGTGAATTTGCGTAATCGAGAGCACCGCAGAATCGAGCGGGCTCTTGTTGCGGCTGACGATGGTTTGCCAGCTTTGCGCAATCTGGATGGCCGTCATGACGGGGTCGATGCTCATGTGCGGTTGCGCCGCGTGCGATCCCTTGCCGCGTATGGTCACTTCGAATTCATTACTCGAGGCCATCATCGGGCCCGGGGTAACGCCGAACGTGCCGGCAGCCATGCCCGGCCAGTTATGCATGCCGAATACCGCCTGCATGGGGCATTGCTCGAACAAGCCGTCTTCCATCATTCTTTTGGCGCCGCCGCCGCCTTCTTCCGCCGGCTGGAAAATTACATACACGGTGCCGTCGAAATTACGGTGCTGCGAAAGATAATGCGCCGCACCCAGCAGCATCGTTGTGTGCCCGTCGTGGCCGCACGCGTGCATTTTGCCGGGATGTCGCGAGGTGTGCGGGAAGGTATTGACCTCTTGTAACGGTAGTGCATCCATATCGGCACGCAGGCCGACCGCGCGTTCGCTGTTGCCGTTTTTGATGATGCCGACCACGCCGGTCGATCCCATACCGCGTAAAACCGGGATCCCCCATTCGGTCAATTTTTTTGCAACGATTTCAGAAGTGCGATGCTCTTCATAACAAAGCTCCGGATGGGCATGAATATCGCGTCGGATTTGCCGCAGCTCGGTTTGGAACTGGATAATCGGATCAATCAAGTTCATATGTTTCTCCTTGTTTTTCTGTGGCCGCAACGACCCGCCATCCGGGTACGTCGCTCGTTCTGCAGATGAATGCATTAGAACTCGATAAGCGGATCAGGGATGGCATATTGCTATGCATCAGGACGTGCATATCGTACGAGGCAAATACGTATATTACCTCTACGCGTGGTGATGCATGACCGAGCGGCGCCACATCGGCACGCACATTGCAGTACCATGTATGCCTCAGTTTGGAGGGATACATGACTACATCAATCGTCCGCGCGGTCTGTCCGCATGATTGTCCCGATACTTGCGCTTTGCTGGTGACCGTACAGGACGGCATCGCTACCGAAGTGCGCGGCGATCCTGACCACCCGACTACCGCCGGCGTCTTGTGCACCAAGGTGTCACGCTACACCGAGCGCACCTACCACCAGGACCGGTTGCTATACCCCTTGCAGCGCATCGGCAAAAAAGGCGAGGGGAAATTCGAGCGTATCAGTTGGGATCGCGCGCTCGATATCATTGCAGTTCGTCTGAAGCAGATTGCTGTACATGATCCGCAAGCGATCCTGCCCTACAGCTATGCCGGCACCATGGGCTTGGTGCAAGGCGAGTCAATGGCTTCTCGGTTTTTCAACAAACTGGGCGCTTCACGGCTGGACCGTACGATTTGTGCGAGCGCCGGCGGCGCCGGCTATAAGTACACGATCGGCGCACGCATTGGCACCGACCTCGAACAATTCCAGAATGCCAAGCTGATTCTGATCTGGGGCGGCAATCCCATCGCATCCAATCTGCATTTCTGGATGCGTGCGCAGGAAGCCAAGCGCAAGGGAGCGAAGCTGATCGCGATCGACCCCTACCGTTCGCTTACCGCTGAAAAATGCCATCAGCATATCGCGCTATTGCCGGGCACCGATGCGGCGCTCGCGCTCGGCATCATGCATGTGTTGATCGCAGAGGATTTGCTTGACCATGATTACATTGCACGACATACGACCGGCTTTGAGCAACTCAAGGCAAGAGTGCAGGAATGGCCACCGCAACGAGTGGCCGAAACCTGCGGCATCAGCATTGAAGAAGTAGAGCAGTTGGCGCGCGCCTATGGCGAAACCGCGAAGCGTGGCGAGGCGGTTGCGATCCGCATCAATTACGGCCTGCAGCGGGTTCATGGCGGCGGCATGGCAGTGCGCAATATCGCCTGCCTGCCGGCCTTAGTCGGGGCGTGGCGCCACGCTGCGGGAGGAATCCAGTTGTCGGCTTCGGATTCCTTCCCTAAGGATAAGCCGGCATTGAAACGCCCGGATTTATTACCGGCGGAATGCGCTCCGCGCATCATCAACATGAGCACCATCGGCGACGATTTGCTGCGCCAAGCCGCTCCGGAATTCGGGCCGAAGATCGAGGCCCTGATCGTCTACAACTCGAATCCGGTTGCGGTCGCGCCGCAGTCCGGCAAAGTCGCCCAAGGTTTTGCGCGGGAAGATTTGTTCACCGTGGTGCTCGAACATTTTCAAACCGACACTGCCGACTATGCCGACATTTTGCTGCCGGCCACGACCCAACTCGAACATGTCGATGTCCATGCGGCCTACGGTCATCAGTACATGATGGCCAATAATGCCGCCATCGCGCCGCTTGGCGAGGCCAAGCCGAATACCGAAATCTTCCGCCTGTTGGCAGCGCGCATGGGATATGACGATCCCTGCTTTGCGGAGAGCGATGACGCGATTGCGGCGCAGGCGTTCAAGCGGAAGGACAGCCGCGCCATCCATTTCGACTGGGATGCGCTAAAACAAAGAGGCTGGCAAAAATTGAATATGCCGGACGCGCCGTTTGCCGAAGGCGGTTTCCCCACACCTTCGGGGAAGTGCGAGTTTTACAGCGCGCAGATGCAAGCCGACGGCCTTGATCCCTTGCCGGCTTATGTCGCGCCCTATGAGTCGCAGGCCAGCAATCCGCTCTTGGCTATGAAGTATCCATTGGCGATGATTTCTCCACCGGCGCGCAACTTTTTGAACTCAACCTTCGTCAATGTACAGAGCTTGCGCAGCACCGAAGGTGAGCCGCACCTGGACATGCATCCGCTGGATGCGGCGGTGCGTGGCATCGGCAACGGCGACATGGTTCGCATCTACAACGAGCGCGGATTCTTCGTCGCGAAAGCACGCATAACGGACAGGGCGCGTGCCGGGTTGGTGGTGGGGTTGTCGATCTGGTGGAAAAAATTTGCGGAAGATGGCAAGAATGCAAATGAAGTCACCAGCCAGCGCTTGACCGATATGGGCGGCGGCCCGACCTTTTACGACGTATTGGTACAAGTAGAGAAGGCAGGAGCATGAGGATGAAGTGGCGGGTGGCGATTTTCTTCGGCGTGGCGGCGCTGGCTGGCGGCTGCGCCCAACTGGGATATTACATGCAGGCCGCGCATGGGCAATTCACTTTGCTGGCCGATGCAAAGCCGATCGACGATTGGCTCGCGGACCCGGCGGTAGGCGACAAGCTCAAGATGAAACTCGCCAAGGTAAAGGAAATCCGGCGCTTTGCCGCGCGCGAACTGGGGCTGCCTGACAACAACAGCTACAAGACTTATACCGATTTGAGGCGTCCCTACGTATTGTGGAATGTCGTGGCGACGCCGGAGTTGTCGCTGAAGCCCAAACAGTGGTGTTTCCCGGTCGCCGGCTGCGTCAATTATCGCGGCTACTACAGCAAGGACGAGGCGCAGGAATACGCGGCCGAATTAAGAAAGGCGCACTACGACGTCCAAGTCTCCGGTGTGCCGGCCTACTCGACGCTCGGCTGGTTCAACGACCCGGTGCTGTCGAGTTTCATCAACTATCCCGACGGCGAATTGGCGCGCCTGATCTTTCATGAACTGGCACATCAAGTCGTCTATGCGCAAGGCGATTCGCAATTCAATGAGTCCTTCGCCACTGCTGTGGAAGAGGCCGGCGTCGAGCGCTGGATGGCCGCTCACGGGGACGACAAAATGCGTGCGCTGTATGCGCAATTCGAGGGCCGCAAGCATGACTTCCTTGCTCTGCTGCTGAAATATCGCAAGGAACTGGCCGCCAACTATGCACGCGCGGTCGGCGACGAGGAAAAGAGAAGGCAGAAGGCGGAAATTTTCCAAGCCTTGAAAGACGAGTATCAAACCTTGAAAACAAGTTGGGGCGGCTATGCCGGCTATGACCGCTGGTTCGCCGAGCCGCTGTCGAATGCGCATCTGGCGTCGGTTGCGACCTACCACGATTTCGTGCCGGGTTTTCGCGCCTTGCTGGCCCGCGAAACGAGTTTCGACAAGTTTTACGCGGCGGTGCGCACACTTGCCGCACTCGACAAGGACGAGCGTCATCAACGCCTGGTGCAGTATGCCTCCGCGCCAACCTATGCGGCAGGATCGATGCATTGACGGCTGCTCGGCTAGAATGGGCGGATGAGATTCGACGTCGACCTGCACCGTCACACACTGAAACTTCCCGGCCGCCTGGCGGGCGGCAGGCCGCTTGAAATGAGCGTGGTCGATGCCGGGCCGCGCGACGCCGTGCAAACCATGGTGTTCATCCACGGCTTCGGCGGACGTGCAGCGTATTGGGAATATCAGCTTGAACAATTCCAGGCGGACTATCGTGTCATTGCGCTCGATTTGCGCGGGCATGGCTACAGCGACGCGCCGACCGAGGAGGAGGGCGCGCGCTACGATGTGCCGGAACTGGTGGCCGATATCGAAGCTGCGCTCGATGCTTTGCAAGTGCCGCAGCGCTTCATCCTTGTGTGTCACTCATTCGGCGGCGCCCTGTCGTCCTACTTCGTGCACAAACATCCGGAGCGGATCACCGCCTTGGTCATCATCGCCTCCGCGGTCAGCTTCCAGTTGCGGCTCGCCGGGCGCCTGCTGCTGCGTGTGCCGCCCTCGCTCCTGACCTGGGTCCGCGAGATCCTTCCTTATGTCGGATTCAACGCCGCCAAGATTTATCCGCCGGCCCATGTGGTGTATTTACAGAACAAAAACGGCCTCGCTTCCTGGAACGGCACTGAGTATCTGCGCGCCATCCAAATCCCGACCTTGGTGATTCTCGGCCAGCGCGACATCTTGTTTTCCGATGCGTCTTACAAGGAAGTCGCGCGCTTGATTCCCGGGGCGGAACAGGTGGTAGTGCCGGTATCGGCGCACCAGGTGATGGTCGAGCGGCCGGACGCGGTGAATCGCGCGATCGAACGCTTCCTGCAAGCGCAGATCGATCCGCTCGCACTGGCCGATTACAAGGCTCAGCAAAAGAGCCGGCGTCGCGCCGCGCGCAAGGCTTTGGAAGCAGAGCGGCCATGGCTGAAGTATTACGACTCGCGCACGCCGTACCGCATCAAGCTGCCGTCGCTGCCTTTGCCGCGCCTGCTGGAGGCATGTGCGCGGCGCTTTGCGAAAACGCCGGCATTGGTGTACTTCGGCGGCAGGATGGACTGGCGCACCGTCGACAAACTGGCCAATCGTTTCGCACATGGCTTGCTCGCGTTGCGGATCAAACCAGGCGAGGCGGTGATGCTGGCCTTGCCGAACATCCCGCAATGGATCATCGCCTATTACGGCATCCTGAAAATCGGCGCGGTCGCAGTCCTGAGCGATGCTGCAACAGACAAGGAAACCCTGCTCGCTCGCATCGCCGATACCGCAAGCGTGATGCTGATCACGACGACCGACCGCTACGATGCCTTGCGTGACGATTTGCAAAACGATGCGCGTGCAGCAGGTTTGCGTCGAGTGGTATTCGCTTCGCGCATGGATTACATGGGCTGGAAGGAAAAGCTGAAATTCGCGCTGCTGCACAACGTGCAGGATGGGCATTGGCTGCCCTGGTTTCGCCGGGATGAAAAAAACCGCAAGCATGAAAGGCGCTACGCCAAGTTCCACCAAGTGCTGGCACGCGGAAGCAGTTTTCCGCCCGATATGGTGCTGACGGTTGAAAACGTCGCAGTGATTGCCTACACCTTCGGCACCAGCGGCGCCGCCTTGCCGGTGCCTTTGACGCACCGCAACCTTGCAGCCAATGCTTTGCAGTTGCGCCATTGGTTGCCCGAATCTCGGCCCGGCGACGAGCGTTTTCTGGCGCAGCAGCCGCTTTCTTCGGCTTATGGTCTGAGCGGCTTACTGCATCTTGGCGTTTATCTCGGTGCGACCCTGATTCTGTTGCCCGGCGCGGAATTGCCCCAACTTCTCAAGGCCGTGAGAAAACTGCGGCCCACGTATTTTCCCACCACGCCGCGCATGATCCGGCAATTGACGCATACGCCAGGCGTGCGGCGTTACGGTTTGGCATCGATCCGTGTATGCGCGGTGAGCGGTTCGCCCTTGCCTCAGGAAATTCGCGAAGAGTTTGAGAAAATCACGCGCGGCCGCCTGATCGAAGCCTATGGTTTGACCGAAGCCTCTCCCGCGGTGCTGGCGATGCCCCTTACGGCACGGCGCCAAAGCGGCATGGTAGGCCTGCCTTTACCCGATACCGAAGCGAAAATCGTCGATCTCGATACTGGCCTGGAAGCCGAGCCGGACAGCTTGGGGGAGTTATGGCTGCGCGGACCGCAAGTGTTTTCCGGTTATGGCGGCAAGGACGGCCGCAATGCGGGCATTACCGCCCAGCGTTTGCATGGCGGCTGGCTGGCCACCGGCGATATTGCCAGCATGGATGAAGACGGCTTTTTCAGCATCATCGATCGCAAGGAAAACATGCTGATGCGAGGGGGGCAGAGAGTGTTCCCGCGGCTGGTCGAAGAGGTGCTGTTCGAGCATCCCGCTGTTGCGCTGGCGCGCGTGAAACGCGAGCCGGATGAGGAAGGAATAGAACATTTGCGCGCCCATGTATTGTTGCATCGCAATATGCCGATCTCCGCAGAAGAGTTGCTCAAATACTGCGCAAAACGCTTGCACGCAAGCGCGCTGCCCGATAGCATCATGCTGGCCCCAAGTGAAGCGAATGCCGCTTAAGGGACTCTAAGATACTGAAATACTGAACAGATTCTAAGTTAATGACGCAGGAGTCCGCGTCATTAACTTAGACTTAGACGCGGCTCCTACGCGACGGCGGCAAGGCCAGGCAGCACTCCAAAAAAAATAGTGAGACAAGAGGCGGAGAATGGATAAGTTTTGGCTTAAATCGTATCCCAAGGGGATACCGGCGGAAATCGATTGCACGCAATATCGTTCCCTGGTGCACATGCTGGAAGAGGCATTCCGAAAGTATGCGGCACGCAACGCCTACGTCTGCATGGACAAATTCCTGACCTATGGCGAGGTCGACGAACTCTCCAGGAAAATGGGTGCATGGCTGCAAGCCAAAGGTATGAAAAAAGGTGCGCGGGTAGCGGTCATGATGCCCAACGTGCTGCAATATCCCGTGGCGATCGCAGCCGTCCTGCGCGCCGGTTACACGGTCGTCAACGTAAATCCCCTGTACACACCGCGCGAGCTGGAACACCAGCTCAACGACTCCGGCGCAGAAGCCATCATCATCCTTGAAAATTTCGCCACGACGCTGGAACAAGTCGTCGCCAAGACGCAGATCAAGCACATCGTCGTCGCCAGCGTCGGCGATTTGCTGGGAGGACTGAAGGGCGCGGTCGTCAATTTTGTGCTGCGCAACGTGAAGAAGGTGGTGCCGGCATTTTCCTTGCCGAACGCAACGCAGTTCAAGCGCATGCTATCCGAAGGCGCCGGCCTGAGCATGAAAGCGGTTGACCTTGGTCATGACGATATCGCTTTCCTGCAATACACCGGCGGCACCACCGGCGTGTCGAAGGGGGCGATACTGACCCACCGCAACGTAATCGCCAACGTGCTGCAAAATGAAGCTTGGGCGCAACCGGCCTTGGCCAAGGAGCCCAGGGTCGAACAATTGGCCATTGTTTGCGCGCTGCCGTTGTATCACATCTTTGCACTGACAGCTTGCTGCTTGTTCGGCACGCGTGTGGGTGGGATGAATATCCTGATCCCGAATCCGCGCGACATCACGGGTTTCGTGAAGGAACTGGCGAAATATAAGATCAACATGTTTCCGGCCGTGAATACGCTGTTCAACGGCTTGCTGAATAATCCCGGCTTCGCCAAGCTGGATTTCTCGATGCTGAAGATTTGCAACGGCGGCGGCATGGCGGTGCAACAAGCGGTGAACGACAAGTGGCTGAAGGTCACCGGCTGCGCGATCCTGGAAGGCTATGGTCTGTCGGAAACCTCGCCGGTCGCGACCTCCAATCCACCGGATGCAATCGAGTTCAGCGGCAACATCGGCTTGCCGATTCCGTCGACCGAGATTGCGATCCTGGACGACGACGGCAATCCGGTTCCGATCGGTACCGCGGGTGAGATCGCAATCCGCGGTCCCCAAGTGATGGCGGGCTACTGGAATCGTCCGGACGAAACGGCAAAGGTGATGACGCCGGACGGTTTCTTCAAATCCGGCGACATCGGCATCATGGACGAGCGAGGTTATACCAAGATCGTCGATCGCAAGAAAGACATGATCCTGGTGTCCGGGTTTAATGTCTATCCGAACGAGATCGAAGGAGTGGTCGCCCAGCATCCGGGCGTACTCGAATGCGCCTGCATCGGCGTGCCGGATGCGAATTCGGGCGAAGCGGTCAAGTTGTTCGTAGTGCGCAAGGATCCGGCGCTAACGGTGGAGCAGTTGATGGATTACTGCAAAGAGCAATTCACCGCTTACAAGAAGCCGAAGTACATCGAGTTCCGGACCGAATTGCCGAAGACGAATGTCGGCAAGATTCTGCGGCGCGAATTGCGCGATGAAAAAAAGGCTGCTTAGCCCGCTTCCGGTCTACAATAAAACCGCCTCACTGCAGGCGGTTTTTTTATTCCCCTGAGCGCAGCAAATATCTCTTGATACGGAGATCACGCCTTTGACTGCCGGAACACTTATTTTTGGCGATAACCCCGATCAGAAGCTTCGGATACGGCGCTTGTTCCTGGCGATCGGCACCTATTTTTTCGCGGCGCTGCTGGCCGCCTACGGCATCTGGAAAGGCCTGCTTCCCGGCCTTGGCTATCTGCAACTGCTGATGGGGACGCTTTTGCCGAACCTGGCTTTTTACCTGGCGATTCGGTTCGATTTCAATGCGCGTTTCAATGATCCCAGTCTGACCGCGCCCCAGATGATCGTCGGGACGCTATTCAACATGTATCTGCTGTCTTATGCGACCGAAGCGCGCGGCGCTTTTTTGATGCTTTACGTATTGATCTTGGTGTTCGGTATTTTCAAGTTGAGGCCCGAACAATTTATTTTGATCGGCTTGCTGGCACCGCTCACTTACGGCGGGCTGATCTGGTGCCAAAGCGGCGATACCGCGTCCAGACTCAATTTGCCTGTGGAAATCCTGCAATGGCTGGTGCTGGTATTCATCATTCCATGGTTTGCCCTGGTGGGCGGTTATATCGGCTCGGCACATCGCAAGCTGCGCGACACCAACGAACAACTGGAGCAGGCATTGCGCGACGTCAGCGCTGCGATGAAAACCATCCAGGAGCAGGCAACACATGATGAGTTGACCGGCGTGTATAACCGCCGCTACATCATGGGCGCGATCAATGCGGAGAAGAAGCGTGCCGACCGGACCGGCGAGCGCTTCTGTGTCCTCGTTCTCGACATCGACCACTTCAAGAAAATCAATGACCGCCTGGGGCACTTGGCCGGCGACCATGCGCTGGTGGTGTTTGCGCAAACGATTACCGCGCAATTGCGGGCGATCGATTGTTTCGGCCGTTTCGGCGGAGAGGAATTCCTGTTGCTGATGCCGGGAACGACCGAGCCCGGCGTCCTAACCGGGGCGGAGCGCATTCGCCAATGCGTCGAACAAGCGCATTTTTTTGATGTCCCAAGCGAAACCCCCGTCACGGTATCGATCGGTATCGCGGAATATCGGCCGCAGGAATCGGTGGAAGAAATCCTGGCCAGGGCCGACCGCGCACTTTACGATGCCAAGGCCAAAGGCCGCAATCGGGTAGAGTCCTGGTCTTCCCGGTTGGCCGATGTCAAAGTTTAGCGCCTGTTATGAACTCAAACAGGTTTTCGCTGTACCAGGCGCGATCCGAGCATGCCGTTTTGGGCGATTACGAAACGGCGCAGCAGCACGGCATAATCGTCTCCCACCGCGGCGCGCACCGATGGGCGCTGCGACAAGGCGTGCCGCCAAGCCTGTACCTTTGGGGCCGCGCTGAACAGATCGGTATCGAGTACCGCATCGAATACATCGAAATAGCGGAATACCGGCGCGAATGCCGCATCGACCAAGCTGAATTTCCCTCCGGTGAAGTAGGGCCCTGAACCTAATGCCTTTTCCATTTGGCTGAAGTGTTCGACCAACTTGGCTGTGCCGGCCTGAAATGCGGCCTCATCCCGCGCAGTGTAAAACACCCAAATTGCATTGAGCGTGGCGGATGCGAATTCAATCCACGCTCTGTGCTGTGCCCGTTCGAGGGGAGAAGTCGGATGCAATGCCGGCGAGAGCGTATCTTCCAGGTATTCGCAGATTACTGCCGATTCGAAGATTGCCGTTCCGTCCACGTCCAGTACAGGGGTTTTGCCGAGCGGCGACAATGCCAGGAACCAGTCGGGTTTTGCTTTCAGGTCGATGTCGATACGTTCGTAGGCCGCTTGTTTTTCCGTGAGCGCGATGACTGCGCGTTGCACGTAGGGACAGAGGGCGTGGCTGATTAAGGTAAGTTTCATTGCATCCAATCCTATGAAAAGTTATGTCGCGCACGAGTAGCCGCAGAGGAGGGCGATTTCAGCGCAAACGCGTTATTTCCTTGCAAGGCACGCGTCAACTACCCACCGTCGAAGGAAAAGCGTTGGCTGATCAGGGCCAGAATCTCCTCTTAAGCAGCTGACTGTGATGGTGATAATGTAGCGTTGCATCAACCCAATGGAAATGAGCACCGATGAAAACATCCTATGCAAATACGCAATCCAAGCTTGGGCTCGCCGACCTGGAACTGCTGCTTGCCTTGATACGGGGAAGAACGCTTGCCGGCGCTGCCGAGCGCCTGAGACTGGATGCATCCACGGTATTCCGTTCGCTCAAACGCATCGAAAAAGATTTGGGGGAGCGCCTGTTCGAGCGCAGTAGACAAGGTTATTTGCCGACCGAACTGGCGCTTGCATTGGCCGGCCATGCAGAGCGGATCGAGTCGCAGTTGCAAGAGGCGCGCGAAACCGCCGCACATGCCGGCAGCGAGCCGTCCGGGAGCTTGCGCATCACCACCACCGACACGATCCTGCATGGCTTGCTGTTGCCCAAGCTGAGCAAGTTCGTCGCGGCACATCCGCGCATCGACTTGGAACTGATGGCCAATAATGCCTTGGCAAACCTGAGCCAGCGCGACGCCGATATCGCGATCCGTGCCACACGCAGGCCGCCGGAGCATTTGCTGGGAACCCGGCTGGGCACGATCTCGGCCGCGGTATTCGCCAGCCGCCGATTCTTGGCACGGCAGGAACAGCCGCTCAAGTTGGATGCTTGCGATTGGATCGCGCCCGACGACAGCTTGGCGGATCATCCGTCGGTCAAGTGGCGGCGCCGGCATTATCCCAAATGTGCCGTCAAATATCGTTGCAACAGCATTCTGTCAGTAGCGGCGGCCGTGATTAACGGCTTGGGCGTCGGGGTGGTCCCCCTGTTTCTGATGGCCGGCAATCGCGATGTTGAAATTGTTGAAGGGCCGCTGGAGGAGCTCGATACCGACTTATGGGTTTTGGCACATCCCGATATTCGGCACCTGCAGCGTGTGAAACTGCTATTCGATTTCTTAAAAAATAATTTGAAGCTGTGATTCTGTCTGCAGCCTGAAATCAGTCCGTTCGCACTACGCCCGGCTTTCCATCTTCGACGACGAAACCTGCCAGCGTACGCAGGCCGGAATCAGCGCGATGCACGTCATCCATGGCTTGAAACCGGCTGATCGTTTTGACCGGCGTGACTTCCATCGTCACAAAGCCGCGCCGGTCGCTTCGGCCGTATTTGATATGCGGATTCTGTGCAACATACTGATCGGTGCGCGCCTGCGGCCGCGAGCTGGAGGTGACGGATGTGCCGCAGAATTCGGTGGCGATCACCGGGTTGCCCGGGCCCATGGTGCGATCGAAATCGCGCTTCAAATCGGCTGCGTAAAAAGTGTGCACGTCGCCCGAGATGACCAGGGGATTGGCGACACGATGTTTGACGATATCGTCAAGCAGGCGGCGGCGTGCAGCAGGATAGCCGTCCCAGCCATCGGTCCAGAACCGGCCGTCACTCCGATGCGCCACGGGGACCTGGCTTGCCTGTGCCATCAAGGTTTGTTGCGCCAGGATGTTCCACTTCGCCCTCGAGCTTGCGAAGCCTTCGGCCAGCCATGCTTCCTGCTCAAGGCCGAGCATGGTGCGTGCCGGAGCCAGCCGTTCGGCGCACGCGGTGGTGATGGAATTCGAGCCGCCTTGCCCGGGCTTGGGGCAGGCGTGATAGGAGCGGTATTGCCGGTCGTCGAGCACATGAAAGCGCGCCAGCCTCCCCCAGTCGTAACGCTCGTACACGCGCATGGATGCGTAACGGTTGGGGCCGGCAGGCAGCGCCGGCAAGCGTACCGGCATATGCTCATAGAAGGCTTGATATGCAGCCGCCCGGCGCGCAAGAAAATTCGAATCGAGCCTTTCGTCGCGGTCGTTGCCATAGTCGTTAGCGACTTCGTGATCGTCCCAGGTCACGATCCATGGCGCCGCATGATGCGCGGCTTGCAGATGCGGATCGGTCTTGTACTGCGCATAGCGCATCCGATAATCCGCCAGCGTAAAGCTTTCATCGCTACGCTGCCGCGCGGCGGCTGGATGCGCCAGATCGTACGGCCCCCATTCGTAGATGTAGTCGCCGAGGAAGGCGACCAGATCGGGCGCTGCGGCAGCGATATGGCGATGCGCTCCATACTCGCCGAACTCCCAGTGCTGGCAGGAAGCAAATGCAAAGCGTAAGACTGCAGGCAATGCATCCGGCGCCGGAGCGGTGCGGGTTCGTCCGACCGGACTGACGGCGTCGCCATGCATGAAGCGATACCAATACCAGCGATCGGGTTGCAGGCCGCTTACATCGACATGAACGCTGTGCGCCAGTTCGGGCAGGGCCGTGGTGTTGCCTTGCCCGACGATACGCTTGAATCCATCGTCTTCGGCAATTTCCCAGCGAACCGCCAAAGGCAGCGCCGCCAAGGCTTGCGCATTGAGCGGCTCGGAAATAATACGTGTCCACAAGACGATGCTGGTTGAGCGCGGCGAACCGGAGGCAACGCCCAGACGGAATGGATACCCAGCTGCGCGTCCGAGGGCGGCAGAGGGAAAGGCGGCGGCAAGGGCCGCCAAGCCTGCCAGTCGTGCCGATTGTGCGAGGAAATGTCTGCGGTCGATTGGCATTTCGTTTTTCTTGGTGGTTGCTGCGAGAACTGCTTAAATTTTTGTCTGCATTATCCTTGTCTTTCCTGGGGGAGGGGTGAGCCCCCTTCTTAAAACAGCTTGGGTGCAGCATCCAGAGGAGGCAACACACGTGGCTTGCGATCGGCCCCGGTTGCGACGTAGGTCAGCGTTGCTTCGGTAACCTTGACGGTCTCCGCCTGCAGGCGATTGCGTTCGGCGTACACTTCGACATTGACCGTAATCGAGGTGTTCCCAACCTTGACGATGTCTGCATAAAAGGACAACAGGTCGCCGACGAAGACCGGTTGCTTGAACAGGAAGGAATTCACCGCGATGGTGGCGACCCGGCCGTTGGCGCGGCGCACTGCAGGCAACGATCCTGCGATATCGACCTGGGCCATGATCCAGCCGCCGAATACGTCGCCATGCACATTGGCATCGGCCGGCATGGGCATTACACGCAGCTGCGGCATTTTTCCTTCGGGTAGGGTGGTTTGGTGCGATGTGGCCATTTTCATCTTCCTATCTGGATTTCGTTAAACCGCTACAATCAATCTTTCTTTCGTTGCTTTCCAGGCGAACGGAGCCTCGCGGGAATGCATGCGAGCTTCGATCAGATTCGAAGCATAAACTATTCTTACCAGAATTCATTTCTCATGCGTCGTAATTCCGTATCCCTTCCCGAGCCAGCAGCCAATCAGGGCACCCGTAACGATTGGGCGACGCTCAAAACGCTGGTCCCGTATTTGTGGGCTTACAAATGGCGCGTAGTGCTGGCGCTCGCTTGCTTGATCGGTGCCAAGCTTGCCAACGTCGGCGTGCCGCTGGTGCTCAAGGAGTTGATCGATCATATGACGGTCAGCCCGACACACCCTCAGGCATTGCTGGTGCTGCCATTCGGGATATTGATTGCGTACGGCGTGCTGCGTTTGTGCACCACGGTCTTTACCGAACTGCGCGAATTCGTGTTCGCCAAGGTGACGCAGCGCGCGGTTCGTACGATTGCGCTGAAAGTATTTCGTCATCTGCATGCCTTGTCCTTGCGTTTTCATTTGAATCGCCAGACCGGCGGCATGACGCGCGATATCGAACGCGGCACCCGCGGCATTGCATCGCTGGTGCAATACACCTTGTTCAGCATCTTGCCGACCCTGATCGAGATCGTGCTGGTGATCGCCTATCTGGTGCTGCATTACGATATCTGGTTTTCGGTCATCACTTTCGTGGCCTTGGTGAGCTATATCGCGTTTACCGTTCTGGTCACCGAGTGGCGCACGCATTTTCGCCGCAGCATGAACGATCTGGAATCGAAGGCCAGCACCAAGGCGATCGATTCGTTGATCAATTACGAGACGGTCAAATACTTCGGCAACGAAGATTATGAAGCGCAGCGCTACGACGAGGGCTTGCAGCGTTTCGAACGGGCGGCAGTCAAGTCGCAGACCTCGCTGTCGCTGCTCAATACCGGGCAGTCGACGATCATCGCGCTTGCGGTGACCTTGATTTTATGGCGAGCCACCCTTGGCGTGATTGCGGAACGGATGAGCTTGGGCGATTTGGTACTGGTCAATGCTTTCATGATCCAGCTGTATATTCCGCTGAATTTTCTGGGCGTGATTTACCGCGAGATCAAGCAGAGCCTGGCGGACATGGAGCGTTTGTTTGCCTTGCTCGACCAGCATCGTGAAATCGCCGACGCGCCGCATGCCAAAGCGCTGGCGGTCAACGGCGCCGAGGTGAAATTTTCGCACGTCGATTTCAGTTACGAGAGCAAGCGGCAAATCCTGTTCGATGTCGATTTCACCATTCCTGCCGGCAGTACCACTGCCGTGGTCGGACACAGCGGATCGGGCAAATCGACCCTGTCACGCTTGCTGTTTCGCTTCTATGACATCAATGCCGGCGCCATCATGATCGACGGCCAGGATTTGCGCGACGTTACGCAAACCTCTCTGCGCCAGGCGATCGGCATCGTGCCGCAGGATACGGTCTTGTTCAACGACACGATCGAATACAACATTGCCTATGGCAGGCCGGGCGCGAGCAAGGACGATATCATCGCGGCGGCACGCGCGGCCTACATTCACGATTTCATCGAAAGCTTGCCGGAGGGGTACGCGACCATGGTCGGTGAGCGCGGCCTGAAATTGTCGGGCGGAGAAAAGCAGCGTGTCGCGATAGCCCGGACGGTATTGAAAAATCCGGCCATCCTGATTTTTGATGAGGCGACTTCGGCACTCGATTCCAAATCCGAGCAAGCGATCCAGGCGCAACTGAAGGAAATTGCCCGAGACCGCACCACGTTGATCATCGCGCATCGCCTGTCGACCATTGCCGATGCGGCGCAGATTCTGGTGCTGGATCACGGCCGTATCGTCGAGCGCGGCACGCATCAGCAATTGCTGGCTGCGGACGGCGCTTACGCTCAGATGTGGGCTCGCCAGCAGGCGCGGCAGGAGGAGGCTCCGGTATCGCCTGCGGCGGATGGTCTTGAAAGCGAGGCTGCTTGACGCGGTGATTTCTACTTGGTTCTACTTGGGGACATGCGGCGTGCACGGCGCAAAGCAAGACTTTTCCTTGCCCGTCGCATGATCCTTCTTGAACCGCATCGCGATTTTTTGCTTCGGCAGCGAAATCGCACTACCATAGCCAGATGGAAACCAAATGGTTGGAAGATTTTATTTCGCTGGCCGAGACACACAGCTTCAGCCGTTCGGCTGAGCTGCGCCACGTCACGCAACCGGCCTTTTCGCGCCGGATCCAGTCGCTGGAGGCGTGGCTTGGGGCTGATTTGATCGACCGCACTTCCTATCCGACGCGCCTGACCGCCGCCGGCGAAGTGTTTTATGAACAGGCGATGGAAATGCTCGGCCAGATCAATAACGCTCGGGCACTGATGCGGGGCAAGCGGCCGACGGCCCAGACCACGGTCGATTTTGCCATGCCCCATACGCTGTCGTTGACTTATATGCCGAAGTGGACAACGGAGCTGGAAGCCGGTTTCGGTCCCATCAATACGCGTTTGATCGCCCTTAACGTGCACGATGCGGTGATGACCATCGTCGAGGGCGGCTGCGATTTATTGTTGTGCTATCACCATCCGCGCCAGCCGGTGCAGCTCGACTCCGGCCGCTACGACATGATCGTGCTGGGCAACGAAGCGTTGCGCCCCTATGCCCGTTGCGACAAGAGCGGCACACCGGATTTTTTGTTGCCAGGCACAGCCAATGATCCCTTGCCGTTCTTGTCCTATACCAGCAATGCCTATCTCGGCCGCATGGTGGAACTGATCCTGTCCGATGCCAAGAAGCCCTTGCATCTCGAAAAGCGGTATGAGACCGATATGGCCGAGGGTTTGAAGATGATGGCACTGGAAGGGCACGGCATCGTCTTTCTTCCGGAATCGGCAGCAACGCGAGAAGTCAAACAGAAACTGCTGGCGCGTGCTGACGGCGGCCTGATGGATTGGGAAGTCAACATGGAAATTCGGCTTTACCGCGAACGTCCCTCGACCCAACGGCCGGGAAAACCGCTGGTCGCACGTTTGTGGAATTATTTAGCTGCGCAATCCGACACAGCTGTCAGGGGGCAAGGCCGCAAGCGTAAAAGCGCGAATAGAAAAACCTCACTGTAGCCTTGACGGCAGGCGCTCCCGAGGCAACTGCAGAGCCGTCGTTTGATTATGCCGGTTTTGCATAATTGCATGCGCACAAAGCATTGGATCGGCCTAAGGCATTCCCATAGGATTCATGCCTACGGTGCCGCAGGGAAATTGGCGGCGCATTCGCAAATTCCAGGAGTGTTCCCGCATGTCCAACTCGCATCAAATTCCCTCTTATTTAACGCAGCACGAAATCGGCCCGTGGGGCGTCTATCTTGAACAAATCGATCGTGTCACGCCGCATCTGGGCTCGCTGGCGCGTTGGGTCGAAACGCTCAAGCGTCCAAAGCGTATTCTGGTGGTCGATGTGCCCATCGAACGCGATGACGGCACGATTGCGCATTTCGAAGGCTACCGTGTGCAGCACAATACCTCACGCGGACCCGGCAAGGGCGGTGTTCGCTTTCACCAGGATGTGACGTTGTCGGAAGTGATGGCATTGTCGGCCTGGATGACGGTCAAGAATGCGGCGGTCAACGTGCCTTATGGCGGCGCCAAGGGCGGTATCCGGGTCGATCCGAAGACGTTGTCGAAGGGGGAGCTGCAGCGCATGACGCGCCGCTATACCAGCGAAATCAATATCATCATCGGGCCGAACAAGGACATTCCTGCCCCGGACGTCAATACCAATGAACAGATCATGGCCTGGATGATGGATACCTATTCCATGAATCAGGGCAGCACCGCATCCGGCGTCGTGACCGGCAAGCCGATTTCGCTGGGCGGCAGCCTGGGACGTCAAGAAGCCACCGGGCGTGGTGTGTTCGTGGTCGGTTGTGAAGCTGCGGTCAAGCTTGGCATGGATCTTAAGGGCGCGCGCATTGCGGTGCAGGGCTTCGGTAACGTGGGAAGCGTGGCGGCACGCCTGTTTGCTGAAGCCGGCGCCAAAGTGGTCGCGGTGCAGGATCACGTCGGCACCGTGGTGCGCGAGGGAGGGCTCGATATTGCGACGCTGCAGGCGCACGTGGCGGCAAACGGCAGCGTCGCAGGTTTCTCCGGCGGCGAGCAGCTCAAGGATCGCGCCCAATTTTGGGAAGTCGACTGCGATATTTTGGTGCCGGCTGCACTGGAACAGCAGATCACCGAAATGAATGCGCACAAGATCCGCGCCAAGCTGATTCTGGAAGGTGCGAACGGTCCGACCACGCCGGCCGCAGACGATATTCTGCGTGAACGCGGCGTGCTGGTGGTGCCGGACGTGATTGCCAATGCAGGCGGTGTGACGGTCAGCTACTTCGAATGGGTCCAGGATTTTTCGAGTTTCTTCTGGACCGAAGATGAAATTAATTCGCGCCTTACCCGTATCATGCGGGAAGCGTTTGCTGCCGTGTCGCAACTGGCGGAAGAAAAAAAGGTGTCGTTGCGTACGGCGGCGTTTATCGTCGCTTGCACGCGGGTGTTGCAAGCACGCGAGATGCGGGGGTTGTATCCCTGATATTCTTGTGCTGTATGTCAATTGAGAGGTAGAGTGGATACCTCGCTCTGTCCGCGTGCGGTAAGCGGATGGCGATATGCATTGCTTGGTATGGCTTAAATCTTGCTGTAATAAAAACGATTGCCTGACAGAGCGTCAGGCGGGCCATACAAACCGATCCTTCTGGATTAACACGCATGAGATGGAGACCTTATGCCCATGCTTGACATCGCATCCGCGCGTGCGGCAGGACTTGTTCTGCTGTTGGCTGCCGCATCGACCTTATCCCACGCCGCAGACACGCTGACGAAAATTCGCGAGACGCAAACCATCACTATTGCGCATCGCGAAGCCTCGCTCCCATTCTCCTACCTCGACGACAACAAGAAGCCAATCGGCTATGCAGTCGATTTGTGCCTGAAAATTGCAGACGCCCTCAAGCGCGAACTGAAGCTGCCTCAACTAAACGTCGCGTATCTGCTGGTGACCCCGTCGACACGCATTTCATCCATCGTGGAAGGCAAAGCTGATCTGGAATGCGGTTCTACCACGAATAACTCCGAACGCCGAAAGCAAGTCGCTTTCACGATTCCCCATTTTGTCGCCGCGTCGCGGATGGTGGTGCGAACCGATTCCGGCATCAAGAATTGGGCTGATTTGCGCGACAAGCGCGTGGTCACGACCAAGGGCACGACCACTGTCAAGCTGCTCAACGATCGCGACAAGGTGCGTTCGCTAGGCTTGAAACTGGTCGAGGCCAAGGATCACGCCGAGTCCTTCGGCATGGTTGAAAAAGGCGAGGCCCAGGCTTTTCCGATGGATGACGTGTTGTTGTACGGCTTGCGCGCGAGCGCGAAGGACCCGAACAGCTTTGCGATCGTGGGCGACCTGCTTTCGACGGAACCCTATGCCATCATGCTGCGCAAGGACGATGCGCCTTTCAAAGCGCTGGTGGATCGTGAGATGGGCAGGATTATCAATGACGGCGAGTTGGCGAAGCTGTACGACAAGTGGTTCAAGAGCCCGATTCCGCCGAGGGGCTTGAACATGAATATGCCGATGAGTTATCTATTGCGGGATGCTTTGCGCTTCCCGACGGACAAGGTGGCTGATTGAAAAAACTATGCCGCATGTTTTTTGAATGCGGTGGAATGATGGCAGTAGAACCGGACGCAATAAGTATTGGTATTGACACTTACTGTGGGATGGCAATGTAATGCTGTGGTTGGCAATACATTAGATATAAAGAGAGAAACCGCTGTTGAGCAAGGGTTTTGATACACTAACCTAGACAAAATTTTCTGGAGATGTTATGAAATTATCGAAGTTGACAACGGCAATCGCTGTTCTGATCGGTGCAGGTGTGATTGCAAGTGCGGCACAGGCGCAAGAAACCGGCACGCTCAAGAAAATCAAGGACACGGGCAGCATCACGCTGGGTGTGCGCGATTCTTCCATTCCATTTTCCTACCTGGACGACAAGCAGTCCTATCAAGGCTATTCGATCGATCTGTGCATGAAAGTCGTCAGCGCCATCCAGAAGCAGCTTGGCCTGAAAGAGTTGAACGTCAAGATGAATCCGGTCACCTCGGCGACCCGTATTCCGCTGATGGCCAACGGCACGATCGATCTCGAGTGCGGCTCCACCACCAATAACATGGAGCGTCAAAAGCAAGTCGCATTTGCGCCAACCACCTTCGTCACCGCGAACCGCCTGCTCGCGAAGAAATCTTCAAATATCAATTCGCTGGCTGACATGAAAGGCAAGACACTGGTATCGACGTCCGGCACCTCCAACCTGAAACAGGTCACGGCACTGAACAGCGAAAAGAATCTCGGTATGAATATCATGACTGCCAAGGATCACGCTGAAGCCTTCCTGATGGTGGAAACCGGCCGTGCGGTCGCGTTTGCGATGGACGATATTTTGCTGGCATCGCTGGCCGCCAGTTCGAAGTCGCCAAGCGACTATGCGATCACCAAGGAGGCACTGTCCGTTGAGCCGTACGGCATCATGATGCGCCGCGACGACCCCGCCTTCAAGAAAGCTGTCGATGGTGCGATTGAAGGTGTGTTCAAGTCCGGTGAAATCAACCGCATCTATGCCAAATGGTTCCAGTCGCCGATTCCTCCGAAGGGCATCAGCTTGAATTGGCCGCTGACCGACCAGTTGAAGGCGGCCATCGCCAAGCCGACCGACTCTGGAGACCCGGCGGCTTACGGCAGCAAGTAAATTTACCCGGCAAGATTAAAACGGGGGGTGTAAGCCTCCCGTTTTGTTTTTTCGGCAAAAAAATGCTGTATCGCACAAAAAATTAAAACAAGAAAAGTAGTAGTACAAATTCCTTTCAGCGCAGCAGGGATTGAAAGGCGACTCAAATCAAAACGACTCTATTTTAAGAGACGAGGGCAATATGAATTACAACTGGAACTGGCGCATTTTCTGGGAGGGGTCTCCAGATGGAATGGGCACGTATATGGATACCTTGCTGTCCGGCCTGGCATGGACGTTGGCGACCGCGCTATCTGCGTGGGTAATGGCGCTCATTCTTGGTGCGGTGATCGGTACGATACGCACCACGCCGAATAAATGGGCCGCACGCCTTGCGAACGGCTATGTCGAATTGTTCCGCAATATTCCCTTGCTGGTGCAGATGTTCCTATGGTATTTCGTGATGCCGGAACTAATGCCCGCAAGCGTCGGCGATTGGCTGAAATCCTTGCCGAATGCATCGTTCATCACGGCCGTCATCTGCCTTGGATTTTTTACTTCCTCGCGGGTAGCGGTGCAGGTTTCGGCCGGTATCAATGCGTTGCCGCGCGGCCAGAAAATGGCAGGCACCGCGCTTGGACTTACCTTGCCGCAGACGTACCGTTACGTCTTGCTGCCGATGGCGTTTCGTCTTGTGATCCCGCCGCTTACCAGCGAATTTCTGAACATCATCAAGAACAGCTCGGTGGCTTTGACCATCGGCTTGATGGAATTGACTGCGCGTGCCCGCTCCATGCAGGAATTTTCGTTCCAGGTGTTTGAGGCTTTTACTGCCGCCACCCTTATTTATGTCATCGTTAATTTCTTTGTTGTCAACCTGATGCGTTATATCGAGAGACGGCTCGCGATTCCCGGCTTTATCACGTCCGGTACAACCAGTGCGGGAGGGCATTGATCATGTTCGGTAATTTCGATTTCAATGTCATTGAGCGTTCCTGGGTATATCTATTTAAGACCGGCATGGCGTTTACGCTTGAACTCACTGCCTTGTCGATGGTGGGCGGCATTTTTGTCGGCACATTGTTGGCGATGATGCGCCTGTCGAGCATCAGGGTGATTTCTGTCGTAGCGACCGCTTACGTCAACCTGATACGCTCAATGCCGCTGGTCTTGGTGATCTTCTGGTTTTACTTTTTGGTGCCCTATATCGGTGCCTGGATAATCGGTGCCAGCGAGCCGATCAAGGTCGGGGCATTCTCGTCCTCACTGATTACATTTATTTTGTTTGAGGCTGCATATTATTGCGAGATCATGCGGGCCGGCATTCAATCTATTCCACGGGGCCAAGTGTGGGCAGGCTACGCGCTTGGAATGAACTATTGGCAAACTATGGGTAATGTCGTGTTGCCCCAGGCATTCCGTAACATGATCCCCGTTTTGTTGACACAGACTATCGTGCTGTTCCAGGACGTGTCTCTAGTGTACGTGCTGTCGATTACCGATTTTGTCGGCGCCGCATCAAAGGTGGCGCAGCGTGACGGTCGTTTGATCGAGATGTATCTGTTCGTGGCCGTGGTGTATTTCGTGATGTGCTTCGGTTTGTCCTGGCTGGTCAAGGGGCTGCAGAAAAAAGTCGCCATCATCAGGTAAGGCCGGCCCTCTCTCCGCATTCCTTCTTGTGAAAGAGGCGGAGAGGTGCATAAAGAACACTGAGCACTCAGAAAACAGAATTCAGGAGAAAAAAATGATTAAACTCAATAATGTCAGCAAATGGTATGGCAGTTTTCAGGTTTTGACTGATTGCACCACCAGCGTAGCCAAAGGAGATGTGGTGGTTGTATGCGGCCCATCCGGTTCCGGAAAGTCGACGCTGATTAAAACGGTCAACGGCTTGGAACCGTTTCAAAAAGGAGAAATTACAGTTGACGGGGTTTCTGTTGGAGACCCAAAAACCAACCTGTCCAAACTGCGTGCGCGTATCGGCATGGTATTTCAGAACTTTGAATTGTTCCCCCATTTGTCGATACGCGAGAATTTGACGATCGGTCAGGTTAAAGTCCTCGGCCGCAGTGTGGAAGAAGCCAGCGCCAAGGGTTTGAAATATCTCGATCGGGTCGGCCTGCTTGCACACAAGGACAAATTTCCGGGTCAACTGTCCGGCGGCCAGCAACAGCGTGTTGCGATTGCGCGCGCCTTGTCGATGGATCCGATTGCGATGTTGTTTGACGAGCCGACTTCGGCCCTCGATCCGGAAATGATCAATGAGGTGCTGGATGTAATGGTCGGTTTGGCGCAGGAAGGTATGACCATGATGGTGGTGACCCATGAGATGGGTTTTGCCAAGAAAGTGGCAAACCGTGTTATTTTTATGGATAAGGGCTTGATCGTCGAGGATTGCAAGAAGGAAGAGTTTTTCGGTTCTCCGCGCTCCGATCGCGCCCGTGATTTCCTGGCGAAAATTATCCATTGATGGCTTGCTTATCGCGTATGCCGCGCTGCCGCTTCAGTCACCACTGAAGCGGCTTTTTTTTGCCTTTAAGGGGTAGGCGAGCGGGTAAAATATCGTAATCCGAAGAAAGAAACACCATGCCCAATCAAGCCGCAACAGACATTCCGCAAAGCATAACGATTATCCGCCCTGACGACTGGCATCTGCACCTGCGCGATGGTGCTGCATTGGCCAGCGTGTTACCGCATACGATGCGCCAGTTCGGCCGCGCCATCGTGATGCCAAATTTGAAACCTCCTGTGACGACCGTTGCACAGGCTGCGGCCTACCGCGAGCGGATTCTGGCGGCGCTGCCGAAAGAGATGGCTGCGGATACAGTTTTTGAACCGCTGATGACCTTGTACCTGACCGATAACATGCAACCGGACGAGATCAGGCGCGCGAAGGACAGTGGTTTCATCCATGCCGTAAAGCTTTATCCCGCCGGCGCAACGACCAATTCCGACGCGGGCGTGACCGACTTGAGGAGATGTCATAAAACACTTGAGGCGATGCAGACAGCCGGCATGCCTCTACTGGTGCATGGGGAAGTGACCGATCCGGCTATCGATATTTTTGATCGTGAAGCGGTGTTTATCGAGCGTGTGATGCAGCCTTTACGGCAGGATATGCCGGAGCTGAAAGTGGTGTTTGAGCATATTACGACCCAGGATGCCGCACAATATGTAGCCGAAGCGCCAGGGCCGATTGCTGCCACCATCACTGCACACCACCTGCTTTACAACCGCAATGAAATCTTCAAAGGCGGAATTCGCCCGCATTATTATTGCTTACCGGTGTTGAAGCGGGAAATACATCGCCAAGCTTTGGTGCGAGCAGCGACCTCCGGCAGCACCAGATTTTTTCTCGGTACCGATTCCGCCCCTCATGCCAAAGGCTTGAAAGAGCATGCCTGCGGCTGTGCCGGCTGCTATACCGCGCTGCATGCGATGGAGTTGTATGCACAGGCGTTCGATCAGGCGGGGGCCTTGGGCCAGTTGGAGAGGTTTGCCAGTATCAACGGGCCGGCATTTTACGATTTGCCGCGAAATTCCGATTTCGTTACCTTGCGCCGTGAAACCTGGACCATCCCTGCGGAACTGCCGCTGGGGGATGCCACCATCGTTCCTTTGAACGGTGGCGAAAGTATCGGTTGGAAGTTGATCTGATCTTTCTTGGCAAGTCGATGATGATTTATCTGTAGCGCCAAGCGCAAATGAACGCGCAATTCCTTGCTGAAGTCGATTGGCAGCAGCCATGGCTGGAAGGTCTGCGCTTGATTGTGCCCCAATTTTTACAGGCGAAGGATTGGGTGGCGGCGCTCAATGAGGCGGCTACTGCGCAAACTTTGTGCAATCATCGCGGTTTGCCGATTCGATTCGTCCCGCAAAGCGAGTTGCCGGTGGGCATGGCATATGAGGCCTTTATCAGCGCTACTGGAAAAGTACCTACTCGCAATAATTTGCATGACTTTTTCAACGCTTTGATATGGTTGTCTTTTCCGCAGACCAAAGTTCAGCTCAATGCATTACAAGCAGCGGAAATAGCCGGCGCAGCAATAACCAGGCAATGCCATAAAGCCAATGTGCCGGTTCGAGGCAAGCTGCGCGACGCAGCAACAATCTTCGATGAAAATGCCGCCCTTCTTGTGACGCGCGATATGGCGCTGGTGGAGGCTTTGCGCGATCATCGCTGGGCTGAAGTATTTTTGACGCGACGCTCCGCATTTGAAAGAGATTGCGAAGTGCATTTGTTTGGGCATGCACTAATGGAAAAATTGGTTTCACCCTATAAGGCGATTACAGCACACGCATGGGTAATCCTTGGCGATGAGGCTTATTTTTCTGCGCCCAGTCTGCATAAACGAACCTGGATCGACCAAGGGCTTGCCAAAAAGTTGGCTGCTGGGCTGTCGACATCGGATTTCACACCGCTACCGGTGCTTGGTTTGCCTGGTTGGTACCCGCGGCAGGATGCTGCTTTTTACGCCGATACGATGGTATTTCGGCCCAAACGAACCAAGACTTTGGTTCGGTGACGGGCGATCTGGCGTTTGATAGCGAAAAGACCGATCATTCACATTGATTTCACATATTTTCAGGGTTAGGTCATGCTCAGAATGAAAAAAGGCACCCGAAGGTGCCTTTTTTTGCGGTCATATCACGACAGGCAGGCGCCTGCAGGGAATCAGAACTTGTGACGGATACCCACTTCCAGCATGCTGATGCCGTTGGTGTTGATGCGCGAGTATGAGGTATGAATGTTGGTGCGCTTGGACAAGGCATGCGTGTAACCGATCGCCACCTGGTTCATGTCGACGTTGGCTGCGGTGCGGTCGTCATGACGGATATAGTCGGCAAACAAGCTGCCTGCCCCACCCACCGGCACGGTCGCGCCCAGCAACCAGTTGCGCGCATCGATCGTCGTCACAGCGCCGTTATCAGTCTTTTCGCTGTCAAACGCCAGATGGCCCGTCACTGGACCAAAGTTGTAGGTGCCGCCCAGGAACGTGGCTTTCGCTGCACCGTTGCCAGCCGCATCGTTGACATTGTGGTAGGCCAGCACGACATTGACCGGGCCTTTTTCGTATCCCAGCGAGAAGCCCACTTGGCGGTTGGCCGAGGTATTGCCGGCGACTTCGCCAAAGCCATAGATCACGTCGGCATTGAAGCCGTTGGCCGAGATCGAGTAGTCGATGGCATTATTGGTGCGGATGTCGATATTATTGAAGATATTGCCGGCCATGAATAAGCTGGCATCGCCGGCCATGCCGGTGCCGAACGGGTCGATGGAATCGACGGCATTAAAGATGGGCATGTATTGACGGCCGAACTTGACCGAACCGAAGCCGCCGTTCAAGCCGACAAAGGCTTGACGACCGAAAATACGGCCGCCCTGGCCGAGGGAACCGGTATCGGCGTTGAAGCCGTTTTCGAGTTGGAAGACAGCGGACAAGCCGCCGCCGAGATCTTCAGAGCCCTTGAAGCCGAGGCGGGAACCGGATTGGATGCCGCTGTCGAGGCCGGTGCGGGTGCTGGTGGAGTCAGAGCGGACGGAGGTGAGGCCGACATCGACCACGCCATAAATGGTGACGTTGGATTGAGCAGATGCAGCGCCTGCGAAAGCACCGAATACTGCAAGCGCGAGTAGCGATTTTTTCATTGAATTATCCTCAAAAGTTATTGTGCTGAGTTTTGTAGTGTTGCAATCAACAGGGGCATTAGTGGTGTAATGTCCGAGTTGGTACTTCCAAGCCATCTAATCGAGAAGCTAGTAGCCATTGAAACAAATAATGGTTTTGGGGGCAAAGAGAATTTGGTCAGAAGCCTAATATATAGGCAAATATGGTGCTATTTTACAACAAAATGTTTCAATTATTGAAATAAATTGACTGCGGAAATTTGGCTTGAATGAGATGTCTTGAATAAGTCTTTGTGCCGTAAATTGCGTCTGGATGTGTAGAGGAAGGGGGAAGAGGAGGGCGAGCAAAATTGAATGAATAGGCAATTTTTTCTATAAAAAGCAGGTCCACAAAGGTTGTGGGTGTGATAATTTCAATTCGAAAATGGCAAACCAGTCAAGCTGGTTTGCTTTGCGGCATAGTCAGCGCGAGGCTATGCAGGTTGATTAAAACAAGTGATTGATGCCAACGGAAATGCCAGTTTGATTATTTTGATTGCCTGCTGACGAAACCGCAGTGCCACTGAATCTGGCGCTGTCGATGTCTGCATAGAAATTCGTGCGCTTCGACAAATTGTATGTGCCGCCAAGAATAAACAGGTTCTTGCGTCCGTCCGTGTTGCCGGTGGCAGCCGTAAACTGAGTGCGATAGTAGGCAAGTGACAGCTGAGTTGCTGCGGAGAGGCTGTAACTGCCGCCGATCCAGCTATCTTTGACGCGTGTATCGGCAGCGATGGTGCCGGTTGCCTGCTTGGAGTCGGCATAGCCGACTGCCAGGCGGAGCGGAGCGGCTAAGTACGTGGCGCCGATGGTCCAGTTCTTTTGCTTCTGGAAGCCTGCGGGACCCACATTGTTTTTACGTTCCGTATATGCGCTACCGAAAACGAATGGGCCGATTTCATCGGCCACGCCAATTGCTTGTGCGGCGCCATCGGTATTGCTGCCGATCTGTTCGCCCAACGCATATTCCGCGCGAATCGTTATGCGGCCAAGATTGCCGGTATATTGTGGATAGGCTTGACTTGTAGCTGCTTGCGCTGCCGGAGTTTGGTCGCCAAACGTGCCGGTGTATTGAATGTCATTGTTCAAGCGAGTCAAACCACCTTGTGTAGCCAAAGGAATGGTGGCAACGTATTTGTAGTTGAACGGATCATACAAGCCGATCGTCTTAAAGTTAATAGAATATTGACGGCCGAAATTGACGCTACCCCATGCGCCACCGAGGCCAACCCATGCCGACCGGTTAAATAAGACGCCGGCCGCATTATCCAGGCTTCCCGTACCGGTATTGAAGCCGCTCTCCAGCACAAAGCTGACATTCATTCCACCGCCCAGATCTTCCACCCCTTTAAAGCCGAGGCGGTTGGAATAGTATGTGCCGTTTGAGCCCATGGTCAAACGGCTGTCGCCGGCTGCATTAACGTTGGTCTGGTTGCGAACGCCGCCATCAAAAGAGCCGTAAATAGTCACGCTGGATTGGGCTTGTGAGGTGTCGGCGAAGGCGCCGAGCACGGCGAGCGCGAGTAGCGATTTTTTCATTAGAAAGTCTCCAAGAGTAGTATGCTAAATTTATTGGCTGCATTCAGCAAAGGGATGGTGGTATTGCCTTTGCGGACACTTCCAAACCGCTTGACCAAGAAGGTACTCTTCATTTCAACAAACATTGCTATTGGCGACAAAGAGAATTTGGTTTTTATCCTTATGTGCAAGTTGTGGTGTAGCTTTGTCGCAACAGGAAAATGGAATTTGGTGGGGCGGTTGTAATTAATCAAATCAAGGTGTCGCTGCAACTCCACTTTAGCTTATCTATTCCGTTCCCTTTAAGTGGGCTGTCTTTTACCGAGAGGCGATTTTGGAGAAATTGAAGAGAAATATTTTGCCCTCTTCAACATTTTCCTCCTTTTATCCAATTCAACTGATGCCCTTCCGCTATTATTGTGAGGCGGAGGATTAAATATTTGGATGCATTGATTAGTGGGTTAGATAAAGCGCTGCGAGTAGTTGCCGGCGTGGCTTCGGCTTCTCGCCAGAGTCCGGCAACGCATGCTGCCGATGGGAATTTAAGCACTTCTGAGCGTCGCCACAGTGCAGGGCTGATGCGCGTGAATCATGTCGGAGAGGTTTGTGCTCAGGCTCTCTATGATGCACAAGGGCGATTTGCGGGAAATGCCGTATTGAGACAGCAATTTGCACAAGCCGGCCGGGAGGAGGAGGATCATCTCGCATGGACCGCGCAGCGGCTCAACGAGTTGGGGGCGAGTCCAAGCTTATTGAACCCTTTATGGTACGCCGGAGCTTATTTGCTCGGTGTGGCGGCGGCACGTTCGGGCGAGGCTAACAGCCTAGGCTTTGTGGTCGAGACCGAGCGGCAAGTTGAGGCGCATTTGGCTAGCCACTTGAAAAACTTGCCGGCGCAAGATGAAAAATCCAGAGCAATTGTCGAACAGATGCGTATCGACGAAATTGCGCACGGCAGTGCTGCACAGTTGCTCGGGGCGAACGAAACGCCAGTATTGATAAAAAGCGCCATGCGTGCAGTTGCAAAAATCATGACGACGACAGCGTATTATTTGTAAGATAGGTTTAGGGTCTTAGGTGAGGCGGCGCTTGCAAGCCAATATGATTTATTTGTTTGCAAGCGTCGGCAGAATTGTGATGGAGCTGAGGGGTCAGAAGCGGTGCTGCACACCCATTATGAAACCATTTTGGCTGGTACCGAATCCGGCATCGTCACGTGATACACCGACAAGCTTATTGTTCTTGGCAGTGGCGTAGGCCACAGCAGCATACAAATCTGTGCGCTTGGACAACCCATACTTGGCGCGTAACACGTACATGCGTGGGTCTGCATCTGCACCGCTCGCCAAGTTCTTGATGTCCTGGTAATACACTGCGCCTGTTAGCGTCAGAGTTGGCGTGGCTTGGTAGCTGACTCCTCCCCAGTAAGTATCGCTGCGCAATTCCGGTGCGTTGGAGGCTAGGGATTTTTTGTAGTCCCTGTATGCAGCGAACAGCTTGACACTTTCCGACAGTTTGTAGGTGCCGGCCACGTGTAGGGACTTTGCCTTGTCAAAATCGCCGTTCGCAGCGACTGTGCCGTTCACTTGGTCGTAGGTCACAGCGAGGTTAAACGGGCCATGGCCGTACGCTATACCGAATGCATATTTCGCACTATCGGAAGTGTTGCCGGCAGTTTCGCCGAAGCCATAGCTCGCGCCTAGCTTGAAATCCTGAAATTGCCCTTGATATTTGATGATATTATTTACTGCTGTCAACATGCCGTCTTTACGGCCACCGGTGGCGCCAGCTGACGTAGCCCAGGAAAAATCGGGGGCATAGCCCATCGGGTCAAAAGGGAGAATGAAATCGTAGGTGGTGCTATATGATTTGCCCGCAATTATCCGGCCGAAATTGCCTTCCAGTCCAACATTGGCTTGGCGTCCGAAAATTAATCCTGCGCTATCCAATTCGCCGGTGTCGGTTTTGATTCCGCTTTCCAACTGAAAAACCGCTTTCAAGCCGCCGCCCAAGTCTTCGGCGCCCCGAAAGCCGAGTCGAGATGTATTCATGCCCCCCGATTGAAGACGGATCAGGCTGTTTTTGGCAGCGTTGGCATTGCTGGTATATTCAATGCCATTGTCAATCAGGCCATATACCGTAACGTCTGATTGGGCGTGTGCGTTCGCGGCAATGGCTGTCAGTGCGGTGAGTGCGAGAAGTTCTATTCTCATTGAGAAGTCTCCAAGTATTGTGGTGATGTGGTGGAAAGTCGGCAATTTTGTTGCTATGACGGGCCTTATATATTGCCGGCTGGTTATCTTGATGGTCGAATTGCCACGGAAAGAATAGCGATTCGACCTTTCAATTACCTTTCGATTTTCTCAATGATGCTCGTTCGATGCATGTTCACTTCGGCGCTTCGATTGAGTGAAACAGCTTATGAGGGGGGGGGCTTGGATGGAGGAAGGTGGGGGCAATTGCGCGGTGAATGCGCCGCATTTACTGCGCAATTGAGGCTGTGTACTTATTATCTTGCGGCGATCAGTCTATCAAGCGGGTTGTATTGCCAAATCATCCACGATTTCAAATGAATGTGTTATTTCCGCTGTTTTCTCTAGCATGATTGAGGCCGAGCAATATTTTTCATGAGATAGCTTGATTGCTCTTTCGACCACATTCTGCTTTAGATTTCGGCCGCGGACAGTAAAGTGAAAATGAATTTTGGTAAAGACTTTCGGGTCCTTTTCTGCGCGTTCGGATTTGAGTGTTACGTCGCAGCCGCGAATATCCTGGCCACTTTTGCGTACGATCAGTACGACATCATAGGCAGTACAGCCACCGGTGCCTGCCAGCACAAGTTCCATGGGGCGCGGGGCTAAATTACGGCCGCCGCCTTCGGGTGCGCCATCCATGCTGAGGATATGGCCAGATCCCGTTTCGGCCAAAAACGTCATACCAGACAAGCCGGCCCAGCGTATCGTGCATTCCATTCTTTACTCACTCAATAATTGGCAATAAATTCTATTGTAGCTGTTTCAAGGATTTGTTTTTGAATTCGGCTCTTGTCTTCGCGGGAGGGAATTTTTGTGCCTGCAGAAGAAGGTATGGGGCGATTTGTGCTGCGTTGCGCCATCAATCATAATATGCTTCTCCTGTCATAATATGAAAAATGCTTATAAGAGACTGAATATAAACAGTTTTATTTTTGCTTCTGCGGGATTTTTGGTGGCTTTTCTTTGAGATACGGAAACTTACCTTGCATTGCACAATTCTTTTTGTTATATTGAGGTTGTCGGCTATTTCCCGTTCTCCCTTTAAGGACGCAGGTGAATAGTCAAGCAGTTGTCTCCTCCACCCTCCTCCTTTGGTGTGGATTTAAACCCGAAGCCTATGTGCTTTGGGTTTTTTTTCGCCATGAATTCATCGGCTACCCTAACTATCCTTAGAAGTGGAAATGGTCGCTGAATAAGCTTCCGTCTAATTTGGTTTGACTCCAAGTCCTTGAAAAGGCTATAATTTCAGGTTCTCCCCATTTGCTCTGGGGGGATAACAAGGAAGAGTCCGCAAACATTGGTTGCATTGATGAGGCGCGGAACCACCAATTTGGGCATTTAATATTTTAGAAAGTCATCATGAAAACCTTTTCCGCTAAAGGCCACGAGGTCAAGCGTGACTGGTTCGTGATTGACGCGACGGACAAAGTCCTCGGACGTGTTGCCAGCGAAGTGGCACTCCGATTGCGCGGCAAACACAAACCGGAATTCACTCCCCACGTCGACACAGGCGATTTCATCGTCGTGATCAATGCAGGCAAACTGCGCGTGACCGGTACCAAAGCAACAGCCAAGACATACTATCGCCACACCGGTTATCCGGGCGGCATATATGAAACCAATTTCCTGAAAATGCAGCAGCGTTTTCCGGGTCGCGCGCTTGAAAAAGCGGTCAAGGGCATGTTGCCTAAAGGTCCGCTCGGCTACGCGATGCTCAAAAAGCTCAAAGTGTACGCGGAAGCAAATCATCCGCACGCAGCGCAGCAACCCAAAGCACTTGAACTCTAAGGAATTGACATGATCGGTAACTACAATTACGGAACCGGCCGTCGCAAGAGTGCAGTGGCTCGCGTTTTTATCAAATCCGGTACTGGCCAGATCGTCGTCAACGGCAAGCCCGCGAATGAATATTTTTCCCGCGAAACCGGCCTGATGGTGATTCGTCAGCCGCTGGAATTGACCAACAATGTCGAGCGTTTCGACATCATGGTCAACGTCAGTGGCGGTGGTGAGTCCGGCCAAGCCGGTGCGGTTCGCCATGGCATTACCCGGGCGCTGATCGATTACGATGCAACGCTCAAGTCGGAACTGGCCAAGGCTGGTTTTGTGACGCGTGATGCACGTGAAGTTGAGCGTAAAAAGGTCGGTCTGCGTAAAGCACGCCGCGCCAAACAATTCTCCAAGCGCTAATCTGCGTTTTCGGAGCATCGAAAAGCCGCCGGGTTTGTGCCTGGCGGCTTTTTGTATTTCAGGGTAGTGGTTTGCAGTCAAGGATGTGCGCTGCCCTGATAAATAAAATCGAACTCTCATTTCTGGCAAGGAAAGAAAGATGAGCAAAGTCGGTGCATCGATGTGATGCCTGTGGGCAGCCATCCGGAAACCCGACCCGTTCAGTCCGCGCCTCAAGCATGTTGCGCATGGCAGTTCATCGTCTCGGCGGCAGGGATTTGTTGGTGATACTCGTGGTCGAAAATAGTCCTGTAAACGCCGGCCGAGGAGCGCAAGGTATGAATATTTTATTCGGGCTTGAAGAGGCGGCCGGATTGATGCATATTCCGGTGATGCCTTAAGCGCGCACCGCCTACATGACTACACTTAATCCATTTTTGAACTCCTTAAAATTCAAACTTTGGCTCCGGCGCATGTCGGTGTCGGCACCCAAAGTCAGTATCAAGAGTCATCTGCCGTGGCCATTGCGAATGATGTTCATTGCCGCTGTGCTTGGCTTGGGCGGCGCGATTGCTATGTGGACTTATGATCTGGGGCGCAGCTTTACCGGATTTATTCCCGGTGCAAGCAAGGAGCAATTGGCGACATTCAGGGAGCAGGTCGACAAGATCAAGGCCGAGCGCGATCAATTTTCAACCACGGTGAATGCGGCCGAAAGTCAATTAAATATCGAACGGTCCGCGCAAAAACAATTGGCCGCGCAGGTAAAAATCTTGGAGACGGAAAATATCCGACTGAAAGAGGATTTGGCATTTTTTGAAAGTTTATTGCCTGCTGATACCGGTGCGCGTGGTGTCAGCATCCGTCGCTTGAAAGCGGAAATCGTCGCGCCGAACCAGTTGCGTTATCGTCTGCTTGTCATGCAAGGCGGCAAAGGGGAGCGCGACTTTGTCGGCAATTTACAACTCGCAGTAACCGTGTTGCAAGGCGGCAAAAGTGCTATGATGATCTTTCCGGAGGCGAATTCGGGCGAGTCTGAAAAATTCAAGCTGGGATTCAAGCATTATCAACGGGTGGAGGGCGTACTGACGCTCCCGGAAGGCGCATCGATCAAGAATGTCCAAGCGCGCATACTCGAAAAAGGTCAAACCCGCGCACAGCAGAGTGCAAATTTGTAGAGGTGTTGCGATGGCCGCGCGATCGCGGTTACCCTTCGTTCCAAGCCAATATTTTGACCGAGCGCAGCACTTCGCTACCCCAACCAATCAAGGAGCTGCTTATGTTCAATCGCAAAGCAAAAAGCACCATCGACAGCCTGATCGGCACGTCGACTCGCATTGAGGGCAATGTCTATTTCAAAGGCGGCCTGCGTATTGATGGGCAAGTCAAAGGTAATGTGATTGCCGAGTCGGAGCAGACCAGTATGCTTGTTATTTCCGAACAAGCCAAAGTCGAAGGAGAAGTGCGTGTCGCCCAATTGGTTGTGAACGGCGAAATTATCGGTCCGGTATATTCATCCGAACTCCTTGAATTGCAGCCTAAAGCCCGCATAACAGGCGATGTGTATTACAAGGCGCTTGAAATGCATGGCGGCGCACTGGTGTCTGGAAAGCTCACGCACGAGCAACAGGGCGAGCCGGTTTTAAAACTGGCGCCGGCGGCGGCGGCATTAGCGCTGGCGGCATCGAATACGTAAAAAATTTTGAACGACTATAATGTAGTCATTGTTTTTCCCTAGCAGGAGTTGATATGAATGCCGTTGCCGAAATGCCCGCACCGATTGTCTTTACCGACAACGCCGCAATTAAAGTTGCCCAATTGATCGAGGAAGAAGGCAATCCCGACCTGAAATTGCGCGTATTCGTGCAGGGTGGGGGATGTTCTGGTTTCCAGTACGGGTTTACCTTCGATGAAATCGTCAATGAAGACGATACGACGATGACCAAGAACGGCGTGCAGTTGCTCATCGATTCCATGAGCTATCAATATCTGGTAGGTGCAGAAATCGATTACAAGGATGATCTGGATGGCGCGCAGTTCGTGATCAAGAATCCGAATGCGACGACGACCTGTGGTTGCGGGTCATCGTTCTCTGCTTGATATTTTGAAATTGCAAACGGGGTGAAGATATCGGGCCCCGTGCTTCAGTCACTTTGAGCGGGCATGGATAAATCCCATGCCCGTTTCCACATTTGCAGCAATCGATGCCGAGACAAAGACTTATCAAGCAGGATAGAGTCCGCCCAATATGCGCAAGCCCTTCGCGCCGGTAACTGCCGGCAAATTACCTGGTTGTCGGGCAGTGAAGCGGTATGCGAGCCATGCAAAAGCCAGTGCCTCGACTTGATTCGGTGGAACCCCCAACACGGCGCATGATGCTACGGTTGCTCCCAGATTATGCTTGTCCAGCGCTTCCTGCAGTTGCCGCATCAAATGGCCGTTGTAAGCACCGCCGCCACAAACGAAAACTCCACTCGTGGCAGGAGCATGCGCTGCTATCGCATCGGCCAGCGTAGTCGCAGTGAATGCCGCCAGAGTTGCCTGGACGTCAGCTGCATCCGCATCCGGGAAGGCAGAAAGTTTTGCGAACAGCCAATCCGGATGGAATAGGTCGCGCCCGGTGCTTTTGGGGGGCGGCAAGGCAAAAAAAGCTTCGTCGCATAATGCCGCCAACAAGGCCGGGATGACGTTTCCGCTCGCCGCCCATGTCCCGTCTGCATCGTAGGTCTGGCCCAGGTGGTGCATGATCCAGGCATCCATCAAGACATTGCCGGGGCCGGTATCGAAGCCGGTGACGGTGGCATTGATATCACTTTTTAATACGCTGATGTTGCTGATGCCGCCGATGTTCGCGATTACCCGGATTTCATTGTCCTTGCTGAATACGGCTTGATGGAAAGCCGGCACGAGCGGCGCTCCCTGTCCTCCGGCCGCGATATCGCGGCTGCGAAAATCTGCAATCACGTCGATGCCGCTCAACTCTGCCAGCAGTGCGGGGTTGTTGATCTGGCGAGTGTATCCCCTCTCTGGACGATGGCGTATGGTTTGCCCATGGACGCCAATGGCGCAAACCGAGTTGGCGGCAATACCGCTCTGCGCGAGCAGTTGTGCCACACATGCCGCATAGTGCTCTTGCAAAGCATTGGCAGCCAGCGCTTCGCGATGGATTTCATTCGTCCCGCTCGCCTGTAAGGCCATCAAGTCGGCGCGCAGGGCGACGGGAAACGGAACGTAGGCAGCGCCCAGAGTGTGGGTGCCGCACTCAGTAAATTCGGCCAGTACGCCGTCGACACCGTCCAGGCTGGTGCCGGACATCAGTCCAATGAAAAGCGATGAAGAAGAGTATTTGTCAGCCATAAGAAAACCGTTCATGAACAGCCGATTCTACAAGGCTTGTCCGATGAACGGTTTTATTTGCCGGCGCTACAGCTGGGCGCGTGCTTACTTGGACGCCAGCTTGGTATTGTTGAATGTCGGATTAAGCAAGGCAAAGCGATGCGACATATCCTCGGCGACGCTGCGGAAGCGCTGCAACTCTGCGCCCGCCAATGGCTGCGCATTCGGCACGACCACCGACATCGGATCGCGTGGCTCATTATTGACGCGGAATTCATAATGCAGATGCGGTCCGGTGGACCAGCCGGTGGTGCCGACATAGCCGATGACTTCACCTTGGCTGACCTTGGTACCCTTGTGCATGCCGTTGGCAAAGCGGCTCATGTGCGCATACGCGGTCGAAAAGTTTGACCAATGCTTGATCACCACCACATTGCCGTAGCCGCCTTGGGTACCGATAAAGTCGATGACGCCATCGCCCGATGCGCGGATCGGCGTACCGGTGGCGGCAGCAAAATCGACGCCTTTATGCTGCTTCCATTGGCCGGAAATCGGATGCACGCGCATCGAGAATCCCGACGAAATCCGGGAAAATTCCAGCGGTGACTTAAGAAAGGCTTTTTTCAGCGATTTGCCGTCGAAGCCGTAATAACCGCCGCCTTGCTTGGAGCCCGGCTCGTCGAACCAGACCGATTGATAGGTTTTGCCGGCATTGATGAATTCGCCTGCCAGGACGCGGCCGGCACGTACGTATTCGCCGTTTTGCCAAAAGGTCTCATACACAACGTTGAAGCGGTCGCCGCGCCGCAAGTCGGATGCAAAGTCGATGTCGGTTGAGAACATGTCGACGATCTGGGTCGATACGCTGTCCGGAATCTGTGCCGCATCGGTCGCCGCAAACAGCGAAGACTTGATCTCGCCGGAATGCATTTCGATCCGCTTTTCCATCTTCGCCGGTGCTTCAAAAGCCTTGAAGCCGGTGCCGTCGCGGGTGATGACGACATTCTTCTGTCCATTGTCGCGGCCGTCGGCGAGGCTTGCGCTGAGCCACTGCAGTTCGCCATCGTCCGCAATCTGCGCCTGGACTCGCTTGCCTGCCTTGAGCTGCAACACGCTGCGCGCGGTGTTGTCGGATTTGATGAAGCTGGCCGCGGCGGCATCGTTGACTCCGAGCCGCGTCAATAAGGCCGCCAAAGTGTCGCCTGGCCGAACGCGTTCTTCGCTGACATAACGCTGTCCGCGTTTTTCAAGTGCGGCGATCTGATCCGACAATTGCGGCAGGGCCAGGTCCTGGGTAACGAATTTGACCGGCAGGTTCGATGCGTCGGGCGCCAAAGGTGCAACGCCTGCTGCGCCGAATGCACAGACGGCCAGGAATAGGGCAGATGCGGAGAGAATGCGCGTCTTGCGCGACGATCCCAGAAGGTGCTTGCTGATCGGGCTTACAGTCATGTATTTATCTATAGGAGGCGGGCATCAGTTAAAATTTGCGGTTTCGTCCTGATTATTCTTTGCTGTTGCTATAAATGCATCGCATCGGCTGGGCCGAAAAAAGTAGAGAATATACCAAACACATGGTATTGACTATTTTTTCTTGATTTCAACTTTTTCTTCTCCATGAACGCTCATCCGCCATCGTCAAATCAACCGGTGCAAGCCGGTTCTCCGCAACCAGGCCTGCCGCTTTCCGATGCGGTCAAGGAAGCCCTTGCGATTACCAAACGTGGCGTGGACGAGCTCCTGATCGAAGCAGAATTCGCGCAAAAGCTGGCGCGCTCCGAGCAGAGCGGCAAGCCTTTGCGCATCAAGCTCGGCCTCGATCCGACCGCGCCGGATTTGCATCTTGGTCATACTGTGGTGTTGAACAAGATGCGGCAATTGCAGAATCTCGGGCATACCGTGATTTTCCTGATCGGCGATTTCACCTCGATGATCGGCGATCCGTCCGGCCGCAATATCACCCGCCCGCCGTTGACGCGCGAGCAGGTGGAAGAAAACGCGAAAAGCTATTTCGACCAAGCCACGCTGGTGCTGGACGCCGCCAGAACCGAGATCCGCTACAACTCGGAGTGGTCCGACCCGCTCGGCGCGCGCGGCATGATCCAACTGGCATCGCGCTATACGGTCGCCCGTATGATGGAGCGTGATGATTTCACCAAGCGCTATAAGGCCGGGACGCCGATTTCGGTGCATGAGTTTTTGTATCCCCTGATGCAGGGCTATGATTCGGTTGCCTTGCAGGCCGACCTCGAGTTGGGCGGCACCGACCAGAAATTCAATTTGCTGATGGGCCGTGAGCTGCAAAAGGATTATGGCCAGGAACCGCAATGCATCTTGACCATGCCCTTGCTTGAAGGGTTGGACGGTGTCGAGAAGATGTCGAAGTCGAAGAATAACTACATCGGGATCACCGAGCCGGCCAACACCATGTTCGGCAAGATCATGAGTATTTCCGACACGATGATGTGGCGGTATTACGAGTTGCTGTCGTTCCGCTCGCTGGCCGAGATCGCTCGCTTCAAACAGGAAGTCGCTGACGGCAAGAATCCGCGCGACATCAAAGTGGCGCTGGGACAGGAAATTGTTGCCCGCTTCCATTCCGCGCAAGCGGCCGAAGACGCGCTGGCCGACTTCGTCAATCGTTCCAAGGGCGGCATTCCGGACGATGTGCCGGAAATCAGCTTGAGTGGTGCGCCGCTGGGGATCGGACAATTATTGAAGCAGGCCAATCTCTGTCCTTCCACCTCCGATGCCTTGCGCATGGTGGAACAGGGCGGGGTGCGCATCGATGGCGCGGCGGTGAGCGACAAGTCGTTGAAGGTGGCAGCGGGAACGTTCGTGGTGCAAGTCGGGAAGCGCAAGTTCGCGCGGGTGACATTGGCTTAGGCATGCAATTGAAGCCGGTTTTCATTCAAATAAATTCGAGCCCGGAAACATGATCGCTCTTCTGCAGCGCGTCTCGCACGCCAATGTCGTTGTCGATGGCATTATGGTCGGCGCCATCGATGCCGGCATGATGGTGTTGCTGTGTGCCGAGCGTGGCGATAGCGAGCGCGAAGCCGACGCCTTGTTGTCCAAGTTGTTGTCTTACCGGGTGTTCTCCGATGATGCGGGCAAGATGAACCGAAGTGTCGTCGATGTTGCCGGCGGCTTGCTGCTGGTGCCGCAATTTACGCTGGCCGCGGATACCAAATCCGGCACGCGGCCTTCGTTCACACCAGCGGCGGCGCCGGAAGAGGGCCGGCGTTTATTCGATTATTTCGTCAAGCAGGCGAGTGTGCGGCATCCGCTGGTCCAGACCGGGCGATTCGGGGCGGACATGAAAGTGTCGCTGACCAATGACGGGCCGGTAACGTTCTGGTTGCAGGTCAGGCCGCCAGATGGCGCGCTGAAATGATGTCGCTTATTTGTTGAAGCAACTCCGCTCGTTCGGAGGCATCTATCTTGAATCTTAAGGATTAAGGAGACTGACATGAAACTCTGGAGTGATTCGTTTCAGGATGGCGCAGCGATTCCCGGCGAATTCGCGTTTTGCGTGATCGACCCCGGCACGCACGTGACCCTGTCCGCCAACAAAAATCCGCATCTGGCCTGGAGCGGACTGCCTGCCGGCACCAAGTCGCTGGCGCTGATTTGCCATGATCCCGATGTGCCGTCGGAGGGCGATGATGTGAATCAAGAGGGCAAGACCGTGCCAGCAGATTTGCCGCGCGTCGACTTCTTTCATTGGACCTTGATCGACTTGCCTGCCGATATCGCAACCATTGCGGCTGGTGAATATTGCGCGGGTATCACGCCGCACGGCAAGCCCGGCCCCGCAACTTTGCACGCGGCGCGCCACGGCTTGAACGATTACACCGGCTGGTTTGCCGCCGATGTCGCGATGTCCGGCGACTACTTCGGCTACGACGGCCCATGCCCCCCTTGGAATGACTCGATTCTGCATCATTACGTGTTTACGCTGTACGCGCTCGACCTTGAGCGCGTGCCGGTCGAGGGAAAATTTACCGGGCACCAGGTGCGCGATGCAATTCGCGGCCATATCCTGGGCGAGGCGAAACTCACAGGCACTTACACACTCAACCCTGCATTGAAAAAGTGAGCAGCATGATCGATGCCGCGCAAATTCTATTGATACGCCACGGCGAAACTGCATGGAATGCCGTGAAGCGCCTGCAAGGCCATCTCGACATTCCTCTCAACGAACAAGGAGAGCGCCAAGCCGCGGCGCTCGGCGAATGGTTGCGCGGCGAGCCGCTGGACGCGATCGTTTCCAGCGACTTGCAGCGCGCCATGCAAACCGCGCAAGCCATCGGGCAGCGCCAGGGCTTGCTGGTTCAAGTCGATGCGGGCTTGCGCGAACGTTGTTATGGCGCATTCGAAGGCTTGACTTACAGCGATATCGGCGACCGTTACCCCGAAGCCTATGCTGCTTGGCAAGCGCGCGAAATCGACTTCGTGTTTCCGGCGGGCGAACGGGAGGGGGAGAGCATCCGCCGATTCCAGGAGCGTGCCATGTCTGCCATCCTGCGGCATGCACGGCAATACCGCGGCCGAAAGATTGCGCTGGTGGCGCATGGCGGCGTATTGGAATGCGCGCATCGCGCTGCGCGGTCGTTGCCTTTGAACGCGCCGCGCGACTATACGATCCTGAATGCAAGCATCAATCGATTTACTTTCCATAACGATGTGTTGACTTTGCAATCCTGGGGCGAGGTGGCACACCTTGAGGTCGAAAAGACCGCCAAGCCAGTTCTTGACGAACTTGACCGGCGCTGCGCCTAGAGCATTTTTAGCCTGACCGTACGGGCCAATCTCAGCCCTCCGGTGCTCGGCGTACGCCTGTACGCGTCCGCTCCTCGGCCTGACCTTGACTCCGCACGGTCAGGCTAAAAATGCTCTAGAGCCGGCTATTTTTTCCGTTACACAATATGCTTATTTATTAGGCAGAACCTCAGGTAAAATAACGCCTTCCCCGTTCTTCCAAGTTCCCGCATCGTGCACATCGGCCCTTACATGCTGCGCAACAATATTTTCGTCGCTCCGATGGCCGGGGTGACGGATCGGCCTTTTCGGCAGCTTTGCAAACAGCTCGGCGCTGGCTACACGGTATCCGAAATGGCGGCATCCAATCCGCGTCTGTGGCAAACCGAAAAGAGCGCGCGCCGCACCAATCATGACGGCGAGATGGAGCCGAAAGCGGTGCAGATCGCCGGCGCCGATCCGGCCATGCTTGCAGAATGTGCGAAATTCAATGTCGAGCGCGGTGCGCAAATCATCGACATCAACATGGGCTGCCCGGTCAAGAAAGTTTGCAATAGCTGGTGCGGTTCAGCCTTGCTGCAAAATGAAACACTGGTCGGCCGTATTCTCGACGCAGTAGTCGCTGCAGTCGATGTGCCTGTCACGCTGAAGTTTCGTACCGGCTGGGACCGCCAGAACAAAAATGCGCTTGCCATCGCCGCCATCGCCGAGTCGGCCGGCATCGCAATGCTGACACTGCACGGGCGTACCCGTGCCGATGGATACAGCGGTGAGGCGGAATACGACACCATCGCGGCAGTGAAATCTTCGGTATCGATTCCCGTGGTTGCCAACGGCGATATCACCACACCGGAGAAAGCGAAATTCGTCCTTGAAGCGACCAAGGCAGACGCAGTGATGATCGGCCGCGCGGCACAGGGGCGGCCGTGGATCTGCCGTGAAATCGATTATTTTTTACGAACCGGCGAACATCTGCCGGCGCCGCTGGTAGCCGAAGTGCGCGCCTTGATGGATGAGCATTTGCGTGCCCACTACGCGTTCTACGGCGAGTACGTCGGAGTGCGTACCGCCCGCAAGCACATCGGCTGGTACGTGCGCGACTTGCCCGGCGGTGAGGCGTTTCGCCAGGCCATGAACCGGCTGGAGGATTGCGAAGAGCAATTGGCTGCGGTCCGCGGGTTCTTCGATTTGCAGTCGGCATATGGCGAGCGGTTACAATACGCGTCCCCGTATGGCCGGCCGGAAAAACTGGCAGCCTGATAAAAATTCAGCCTTTACAAAGCACAGCATGAGCAAAGACAACATCCAGGACGTCGTCAAGAAAAGCCTCGAAAGATATTTCAAGGACTTGGGTGAACAAACGCCTTCGAACGTCTACGAGATGGTCGTATCGACCGTCGAAAAACCGATATTCGAGGCCGTGATGGCGCGCGCCGGCGGCAACCAGTCGCACGCCGCCGAGATGCTCGGCATCAATCGAAACACGCTGCGCAAGAAGTTGCAGCAGCATGGATTGTTATAACGTAAAAAAGCAGTAACAAGGCAGATGCGAGGCGGATGCGCCGCGCCGTATCCGCCTCGCAGCAAGCAGATTTTCTCTCACTTCCGGCATTTTCCATCATGATCAAACAAGCCCTCATTTCCGTCTCCGACAAGACCGGCGTTCTCGATTTTGCGCGTGCGCTCGCGGCGCGCGGCGTCAACATTCTCTCCACCGGCGGCACCGCCAAACTGCTGGCCGATAACGGCGTCAAGGTGACTGAGGTGGCCGATTACACAGGCTTCCCGGAAATGCTGGACGGGCGGGTCAAGACTTTGCATCCGAAAGTGCACGGCGGCATTCTGGCGCGCCGCGATTTTCCCGAGCATGTCACCGCGCTGGAAAAACACGCGATACCAACCATCGACCTGGTTGTGGTGAATTTGTATCCCTTTCAGCAAACCGTCGCCAAGAAGCAATGCACACTGGAAGACGCGATTGAAAACATCGATATCGGCGGCCCGGCCATGCTGCGCTCGTCGGCGAAAAATCATAAGGATGTGGTCGTGATTTGCGATCCGTCGGATTACGCAGTGGTGCTGGGCGAATTGAATGCCAACAATGGCGAGGTTACCTACGAGACCAGATTTGCGCTCGCCAAAAAAGTATTCGCGCACACCGCACAATACGACGGCGCGATCACCAATTACTTCACGTCATTGGGCGAGGACAAGCAGCACGCCACGCGCAGCGCCTATCCGGCGACCTTGAACCTGCATTTTGAAAAAGTGCAGGAAATGCGCTATGGCGAAAATCCGCACCAGTCGGCGGCGTTTTACCGCGATCTCAAAGTGGCCGCTGGCGCCTTGGCCAACTACACGCAATTGCAAGGCAAGGAACTCTCGTACAACAACATTGCCGACGCCGACGCTGCTTGGGAGTGCGTGAAGACCTTCGGTGAAACCGCCTGTGTCATCATCAAGCACGCCAATCCCTGCGGCGTGGCGATCGGCGCCAGCGTGCTGGAAGCGTACAGCAAGGCTTTGCAAACCGACCCGACCTCGGCTTTCGGCGGCATCATCGCATTCAATGAAGAGCTTGACGGCAATGCGGCGGAAGCGGTTGCCAAGCAGTTTGTGGAAGTGGTCATCGCGCCTTCGTTTACCGACCAGGCCAAACAGGTTTTCGCAGCGAAGCAAAACGTACGCTTGCTGCAAGTGCCGTTGGGCGATGCGATCAATGCGCATGATTTCAAACGCGTCGGCGGCGGCTTGCTGGTGCAATCGCCGGATGCGAAAAACGTCGATCTGGCCGAGTTGAAAATCGTCACCAAGAAACAGCCGACGCAACAGCAATTGCAGGACCTGATGTTTGCGTGGCGGGTCGCGAAGTTCGTCAAGTCGAATGCGATCGTGTTCTGTGCCAACGGCATGACGCTAGGCGTCGGCGCCGGGCAAATGAGCCGGGTCGACTCGGCGCGCATCGCGTCGATCAAGGCGCAGAATGCGGGCCTGACGCTGGCTGGTTCCGCAGTGGCGTCGGACGCGTTTTTCCCGTTCCGCGACGGGCTGGATGTGGTGGTCGCGGCCGGCGCGACTTGCGTGATTCAGCCGGGCGGTTCGATGCGGGATCAGGAAGTGATCGATGCGGCAGATGAGCAAGGCGTGGTGATGTTGTTTACTGGAGCGCGGCATTTCCGGCATTAATACCGTGTCGTAATGAAAATCCTCGGCATCGACCCCGGCCTGCGCACTACCGGCTTCGGGGTCATCCACAAGCAGGGCAACAAGCTCAGCTATATCGCATCCGGCACCATCAAAACGCCGGATGCCGATTTACCGCAGCGCCTCAAGACCATCCTGCAGGGCGTATCCGAAATCATCCGTCTCTACCGTCCCGATTGCGCCGCAATCGAAAAGGTATTCGTCAACGTCAATCCGCAATCCACGCTGCTGCTCGGCCAGGCGCGCGGCGCGGCCATCTGCGCGCTGGTCGCAGCCGATTTGGCGGTCGCCGAATATACCGCATTGCAAGTCAAGCAAGCAGTGGTCGGACAAGGCAAGGCACATAAGTCGCAAGTACAGGACATGGTGCAGCGCTTGCTGCTGCTGTCCGGCATGCCTGGCACCGATGCGGCCGATGCTTTGGGCGTGGCGATTTGCCATGCGCATAGCGGCGATGCCTTGGCGACGCTGGGTGCCTTGGCGCCTGTCTTGGCGAAGAAGGGCTTGCGGGTGCGCAGAGGGCGCCTGGTCGGATAAGGCCTTGTCCCGCCCTTGTCGTAGCGCGTTGTCCTGTATCATTCAAGCTCCCATTTTCAAGGCCCTCCCAACATGATCGGACGTCTCTCCGGAATCCTGCTCGAAAAAAATCCGCCCCAATTGCTGGTCGATTGCAATGGCGTCGGCTATGAAGTCGGCGTGCCGATGAGCACCTTTTACAACCTGCCCGGACTGGGAGAAAAGATCGTCTTGCTGACCCATCTCACGGTGCGCGAAGATGCGCATCTGCTGTACGGTTTCGGCACGGTGGAAGAGCGCAATGTCTTCAAGGAACTCATCAAGATATCCGGCATCGGCGCACGCACCGCACTCTCCATCCTGTCCGGCATGTCCGTCGCCGATCTGTCGCAAGCGATCACTCTGCAAGAAGCCGGGCGCCTCACCAAGGTGCCGGGCATCGGCAAGAAAACCGCCGAGCGCCTGTTGCTGGAACTGAAAGGCAAGCTCGGCGCGGACCTTGGTGCGATGGGCGGCGTGGTGCACAATGATGCGACATCCGATATCTTGAACGCCCTGGTTGCACTTGGTTATTCCGACAAGGAAGCGATGCTGGCGTTGAAACAAGTGCCTGCCGGCACCGGTGTTTCGGAGGGCATCAAATTGGCTTTGAAGGCTTTATCCAAAGGCTGATAGCGTTACAATCTGGTCATGAGCATCCAAACCGATAATTTCACCGAACAGCGCATCATCTCTGCGACGCCGGCTTCGCCTAACGAGGAAGCGGTCGAGCGCGCGCTGCGGCCCAAGCAACTCGAAGAATACGTCGGCCAGGAAAAAATTCGCGACCAGCTGGAAATCTTCATCACCGCAGCTCGGCAGCGGCGCGAGGCGCTGGACCACACCTTGCTGTTCGGTCCGCCCGGACTGGGCAAGACCACGCTGGCCCACATCATCGCGCGCGAGATGGGCGTCAACCTGCGGCAAACTTCCGGACCGGTGCTGGAACGCGCTGGTGACTTGGCGGCGCTCCTGACCAATCTCGAAGCCAACGATGTTTTGTTCATCGATGAAATTCATCGCCTGTCGCCGGTGGTGGAAGAAATCCTGTACCCGGCGCTGGAAGACTACCAGATCGACATCATGATCGGCGAAGGACCGGCCGCGCGTTCGGTGCGGCTCGACTTGCAACCCTTCACCCTGGTCGGCGCGACCACTCGCGCCGGGATGCTGACCAATCCGCTGCGCGACCGTTTCGGCATCGTTGCGCGCCTGGAGTTTTACAGCCCGCAGCAACTCGCCAGGATCGTCACGCGCAGCGCGGCATTGCTGGATGCGCCCATCGTCGACGACGGCGCGTTCGAGATCGCCAAGCGCAGCCGCGGCACGCCGCGTATCGCCAACCGCCTGCTGCGCCGGGTGCGCGACTATGCCGAAGTCAAAGGCACCGGCCAGATCACCAAGGCGATGGCCGATGCCGCGCTGGTGATGCTGGATGTGGACCCGGTCGGCTTCGATGTGATGGACCGCAAGCTGCTCGAAGCGGTGCTGTTCAAATTTTCCGGCGGCCCGGTCGGGCTCGATAATCTGGCCGCGGCCATCGGCGAGGAGCGCGATACCATCGAAGATGTGCTGGAACCTTACCTGATCCAGCAAGGCTTTTTGCAGCGCACGCCGCGCGGCCGCATCGCGACGCCGGCGGCGTATGCGCACTTCGGCGTCGCGGCGCCGCGCACGGGACCGAACGGTGAGCTGTGGGACAACCTGCCCGGAGGATGATCTCGGCGCCGCGCCAATAGCGGCGTAGACGATAAGCGACACTGTCTCGCGATAGGCGTCGGCATTCGGGCTCCTGGGAAAGTGGACGTTGTTCGCATGCCGGCAATCTGCTCATACAACGCAATCACGTCGGAGGACGCGGCGTAGCTTCCCCCGTGGTCGGCTCGTTCGCCAATCGCTGCAGCTCCGGGCAAAGGCTACGCGCGAACTCAGGTGAATGAGCGACAACAGCCACGAGCAAACTGTACTTCCAACTATCGTCGTTTCCGCGTAGTACTTCCTTGATGTGAGGGGCAAGAGGCGCTCCGATATCGGCTATGAATGGCTTAAAGATGAACCCGACTGGCCAGTGCAGGTCTTGCAGCCACTCGAGGATTCTCGACATTACCGGTTCGACCGCCGGAAAGCCGAGAGCAACTAAGGCGGACGCCTTGTCCGTGTCGAACTTCGTCTTCGGCAGAAGCGCGGAAAGATCTGCGACCATGGTTGACTGACGCCTAATGTTTGACATGAGCGGGTTAGGCCTCAACGGGGCAAAGTTCTTATATGCGTAATGCCCCTTAACCCTCTCTACCTATTAATGATTCTCCATCTGTCGATGCCGCTGACACACGGTCCGTCAGAGCGCCAAGCGAACTTGACGCCGATGAAGGCCGCCCTATTTGGCAGAGGATAAGGGGGATCCTCCTCGGCAACGAAAGCAACACCGTCTTGGGAAAGATCGTGCACGCCTTTGATTTGAACGCCAGCAAATGGCTGAATGTCACCGGCTTTTGAGGGGACGCAGAGCATCCGCTTGTACTGCGACGCATCCAACAGCTGATGCCGCCGATATGCCTCGCGCGCGAGTGCCTCAAACTCGCGTTGGGCAAACTCTTTCCTCTCCTTGTTCTGCATTGCAGAGGCAAATGTTTGAGTAGGTTGATCGTAAAGCCTTGAGATCTTCGCCTCAGCATTAGAGGACGTCTTGGTTGCCGCCGCAAGCGCTCCTAGGCAAGGCTTATCGGAAAAGCCGACGCTGCCGTCGCGATTAGTGCACTTGTAAGTCTGAGCGAAGGAGGTCAAGTGGAGACCTATGATCAGTGCGAGGAGAGCGTACCTTGTGAGCATGGGGGGAAGCGCAGGCTGAGCTGAGAGGCTTAACGTTTGAAGTGAGCGGCGGCTTTGAGCTGGCCGCGCAACGGATGATGAACGACTACGTTGCGCGGCCAGCTCAAAGA
>CBIHON010000039.1:0-47653 GCA_966211965.1 uncultured Burkholderiales bacterium | reverse complement strand
TACAGGAGCCAAGGTTGAGCCGAGAAGCGCAACCGTACGAATGGTACGGTGCGCACCGCAGGCGCAAGATTGGCTCCTGTACGGTCAGGCTGAAACTGCTCTAATGGGCGCCGTCATGGTGCTCTCGGATACGAGAAAGAATGCCGCTGATCCACTATGACTCAGTTCGCTTTTTATCAAGGGACGCAAAACGAGAAAAGCCAATAATAACAAGGAGTTCGGCATTCGATAGGCATGAGCCGGGAAATTCTTTCTTCCCAAAAGTTCTGCCTTATCCACGATTGGAGGCCCGCGATGAAGTCCTGGATACATTTCGCCGCCTGCGCGGCAATCGCCAGTGCGCTGGCTGGCTACGCCGGTTCGGCGGAACTCGCCAATCCGCGCGATGCGGCGGTGACGATTAGCGTGCTCTCCAGTCCCCCGGATTATGTTTCTGGAGGTGAGGCACGCATCGCGGTGAAGGCGCCGGGCGGTTTGCTGGACAAGCTGAGGTTCCGGTTAAACGGCAACCAGATCTTTCCTGCGATGACACGGTCGGGCGATCATTTGGAAGGCGTCGTATCGGGACTGGTGAATGGCAAAAACATCCTCGAGGTACGCCACCTGGAAGCTCAGGGAAAAGGCGTTTCCGATTCTATCGAATTGACCAATTACCCGATCACCGGCCCGATGTTCACCGGCCCGCAGCAGGAGGTGTTCATTTGCCGAACCCAGGAATCAGGACTTGGCCAGCCGCTGGTGGACAACCATGAAGGAATCGGACACCCGGTCTTTGACGACAGTACGGGGCAGCTTGCAGGCCACAGCAAATACTGCAGCATCGAAACCCGATTCCAATATATTTACTGGAACGGCAGCGACTTCAAGCCGTTCGACCCCACAACCGGCTTCACTTCGCCTCCGCCCGATCTGAAAACCATAACGGTCAACGGTGCAGACCTTCCATTCGTGGTACGGATTGAAGGAGGCACGATCAACCGCTTTATCTACACAGTGGCGATGCTTGCCCCCTTCCCGGAATCGGGCGCACCGGGCGGGATGAATAACTCCGCCTGGAATGAAAAACTGGTGTATTGGCTGCGCGGCGGGACCGGCATCGGCCATCAGCAGGGCACCGCCATGTGGTTCAACAACGATCTTAGCGGCAGGGAACGCGCGCTGATGCCGCAAATTCTCGCACGGGGTTTTGCAGTCGTCGCCTCATCGGGCAATGAAACCGGCGTGCACTACAACATGCGCCTGGCGGAAGAAACCGCGATGATGACGAAAGAGCATTTCGTCGAGCTATACGGCAAACCACGCTTCACGATCGGCTTGGGTGGCTCGGGCGGCGGCGTACAGCAATACCTGTTTGCGCAGAACCATCCGGGATTGCTCGATGGCGGTATTCCCGCCTTTTCATACCCGGACATGATCACGCAGACCATCCCGATTTCCGACTGTCCGCTGCTGGGCCGGTATTTCATGGACGAGGTGGCGTTGAATCCTGCCTCGCCCTGGGCCAAGTGGAGCAACCAGAAATTCATCGAGGGGATGAATGCAAGCGATACGGCAGCGAACGAAATTACCGGAACGGCGGGATCAACGGAATGCATCAATAGCTGGTTGTCGGCGATGCCGACTGTCTTGAATCCCGTGTACAAGGATCCCAGGTTCGACGTCGCGGCCAGGTTCTATCGCTATCCGCCTGACGTATTCGAGAACGTGAAATGGACACACTGGAACGACCTCGCGAATATTTATGGCACGGACAGCAACGGCTATGCGCCTATTTCGGTCGATAACGTTGGAGTTCAATACGGCCTGGCTGCCTTGGCTGGCGGCCAGATCAGCATCGACGAGTTCTTGCGGATCAATGCCTGTGTTGGCGGATGGAAGGAGCAGCCCGACTTTGTGCAGTGGGACCGGCAAGCCGACCCGTTTGATTCGCGAAACATGAAACGCAGCGCAAATTGCCGCGATCCTTCCGGCACGCCGGCCCCGCGCCGATCGGGCGATTTGGCGGCGATCCGAAAGGCTTATACGTCGGGCCATGTCTTCACCGGCCGGCGCCTCGACATCCCGCTGATCGATCTGCGACCCTACCTTGAACCGGAACTGGACATGCACAACAGCCGCCAGTCGTTCTCGGTACGCGCCCGGCTGCTGGATGCGAATGCCGGCGCCGCGAAAAACCAGGTAGTCTGGTTCACCGGGCCGGACGACCTGCTGCCGCGAGTAATGGACGCCCTGTCGGTCCTGGACCGCTATCTGAGTAGCGGCGCCGCGCCTGTGGAATTCACCGACAAGTGCATGGATGCCAGCGGGGCCTTGATTGCGGCGGGACCGTCCGTGTGGGACGGCATCCTGAACGGCAACGCGCCCGGCGCATGCACGGCGGCCTATCCGATCTATTCCAGCCCTCGCATGGCGGCAGGTGATTCGATCAAGGGCGACATCTTCAAGTGCGCGCTCAAACCAGTGTCGACCGCCCTCGCGGATGGCACCTACCCCGCCTCAGTGCAATTCAGCGCACAGCAAATGGTGTGGCTGGAGAGAATCTTCCCTGAGGGAGTGTGCGACTACAGCCGGGGCGACCAAGGCCGCCCTGCAGACTGGTGAGCGCGGGCGCTACCGGTAAAGCGCTAACTGCCTGTTTGAAAATGAAATTGCTCAGTTTTTTCTGGCAATCTCCTGCCAATCCGCGGGCTCAACGCGCAAGAACATTGCGCTCATCCGGTTCAATTTTTTGCAATGATTACCGCCATTAATTTTCCGAAGAATGCATCGACCTCATCCAGATATTTCCGACGCGCATGCTCACACCCGAGCGGCAAGGATTCGAATGATTGCACAAAATTATCATTAATATAATTATCAAAATAAGCCAAACCGGATCATCCGAATTGACTGCCACTACCAGCAAGGATACATGGCCTCTGGTGATACAGAGAACACAACTGCGAATTAATACAGTTGCAATATATTCCAATTTGATATCAAATTTCGCCCCGGCATTCCTTGTTCAAAACCGGATAAGGACAATCAAAAGGTGCTTTATGCGGAAAACAAAAATTCCAGGCGATAGGCGGAGGACAGCCGAGCAACGGCAGCGCCACCATTTATCTTCCGGATTCCGGTGTGGCCTATCACACGGATTTGCCGAACACTCCGCGCAATGCCCTTGACCATGCCGCTCCGCCCGGATAAACGCCGGAGCTTTCACTCATATTATTTTTTGTTGAGACTAAAAATAACACTCTTCTTTACCGAAAAAATTGCGGCCTGAGCCGCTCACTCCGAAAGAGTTCACATGAAAATTGTTTCCGCCATCCGTAAATCATGTTTTGTTTTTCTGTTTTTTTTCTTGATATCGATTGATGCCATTGGCGCCGTATTCGCCGACGGTTTTGAAGGCGGGATATGGCAGCACGAAACCGTCGGCAATTTCAGCCTGGACCGGACGACCGCGCATTCCGGCGCGCAATCCCTGAAAGTCAGCGGCGCCAACACGGATCAATACATTGCCACTAGTCCGATCGCGGTCAGTCCATACAACGTCTGGCGCGTGAGCGTTTGGGTCAAGTCCGATCTCAACAGTTCCGCCCCGGCCATCAGCCTGAACGTTTTGCAAACCAGCGCGCAAAGTCAGGCGATTTCCTGGTATCCGCAGGGACAGTACAAACTGATCCAGACCGGCGGCCGGCAAAATTGGACGCGCTACAGCGCAACCCTGGATCGCATGGATCCCGCGACCGTAGCGGTCAAACTGTACTTGCGTCTCGATGCGGGAGCCGCGGGGAATGTCTGGTTCGATGACGTGTCGCTGGACACTGTGAATCAGGTCGGCTATCCCGGATTCGAAACGGCCTTGTGGCCCTATGGCAGCGGCGGTTTTTCCCGCGATTCCTCGATCCGGCACAGTGGAGTTTTTTCCGCCAGGGTGAACGCGGGCGACGCGGAGAAATACCTGTCCACCGATCTCATCCCGATCAAGCCGGAAGAAACCTACAATTTGTCGCTCTGGATCAAAACCAATTCCGTATCGGCGCCGGAGGGCATCAGCGTCAATGTGCTGCAAGTCGATGCCGCCAACAATGCAAAGGGGTGGTACAACGCCGGCGCCGGCTACAAGCTGATCCGGACCGGCGGTACGAAGGATTGGCAGCAGTACCGACTGACGCTCGACGGATTCTCGGCCGGCACCGCTTACCTGAAGGTGTACCTGCGCTCTGATGCGCGCATTGGCGGCAGCGCCTGGTTCGATGACGTGATCCTGACGCAGGCTTATCGCGACGGCTTCCTGTGGGGCGTGAACGGGCATGCCGACACTACCAATTCCTATGTGTATCCGCGCAATCAGTTGGATCTGCAAATGAGCAAGGCCGCCGCGCTCGGCAGCGGGATTTACCGGATCAACCTGTCGCCCTACTACAACGCTGCCAGCCAGACCTACGACTGGAGCTATCTCGACGAAGTCGTCAATACCGCTTATGACAAGGGCATGAAAATCATGCTCGTGCTGTACGACGGCCTGGGCGGAGAGTACGACACGGCGTACTACTGGAACCGGGGACGCGACCTCGCCCTGCGCTACAAAGGGAAAATCGCCTACTATCAGATGGGCAATGAATTGGACATCGCTTGCATATTGGGCAGCCAATACGACGGTTCCGCATTCTGGATGTATAACGCAGACAAATACGCTACCCTCCGCAACCGCCTCAAGGCGCTCTCCGAAGGCCTGCATGCGGGCGATCCGTATGTCAAACGAGTCGTGAATATCGGCTGGATGCACACCGGGTTTCTCGAACAGTTGAACGCCGACGGCGTGCAATGGGAGGTCAATGCCCTCGACTGGTATTGGGACATGGGCAACATGATGACTGTCTTGAACAAAATGCAGACCTATCCGCAGCAGGAGATCCTGATCGCGGAAACCAACATCAATGATGGCACTATGGCCGTGACCGAGAAACAGCAGGCTGACTATATCGTTCAGACCGCCAAGAAAATCTATTACCAAGCCCCCTCGAAAGTGAAGGGCTTTATCGTGTACGAACTGTTCGACGAAACGCTGGCGAATCCGGACAGCCAGGCGCACTATGGGTTGATTTACTACGAACTGGGCAATCCCGGATCGCCGGGGGCGGAAAAAGAAGCTTATGGCGCCTATCGCGCCGCGATTCAGCGCAAGCCGTGATGCTTGCGCCTTAAATCGGGCAATCATGCAGCTCGTCGAAGGGTGGCGCGCGCCCGCTAGATAGCTGGGAAAATGCCTGCCGCCCGGATTCCGCTTTGCTGAATCCGGGCGGCGCCGATGCGAGGGCATGATTGCAAGGTGGGTGCAACTGCTACCATGGCCGCCTACTTGGCAAACCGGGGAGGATGGGCATGCATACAGGCGTCGTTCCAAGCAACCATCATCGAGAGATGGAAGGGAAAGCTATTCAAGCTGCACTGCTGGCGGCATGCAAGGACCAGTTGGAGAATGCCGCTCCCGAAGCGACGAAAGTGCAAATGAAGGAGATCGAAAAGAAAGCAGCGGCCGCACTGGATGGCATGTATGCCAGCCCACGGTCCGGGGTCCGAATCGACTATGATCGGAACCTTCGCGCGAGTCGCTGGAGGACCTTGGGAGCGAAGCAGGCTCAGTTTCGATTCCAGCACATCCTCTCGCGTGAAATTAAAGCAGGTGAGCAACCTCTGAATCAAATCGAGTCGCGAAGCGGCTTCTGTTTGGCTGAATTATTAGATGCCAACGATTGATCCCGGAGGAAAACGGGGAGGTCCGTGGTTGGCGGGAAAATATTGAGGTGATACAAAATGTCCGCGGCATGTCCACGGTGATATGTAGTGTGGTTGACGACGTGAAGCACTATGTCTCTCCGAGACATGGCTCCGTGACCGCCTCCAATGAATTCAAACTCAACGATTTCACTCAGCTCCTGATCCGATATCGAATCAGCGTAAGCGACGTACCAATTATCCATATCGCGTTGAGCTGCAGCCAACTCTTCCATTTCAGGGCAATGTTCAGGGTTACGCGTAGTAAGTCCATGGGGCTTTCCCAATAAATGTGATTGCCACACGTAATCCATTGCAAGGGAATGGTTAAGCGTTCGGATTAGACTACCAAAGAAGATAGGGCGTGGAGCAGATAGCACCGACGCAGGCAGCTCCGAAACGACTGAGAGGAACAGATTATCTGCCCAGGCTTTGTAACGCGTAAGAGTTTGTAGGTAGTTCATAGAATTCTCATTGATATTTAACTGCCTATTTGCATCGAAAAATTTATGTGCATCTCAGACGCCTGTCCATGTATCGACACCTCGCCAAGAAGAAGTCGGTTCAGCACGTTCTTGATCTCAATCGTCTCATCATGATTGAGGGGGAAACTGAAAATGTGCCCCCCATTGTAGAGCCAAGTGCCGCCCCCCTTGTTCACGTTTCAAAATTCAGGCGCGAGTTCAAATCCGAAGTGCGCGGGACATCTACGGCGTGCGCTGCAGCAGCTGCTTCGCAAGCAGGTCAGCGTGCGGGGTCAGTACCTTGAAGTCGCGCGCACAGAGGTAGAGCCGCCGTGTGGCCCAGACTTCCGACAGTGGCAGGATGGCCAGGTCGCGGCGCAGTGTTCTGGCCAGTCCGTCGGAGAGTATCGCAATGCCGATGCCTGCTTCGACGTACATGGCAACATGTTCGGCGTTGCGCAACTGGATGCGGTAGTCGAGCTGGCGGCCCATGCGCGATGCGCGTTCCGCGAGATGCGTTTCGAGCGCCGTGTCCGCCATGCCCACGATTGGCTCGTCAAGAATATCGGCAAAGGCCACGTGTGATTCCGGGGCCAAGCGATGTGCATGGCTGGCGACCACGACGAGCTGGTCACAGGCAATCAGCTGCGTCTGCAGCGTGCTGAGATCCGTGATGTCCGCGACGATACCCAGATCGGCGCGCCTGTCCACCAGGGCCTGGACGATGTCCGCACTGGGCCGCTCTTCCAAGTCGATTGACAGGTCGCGATGAACTGCCAGGAATTGGCAAAGCTGCGGCGGCAGGAATGCCGTCATGGCGCCCGTGTTAGACAGCAACCTGATGCGGCCTTTCAGGCCCGTTGCGTAGGTTCGCAGTTCCCCGCGCATCTGTTCGACCTGACCCAGGATCGACCGAGCATGCCGGACTAATGCCTCACCGGCAGCAGTGGTACGCACGCCACGACGGTTGCGTTCCAGCAAAGACGTGCCCAGTGCCGCTTCCATACCGGCAATGCGTTCACTGACTGATGCCAACGCCAGATGCATTGTACGGGCACCTTGTGTCAGGCTGCCGCATTCCACCACGGTCAGGAAAAGCCGCATATCGGTCAGGTCAAAGCGCATGGCTATGCATTTTTAGGTTCGGATTCTCCGAAGTCTAGCATCGGAATTGCCAGATTGCGAGAGCGCGCCATGGCGGCTAATATCGTTCCCATGGACACGATGACTCTGGTTTTTTCTGCAGGAATGTTAGCCGGCGCGATGAACGCGCTGGCTGGAGGCGGCTCATTCGTCAGTGTGCCGGCGCTGATCGCGGCGGGTGTGCCTCCGGTTCAGGCGAATACTTGCAGCACGGTCGCGCTGTTTCCTGGTGGGCTGGCCAGCGCATGGGCATATCGCGACGGATTGCGGTCGGTTGGTGCCGTGTCACTGCGTGCGCTGCTAACGACGACACTGTGCGGCGGCTTGGCCGGGGCGCTGCTGTTGCTGCGAACATCATCCGCGACGTTCACGTTCATGCTGCCGTGGCTGTTGTTGGTTGCGTCCATTGCGCTCGCGTTCGGACGACGCATTGGCGAGGCATTGCGTGCACGCTGGCACATTCATGCACATGCGGTACTGGCCGTCCAGTTCGCGCTCGGGATCTATGGAGGCTACTTTGGCGGCGCGGTCGGGATCATGATGATCGCGATGTGGGGACTGCTCGACAACTGCGACCTGAAGCACCTCAACGCGCCGCGTACGCTGCTGGTCAGTGCGGCCAATGTGGTGGCGGTACTCGCCTTCATCGTGGCCAACGCGGTGCGCTGGCCCGAGACGCTGGTCATGCTGGCGGGCGCAATCATCGGTGGATACGGTGGCGCGCATATCGGACGGCGTGCGCCGCCGGGCATCATCCGCGCTATCACGCTGCTTGCCACCTCCTGCATCACGCTGGCGTTCTTCGCGAAAACCTACGCACCGTAGTCCTAAGCAGACATTCAAGAGGAGCCAGAGCACTTTCGTCTGGCACTTCAGCCAGGTCAAATCAATGCGGATAGCCCGTGATTACACCGCAGGTCGAGCGGCATTTACCTGTTCTGGTGCGAAGCGTTCAAGAACATGATTCGACATATTTTTGGCCAACTCCTCTTCACCAAAAAATACGGTGCCGATGCCATCCCTGCGCAACAATTTCGACTCTTCCTCCCCATGCGTGCGCAACACAATTTCGATGTCCGGATTAAGCGTTAGTGCGGTGTCCGCCATTTGACGAAAGTCGATCGGGTCCGACGCGGCGATTACCAGCATGGCTGCATCGGCAATATGTGCCTGAATCAAAACCGCCGGGTCTGACGCGTTTCCCGATACCGCAGCTATCCCTCGTTTGCGCAGGCTTTCAACCAGCTCGCGATTCCGCTCTGCCACGACATAGGGAATCCCGCGGCCATCGAGCGCCTTGGCGATGCGGCGTCCCACCCGACCATAACCCACCAGTACCACTTGCCCTTCGAGATATTTTCGCTCCGTGCTTTGCGGCAGCTCGGCGTACGGGTCTACTCGCTGTTCCAAGCGTCGGGCCAGCGCAGAGCGCTTGAGCAACCAGCGCTGCAATGGTGCAATGGCAGCAAATACAAAAGGATTCAGTGCAATCGAAATCAGCGCGCCGGCAAGCACCAGGCTCATGCCGCCGGCAGGGAGCAAGCCAAGCGATAGCCCCAGTCCGGCCAGAATGAAAGAGAACTCGCCGATTTGCGCCAGACTGGCTGCCACCGTCAGCGCCGTGTTGAGCGGATAGCGAAGTGCGATGACCAGCACCAGTGCCGCCAGGGATTTGCCGAATATGATGATGGCGACCACGCCGAGCACCTGGAACGGCTGCTCAGCCAGTATCTTTGGGTCGAACAGCATGCCAACCGATACGAAAAACAGAACCGAGAATGCATCACGTAACGGCAAGGATTCTTGCGCCGCCCGGTGACTGAATTCAGACTCGCGCATCACCATGCCTGCGAAGAATGCGCCAAGGGCAAACGATACATTGAACAATGCCGAAGCGCCATACGCAATGCTGATCGCGGCCGCAACGACAGACAAGGTGAACAGCTCGCGCGAGCCCGTGCGCGCCACCTGCCACAACAACCAGGGCAGAAAACGGCGACCGGCAACCAGCATGATTGCGATGAATGCGCCGACTTGAAGTAGCGTTTTTCCGATAGTGAGCCACAGGGCGCCGGAGCTGGTAGCGGCTGCGTTTGGCGCACCCAGTACCCCGGCCAACGGCGGCAGCAAGACCAGAACCAGTACAGTAGCCAAATCTTCAACCACCAGCCAGCCGACGGCAATTTGACCATTCATCGTATCCAGCGCGTTCCTGGCTTCAAGCGCCTTGAGCAGCACGACAGTGCTGGCGCAGGATAAACACAGGCCGAACACCAACCCGCTCCCCCAGTTCCATCCCCACCACGACGCCATGACCATCGCCAGAATAGTCGCCAGCCCCATCTGCACCACCGCTCCGGGTAGCGCGATACGTTTCACCGCAAGCAAATCATCCAGCGAAAAATGCAACCCGACGCCAAACATCAGCAACATGACGCCAATCTCCGAGAGCTGAGAGGCGATATGCATGTCAGCCACGAATCCAGGAGTAGCAGGTCCGATGATGATCCCGGCAACAAGATAGCCAACCAATGCCGGTACATTAACCCGCTCAGCAATGAAGCCTAGGATCAGGGCGATTCCAAAGGCTGCTGCAATCGTGGTGATCAGGGGAATACCATGTTCCATACGGCTCCAGTCATCAGAGATTCGATGGAGAAAGCGGTCTTTATCGAATGACGTCGTTGCTCATTATCGCCGAACTCCACTGAGTGCGGAGCCCCCCGAATTCGATTCGTCGCAGCATCGCGCGCAGTTCCTTGCACAACCGCGAACCGCGCCGGTTTCTGACTTCGCGCAATATCGGGTGTCTCCATTACCTTAAAATAGTCAGGAATTTCGAATGACTTCGGTGATTCATCGCAGCGGAAGCCAAGTGCATTTTTCCGCTTCGGCGGGGCAATAGCTGACATTGTTATTGTGACGCCCAATTTGCCTGCCGATGTGTCCACGGAGGAAAGTTGCCGACGCAAGGAACAAGAAGTATTGATCTCGCACTACAAGGAGGTGGTTCCCATGGCGCATTTACATGGGGAATCCTCGATAGGCTGCTCGACGACGACCGGTTGTTGATCGATGGAATCAGTGGAACCAGTGCCGGCGCAATGAATGCGGCAGTACTGGCGGACGGTTTCGCACGTGGCGGAGGTCGAATTGGCGCACAACGTGCCCTGCGCGCGTTCTGGACCGAGGTCAGCAACATGTCAAGATTCAGCCTATTTCAGCGCACACTACTCGATCATCTGATGGGACGCTGGACGCTCGACAATTCTCCTGCTTATTTATTGTGGCAGATGGCGGGAAGCCTTGTATCTCCGTATCAGTTCAATCCTTTCAATATCAATCCACTGCGCGACCTGCTTTCGAATCTCGTTGATTTCGAACGGGTCCGCTCCTGCGGCGAACTGAATATATTTATTTCGGCAACCAACGTACGGACTGGCAAAGCACGCATTTTCAAGCGTAGCGAGATCGACGTGGACAAGATCATGGCGTCGGCTTGTCTTCCGCAACTCTATCAAGCCGTGGAGATCGACGGCGAGGCTTACTGGGATGGGGGCTACATGGGCAACCCGGCGCTATATCCACTCATTGACGGTACAAAAAGCCACGACCTGATCATCATCCAGATCAATCCGATCGTGCGCACCGAACTGCCGCGCAGCGCCCCTGAAATAATCAATCGGCTCAACGAAATTACGTTCAACGCCAGCCTGGTTCGAGAAATAAGTTCGATACTTCTGATGAAACGTCTTATTGACGAAGAACAGGTTGATCGTGTGCGTTACACAGAAATGCGCTTACACCGCATCAACGCGGATGCCGAGTTGTTGCCTCTGAGTGTATCGAGCAAGTTCAACGCGGAGCGTGACTTTCTGGAATATTTGCACGATATAGGCTTTGGCACCGCTGACCGGTGGCTGGCGTTAAATTTCGAGAAGCTGGGCCACGAATCGACAATCGATTTATCTGCGATGTAATGGCACCACTACCTGACGGCATGACAATATCCCAGTTCAAACAGCATCAAGCCAAATGCGACATTAGCCAGTGTCGGTTTCTGATTGCGGCAAATAGCTGAGCGTCACATTGCCAAGCAGAAATCCCGCCAAGCCATAAATTCTGATGCGGGGTAGTCCAGCCCAGCGGTAGCCGAATTCCCCGGCAATCCAAGTCAGAGCCAGCGCTAAAGGCCAGGCAAGTTGATAGGGTAGCGGCCAGAGTTCTGGCATGGTTACTCCTTCGCAATATGGGCTGCGGGCCAAAAGACTGTGTCTGCGCAGAGCCTGTCAATCCATGACGCTGCATACTGGTGGTAAAAAAAGCCCCCGGTAAAGAGGGCTTGAAGAGGTCCGGTGACTTCATCGCTGTTGTCTCCTACTCTCCTACCTACGTCTCCTCACTCTTATCTCGTGCGTTTCCTACATCGTAAAAGGTAACGATTGCAAGCCATTGGCGTCATCCACCAGATCAATCACATCCAATAACGCCTGCAACCCTGCATTCAATTGCAGGAGCGCTGCTTGGCCCATTTGTTCTACTCGTGATGGCAGCATATCTGGCCGGCGTGACGCGGGCGCCTGTAACATCGTTCATCATCATGATGGAAATGACGGATAGTCACCAGATGTTGGTGCCATTGATGACGGCTTCCGTGGTCGCGAGTGCAGTATCTAAATTCATCTACCCCAGGCCCTTGTATCACAAGCTCGCAGAGCGATTTTCAGGATAGTCCCATTTGGTTTCGGTGTGATGACCTTGCTGCCAGCGCCTTTTAACTTGCCTGCAGCGGCAGATTTGCCCCAGTTGCGCAAGGTTTGGTCGCTGGTTCCAAGATCTTTTTCGACTGTCACGATTGCTTGTCTATTGACTACGTTTGACCTTTAGTTTCTTGAATTCGGCACTGTATGCTGTTTCGACATCCGCTTCATTTTGCTTTCTTCCAAAGTGGCGCGAAATTTTATGTCGCCTTCAGAAGACGAAAATTCAGGGAAAATTCACTCCTGGTTTCCCTCGTTCAGTTGTTAGTGGAGTAAGGCCTCGAAGTACATAAAGGGCCAAATTTCATCGACTCACATAGTACGCAAACGCGCCAAGTACAACTGCCGCCGCAATGAGTCCGCCTATCAAATTACGGTGAAGCGATGTCCAGAGTTCAAGGCTCATGTCATGCGCTCTTTTTTCAAACACCCCATGTGCCCGGTACCGCGTCGGCGCGGGCTGAAACAAATTATCTGGACGATCATGCGGAATAGGTTCCCCCGTAAATTGCTGCTCATAAGCTCTCCGGGCAAGCAGCTTGTCCAGCACACCGGGCAACCATTTGTTTAATACGATCGCCGCAAATGCCGGCATGCCGACATAGATCTCTCGTCGCATGTGCGTGGCAGCCCATACAATGGCGCGCGCCGCCACTTCCGGCTGGTATAGCGTGCCGACTGGTTGCGGATGCAAATATATCTTGGTGCGGCACCATTCAAATTGTGGGGTGTTAACGCCGGGTAGTTGCACCATAGAAATTTGTATGGCACTTTTGTCGTGGATGAGTTCGCTACGGATCGAATCGGTGAAGCCACGGATCGCATGTTTTGCGCCGCAATAGGCCGACTGCAAGGGAATGGAACGATAGGCGAGCGCTGAGCCCACCTGGATGATGGTTCCGGCGTTGCGCGGGCGCATTCGCTTCAATGCGCTCATCGTGCCATATACCACGCCGAGATAGGTCACTTCGGTCACGCGTTTGAATTCCTTCGGCGAAATGTACTCTATCGGCGAAAATATCGTCGCCATCGCATTGTTAACCCATACGTCGATCGCCCCGGCCCTCTGCTCGATCTGCCGCGCGGCCTCCTCCACTTCCTCGGCGTTGGCGACATCGACAACAAACGCCAGCGCGGTCACGCCCAGACGCTCTATTTCCGCGCGGGTGTCATCGAGCCTGGCCTGGTCCCGCGCAAGCAGCGCCACGCAGGAAGCGCCTTGCTTGGCGAACGCGCGCGCAGTCGCCCGCCCTACTCCAGCGGTCGCACCGGTAATGACGACAATTTGCTTTTTCATCGCATCAATCTCCTCGCAAACGTGCGCCAAGCCGTATCGCGGCGCGCCTGTCAAAAATCGATCACTGCGTTCGATAACGTGCCTTGCCAGTCCCGCACGATGCGCTTGTACTCTTCACCGGCCGGACGAATCCTGCGTTCCATATCGTACAGGCCGAAGGCGTTGACCCGTCCGCGCTTTTCGCGCAATCCGATATCCCAGTCCACCTGGTCGATCAGGCTGTACCAAGTGAAGCCGATGATCGGATGCCCCTCGTCCCGCAAACGCAGCACATTGGCCCATTGCCGGTCCAGCCAATGCTTGGCGCCGCGGTCTTGCGCTTGGTTGGTTTCGGTATGCATGATCGGCAACCGGAAACGGCTGTAATACTGACGGGTCAGGCCGTAATACCCCAATACATTGCAGGCCTCGGTACTGCCGTCGGGAAAAACAATATGCTCGTTTGCCTCGTAATAATCCGAGCCCATGATGCAGGACGGGCGTATGCTGCGGCTCATGAAATAATGAAACTCGTCACGCGTCATCCCATTGTCGAGCAGGTACTCGAGCATTTTTGCCGAAGGCGGATGCGCGTAGTTCAAGTCCAGCGACAGGAAGCGCCGCTCATTCAGATGGGCCGTGATATGTAGCGCATCCGGATTATAGGGATGGAAATATTGGGTCGACTCGCTTTGCACGAACCATGCATCCGGAGACACTTTCAGGATCGCTTCGGTCGCGCGAATATTGGCCTCGACCAGATGCTTTAACGCGGTGACGAACGCGCGATCGCTTGTCAGTTGCTCATTCCAATAACCCAGCTTCGCGGAATACTCCGCGGCTATCAGCATTTCATTGACGGGCGTAAAAAGATGCACCCACGGAAACCTACGGGCGAATGCCCCGGCATATTCCGAGAAATAGCGCGGGAAGTCAGGATTTTGAAAATTGCCCAGCCAATCAGGCACGCCGAAATGACACAGGTCGACAATGGGAATGATATGCATGCGCCGCAGCTCGCCCAAGGTTTCATCAGCAAACTGCCAGTCATATACGTTCGGGCCGGTATGCACACGGTAATACGGCGGTCCATAACGCAAATAATGCAAGCCGAGTTCCTGCACCAGTTGAAAGTCTTCTCGCCAGCGCTCGTAATGCTTGGACGCCGCCATCTCATCGATGCGAACGGTGTGCCCGTCCGACGAGCCAATGGTCGGATAGCTGTTTTCAATCCCGGTGCAAAAGAAAAAGGAACGGGACAAGCGGGCTGGCGTTAGAGCGTAAGGAATATCGCTTGATTTTTGGTTATCGGTCATGGGCGTGCCTAACACGGAATTTGCAATTCTTCAGGCGTGCAATGAAACGGCGAAAGCAGTTCCGTGCCGCTGGCGTTAACACGCACCATGTCGCAATGCCGCAGCCCCATGTCGCTCGGAAAATAAATGCCGGGTTCGACATTGAAAACCATGGCAGCTTCCAAGACATCGGTAGAACATGGATGGATACGCGGCCGTTCATTGTGATCGATTGGGCTGAATCCGACGCCATGCCCCGTTGCGTGTTTGAAGGCATGGCCACAGCCGGACTTTTCGACGACGGCGCGCGCCGCGCGATCGACCTCGGCGCCGGTGACGCCTGGACGTATGGCGCCAAGAGCCGCCGCGCGCGCCGCAAAAATTATTTGGTAGTACTGCCGTGCTTGTTGATCCGGCGCGCCGAGAAAGTAAGTCCGCGTCAGATCGGTCCAATAACCGTCGACGTAGGAATTGCAATGCACCAGCACGGACTCACCCCGTTCCAGAATCTTGCTCCGGGAACGCTGATAGGCCGCGTAGGCCTTCGCCGAATTTTGCCCGGACATGCAATAGAAAAAACCGCCATGGCGGCGCATCCCTGCGTCCTTGATCCCACCGGCAATCAAAGCGTCATGAAATAGCGCCGCGCCTTCCGTCTCCGTCATGCCGGGACGCAAGCCCTGCATACCGGTGCGGTAGGCCTGTTCCGCGATCCGGCAGGCAATACGAATGGCCTCGCACTCCGATGCGGTCGGGCAGGCGCGCAGGCGCCCGAGCAAGGCATCGGCCGATTGCAGCGTCGCTTGCGGGGCGAGAGATTGCACCAGTCGATGCAAGGACTCGCCGTAACTATGCAGCGAGGCATAGGAAGCCGGCAGATGCGCACTGCCTGCTTCATAGCCCACTCGCCCGCCGGCAGCATCGTGCTTCCTCAGAATTTTTTCCAGCGGATTCGCTATCGCACCGATTGCTTCCCGCAGCGACTCCAGCGACGCCGGTTGAAAGGAAAGAACTTCATCGGCCCAGCCCGTGCGAGCGAGTTCCACTTCATCTTCCGGAACAATCAGTGCTACCCCAGGTTCAGGCGTCGCAATAGCCACCGATGCTCCCACGACGGGCCAGTAACCGGAGAGCAAAAGCACATTCAGATTGTTCGCGCACATCAGCGCTGCCAGCCCTTCCTGCTCGAGAGCAGTCCGCACTTTTTCCAGCCGTTCTTGCCGAGAGAAAGCGGTATTCATGCGCGTCTGCCGATACGTCGATAGAAAGAAGACTTCATGCATTCGAATGAGTTCTGAAAAAGTTAATTTTTTACCGTCATTGAACAATCAGAAGCAAACGGGCTCAAATTTTTTGAAAACTCTTGGCACTCTTGGTAACCGCCAGCTCGCTGCCGAATGAAACCCACATGGAGAAATGCTCGGACCATGAATCCAATTGCCAGCATCTTCGACCTCGAAACCATGGCCCGGAAACGCTTGCCTGCAGTGGTTTTCGACTACGTGCACGGCGGCTCCGAGCAGCAACTCACGGTGCAGAGAAACCTCGACGATATGCGGGCGCTGGCCTTGCGGCAGCACGACATGCGCAACGTGTCCGGCCGCAACATGGCCGTCACCATGGTCGGCGACCACGCTAAAATTCCCTTGGCGATCGGCCCCACCGGCCTGGCCGGCCTTACCTGGCCCAACGGAGAATGCGAGGCGGCCGTGGCGGCGGCAGAGTTCGGCGTGCCGTTTTGCCTCTCCACCATGTCGATCTGCACGATCGAGGAGGTGGCGCAAGCAAGCGGCAAGCCGTTCTGGTTCCAGCTCTACTTGATGAAAAAACGGGAAGTGAACGAAAGCCTGATTCGCCGCGCGCATGACGCCGGATGCTCGGCCCTGGTGCTGACACTCGATCTGCATGTGCAAGGCAAGCGCTGGGCCGATATTAAAAATGGCCTCTCGGTCCCACCCAGGCTCACGCCGTCCAACATCATGGACATGATGAAGCACATACGCTGGCTGGCGAGCATGGCCAAGAGCAAGCACCGCACCTTCGGCAACCTCGAAGGCGAAGTCAAGCAGGCGAAAAACGTCTCAGCCTTATCCGAATGGATCGCGGCGCAGTTCGATCCGTCGTTCGACATCGAGACCGTCAAGTGGGTGCGCAAGCTATGGGATCGCAAGCTGATCCTCAAGGGCATCATGCATGCCGACGACGCAAGGCTGGCCGTCGATGTCGGCTCGGATGCGATCATCGTTTCCAACCACGGCGGCCGCCAGCTCGACAGCGCGCCCTCCTCGATCTCGGTGCTGCCCGAGATCGCCGCCGCGGCGGCCGATCGGATCGAAGTGTTCTTCGATGGGGGCATCCGTGTCGGTTCCGACATCGTCAAGGCGCTCGGCCGCGGCGCGCATTCCTGCCTCAGCGGCCGGGCCTGGCTGTACGGCTTGGCCGCGAACGGCCGCGACGGCGTGGCTTGCGCGCTCAAGCTGTTGCAAGACGAGTTGAGCGATTGCATGGCACTCACGGGTTTGAAAGACGTGCGCGATATCGATCCGGGTATCGTCACTGCGCGGCAGCCGCTGTGATTTCTCCATCCGCGTTGCAGGCCAAGCCTTTTGAGAAATCGCAAACAATGCCGAGGCCCGCCGAACTTCGAAAAAGTCGCACCGGTCCTTCTTAACAAGGCATCAGCCGGCAAAGACTTTCTCAATCAACTTACGTCGATGACGGCCGTGGATAGGTGCGCGGCTTGCAAGCTGATCCTATTCATCTTCGATAGCGCGAGGCGTCATATGGCCACCACAGTAGGCGATTTTTTATTGCAACGATTAGCCGCATGGGGTGTGCATCGCATCTATGGTTATCCCGGCGACGGCATCAACGGCATCATGGGCGCATTCGGACGAAGCAAAACCGGCATCGAATTCGTACAAACCCGGCATGAGGAACTGGCGGCGTTCATGGCATGCGCACACGCAAAGTTTGCCGGCGAAGTCGGCGTATGCCTAGCCACCTCCGGGCCGGGCGCCATTCATTTGCTCAACGGCTTGTATGACGCCAAGATGGATCACCAGCCGGTGGTCGCGATTGTCGGCCAGCAAAATCGCATGGCGCTGGGCGGCGACTATCAGCAGGAAGTCGACCTGATTTCGCTGTTCAAGGATGTGGCGCATGAATTCGTGCACATGGTATCCATGCCGGAGCAGGTGCGGCACCTGGTCGATCGCGCGGTGCGCATTGCGCGCGAGCGGCGTACCGTGACTTGCATCATCTTTCCCAACGACGTGCAAGACTTGCCGGCGGTCGAAACGCCGCCGCGCGAACATGGCACCGTGCACACCGGCATCGGTTACACGGGCCAAGCCGGCGTGCCGAACGAAGCGGACCTGCTGCGCGCGGCCGGCGTGCTGAATGCGGGCGAAAAGGTGGCGATGCTGGTCGGCGCCGGCGCGCTGCATGCCACAGATGAAATCGTCGAAGTCGCCAACCTGCTCGGCGCCGGCGTCGCCAAAGCCCTGCTCGGCAAGGCCGCTGTGCCGGATGAGCTGCCCTTCGTCACCGGCGCGATCGGGCTGCTCGGCACCAAGCCGAGCTGGGACTTGATGAACGACTGCGACACCTTGCTGATGGTCGGTTCGGCCTTCCCCTATTCCGAATTCCTGCCGAAAGAAGGCCAGGCGCGCGGCGTGCAAATCGATATCGACGGCCGCATGCTGAACCTGCGTTATCCGATGGAGATCGGGCTGGTCGGCGACAGCAAGAATACCTTGCGCGCCTTGATTCCGCTTTTGCAGCACAAGCAGAATCGCGCCTGGCGCCAGGAAGTCGAACACAATGTCGAGCGCTGGTGGCGCGTGCTGCAGGGGCGTGCAATGAACACGGCCCATCCGATCAATCCGCAGCGTGTATTCTGGGAGCTGTCGCCGCGCCTGCCCGACAATTGCATCCTGACCTGCGATTCCGGCTCGGCCGCCAACTGGTACGCGCGCGACTTGAAGATCCGGCGCGGTATGATGGCCTCGCTGTCGGGCGGGCTGGCCACCATGGGACCGGCCGTCCCGTATGCCATCGCCGCCAAGTACGCCCACCCGAATCGTCACGTGATCGCGCTGCTGGGCGACGGCGCCATGCAAATGAACGGCATCAACGGCTTGATCACGATCGCGAAAGTATGGCGCGAGTGGCGCGACCCGCGCCTGACGATCATGGTGCTCAACAACGGCGACTTGAACCAGGTGACGTGGGAACAGCGTGCGATGGAAGGCGATCCCAAGTTCGAAGCATCGCAAGTGGTGCCCGACTTTCCCTACGCCGCGTATGCCGAATTGATCGGCTTGCACGGCATCCGGGTGGAGCATGCCGAAGACATCGGCGCAGCGTGGGACCATGCGCTGGCGTCGGACACACCGACCGTGCTGGAGGTCGTCACCGACCCGAACGTGCCGCCGCTGCCGCCGCATATTTCGAGCAAGCAGGCCAAAGCCTATCTATCGGCTTTATTGCATCGAGATCCGGATTCGCTGGGCATCGTCACCTCATCGATCAAGGAAGTATGGGACGGCTTGTTCCCGCCAAGCCGGAACAAACCGGGCGCGTAACGGCCGCTCCCGCCCTCCAAGGGAATTGCGCAATGATGAACACGCTGCTCAGCCCTGGCGACGCCGCAGCATTGCGCAATGCAGAGCCAGGCGACATGAGCAAGCTGGAAGCCGACTTGACTCTCACCATCCAAGGCGAGGTGCGCTTCGATGCCGGCAGCCGCGCGCTGTACGCAACCGATGCGTCCAGTTACCGGCAAGTCCCGATCGGCGTCGTCATTCCACGCACGATCGAGGACGTGATCGTGACCGTGCGCCTGTGCCATCGGCATGGCGCCCCGCTGCTGTCGCGCGGCGGCGGCACCAGCCTCTGCGGCCAATGCTGCAATGCCGCGGTAGTGCTTGATTTTTCCAAGTATCTGAACCGGATCGTATCGATCGACAAGAACGCGAAAACCGCGCGCGTGCAACCTGGCGTGGTGCTCGACGATTTACGCGATGCCGCTGCTCTGCAAGGGTTGACCTTCGCGCCCGACCCTGCCACCCATACCCACAACACACTGGGCGGAATGATCGGCAACAACTCCTGCGGTCCGCATTCGGTGATGGGCGGCGAAACGGTTCACAACATCATCGAACTCGACGTGCTCACCTATGACGGCACGCGCATGACGGTCGGGGCGACCGGTGAGGAACTCCTGGCGGAAACGGCGGGCCAACAGGATCGGGGCCGTGAGATTTATGCGCAATTGCAAGAGCTGCGCGATCGTTACGCCGGACAGATCCGGGAACGCTTTCCGCGCATTCCGCGGCGCGTGTCAGGATACAACCTGGAAGCGCTGCTGCCGGAAAAAGGCTTCAATGTCGCGCAGGCGCTGGTCGGCTCCGAAGGCACGTGCGTGGTGGTGCTGGAAGCCACCGTCCGGCTGCTCGACAATCCGCCTGCGCGCTCGCTGCTGGTGCTCGGTTACGATTCGATCTATGAGGCAGGCGACCATGTGCCCGAAGTAATGCGCGCCAAGCCGATCGCGCTGGAAGGCATGGACGAGCGCCTGATCCAGGATATGAAAGCGATGCAACTGCATCCCGGCGACATCAGCCTGCTGCCGCCGGGCGGCGGCTGGCTGCTGATCGAATTCGGCGGGGCCGACAAAGCGGACTCCGACGCCCAGGCGCAACGTCTGATGGCCGATCTGAAGCAGGTCGAGCACCCGCCGTCGATGAAGCTGTACGACGATCCACCGGTCGAAAGGCTGCTGTGGAAAATCCGCGACTCCACCCTGGGCGCGACCGCGCATGTGCCGAACAAGAAACTCACCTGGGAAGGCTGGGAAGACTCCGCGGTGCCACCCGAAAAGCTGGGCGACTATCTGCGCCGGTTGCGCGCGCTGCTGGATCGCTACGGCTACGACTGCGATCTGTATGGCCATTTCGGCCAAGGCTGCGTGCACGTGCGTATCGACTTCGATCTGGAAACGGCGGCCGGCATCGCCAAGTACCGCCAGTTCATCCATGAAGCGGCGCATCTGGTGGTCAGTCTGGGCGGAACGATTTCGGGCGAGCACGGCGACGGCCAATCGAAGGCGGAACTATTGCCGATCATGTTCGGCGACGAGTTGATGCAAGCGTTTCGCGAATTCAAGGGCATCTGGGATCCGCAATGGAAAATGAACCCCGGCAAAGTGATCAGCGCTTATCAGGCAAATCAAAACCTGCGGCTCGGAACCGATTACAACCCGCCGGAAATACCAGTGCATTTCCATTACCCGGGAGACGACGGAAATTTTTCGCGCACGATGCTGCGTTGCGTCGGCGTCGGCGAATGCCGGAAAAAAAGCGGCACGATGTGTCCCAGTTACATGGCCACCGGAGAGGAAAAGCATTCAACGCGCGGCCGCGCTCACTTGCTGTTCGAGATGATACAAGGCGATGTGATCCGCGATGGCTGGAAAAACGATGCCGTATTCGAAGCGCTCGGTCTCTGCCTCTCCTGCAAAGGCTGCAAGGGAGAGTGTCCGGTCCATGTCGACATGGCGACTTACAAGGCTGAATTCATGGCGCATTACTACCAAGGCCAGATGCTCCCGCTTCCGGCCTATGCATTCGGTTTGATCGACCGTTGGGCCAGGCTGGCGTCGCATATGCCGCGGGCCGCCAACTTCTTCACGCAGAAGCCGCCGTTCGCCGCGTTCGCCAAGAAGCTGGCGGGCATCGCGCCGCAGCGGCGCATTACCCCCTTCGCCGCACAGCCGTTCCGCCGCTGGTTCAACGCGCGCCGCATGGCGGACGCGCAAGGACGCAAGGTGATCCTGTGGCCGGATACGTTCAACAATTACTTTCATCCCGACGTGGCAAAGGCAGCGGTCGAGGTGTTGCAACATGCAGGCTGCCGCGTCGTCATTCCGCACGTTCACCTGTGCTGCGGCAGGCCGCTGTACGAATACGGCATGCTGAATCGTGCCAAGCACTATCTGATCCGCATCGTCGAGGCGCTGGATGCAGATATTCGCGCCGGTACGCCGATTGTCGGACTGGAACCGGCTTGCGTATCGGTATTCCGCGACGAGTTGCCCAATCTTTTTCCGCATAACGAGCAGGCGATGCGGCTGTCGCAGCAAGTGTTCCTGCTGAGCGAATTTCTGGATAACGAGGCTAAAGAGGCAATCGGTTTTCCATTTCCGCAGATGGCGCGACGTGCCGTGGTCCATGCGCATTGCCATCACAAATCGATTCTGAAGATGGATGCGGAACAAGCGGTGATGCAGAAACTCGGGCTTGATTTCACTGTGCTCGATTCAGGCTGCTGCGGCATGGCGGGATCGTTCGGATTCGATAAGGATAAGTATGCGGTCTCGATCGCGTGCGCCGAACGTATGCTACTGCCTGAATTGAGAAAGACGCAGCCCGGCACACTGGTCATTGCGAATGGCTTCAGTTGCCGCGAACAAATCGCGCAGACCACCGGGCATGCGGCGATTCATTTGTCGCAAGCGCTGGCAATGGCGTTGCATCAATGACCGCACCGGCGCGACATCGATGGATATCGGCACGCCGGGTTGTGAGTCCTGAAGGAGGTGCGTCCAGATCTCTTCCAGGAGCACTGTTTAACCAAACCTGAGGAGAATCAAGGATGAAGAAACTACCATTGCTGACCGCTGCCGCGATCGCGCTCAGCACATTTTCCGGGAGCGTATTGGCTCAAACTACACAGCAAGGCACAGCATCCGGCAATGCCAAGCCTGCTGCGTCGCAATCCGGCGGTACGGGCAAGAATGCCGTTGTCACGGTACCAGTTCCCCTGATCGTTCTGGTCCCGCTCGAGTTCCGCGCTGATCCCAATTTTGCGCAAGGATGCTGGGTCCGGTTGTACAACGGCATGAACTTCAAGGGCAACGATGAACTGACGATTGTCGGCCCGACCGACATGCAGACCATGAAGACACCTAGCGGTGTCAACTGGAAACGCAAGGCGGAAAGCCTTGAGGTCGGCCCCAAGGCAACGGTGACGGTGTATGAGAATGAATTCTTCAAGGATAAAACCGTCACCTACCAGCCAGGACAGAAGGTGGACAATCTGCGAAAAAGCCTTGGAATTTTCCATGCTATCGATTCGCTCAAGGTCGCGTGCACACCGAAATAGCGCGACCGTCGACGTTCATTTTTCACGGGCAGCAAGACATGGATGGAACGCGAGAGCTTCATGCTTGCCGACGCAATGAAATCGGCGTATGCGGCGTTGATCGGTGAAATCCTGACCATGCTTTACGGTCTTATTGATTGAATCTAGTGTCCTATTCCGCAAATTCGTTGCAAAAGTAAAAGTGGCGAAATCGGGCCGAGACAAGGAAAAAAGCATAGCAAGGCCGAGGCCTTGCGCGCATTTTTGACGCGGTATCGGCGCGATTCTCGTCATCTTTTATGCAACGAATTTACGGAACAGGACGCTAGATGAACGTAAATCGATGTTAGTGCCGCGCTCCTTCGTTGAAGTAATTCCCTGCCAATTGGTGAAAATCATGTCACACGTAAATCCGATTCAACTTCAAAAATTTCTTAAAGGCGTCGACTATCCGGCATCCAAAGCCGCACTGATTGAAAATGCCAGGAAGCTCGGCGCCGATGAAAACGTCTGCTCATCGCTGGAGGAATTGCCGGACCAGGAGTTCGATGCGCCGATCGATGTCAGCGAAGCGCTTGCCAAGCTCCATTGATTTCATCGCTTCCGCCCCGCGCACTAAGTACGGCATTGACCTGCGGTAGCCGTGCCGAACGGTGCGGCTACCGCACGAACAAAAAGAAATGGAGGCAATCATGGTCGAGTCAATACAGTTGCGCGCCTTGTTCTGGGGACTGGTGGCCGGCTTTGCACTGGTGATCGGTGCGGCGATCGGCTATTTTACAAACCTATCACAACGCCTGGTGGCGGCCGTGATGGCTTTCGGCAGCGGCGTGCTGATTTCAGCGCTGTCGCTGGAATTGATGGAGGAAGCATTCCGGCGCGGCGGCTTCGATTCGACTGCACTCGGCTTCATTGGCGGCGCCGCCGTCTATACGCTGGCCAATGTAATACTTGCCAACTACGGCGCGAAGCACCGCAAGCGCTCGGGCCAGCAACAAAAATCGGAATCGCAGCAAGACGGCAGCGGCTTGGCGATCGCGGTCGGTTCGCTGCTGGACGGCATTCCGGAATCAATCGTCATCGGCGTCAGCATGATCACCGGCGGCGCTGTCAGCGTGGTTGCCGTGGGCGCGGTATTTTTGTCGAACATTCCGGAGGGCTTGTCCAGCGCGGCCGGGATGAAGAAAGCGGACCGTTCCAGGATGTATATCTTCGGTATCTGGTCGGGGATCGCCGTGATATGCGGCATCGCCGCGTGGAGCGGCTACGCGGTGTTCAGCAGGTTTTCCGGCGAAGTGCTCGCGGCAACCAACGCGGTCGCCGCCGGCGCGATTCTCACCATGCTGGCAGACACGATGATTCCGGAAGCGTTCGAGGCTGCGCACAACTTCAGCGGCTTGATCACGGTACTTGGATTTCTGACGGCATTTGTATTGAGCAAGCTGGGCTAGAACATTTTTAGCCTGACCGTGCGGAGTCAAGGTCAGGCCGAGGAGCGGACGCGTACAGGCGTACGCCGAGCACCGGAGGCCTGAGATTGGCCCGTACGGTCAGGCTAAAAATGCTCTAGGCTGCATCAATAGGAAGTCTCTGCTCGTCATTCCTGGTCCCCCGTGCCGCTGCCGCGATTGGATTGGCTTCGATATAAATCCGCTTGATTGCAAGAAAGCGCGAACGGATGCTGCGTTCGATGCGGTCGATCGCCGCCACGATGTCGGCGCCGGAAGCCCCTTGCCGGAATTTCACATCGAGCGTCAGCAAGATATCGTCCGGGCTGAAATACATCGTCAGCGGTTGCGCCGCCGATGCCACCTCGCGGTCTTGCTGCGCCAGCGCCCGGATTGCCTGCGCCATGTCGCGGTCGACGCCCTCGCCCACCAGCAGGCTGCGGCTTTCATAGATCAACAGAATCGCCACGCCGGCCAATGCGCAAGAAGCGCAGCGCCGGAAGCAGCAGAGAAACAGCGGTGAGCCAGTTGTGCCGGATGAATCGAAATTTGCGTGGCGCCAAGGCCAGGCGCAACATGAAATCGACGATGAACACAATCCAGATGACGGTGGTGATGCGCTCCCCGAAGCGGCTCAATCCCCACACCAGCTCAATGACCAGCAGATATAGCCATACCGCGCCGAGAATCGCCATCGGCATGTCCAGCGTGGCCTCCAGTTTGCGTAAAATCTGGAGCCGGTTCCTGGCCAATGCGAAGCGGACGGCGTCATTCTCTGGTACTTTGCGCGCGGTTGCCATGACACGATGCATGTAATTCGGCCTTGTTCAGCAACTTTATCTTGAAGAGGTTCAGGCTGTCGTCCTTAGGTTCATGGTGGAATCGAAACGGCGACGCCGCCGATACAGTACACGCATGGATTTCATTGCTTCCCGCAAGAAGCCGCTTTCCCGAAACAGCAAGGCCGGCTGCGTCTTGACTATCTTGACGACGACAACGCAACGCACGGAAAGCCAGGTGATGATGAACTGCAAAAGCACCAGCAATGCGATCCCCGCCAAGCCTTCCGCCAGGGAGATTTTGCTATCGATGAGGATCGTCGACAGCATCGAACCGAATGCAATCGTCACGACAAGATCGAATGAATTCATCTTCGACAAAGTCCGGTTGCCGCTGATGCGTAACAGCAGCACCGTACAGGCATAGGCAATCGATCTGATCGAGCATGACGTGGTGCGCCGGGGCGAGGACTTCCTGAGCGCGGTCGAGCAGGCGACCGGCGGGAAGAACGTGCGCGAGCGGTCGCCCGCAGAGGAAGAGACGGTGGGACAAGTGGCAAGCAGGTCAAGGTGCGATGACCTTGCACAGGAAAGCTCCGAAATTCATGGGGGGGTTTGCCAAGGCGCCCAATGAATGCCCCGCGTCGCGTAGTCGGCATGACTGAGGCCGAACAGCAAGGCCAGCGTCACGAGCGCGGTGACTGCGAAGATGCGCACCAGGTTTGAACCGCGCCGCAGATGCATGAAAAACAGCGCCACCAGCAGCGCCTTGGCCACCGCGATCGCCAGGTTGATCGCGCTGTTCCACGCGCCCAGCTTCAGATAAGCGCTGCCGAAAGTCAGCAGCAGCAAAACCATCAGCGCAGCCCACACCAGCATGCTGCGGCGGTAAGCAGGCCTGCTCTCGCCCTCGTTCATTTCACCATTCATCCGCTCCTCCCCACCAGGTACAGGATCGGATAGAGAAAGATCCAGATCACATCGACAAAATGCCAGTACAGACCCGCCACCTCGATCCGCTCGGCGCTGGCAAAATTCTGCGCGCCTCTAGCGAGGCCGACGGCAAACACGCAGAGCAACACGATGCCGATGGTCAGATGGAATGCATGCAGGCCGGTCATTCCAAAATAGAGGAAGTAAAACATCTGCGCCGCCCCGGAGCGGTCTTGCGGGAACGAGAACTCTACGCCCGGCACCAGGTGCTCCTGCCATTCGTGCCGGTACTCGATTCCTTTAATCGCAAGAAACGCGATGCCGAGCGCGGCGACGATCCACAGCAGGCGCATCGCCAGACGCGTGGCTCTCGCCTTGCGCGCTTCCACCGCAATCGCCATCAGCATGCTGGACGTCAGCAGCAGCGCCGTATTGATCGTGCCCAGCACGACGTCGGTGTGGCGACTGGCCGCAGCGAACGCCTCTGGATAGTGGCTGCGGCCATAGTAATAGCCGAAAAACAGCGGCCCGAAAAACATCAGCTCGGTGACGAGAAAGACCCACATGCCGAGCGTCGCCGCTTCGCTTTGCTGCGCGGGCGTATCGAATTGCTTGGCGACTTGGGCAGGCTCTGCATTCATTGCGGCATCTCCACGCCGGTGTCGGGATGGTAGGCGTACGCTTCCCGGGTGACAACCGGCACCTGTGCGAAATTGCCCTTGGGCGGCGGCGACGGCGTCTGCCATTCGAGTCCGGTGGCGTGCCAGGGATTCGCGCCGGCGCGCTTGCCGTAGAACAGCGACCATCCCAGATACCCGAGCGGCAGCAGATAGCCGGCCGCGAGGATCGATGCGCCGGCCGACGACAGGACGTTGAGCAACTGGAATTCGGGCGGATACGCATGATAGCGGCGCGGCATGCCCTCATACCCAAGCAAATATTGCGGAAAGAAAGTCAGGTTGAAGCCAAAGAAAATCATCAGCGCGGCCACCCTGCCCCACATTTCCGGATACATGCGTCCCGTCATCTTCGGCCACCAGAAATGAATGCCACCGAGATAAGCCATGACCGAACCGCCGACCATGATGTAGTGGAAATGCGCGATCACGAAATAGGTGTCGGTCAGATGCACGTCCAGCGCCAGCGACGCCAGCACCAGCCCGGTCAGCCCGCCGATGGTGAACAATCCGACGAAGCCGAGCAAATACAACATCGGCGCCGAGAACGTGATCGATCCCTTGTACAGCGTCGCGGTCCAGTTGAATACCTTGATCGCCGACGGAATCGCCACCAAGAAACTGAGCAGCGAAAACACCATGCTGGCATACACCGACTGACCGGACACGAACATATGGTGCCCCCAGACCAAAAAGCCGATCGACGCGATGCCGAGAATCGCATATGCCATGAAGCGGTAGCCGAACACGCGCTTGCGCGCAAAGCAGGGAATGATCTCGCTGGCCACGCCCATGGCCGGCAGGATCATGATGTAGACCGCCGGATGCGAGTAAAACCAGAACAAGTGCTGGAACAGCAGCGGATCGCCGCCCAGCGCCGGATCGAACACGCCGACATGCAGCAGCCGGTCGGCCGCCAAGAGCGCCAGCGTCATCGCCAGCACCGGCGTAGCCAACACCAGGATGATGCTGGTGGCGTAATTGGCCCACACGAACAAGGGCAGGCGAAACCAGGTCATGCCGGGCGCGCGCATCTTGTGCACGGTGACGATGAAGTTCAACCCGGTCAGGATCGACGAGAAGCCGACGATGAACACGCCGGTGATCGTCAGCGCCACATGGCCATTGGAAAACATTGTCGAAAACGGCGTGTAGAAAGTCCAACCGGTATCGACACCGCCGGCGATCAGCGCGCCCAACGTCACCACGCCGCCCATCACGTAAATGTACCAACTCGCCAGGTTCAGGCGCGGGAAAGCGAGGTCGCGCGCGCCGATCATCATCGGCATCAGGAAATTGCCGAGCGTCGAAGGAATCGACGGGATCAGGAACAGCCACACCATGATCACGCCGTGCGCGGTGAACAGCCGGTTGTAGGTATCGGCCGATACCAGGTCGCCCGGCGGCGTCGCCAGTTCGAGCCGGATCAGAGTCGCGGCCGCACCGCCGACAAAAAAGAAAGCGGTGATCGACACCAGGTACAACCACGCGATACGCTTGTGGTCATGCGTGGTGAGCCACGATGTCAGTGAGAATTCTTCATTCAAATAATTTTCCGCCGCTGCTTCAGTTGCTCGCGCGTGCATCGTTGACTCCAGTGGAACGAATGTATTCGATGATCGCCAGCAGATCTTCCTCGCCGATCTGCCCGGCGAACGACGGCATGATCGGTTCGTAGCCTGCCACTACGTCCTTCTTCGGCAGCAGCACCGAATCGCGAACGTAGGCTTCATCGGCGACCAGCGCGCGGCCGTCTTGCAGATGCACGGTGCGCCCGAGCAAGCCATGCAGATCGGGCGCGTGCACGCTGGAGCCTGCTTCGTGGCAACCGCTGCAGCCGTAGCGCCGGTACAGTTCGAATCCGCTCGCTGCAATATCCGATTGTGCGTTGCCGGCCTGCAGCCACCGTGCAAAATCGGCGGGTGGCATGACGACGATGCGCCCGCGCATGCCGGCATGATCGGTGCCGCAATACTCGGCGCAGAACAGGTGGAACTCCCCCGTCTGCGTCGGCGTAAACCAGATTGTCGTATAACGCCCCGGCACCACATCCTGCTTGATGCGAAAGGCTGGCACGAAAAAACTGTGGATCACATCCTGCGACGTCATCACCAGCCGCACCGGCTGGCCCAGCGGCACATGCAGTTCATCGATCTCGCGCCTGCCGTTGGTGTGTTCCAGCTTCCACATCCATTGCTTGGCGACCACGAAGACCGGCATCGCGTTCGGCGGCGCGCGGTACAGCTTGGTGAAATCGTAGGCGGCCCAGGCGAAGGTGGCGAGGAACAGCAGCAAGGGAATGACGATCCACGCCACTTCGATCTTGCGGCCCCGAACCGGCGCTCGCCTGCGATCGGCGGCGGAGCCCTTGCGATAGTGGACGGCGAAATAAACCAGCAATGCCGTGACCGCGAGGGCGACGAACCAAAGCAGCAGCATCAATGCCAGGAACAAGGTATCGTAGTGATCGGCAAACGACGAGGCTCTGGCGGGAAACAGATGGAAGCCCGTGTTCATGATTGCAGCGCCTTCCTCGTATGCTGCCGCCATATCCATGCGGCCAGTAGCACCAGCACCGCCACGCAGACGATCCGCACCACTGCCATCACCGCCGTGCTGTAGCGCCCGGTGGCCGGATCGTAATGCGAGCACAACAACAGCAAACGGTCCACCGGCGAGCCGATGCGCCCGGCCGATGCCTCGATCAATGCCATCCGCAGGTCGCGCGGCGCGAAGCGCACGCCCATGAAGTAATGGGCGATACGTCCCTCCGGCGTGGCGATGAAAAATCCGGCCGGATGCGCGAACTGCCCGCTGGCCGCATCGTACGCATACTCGAATCCGGCGCTGTGTGCCAGAGCCCGGATCTGCGTCTCTTGCCCGGTAAGCAAATGCAAGTCGCCGCCGGCGCGCCCGACCAGCGTGGCATACGACACCTTCTTGCGCGCCGCGACATCGGCGCTTTCCGATGGATCGATGCTCACGCCGAGCACGCGGTAGGCACGTGGCGGCAGGCCGACATCAGCCAGGCTTTCAAGTACGCCATCCATCAAGGTGCTGCACAGATTCGGACAATGGTAGTAACCGAGCACCAGCACCACCGGCTGCCTCCCGAAAAAGGAAGCCAGGCTGACCGCCTTTCCGCTGTCGTCGATGAAGCTGCTGTGCAGCGGCAACTGCGCATCGAGTTTTTGCACGTACTCTGCCTGCAATGGCGCCGGAGTAACCAAGGGGCCGGCCCCAGCGTTTGCCGCCACGAACAACAGTCCGACGAGAAAGATGGTTCGCATCATGGCTGCTCCTTCGATGGAGCAGCCTTCGCGCCGTCGCGCGCAGCCATGATTTGCATCGCCTGTTCCAGCGGAATGCGCGCGATGCCGGCACGCCGGTCGATCCACGCGTAGGAATCAAGCAAACGCTCCTTCTCCGCGAAATAGCGGGCGCGCTCCTGCTGCGGCGAGGCTTGCAACTGCGGCGACGCGACCTGAAAATCGAAGCCCGTATTCGGCCCGCCGAGCGGCTGCGAGCCCGACGGTGCATTCCACATTTGCAAGAGGAAATACGAGGCAAGCACCGCAAGTACGATGCCAGCCACAATGGCTACGCCGCCCCACATCACCCCGCGCACGTTGATGTCGCTCTGCTCATGCATGGGAGCTTGTTGTTTTTGTTCAGGCATGGCTTGCCTCCTCATGCGAACCCACACGCAGCGGATACTCGTTGCGCATGACAATCCACAGGATCGCGCCAAGCACAGCACTTGCCAGCGGCACCGTCCACAGCCATTGCACGGCGGCGACCGGCATCGAGGGCAGGATCATCCAGCAGACGTCGAGCAAGTGAAACGCCAGCAGTGCCGCCGCCAGCCCGCCGAGCAAGGGCGGCGCTTCCTTGGCATTGCGGAACAGCAGGATCAGCAACGGCACAAAGAAATGGAACAGTGCCAGCAGCCAAGCCACCGCCAGCCAGCCGCCCTGCATGCGTGCGATGTACCAGACGATTTCATGCGGCAGGTTTTCGGCCCAGATGATCAAGAACTGGGTGAAGGCAAGATAGGCCCAGGTCATCACGTACATCAGCAACAGATTGCCGAGGTCGCGGAATACGATAGGCGGCAGTTCCTGGGTTCCCTCCCCTTTCAGGGCGCCCGGCGTAGGGGGAGGGCTAGGGTGGGGATGGGTTTGAATCTCCGGCGCTTTAACCCATCCCCCACCTAACCTTCCCCTTGAAAGGGGAGGAACTAAACCTCGCGCCGCCAATACCACCGCCCACCCCATACCGGTCAGCATCTGGCCGGTGCCGGCCAAGAGGCCAAACACGCTGGAATACCAGAGCGGCATCAAGGACATGATCCAATCGACCGCCGCCATGCTGACGGTCAGTCCGTAGACGATCAATGCCGCCGCGGAAAATCGCGCCGAGCGCTGCAACGCCGGCCGCCGGCTGAGCCAGGCCAGCACGCACCAAGTAGTGAGATAGCCGACGCTGCGCAAAATGAAGAACCACGGCATCAGCCATGCGCTCTTGAACTCGGCGCTCCTCGCCGGCAACTCACCGGCCCAGCGCTGCACGCCACGGCTCGCATGCGCTGCCCACGGATACAAATCGTACAGGCCAAGCAGCACCGGCAGGAACAGCAAGGCCAGCAGCCACATGCCGCGCGCCATATCGAGCAAGGGGCCGCGGATCGCTTCGCCCCATCGGCCGCCGGTCAGGTTATGGACCCACACATTGGCCAGACCGCCCATCGTCAATCCGGCGCAAAACCACCAGGCCGCGAGGTAAGCCGCCAAAAATGCCGCGCGGGCAAACCACCAGGCGGAGATGGCGGCGAGCGCCAGCACAGTGATGAGCGCCGGCGCGGCTGCCTTGGGTAAGCGCAAGCTCATCGCGGCCCTCCCTGCCCGACTGCGGCAAGCTGCGCGCGCACATCGGGCGGCAGGATTTTCTCGTCGGCATTCTGGCTCAGTTGCAGCGCACGGATGTACGCGACGATAGCCCAGCGATCAGGTGGCTCGACCCGGTCTGCATACGAATACATGATGCCGTAGCCATTGCTCATTACATCGAAAAAATGCCGATCCGGCGCTTGCCGTAGGCGTTCGATATGGTAAGACGGCGGATGCGGAAAACCACGGCGCACCACCAATCCGTCGCCATCGCCGGCCGAGCTGTGGCATGGCACGCAATAGATCGTGTAACGCTCCTGTCCGCGCTTGAGCAATTGCAGCGTAATCGGGTAAGGGTTGGTCTGCGCCGTAAGGGCCACGCGGTCGGCGGCTACTTCGTCTTCGCCAACATGGCCGCTGGACGTGCCGGCAAATGGCCCTTGGGCATACGGCACACTGTCCTTCAACAGAGGGCGCGATGAGTTGCCGTCGGCGAACAAATCGCTGCGTGCGAAGGGCTTGTATCTGGGCTGATCGTACATGTCCTGCTTCGCCTTTTCGCACGCGGCCAGCAGGCAGAGGCAACCCACGATCACATGTGCTCTCATGCCGGCACCTCGCTCACCGACAGCGGTTGCAAGCCATCCAGAAATGTCCTGGCACGCTGTAGATCAAAATGCGAATCGCGCGCCGGCAGGCACAGGAAGAAACGGTTGCGCGTCGCTTGCTCGAAGTGGGGCGTGTCGAACACCGGATGACGCAAGCGCGGCAAACCGTTCGCCAGCAGCATGCCGAACACCGCAGCCAGCGCCGCGCCGAGAATGGTCAGCTCGAACGTGGCCGGGATGAACGATGGCCAGCTATGCAGCGGCCGGCCGCCGACATTGATCGGATAATCGATCACCGCCGAATACCATTGCAGGAAATAGCCGCCCGCGCCGCCGGCAATCCCACCTAGCAGAGCCAGAAGCGGAACCCGGTTGCGCGTAAATCCGACCGCCTCGGCGATGCCCTCGACCGGATACGGTGCATACGCTTCGACTTGCCGATACCCCTCGGCGCGCGCGCGCCTAGCCGCCTCCAGCAAGGCGTCTCCGGTGCGAAATTCCGCTATCAAGCCGTAGATTTTTCCGCTCATTGCTTTTGCTCCGCACTCTCATGCACCAACTCGCGCATCTCGGCAATCGAAATCGCCGGCAAAAAGCGCACGAACAGCAAAAACAGAAAAACGAAGAAGGCAATCGATCCCAGCAGATGCACCCAATCCCACACGGTTGGATAAAACATGCCCCAGGCCGACGGCAGAAAATCACGGTGCAGGCTCGACACCACGATCAGGAAACGTTCCATCCACATGCCGATATTGACCACCAGGCTGAGGACGAACAAGATCAGCACGCTATGCCGCACGCGGCGAAACCACAGCAGTTGCGGCACCGCCACGTTGCAGACGATCATGGCCCAATACACCGGCGCGTACGGCCCGGCCCAGCGGTTGATCGTCATATATTCTTCGAACGGGTCGCCGCTATAGAACGCGGTAAAGATTTCCGACGCGTAGCCGTAAGCCACGATCAAACTGGTCGCCAGCATCACCTTGGCCGCGTTCGCCAGATGGCGTTGCGTGATGAAATCCTGCAAGCCGAAGAAATGACGCAGCGGAATCGCCAGCGTCAGCACCATCGCAAAACCGGAGAACAATGCGCCGGCCACGAAGTAAGGAGGAAAAATCGTCGAGTGATAGCCAGGCGTATTGCCGATCGCAAAGTCGAGCGACACCACCGAATGCACCGAGATCACCAGCGGCGTCGCCAGCCCGGCCAGCAGCAGGTAGGCGCTTTCGTAGCGCGCCCAGTGCCGCGCCTCGCCGCGCCAGCCGAGCGCCAGCAAGCCGTAGGCGAACTGCTTGAAGCGGCTGCCTTGCAAAGAAGCGCGGTCCCGCAGCGTACCCAGGTCTGGAATCAGGCCGACATACCAGAACAGCAGCGACACGATCAGGTAAGTGCTGATCGCAAAGATGTCCCACATCAGCGGACTGCGCCATTGCGGCCACACGTTCATCACGTCGGGATACGGAATCAGCCAGTAAAAAAACCATGGCCGTCCCAGGTGCAGGATCGGGAAGATGCCCGCAATGCCCGCCGCGAACAAGGTCATCGCCTCGGCGAAGCGATTGATCGAGGTGCGCCACTTCTGCCGCAACAGCAGCAGGAAGGCGGAGATGAAGGTGCCGGCATGGCCGATGCCGATCCACCAGACGAAATTGCCGATCGCAAACCCCCACGCCACCGGAATGTTCACGCCCCAGATGCCGACGCCGATTGCGAACAGGTAAGCAATCGCGCCGAAGAAGACCAACGTGCCGGCAAACGTCAACAGGAAAGCGGTCAGCCACGGCCAGCGCAGCGGGCGTTTCAACACGATGTCGGCGATCTTATCAGTGATGCTCGCATAGCCCCAGCCGGCGCGCAGTACGCCGATGTCTTGGGAGACGGGCGGGTCCTGCGATTTCATCCCAGTTCCTCATCGGGATTGAGCACCAGCGCCGCATACGTGGTGCGCGGCCGCGTGTTCAATTCCGCCAGCAATGCATAGTCAAGCGGCGAACTCTTCGCCCGGTTCACCCGGCTTTCCGGATCGTTCAGATCGCCGAACACGATCGCCTCGGTCGGACATACCGCCTGGCATGCGGTCACCACCTCGCCGTCGCGCAAGCGCCGCCCGAGTTTTTCCGCCTCGATGCGTCCGCGCGTGATGCGTTGCAAACAATAGGTGCACTTTTCCATCACACCGCTGCGGCGCACCGTCACTTCCGGATTTTGCAGCGGCGGCGGCCGGTCGATGCGGGTATTCGAGTACTGCAAAAAGTTGAAACGCCGCACCTTGTACGGGCAATTGTTCGAACAAAAACGCGTACCGACGCAACGGTTGTAGACCTGCACGTTGAGGCCTTCGCTGTCATGCACGGTCGCACCCACCGGACACACCTCTTCGCAAGGCGCGGTTTCGCAATGCATGCACGGCACCGGCTGAAACACGCTGCGCGGGCGCGCCGCCGGGCCGCCATGCTTGACGTCGTAGCGGTCGACCCGGATCCAGTGCATTTCGCGCCCGCGCATCACTTCTTCCTTGCCGACCACCGGAATATTATTCTCGGCCTGGCAGGCAATCGTGCAGGCATTGCAGCCGATGCAGGCATTCAAGTCGATCGCCATGCCCCATTTGTAGTCCTTGTACTGCCACTCCGGATAAATCGAAATGGCAGGCGTGCGTTGGCGCGGCTCGTCGTTGGCGAAATGCGGATTGCGGCGGAACTCGTCCAGCGATGCGCTGCGCACGATGTCGCGCCCTTCCATCGTCGCGTGATGCTGAGTGGTCGCGAAGGCATGGTGCCGTCCGGTTTTTTCCACCTTCAGCGCGGACGAAGCATGCAAAGTCTTCAGGCGATACGCGTCGAATCCGACGCCGTTGCCGACCCGGCCGGCGGCCCGCCTGCCATATCCCAGGTACAAGCTGACCACGCCCTCCGCATGCCCTGCCCACACCCATACCGGCGCCTCTACCGTGACCGAAGGACGGTCCGCCATGGACAAGCGCACCACATCGCCGGTATCGACGCCGAGCTTATTCGCGGTGGCCGTGCCAAGCATGGCGGCGTTGTCCCAGGTCAGCTTCGTGAACGGACGCGGCAATTCCTGCAGCCACGCATTGTTGGCGAACTCGCCGGCGCCGACCGATGGATCGGCAGCGAACACGGCTGTCAATTCACTGCCGCTGAAATCGGGCGGCGGCACGGCGCCGGCCGGGCGCAGGTTCAACGCCGCATGCCCACTGCCGGCGATCACGCCCTGCCGCAATGCCGCATGCCAGAATGAATCAAAATCCGCCATGCCACTGTGCGAGCGCCAGAAGCGTTGCACCAGCGCATGGCCGGACCGCTCGCGATCATCCATCAGCAGAGCCAGCAACTGGTGCGCGGAGCGGCCATCGTACAGCGGCGCGATGGTCGGCTGCACGATGGAGGCGGTGCCGTCGAATGCACGGCCGTCGCTCCACGCTTCGTAGCCATGCGTGCTTGGCAGATGCCAACCGGCCGCATGCGCAGTCTCGTCGCGATACAAGCCGAGATGCACCGAGAACGGCAGCTTGCGCATGGCTTGCGCAAAGCCGATATCCGCCGGCGCGTTATAGACTGGATTGGATTCGAGCATGATGAGCGATGTCACGGCGCCGGCCTCCATATCGGTGGCCAATGCAGCGATCGAATCCGCATGGTTCGCAGGGCGCGCTTCCGCCGGTGCAATCAGGGTCACGGTCTGGTCGAGGTTGCCGAGATGCGCATTCATCAGATGCACCAAGGCTCGCGTTTGCGGCGACATACTGCCGCCGGCCGCGATCACCGCCGCGCCGCGATGCGCCAGCAACCGCGCCGTCAGCACCGATTCCCACCGCTCCGCATGCCTGCCTGATACACGCGGCACATCGGATGGTAAGCCCGCCATCCCGAGCCGGGCGGCGATACGCCACATCATTCTCTCGATCTCGTGCGGTGCCAACGCCAGCCGTTCATCGGCCATCGCGCCGGTCAAGCCAGGCGACGCTTCCAGCACATACAGGCGGCTGCCGAACTGCGGCGAAGCGCTGCGCCGGTTGCGCACGAAATCGCGGGCATACGGAATGCTGCCGGGCCAGTTGCCGAACAAGTCGGCGTCGACACTCAGCACGATTGCGGAACGGTCGAGCCGATACAGCGCGTGCACAGGACGGTCGAATGCCAGCCATGCCGCTTCATGCGCACGGTCGTCATGCAGCGGATCGTAGCTATGCCAGCGCGCATTCGGATAGCGCGCCAGCAATTGCGCCAGTTGGTCGGCCAGTGTCGGCGAACTGGTGCTGCCAGTGAGAATGCGCAGGCCGGCGCCGCCGTCAACATCCCACTTGCTTCGCTGCAACAGCAAGGCTCCCTCGAACGCTTCCCAGGTCGAAATTTCCTTATTCCGAAAGACCGTCTGCGAACGATCCGGGTCCCACAATTGCAGCACCGAAGCTTGCGCAAAAATATCGGTCGCGCCCAAGCTGGCCGGATGATGCGGATTGCCTTCGATCTTGGTCGGCCGCCCCATGTTGCTCTCCACCAGCACGCCATGCGCGTGGCCGCCGCGCATGAAGGCGCTGGCATAAAACAGCGGCTTGCCGGGCACCATCTGCTCCGGCATCCGCACGTAGGGGACGATGATTTCCTGGGGCGGACCGCTGCATCCCGCGCCCGCCAGCGCCATCGACGCCGCCATGATCTTCAGGAAAGCGCGGCGTTGCGCGTCGTGCGCTTCGGCGGCATCCGCAGGATGCGTGGCGATAGGGATGGTCGGATGTCGTGGCATGAGTGGACGATGGCGATCAGCGATGGCAGGTGGAACAATCGGTCAGCCGGCGCGTATCCTGCAGGTGATACAGGCGATTGAGTTGCGCCAGTTCCTGCCGGCTCAGCGGCTTGGTGTCGGTCATGGAAAACACTTCGGACAGCGGCCGGATGTGCTGCGGCGCATTGCGATGACATTGCACGCACCATTGCATGTTCAGCGAAGAAACGCGCCACATCAGCGGCATCTGGTCGACCCGCCCATGGCATTCGATGCAGGCGACACCCTTGTTGATGTGAATGCTGTGGTCGAAATAGACGAAATCCGGCAAGTCGTGCACGCGATTCCATTGAATCGGCAAATTGCCGCGCGCACTGGCATGCAGCGGTGCCAGCAGCGGCGCATCGCGGAAAAGCTGGGAATGGCAGGTCAGGCAGATCTGGGTCGACGGCAGTCCGGCAAACGCGGATTTTTCCACCGAAGTATGGCAATAGCGGCAATCGATGCCGTCGTCGCCGACATGATGCTTGTGGCTGAACAGGATAGGCTGCGCGACCGGCTGGAACAACGTATCGGCGGGCGACATGCGCCAGCGGACGACGGCAACCGCCGCGACAAGCAGAATGATTGTTCCCACGACGAACAGCTTGATTGCAAGAACAGTGGTTTGACTGAATGCCTGTGCCACGCATGCCCTCCAGCAAGATCAACGAATCCGGTCAAGCATCGCTTGGTTGCTCCCCGCTTCCGTGCAAATTCCGATGCCCTCTGCGCTCATTGGTTCGCAGGCATTGCGTCAAGCCGAACAATGTTTGGTATGGATCAAGGGCTGAGGGCATATGGATATTGCTTCGCTGCCCCTCTCATGGCCAGCTTGAATGCCTGCAATAAAATACATGTCTGCATACACGGAGATATCAATTGACAGCATTTCAAGTTATTGATGGCATCATCTTCCTCGTTGCGGTTTTCGGCTATCTCAGTTACCGCTTTCTTCGCCTGCCAGACACCATCGGCATTGCCGCATTTGTAGTAAACCAGATTTGACCTGCCGATTGGTGCCAGATTTCATTGCACCTTGGGACTTCCACGCGTCCGGATTCCGGCGAGGTATAGAAATCCAGTGAAAATAGATGTGGGTCTACTTCAGAGTGGCTGCTGCCATCCGGTTCATACTATGTGTACTATGTGTACTATGTGCTGGCCGTTCCTCGGCCGTCTGAACGGACGATGGCGTCCGGCACGAACTGTGTCAGCTATGCATCGGTTACCGGCCATTAGCCAGAAAGTCGAGCGGAACGGCGGTTTTCCAAAACGGCGAATTCATACTATCGCCCCTTATCCGACATTCGAGATCGGGCATAGCGGATATTCAACAGTTTAAATGACCAGGTGCACCTAGCCTACCGGTTGACGTCCCCTTGACCCTATCACAGTGTCATGGTTTAGACTTCGTTGCATCCCCACGTTGCTCGCGGAGTTCCATCAACCATGTCCATTGCTTCCGAAGAACCACTGCGCATTGGAGCGCTGGCTGCACGAGCCGGTATGACGGTCCGTATGCTGCACCACTATGACCGGATTGGGTTACTCAAACCCTCGGGGCGCAGTAGCGGGTCCGCTTATCGTCTTTATTCCATGGCAGACGTCGCTCGATTGCAAGCGATTCAGGGCCTCCGCCAACTTGGCCTTTCATTGCGGGAGATTCAAAACTTGCTAAGGGATGAGCTGGATCGCCTGCCCGAAATCGTGGATCGGCAAATTCACGCGATTGAGCGAAAAATTGAACAGTCTCGCCAGCTCTGCGAGCAACTTCTCCTTCTAAAATCGGCACTGACACGAGGGGAAAAACCCACGCTCAATGACCGCTTACGCGTGCTCACGGCGATGTCTACCTATGGACGATATTTTTCACCCGGAGAACTCGCGAAAGTCTTCGAATCGAGTCCAAGCATTGAGGAACGATGGCCGCCCTTGATTGCCGCGATACGCGACGCGATGAACCGTGCCGTTCCCATCGATTCGCTTGAACTCCAACCACTGGCCCGTCGCTGGATGGATCTCAGTCTGCTGATGGCGCGGGGGGACTACGACTTGATGAAGCGATGGGAGAAGATGTATCTGCTGGAGCCTGCAGTGCGGGGTAAGGCTGGAGATGACCTTGAGCTCGTCACCTATATCAATCGGGCAATTGAATTGCGCCTCACAGCCTTCTACCGGCATCTCACGCCGAAGCAATTCAAGCGGCTCGACTTCAGCCTGCAATCCGAATGGGAGCAATTGGCACGCGAGTTTGCAGGCGGCGCCGAATCGAATTCTCGTTCACGCAGCACCGCTTTGCGCCGAGTTCGCGTCCGCTACCGCTCACTCGTCAACCGCATGGCCGCGCAAGAGCCGACATTGGCAGAAAAGTACATTACGGCCCTTCGTGCCGAACCGCTGCTTCGTGCCGGCTCGATTCTCGGCCCTGATCTCGAGCACCGTATCCATGAGAATCCAGAGAGGCGACGCCGTTAAATGGCCCCCGTTCAACCCACCATGCACGAGGTAACAATGAATACTCCCGCTTCGCAACCCCGGCAACTTCCTCCGGAAATTGCGCGCTACGTCAAGCGCGCTACGTCAACGGCCCAACCGAGGAAGGCAAACAGTTCGATTTTCTGATCGGCGAATGGGAGGTACGCGGAAAGCGCTGCCAGCCGGACGGATCTGTCTTGTTTGAGTACGCGGCCGATTGGCGGGCGCAGTACCTCTGCGGTGGCCGCATTATCATGGACGAATTCACTATACGCAATCCAGAGGGCCAGCCGATCTCATCGTTCGTAACCTTGCGAACCTATTCGCAGGCAAACGGGCGCTGGGAGATGGCAGGGATGCAGGCACTAGAAGCCACGCCAATGTCCGACTGGCACGGACATTGGCAGAACGGCGAAATGGTGTTGGAATTCAGTGTGCAAGGGGCAGAAGGGAAGTCCCTTAAAAACCGTATTCGCTTCTTCAACATCAAGCGGGATCGATTTGAATGGGAGATCCGGTTGTCAACCGACGGCGGTCAACAATGGGGTGCGCCATTGGGCACTCTCGAAGCGCGCCGGTTTGGGAGCACGCACTCGTAACGACGATATTTCGCTGTTCCGAAAGAGAGGCAGTCAACTTTGCTGCCGATGCACTGATAGCCAAGTTGGCACCTCGGCGAGCCCAGCAGCCACTCGAACGACTGTTCTGGAAAATGGATAAGTGGCTGGAATTGGTCTACTCCAGCATGCCAACTACAAATTCTGAGGGGCCGCTTCCACTGCATTTAGGTCGCTCAAGAAAATCACACGACAAGCAACCCGGGGACGAATCCGGAAGTTCGTAATCTGACACATCCTGTCAGATCAAGTCACAACATATACAAATGTAGTAACTCTGACTCGATCTAACATCCTGTGTCCGATATGCTCCGAATTAGGACGCACCGAATGCCTACTACGTTACGGGTTGTCCGATGCAGGACCACGGCCACAGACCGGCACGGATGTGCATGCCCTTGTCGGGCCGGTGTCGGGCAATCCTTAACGAGATCAGTCGATCAGCCGCCGGCAGGAATCGGCCAATACCGGTCATGGCCAGATCCCATGTATATGATATTATTCTGCCAATTTTTCCCTGTCACGAGGTTGTCCATTTACCAAGTCAGGCCAGAAAGAAAATGCAGCAATATCTATCCGCAAGCAAATACATCGACCTCGATGACCGTGAAGTCTCATCGGTCGCAAAAGATTTGGCTCGCTCGACTACGTCGGAGCACGAGCTGATTCGGTTGTGCTTTGAGTTCGTGCGGGATGAGATTCGCCACAGCGCTGACTTCAAGCTCAATCCGGTCACTTCTCGGGCATCAGATGTCCTGCGCCACAAGACCGGATATTCGGGGACGCCGGACGTCACGCACGCAGTGCGGTCGGCGTCGCGTCGCTGCCAGCAGGCGTGGCAGTCGAAGTTGAAGCGGTTGTCTCGCTTACGCAAGCATCGGGTCAACCCGCATCATTGAAATGAACATGTCTGCTCTTTCGATTACCGCAGTGGACGCGCTGCGGGCTCGCACCCCTGGTGCACAAAGCATCACGCACTTCAATCACGCGGGAGCCTCGTTGCCGTCTTCGGGGACGCTGGAGGCAATCCATGCTCAATTGTGGCGCGAAGCCACGATGGGCCCCATGGAAGCTGGCGTCGCTGGACGCGAACAGACTGAACGAGCGCGGCGACTCGCTGCACAACTGCTGAATGCCCAGCCAACCGAGATTGCGTTGACCACCGGAAATTCGCACGGCTGGGGCGCTGCGTTTGCCGCCTTGGGCCCTTGGCGGTCCGGTGAACGTATTCTCGTAGGGCGGCACGAATGGGGCGGCAATCTTGCGGCGATGCGGCTTGCGGCAAAGCGTGCCGGTGCATCGATCGAGGTCATTCCTTGTGACGCCAACGCTGCAGCCGATCCCCGCGCGCTGGAAACCATGCTCGACGAACGAGTGCGCCTGATTGCGCTCACGTGGTTGCCGGCGAACAGCGGACTCATCAATCCAGCAGCCGCCATCGGTGAAGTCGCGCGCCGGCACGGCATTCCGTATTTCATCGATGCCGCGCAAGCGGTAGGTCAACTGCCTATCGATGTCGTCGAGTTGGGTTGCGATGTGCTGACCGGTGCAGGCCGAAAAGCGCTGCGAGGTCCAAGAGGTACAGGCCTTCTGTACGTACGACAGGACTTCCTCTCCCGCTTGACGCCGGCATTCGTCGACACGCGCTCCGCGCCATTGGGTAAGGAGGGTGAGCCAGTCTTACGGGACGACGCGGCGCGTTTCGAGTCGGCGGAAGCGTCGCTGGCGCTGCACTGCGGGCTGGCCAATGCACTCAACGAAGTACTGGAGGTTGGCGTCGCAAACATTCGCGCACGGATTGACGCCATCGCTCGGGACTTACGTGTGCAACTGGCGGATATTCCTGGCGTGGCGATACTGGATCTCGGCGTCGAACAATCCGGGCTGGTAGCGTTCAACGTAGGGGGGCTCGAAGCCGGCCAAGTGCAACGTTGTCTTGCGGATCAGGGCATCGTGATTGGCAGCAACGGCGTCGCTTACACGCCGCTCGACATGGAGGCTAGAGGACTTGGGCAGATCGCGCGCGCGTCGGTCAGTTACCTAACCACCGAACGCGAGATCGATAAATTATTGAGTGGAATACGAGCGTTGCTACTTTAGCGATCAGAGGCGTCCGATATACTCGGTGGCATGGCTATGTAATCACTAGTGCCGTAGTTTTCGTCTGCCAGAGCGAAGCACAATTGCGTTGTTTTCCGTTGGCACAGAACATGATGGTTAAAAAGTCAACCAACACGGATATCCCTACGGCAGACTTTGCTCATCTACGGGCCACCGGTTGCCTCCAGCGTTGAACGGCAGCTTGGGGTCGATCTTTTCCATTTTGAAAAGCGCACAATAAGATTCCTTCCACTTGATTCGGGAGGAACTCATGAACGCGACCCAATTATCAGCTGGTCGGCCAGAAGGCGCCACTGAAGTTGAAGGAAATCTGGGCCATACGCATTCGTCTTCAATTGGCAAAGCGCACGCGAGACCTGGCGCTATTCAATCTTGCCATCGACAGCAAACTGCGCGGATGTGACTTGGTCGGTCTGAAGGTAAGCGATGTTGCCCAAGGCGGCCGCGTCAGCCAGCGCGCAATCGTCATGCAGCAGAAGACGCATCGGCCAGTCCAGTTTGAAATCACGGAACTGACACGGACATCCGTCGCTGCCTGGGTTGAACAGGCGCACTTGGCCTCAAGCCAGTACCTTTTCCCAGCCGGATTAACGAGTCACCGCATCTATCCACACGGCAATACGCGCGTATTGTCGAGTCGTGGGTAGAATCGATTGGACTTGATCCCTCCGCGTATGGCACCCACTCCATGCGTCGGACGAAAGCAACGCTGATTTACCGGCGAACGAAAAACTTGCGAGCAGTGTAGTTGCTTTTGGGACATACGAAGCTGGAGAGCACGGTCCGGTACCTCGGCATTGAAGTCGACGACGCCTTGGAAATTGCAGAGCAAACCGACGTCTGATCTTGTGCTGGCAGGCGCCTGTCGCGATCCGGCGCTTGCCGGCCATTACCCGACATTCGACTCGATGTAGTACCGCCCCCAGGTGGTCATCGACGCCAGCTAACACCGCTTGTCGCTCGGCGACACGACACCGCAGCCATCACGGTTCAAGACATGGAGATGGGAAATCGTTCATGGTCGCCCCGTCACAGTGAACGATCTGACCCGGGACGATCCAGATGTCGAAATCTTACTTGGGCAGGTGAGTACAAAGGTGTTGCGGCAGGGTACGTCGCCACACGCTTGGTTAGTTTTGCGGCTTCAACAGTCCGTTTGATCGCTCGCTGCTGCGCTTGCTCATACACATGATGTTGGCGCACCATCTGGCTGCACGGCTCAGTCGATTCGTGATTGGGCAGGAAGACCCGAGACCGCCCGATTGCGTCGCTGCCGTCGGATACTCCCGCAGGGCATCAGGCAGCATGATGTCACGTCCGTGTCACGGAAACTCCCCCATCCACAGGAATAGCAGCGCCGGTAATGAAACTCGATGCATCAGATGCCAGATGCAGCACTGCATGCGCTATTTCCTCAGGCATTGCCATTCGCTTCAAAGCATGCAGTCCTTCGACGAACTGTCGAATCTCAGGAGTTGCTCCGGGCGCATTTACGATATTGGCTGGTGTATCCGTACCGCCAGGCAAAATGGCGTTCGCGCGGATTTTGTGCTGACCTAACTCGACTGCCAGCGTTTGAACGAGACCCACCAGTCCGGCCTTGGCTGCCGCGTATGCAGCCATGCCTGGCATGCCAACGCTATGACCGACGAACGACCCCGTGAATATCAGTGATCCACCGCCACGTTCGAGCATCGCCGGCACCTGATGCTTTGCCGACAGAAATGCGCTTGTAAGATTGGTGTCCAAGACGTCGCGCCAAGCGTCCGGCGCCAAGTCTTGCACCGCGGCGGTTGCACCGACAGCCCCGACATTGTTGAAAGCAATGTCCAGGCCACCAAATTGGCGCACGGCTTCGTCGGCTGCACGTTGAGCGGTAGCCTCGTCCTTTGCGTCGCCGGTAACGGCGACTGCTTCCCCGCCATCGGAATGAATTTGTAACACAAGCTGGTCCAGTAGTTCTTTTCGTCGCGAAGTAACAATAAGCTTTGCGCCTTCTCGTGCGAGCAGTCTTGCTGCAGCGTATCCGATGCCGCTGCTTGCACCAGTGACAATGGCGACTTTGTTGATAAGTGCTTTCATGCGTTTCTCCTGTTGTGAAGGTGAAGCGCACTATGACGGAATTCCGGCCGCAGTTCTGGCCGTTTTCGGAACCGAAATTTGATCGAATACCTCGAGGAAATGACTGTTTTAGCGAAGTGGGAATGTCCGAATTGGGTCGAACTCGGACGTTTGGGGAGGTTCGTATCGCGATGAAATCTAACACTGCTTGGCAGCTCGCAGCCAGATGCGCCCAACAGAAATTCGCCGGGAATGGCCCGTTCACCGAAGCCATTGCATCGTCGTCCGGTTCGGTCCCTACCATAACGGATAGAGTAACTATTCTTGTTCGCGTGCGCTGTGGTGCTGAGATATGGGATCGATTGAAGGATTATCCGTTTTTAAACGGATTCTTGACCATCTTCGCCGGCTTCTCTTCAATGTGTTCCGGTAAATCGGCGGCGCGCAATGCTGTCACTGTTGCATCAATGAGCTCTTTCAACTCCAGCGCAGTCGCGAGTCCGGCTTTATCCCGCGTGATTTGCAGCATCCATAGAGTTCGATTCGGTCGATTCGGTTTTCGACCGTTAGATCGCCGATGGCGATCGATTCAGACTTGTCTTTGTACGGATGGAATGTCATGGGTGGCCATGCGGTGCCGGCGCCGGCAGATCCATGCCGACTTGTTTGATCGTGATGGACATCATCGGAAACAGATTGATCCCGGCGCGCCGTTCAAGTTCCTCGATCGAGATAGCATCATATTGCATCGTGCGCGAGTTTTTTTCGTTCATCGTGACATAAGCGCCGGCTTCATGCCGACCAGGATCGTAAATCGCTTTGAACACACTGCTCGGCACCAACACGCAGCCATTCAATTGCTCAGCCTCGCTACTCTCGAACAGCGATCCGGTGATCACGTACAGGTCGTGGTCGTTTGATACGAGTGTGCGCACAGCAGTTTCAATGCCTTCCCATAAATTCTGATTGATCTTTGGTGCCTGCGGCACGATGTTAGCCAGGAAGAAGCTTTCGCGCTGTGCTGTAGGCGTCGGCATATCGTGATTTGGGCTCATGTGCCCCCGGTCATATCCTGATCGAGCGTAATCGGCCAGTTCCGCGCGGTCACAGGCAGGGATTTTCGTCTCCGGATGAAATGCATTCCGGCGCGGCAATTGGCTGGCGGCCGCGATGCGATCGGCCGTCAGGAATTCCGCTGCCCAAAGCGGCGTGCGGGTAATGCCGCTGTGCATGACGGCGCGCCTCGAAACAGATCGGTTGGGTTCGTTGGCTGGTCAGCGCATTGGTGATTTCCGGCGCTTCGCCATCGGCATAATGTTCAGGGCAGTTCGTCGGCGCGCAGAATGCGGATGTGCTCAGTAGTAAAGCGGGTAACCAGGCGAAATGCGGTTTCATGATCGTCTTCTGTGAGTGCGTGCCGACGGCATCAGATGGGTAGGTGAAACCCACATTGTCGGGGTTTTATCAAGGGCAGGTACCCCATGAATATGGGGTTTTCGTTTGATCCGCCGCAAAACAATGATGTATGTCTAAGCCTGGGGGGCGCGAGACAATCGGCGTGAACGGTTACTGTCGATGGCAAGATTGAACATGCCAGTTCTCGAATTCGGTGTACAACTGCAGCCGCACGTGGATCGCCCAAATTGATCCGCAAGTAAGTTCGCAATCTCTATTCTGCTTGAATCATGCATTGATTTACTTGGCAAACGGCGGCGTCCATGTGGGCTCTTACGAAAGGTTCGCACTCTGCGGCCTTTCTACGTTCTAGCGCCGAATTTTCTAAAGTTGCCAATTTTGCACATGCTGTGTTAGTGTGCATATGCCAATTGTCCTATTCATCTCCTTAAGCAACAAATAGGATTGATTGCGCAAATAAACGCTATGTTTTAATTTGAAAGTGATCCCTCAAAAAATGACTACAACATCTAGAAGATCTTTCCTAGGAAGCGCCAGTGCTTTAGCCGTATCTGCTGCTGCAGTTGCTGCCACCACGGCCAATTCCGCTACGGCGGCAGCGTTGACGGCGGCAACAGTCGCCGCAAACGACTACTTGTGGATCAACCCCACGACATTGCATGCCGGATGGCCGACAAATCAGGCTCCAGGGTTAAATTGGTACGACGCTATCTCCCTTATTCAAACAGGAGGCGGCACCGGAGGGACTACCAATGGATCAGGTAATTTAGGTACCGGGAAAACGTCTGGGGTATTTGCGATCCGCGCATCCGAAAGCGCCCCGAATTCCATGTACATTGGACTGACTTCTCTCGCCAACCAGGATCTATTGGCTGCAAAAGGTGCAAATACTGTGTATGCCTTTTACGGTGAGGCTTACAAGCAAGCCTCTGCCCACGTCCTTAGCATCATCCAAGGATTTGAACTGGATGTTATCAACCGACATCCGTCCACATCTCAAGTGGACCCATATCGTTGCAACGGCGACGGAGTGGTCGGATTATCGGAAGGTCAAAGAATTAGTACCGGGCAATTAGGAACCCAGACTCAATACCATTGCTCCGTCGCTCTCAGTATTTTGGGGCAGGCCCAGTCGGGAATTGGCTGGCTTCGAGGCATCAACTTTAATCAAGACGCAATTGCGCCCGGTGGGTCCGCAATCAGTATGGCGAGCGGTCAGACCATTCAATATTTCGGCGCCGCTAACACGCCTACCGCATTTATACGTTCCGATGGAAACAGCACCGCGTCCAGGCTTAATTTAATTTTCGCCAACAACCTGATCGCATTGCAAGACAATGCCGGCATCAATAGATTCCTTTTTGATACGAATGGCATGATGTCCGTTCAGGCTACTTCCTATCCAACCGCCGGAGCAATCCAAGGATACATGCAAATTCAATTCAACGGCAGCCTGCGAAAAATTGCATTGTTTGCAGCATAGAACAAGGGAACAATAAATGAAATTAAGTGCTTTGATACTGGCTCAACCTGCAATGAAACTACTCGCCGAAACGAAGCTGCCGGTCAAAGCCAGTTTTAGAGTGGCAAAGGCACTGCAGCTAGCCTCTACCGACTTGACGGTCTATGAGCAAGAGCGGATGAAATTATTGCAAAAGCTTGGTGTGCTGTCGGACGATAAGAGTCAATACGTATTTGAATCGGCCGAGAATATGCAAGCTTTTCAAGAAGCCATTACCACGCTTCAAAACGAAGAAGTATCCGTAGAGTTACCTACGGTTTCGGTTGAGGAACTTGGCGATATCGAGCTGGCTCCAGGAACGTTATTTCCCCTTCTTGGAATTCTAGTAACTGAATAGACTCTCTTTTCAGTGCCGCTAGACGGACAAAGATCCAAGTTATAACTCTTCAAATTTCCTAAGACTGGGAACTAGAGCCTGTTATGAACTTAAAAGCAGTACTGCCAGTCAACGTCGGTTATGC